>CAVFBA010000028.1:0-24635 GCA_963620665.1 bacterium
GAACTCCTCTTTAGAGAATGAAAATCTCTCGTCCTAACCGATAGACGAACGGGCCGCCCATGCATTTTAGCGGTGCAAAGATAATGCTTAACTCCTACATTCACAACTTTTCTCTCACCTAATCTACTCTACACAACAACACCCCGCCCGACTACACCACGACGCCACACCACCCCACTCGCTAATCAAACAAAAGCCACCCAGACTCTCCTCCAATGTAACCTCGAACACCTTGCTATAACTATCCACACGCACCGTGTCCTCACCAACCCCAAAGAATACAAGCCCCCACCTCGAATCACCCACAAACCCCTCCCCCCTATTATACCCACATACTAAATCATGAATACAAACCCGCACACGACACATCACTCCAAAAAATAATCAAATCACACCCCTCCACCACAACCCTCATACACTATACATCCTCCCCCTTGCATATTCTCACCCCATTCACTATCTTTGCAAATCGTTAACGTTTCAGCCACATGCCCTACCGGAGGTTGCCAAATACCGACCAAGCAAGACTGCGTGCCCTCAAAGCCGCTGTCGAACAGGTGGACAAAACCCCACCCGCCAACCTCCTGTTCTCTCAAAAAACAGCCCTCGAAGCCGCCTCATTCACCCCTCTCTTCGAACAAGCACTCCGACAATGCCTCGACTCAAAAGACCGACAAATAGCCGCAAACCGACAACTGACTGACTCCGCACGCACTCTCCGGCTATTCCTCTCACACTTCGTCCAGGTATTCAACATGTGCATAGCACGAGGCGAAATAAAACCCGAAGCCCGAAAAACACTCCGTCTCCAAGACTGCGGCTCCGCCGTCCCCGACCTCTCAACCGACAAAACTCTCATAGAATGGGGACACGCGATAGTCGAGGGCGAGGAACAACGCATGGCCGAAGGCGCTCGATGCCGCATCTACAACCCCTCAATAGCCATAGTGCGAGCCAAACTCGAAATATTCGAGGCACACTACAACACGCACCGCGACATACTCCAAACAGTCCAGAAATTCAAAGACAAACTCGACGAGTCGCGCGCACGCGCCGACGAGATAATACTCAAAATATGGAACGAGGTCGAATCATCCATCGGCCCCATAGACTCCGACAATAAACGAGACACCTGCCAATCCTACGGCCTCGTCTACTTCTACCGCCCACAAGAACGTCAACGCGACTTCCTCATGGGCATATCCTAAACAACAACACAACAACTCAATACATTATGGAGGAAGAACTGGAGCTCATCCTTGACGACGCCAACGAGCAGATGGGCAAAACCATCGAGCATCTCGACTATGAGCTCGGCAAAATCAGAGCCGGAAAAGCCAACCCGCACGTGCTCGACGACATAAAAGTCGACTACTTCGGCACGCCCACACCACTCAACCAAG
Organism: bacterium; assembly: GCA_963620665.1. Lineage (GTDB taxonomy): Bacteria > Bacteroidota > Bacteroidia > Bacteroidales > Marinilabiliaceae > W3P20-009. The sequence goes on from CAVFBA010000028.1 coordinate 1,404, forward strand.
TAGCTAACGTCTCCGTCCCAGACCCGCGCACCATCGCCATACGACCCTGGGAGAAGTCCATGATTAGCCACATCGAGAAAGCCATCATGGCCGCCAACCTCGGACTCAACCCCGACAACAACGGCGAGATGATCCGAATCATGATCCCACCTCTAACCGAGGAACGACGTCGCGACCTCGCCAAAATGGCAAAGAAAACAGCCGAAGACGCCAAAGTCGCCGTGCGCAACATCCGACGCGACGCCATAGAAAGCCTCAAGAAACTTAAAAAAGACGGCCTCGGCGAAGACCTTCAGAAAGACAAAGAAGCCGTGATCCAGAAATACCACGACACCCACATCAAGAAGATCGACGACCTCTACGCCCAAAAAGAAAAGGACATAATGACCGTCTAACACCCCCATCACTCCTCACACACCCCGGCACGCCACCTCGGCATGTCGGGGTCTCTCGTCCCCCACCACACCCCGCCATGCGCAAAAAAAAACCGCGACACCCCTCGATGCCGCGGCCCATATATGTCGCTCTTCGCTATTAATCGATTATCGACACCCAATTATGCACGTCCGGCTCGTCGCCATACTGTATGGCGCGCAGCTTGTTATACAACGCCGTGCACACCGGGCCGGGCTTGCCGTCCTTGCAATACTCATACGTCTTGTTCAAATCGGCGTCATCTATCTTCGAGATAGGGCTGACAACAGCTGCCGTGCCACACTCCGCCGCCTCCTCAAACGTCGCAAGCTCCTCCTCAGGTATCTGCCTGCGCTCCACCTTCAAACCCATGTCCTCTGCCAACTGCTGCAAACTCATGTTCGTGATAGATGGCAAGATGCTTGTGCTCTTAGGAGTGACATACGTGTTGTCCTTGATACCAAAGAAGTTCGCCGGGCCACACTCGTCCACATACTTCTTCTGCTTAGCGTCAAGATACAGCACCGCCGAGTAGCCCATCTTATGCCCAAGGTCGCCCGGCACAAGGCTCGCCGCATAATTGCCACCAACCTTATACGTGCCGGTACCAAGCGGCGCCGCACGGTCATACTGCCGCAAAATGACAACAGGAGTAGCCTTGAACCCGTCCTTGAAATACGGACCCACAGGCTGTACGAATATCAAAAACAGATACTCCGTCGACGGACCTACGCCTATCCTTGGCGAAATGCCTATCAACAAAGGGCGTATATACATCGAGCAACCACTCTCGTAGGGCGGCACGAACCTCTCGTTCAACTTCACCACCTTGCGCACAGCCTCCTCGAACTTCTCTATGGGCAACTTCGCCAACATAATGCCGTCACTCGTGTGCTGCAATCGCTTGGCGTTCTCGTCCATGCGGAACACTCGTATCTTACCGTCCTTGCCACGGAAAGCCTTCATGCCCTCAAACGCCTCCTGACCATAATGCAGGCACGTCGACGCCATGTGTATCGTTATATTCTCTTCCGACGAGACCTCTATCTCGCCCCACTTTCCGTCGCGGTAATAACAACGCACGTTGTAGTCGGCCTTCATATAGCCAAAGCCGAGCTTACCCCAGTCAATGCTACTGTTCTCCATGTATGATGTCTTTTTGTCTTTATCGTTCTATTTATCGCAAATCTACACTTTTTATCGGCTGGTTGTCATTACCACAACCCCTTTTTGACCACACACTCCCCCTTTTTGAGTGTATCACCTACAACTACTCCACCCTTTTCCCTCCTTTGCGCAACTCCCGATATGCCGCGCCAATATGCCCCACAATGTCCCCCGACGTCATAGCCTCCTCCGTCAACTCCCTCGACGCGCAATCACCAGCCGCCGCATGCAACGACACCCCAAGCAACGCCGCATGCTCCGGCCTATACCCCTGAGCCAGCAACCCCAATATTATCCCCGTCAACACGTCCCCCGACCCAGCCGTAGCCATGCCACTGTTCCCCGTCGTGTTAAACACCCTCCTCCCATCAGGCAACGCCGTCATAGTGAACGCCCCCTTCAATATCACCACCGCCTGATGTCGTATAGCCAGCAAGCACGCCGCGTCTATCCTCTCCACCATCTCCCTATGCGGCTCAGTCAACCAGTCCAGCTCCCCAGGGTGAGGAGTCATCACAACCCCCGTAGGCAGCTCCATCCCCTCATCCAACAGCGACCGCAATGCGTACAACCCGTCAGCATCTATCACCAGCGGCACACGGCCCCCGTATGTCTTTATCACCTTGCGCACCAACTCCCGCGTAGCCACGTCACGACCCAGACCCGGCCCTATGCCCACAGCCGTCACACGCTCCTTATCCATCCTCACGTCCCACTCCACAATATCCTCACGCCCACCATGCGCCACAATCGCCATAGCCTCTGGCACGGCACTCTGCAACGGCACATAGCACCGCCCCGCCGTAGCCGTCGTCACCAACCCCGCGCCACTACGCAATGTGGCCCGCGTAGCCAGGATAGCCGCCCCCGACATACCCTCCGACCCCGCAAAGAGCAAGGCGTGACCCATAGTCCCCTTATGCGCGAACCTGTCCCTATGACGCACCAACGCCGCAGCCTCGGCATTGTCCGAGTAATACATGAAGGTCGGAGCCTCCTCTATCGCACGCGCGTCAAGCCTGATATCCAGCACATGCCATCGCCCTATATATTTCGCCAACTCCGGCAAGAAGAACGCCATCTTCGGGAATTGAAACGTCACCGTATGCGTAGCCCGCATTATCTCCCTGCCCGTAGCCTCCAAATAGCTGTCCTCATTGCCCAACCCCGACGGTATGTCTATGCTCACCACCTCACAATGACTCGCGTTGATATATCTGCACACCTCCGCCGCTGGCCCCTCAAGGTCTCGCTTCAGCCCCGTGCCAAATAGCGCATCCACCACAAGACACCCCGCCGTCAACTCCGGCCTCGGCTCATTCTCGTCATACTCCACATCCGTGTCCGACAGCTGACTCAAATACGCCTCATTATTCTCCCCTCGCCTACCCTTATATCCCGTGTATGTGTGCACGTCCACCATCCACTCCCTCTCCCTCAGCAATATAGCCAACCCTATGCCATCCGCCCCATTATTGCCCGGCCCAGCCAGCACCACCACCTTACGCCGCGTATAGTTGTCCGTCACCCAGTCGCACAACGCCCTCGCCGCACGGTCTATGAGCTGGATATACTCTATCCCCTGCAACTCCGTCGTGCGCTTGTCTATCGCCTTGATGTCATATATCGGGAAGAACTTCTTCATCGCGCCTCTATTTGAATAGCAACCTGAAAGCCTCACTCAACCGCCCCACCTTGCACACCTCAATCCCATCAGGCGGTGCCGCCATACGCGTGCCACGTGGTATGATTATCTTCGAGAACCCCAACTTAGCCGCCTCACGCACCCGCTGCTCCATCCTCGCCACAGGGCGCAACTCACCCGACAACCCTATCTCTCCCGCCATGCACACCCCCTTGGCTATCGCCATATCCGCGCTCGACGACAACACAGCCGCCGCCACAGGCAAATCCAACGCCGTATCCGTCACCTTGATGCCACCCGCCAAGTTCAGAAACACATCCTTTGCCGCTATCTTGAACCCCGCCCTCTTCTCCAATACCGCCAACAGCATATTCATTCTCCTCACGTCAAACCCCATGGCCGACCTCTGCGGTGTGCCGTATGCTGCTGTCGACACCAATGCCTGAGTCTCTATCAAGAACGGGCGAGCCCCCTCCATAGCCGCCGCTATCGCCACCCCACTCAAGTCCTCCGCATACTCGCCCAGCAGCATCTCACTCGGGTTAGTCACCTCACGCAACCCGTCGCCCATCATCTCGAATATCCCTATCTCGTTTGTCGACCCAAAGCGGTTCTTTATCGACCTCAATATCCTGTACAGGTAATTCCTGTCACCCTCAAACTGCAACACAACGTCCACCAAATGCTCCAGCACCTTAGGCCCTGCCAATTGCCCATCCTTGTTGATATGCCCTATGATGACTATCGGCAGGCTCATCGTCTTGGCTATGCGCATCAACACCGCTGTACACTCCTTAATCTGGCTTATCGACCCCGGCAATGAGTCCGTGCGCTCCGTCTGCATAGTCTGGATAGAGTCCACAATCACTATATCCGGACGTGTCTGGTCTATATGCTGCTGCAACACGTCTATGCGCGTGTCCGACACCACCATACAGTTGTCCGAATTAGCGCGCGATATCCTGTCTGCCCTGAGCTTTATCTGCTGCACACTCTCCTCGCCCGACACATACAGCACCCTCCGCGGCAACTGCATCGCCATCTGAAGCACCAACGTCGACTTCCCGATGCCCGGCTCGCCTCCTATGAGTATCAACGCCCCCGGCACTATGCCGCCACCCAACACCCTGTCCAGCTCCTGATTCGCCGTGGTCATCCGCACCACGTCACGCTGCTCAACACTGCTCAACGGTACAGCCCGCGCCTCCATAACCAATGCCGTACCCTGCCCCCCTCCCAAAGGCTTCTTATCCACCACCACCTGCTCCTCCTGATACGTGTTCCACTCCCCACACTGCGGGCAACGACCCACCCACTTCGGGCTCTCCGCCCCACACTCCGAACAGACGTACACCGTCTTCGTCTTCACCGCCATAAGCACCTACTCCTTTGTCCCGTATGCCAGGTCGCCAGCGTCACCAAGTCCCGGCACGATATAGCTGTCACTATTTAGCTGCCCATCCACCGTGGCCGCCCACAATGTCGTCTCCACCCCTATCGGGTTCTCCACAAGATACTCCACACCCGGCTGCGCCCCTATGATGGACAGGATATGTATATGCCGCGGCACGCCATACTTCAGCAACTGCCTGAGCGTGCTGACCATGCTCTTCCCCGTAGCCAACATAGGGTCGGCCACGATAAGCACCTTACCATCCAGCCGCGGTGTAGCTGCATAACCCAAATGTATCTCCACCCCATGATTCTGATCGTATGCCCTATATGCCGACACAAAGCAATTCTCCGCCTTGTCAAACACATCCAGCACGCCCTCATGCATCGGCAACCCAGCCCGCAATATCGTTCCCACCACGATATTCTCCTCGGGCATCTGCACCGTAGCCACGCCAAGGGGTGTCGTCACCTCACGTGGCGCATATTCCAACGTCTTGCTCACCTCATACGCCATAAGTTGCCCTATGCGACGTATGTTATGCCGAAATCGCATGCGGTCGTCCTGCACGCCCACTGCCCGCATCTCCGCAAGATACGAGTTTATCACGCTGTTGCTCTGGTCAAGTATGTGTATATCCATGGCTCTGATGATGTTATACTGCTTGTTATGCTTTTATGCTATATGTCAATTTGCCAACGCCCCATTCTCATGGAAACTGTAATAGCAGTCTCCCCTACCCTGCACCACGATGATATGATCCAACATCTGCAACCCCACCACTGTGGCAGCTCTGCATATTCTCGCCGTGAGGTCACGATCATGCTTGCTCGGCTCCCTGCATCCCGACGGGTGATTATGCGCTATCATAAACCTCGACCCTCCCCACCGTAGCACCGTCGACAACACCAATCGTATGTCCACTTCCGTCGATGTCAATCCGCCACGTGCCACCATCTCACACCGCAGCACATTAGCCGAGTTGTCCAGCACCGCCACATAAAACTCCTCCACCTCTTTCATTCCCATCTCGGCCGAGAAAAAATCGTATGCCACCCTGGCCGATGTCAGTGGCAACTCCCGCACAGCATGTATCTGACGGCGACGCCCCAGCTCCAATGCCGCAATGAAACCCACCGCCTTAGCCTCACCAATTCCCTTCACATACTGCTGTATCTCGCCAAGCGTAGCCTCGCCCATCTTCACCAAGTTGCCACGATAGCACCTATACAGGTCACGAGCCACCTCCAGCACATTACGCCCATGCACACCGGTGCGCAGCAATATAGCCAACAGCTCCACGTCCGTCAGCACCTTCGCGCCATACTTCTTGAGCTTCTCCCTCGGCATATTGTCAGGCTCCACCGCCTCATGCAGTGTCAACCCTACCTCCTCCTCTGCCTCCGAATAGGGTTTCTCTTGTCTCTCGTCCTTCATATTGCTACGCCATGCCTATGAGAAAGGGCGGCAACGGCATCCTGATACCCGATGCTCGCCACCGCCCCATATTGTCAGTAGGCTATATATCCTCTCTGCCCAGCATGCCTATTTCACTTGGCACCCTAGGTGCACATCAGCCGATGTCGTGACGACGGACAGGTTGCCGTCCGCATCCTCGGCCGAGAGTATCATGCCTTGGCTCTCTATGCCCTTCAACTTGCGTGGTGCGAGGTTAGCCACGAATAGCACCCTCTTGCCAACAAGCTCCTCAGGCTTATAATATTTGGCTATGCCGCTGACGATAGTACGTCCGCCAAGCCCGTCGTCTATCTTGAATTGCAGCAGTTTGTCGGCCTTAGGCACCTTGGTGCACTCCGTCACAAGACCCACACGAATATCCAGTTTCTCAAACACCGAGAAGTCTATCGTCTCACCAATAGGCTGCGGTTTCCACTGCGCCTGCTGGTTAGCCTCCTTCGTCTTGGCCAGTTTCTCCAACTGCGCCTCGACTACCGAGTCCTCCACCTTCTCAAAGAGCAGCACCGGCTGACCTATCTCATGCCCAGCCTTGAGCAACGTCATGTCACCTATCGTGTCCCATACCTGCTTCTCCATGTTGAGCTGCTTCAATATCTTCTCCGACGAGAAAGGCAAGAACGGCTCCATAACGGTAGCAAGGTTAGCCACGATCTGTAACCCTAAGTTCAGTATTGTCGCCACACGCCCCATGTCCGTCTTGGCAAGTTTCCATGGCTCGGTGTCGGCCAGATACTTGTTGCCAATACGTGCCATGTTCATAGCCTCCTTCTGAGCGTCACGGAAACGGAAGTTGTCCAGCAGGTTCTCCACCTCCGTCCTCTCGGCACGGAATGCCGCGATAGCCTCATTGTCTATATCCTGCAACTCACCCGCCTGCGGCACCTTACCCTCGAAATACTTATGGGTCAGCACCACCACGCGGTTCACGAAGTTGCCCAATATAGCCACAAGCTCGTTATTGTTACGCGCCTGATAGTCTCGCCACGTGAAGTCGTTATCCTTTGTCTCGGGGGCGTTAGCCGTCAGCACATAGCGCAGCACATCTTGCTTGCCGGGGAACTCCTCAAGATACTCGTGGAGCCATATAGCCCAGTTGCGCGACGTCGATATCTTATCGCCCTCAAGGTTCATGAACTCATTAGCTGGCACATTGTCGGGCAAGTTGTACCCCCCGTGCGCCTTGAGCATGGCCGGGAATACGATGCAGTGGAAGACGATATTGTCCTTGCCTATGAAATGTATCATCCGTGTCTCGGGGTCTTTCCACCACTTCTCCCACGAGTCGGGAAGCAGCTCCTTGGTGTTCGAGATGTAGCCTATCGGTGCGTCGAACCACACATACAGCACCTTGCCCTCAGCGCCCTCCACAGGCACTGGTATACCCCAATCGAGGTCACGGCTCACGGCGCGTGGTTGCAAGCCCATGTCGAGCCAGCTCTTGCACTGCCCATAGACGTTAGATCGCCACTCCTTATGCTCGTCCAATATCCAATGACGCAACCACGGCTCATGCTTATCCAACGGCAGATACCAGTGCGTCGTCTCACGCAATACAGGGTTAGATCCGCTTATAGCAGACTTCGGGTTGATAAGGTCGAGGGCAGACAAGCTCGTGCCACACTTCTCGCACTGGTCGCCATAAGCATGCTCATTGCCGCAATGCGGGCATGTGCCGGTGATATATCGGTCGGCAAGGAACTGCTTAGCCTCCGGGTCGTAATATTGCTGCGATGTCTTCTGAATGAACTCCCCCTTGTCGTAGAGGGTGCGGAAGAACTGCGAAGCCAACTCCTGATGCGTCTTGCTTGTCGTACGGCTATAAATATCCATCGTGATGCCGAAGTCCTCAAATGACTTCTTGATTATGGCATGATAGCGATCCACAATGTCCTGAGGCGTCACGCCCTCTTTGCGCGCCCGTATCGTGATTGGCACGCCATGCTCGTCTGAGCCGCCTATCATGAGGACTTCCTGCCCCCGCGAGCGTAGATATCGTACATATATATCGGCTGGCACATAGACACCCGCGAGGTGACCTATATGCACGGGACCGTTAGCGTAGGGGAGCGCAGTCGTCACAAGCGTGCGCTTGTATTTCTTAGGGTCTGACATGGTATAATTTAGACGTTCCTCACCATGAGGAATTACATACAAAGGTACTGAAAAAGAGGGTATGGGCGATGCCCGCCCCCTATTATACGCCCATCTCGGCTTTCACCTCCGACGCGTATCGCCACGCCGAGTCACCGTTAACTCGCGGGCAGATAAGGGTTATGCCTTTCCGCTCAATGACCATATAGTCTTTGAGCCCATCCACCACGACTACTTGGCCGTGGTCGGCATGCACCAGGCATCCTTGAGAGTTCTTCAGATAGGCGTTGCCATTCACCACGGCGTTGCCATTGGCATCCTTACCGCTCTGCTCATAGACAGCGTTCCACGCTCCCACGTCGCTCCATGCTGCTTGGGTGAGGCACACTGCCTCGTTGCGCGCCTTCTCGAGCACAGCGTAGTCGATAGATATCGTCTCCACCTGCTCATACGCATTGCGCAACGGCTCTGCCCATCGTGACTCGGGCATAGTGTCGAGCACATCAAAGCAATGTTGCATTGTCGGCATGCACTCGCGCAACGCCTTTTCTATCGACTCACGCCTCCACACGAATACGCCAGAGTTCCAGCAGAAATCGCCACACTCGAAGAACGTGTTGGCCATGTCGGCATCGGGTTTTTCCGTAAATGTGCGAACCGTATGTATGGGGCTATGCGGGTCAGAGTTGTCAATCTTGTCACCTACCTGTATGTAGCCGTAGGCTGTCTCTGGGCGGAAGGCCTTGATGCCTATGGTCATGAGTGTGTCGTTTTCCTGGACGTGCTTAATGGCCTGACGCACCGACGATGTGAATACTTCATTGTTAAGTATGAGGTGGTCGGCAGGTGTCACAATCATTGTCGCATCGGGTGCGACCTGCTTCAAGTATGCCGCAGCGTAGGCTATGGCAGCGGCAGTATTGCGCTTGAAGGGCTCGGCAAGGACATTCTCCGCTGGCACATCGGGCAACTGCTTATGCACAATGGATATATAGTCCTCGAGTGTCACCACAATAAATCGCTCTGGAGGGCAAAGGGCGGTATAGCGGTCGTAGGTCAGTTGGAGCATTGAACGTCCGACACCTACGATGTCGAGAAACTGCTTGGGTTTTGCAGGTTGGCTTAATGGCCACAGCCTTGAGCCTGTGCCACCTGCGAGGATAACACAGTAGGAGTTGTCTGTCATTTGCTTAGGGATGTAGTGTGACATCAAAGGCAAATATAGCAAAAAGTGTTTACTTCTTGACGGGTCTTATGGGCATACGATAGAGTTTGTTAACACGTCCCAATGAACCCGTATTAGCCTCGGTCGAGATGAGTTGCAGGCACAATGCCTTGCCATCGTTAGAGTCGCCCTGTTGCCCCGACCAGAGCATGAAGCCAGTGCCATATTGCGTCAAGTCGCCCGCCGCATTATAATACCCCGCGGCAGGTATGAAGATATATGACTCACTATGATTGCCCGTGCCATAGACACGGAATCCCGCATGTCCATGCTCCGTAGCAGGCTGCCACGTGCAACTATTCACCAACTCAAGTATCTGAGCACGCGTGGGACTCGACCACTCGTCGCCGAGTTCCACCGTTGCGGGGTCGTATGGCGTGGCGTGGATGTCTTGAGACGGCAGTGTGGTTTGTGAGGCAGTGCGTGTCGTGTCGCCATAGTGGTAGTAAAGACCCGACTGGTAGAGACGTGATGCCCCAAGGTTAGTATTAGCCCATTTCACTGACAGCCCAAGGTCGACAGCCTCGGTCGAGAATGCCGTAGGCCCTAATGTGGTGAATGTCTGCTCCTCGCCATAGCCAGTGCTCTCACCGCTGTAATTGTAGTATGCGCGATACCTATACGTCGTTGTTGGTATAAGGTCGGTCAAGGTCACAGTGGCAATGCCGAACCCATCGAACTTATCCGCCTTGATGTAATACTCTTGGCATCCCACGCCATAGTTCAACTGCTCATCAGGATAGTCGGAGAAGACAACAGCAATGCGCGCTCCCGAGAGCTTGTCATTATCGACATTGATGCGAAACGCCACTGTCGCCGTGGTCGCCGTGATGTCGAAAGCAATGCCAGTGACGACGAGGTCGGACGAGTTAGTTTTGAGGGCGTTGATGGCGTCGGCACGTGAGGGCAGATTCTCTGTGATTGGTGTGGTTGAGACAGTGTCGACAGGGGTGGGGGTGACTGGTTCCGGGTCGGCAGAGTCTTTAGAGCAGCTATTGAATGTGAGCAGGGAGAAAGCGAGTGACGATGCGACGAGTAGTGATGTGAGATTATTGGTAGTCATGTGAATGAATGGGTTATTGTGTGAAAGAAGGGGAACCGTCAGGCTTACAGACGATTCCCCTTCGTGGTGAAGTTATGAGGCTGTGGGGTTAGAAGGCCCACATGTCATGCTCCTTTTGGAAGATAGAGTTCTCGATACGTTCCGCCTCAATATTACTTGCCATACCTTTGGCGTAGCTCGTGATGATACGGTTGTTGTAGACGTTCGACTCCTTGTAGATGTAGCTACCGAACTGACGTGCAGTAAGACGGTCGTGCAAGGAGGGACGCATAGCGTCGTTGCTGAACGTGAATGCCTCTTGCTTAGCCAAGAAAGGCTCTGCGGCTGGGTAGTAGACCCAAAAGAGGAGCTTCTGGTCGAGACGGTCGCCATCCTCGTTAGGCTTGATGATGATAGGGCATAGACCCAATATCTTGCATTTCAGCGCTGAGTAGCGGCTATCGAAGAACCATACCTCCTTAATCATGAACTTCTTCACGTAGTCGAGTGGCAAAGAGGCCATGTCGTAGACATACTTGGTGACATTCTCGCCAGTCTCGGGGTCAACAGTCACGACGGAGTCGGTAGGCTCGGTGTCGAACTTGCTGAACGCCTCACGGATATCCATGGGTTGCTCGAACTCGTTATCGGCGTTAGGGTTATAGGCCTTGATGTCGCCAGTAGAGAGAGCGTCGAGAAGCGTGCGAAGTAGTGAGCGACGCTCATCGATTGCGCTCTTGGTGTTGATTGGGTAATAAAGGTAGAGGTTCTGCTTCTCGCGTAGGTCAATGATACGCCAGATGGTCTTGGACCAGAGGACATTGGCCTCACGGACGTAGGCGGGCTGCAAGTGCCTCTTGTTCTTAATATGCTGCTTGGCAACGATACCATCGACGACTCCATCAGACTCGCCCTCGAGGACGGCGTCGGTATCGACATCATCCTGAGCGAATACTGGCATCGAGAAGAGCACGGCCAGAAGCAAAAACAACTTCTTCATACCTGTGTGTGAGTAGATAGATTATTGCATTTTGAGAGTAATGCCGTTGAGCGAGCGCTCACGGCCATCGGGGCCGACTGCTTTGACGGACTCGATGTAGACGCGGCTGTTGCGTGCGACACCTTTCATGAGGTCGCTTGCTGCCTTGTTGAGCTTGCTGCCAGACTTGACGGTCTCGGAGACGAGGAAGCCATTCTTAGTTGTCGAGACAACGAAGGAGGTGACTTTGAAGCTTACATCGAAGACGAAGTCCTTCAACTCAGCCTTAACTTCGAAATTATTGACAGCAGACTTAGTGAAGTTACCATTCTTGGAACCTACGACAGCTACGACAGGGTCAGGCACGTCGTATACGCGGAACTTCTTGGAGCCGAAGTTTTGAACCTTGCCATCGGTTTTGGCAGATACGTTGATGCTGATTTCCTTGGCGGCACCGGGACGTACGATATAGCCAGAGCCGCTGCGGCTCATGGAGCCACCAGAGCAAGATGCGCTAAGGTCGGAAGGAGATACACCAGCCACGGATACCTCGATAGGATTATCAAGGCCACGGTACATGGCGTTCATCTTCGTTGCAGAGACGACGAGACTTGGCGCGCCGACCTCGTAGGAGGCCTTGACATCATAGTCCACAAGGTTGCCAGTGAGAGGGTCAGGCACCTGGAGTTTGGCAGAATATTCCTTCATACCTACCGAAGAGGCAGAAGCCACGTACTTGCCACGACCGCCCTCGACGGGCAGTTGTTGACCACCGACGGAGACGATAGGCTGCATGGTGTCGTCGTATGCGGCAAGCATGATATCAGCCTTATACTGGCCACCCTGGATGACGTACTGTGCCTCGGGGATGACGAGTGGCACGAGGACATTGAACTTATAGGAGGCGGCATCGATGGACTTGTAGAGGTAGTTGATGACATCGGTCTCGACGTTACGGACGTTGCTCTGAACGGCGGATAGGAGACCCATGGTTGCAGCTATTGGGAGGTGCTCGAACATCTTGCTACCCCACTGATTGAGCTCGAGTTGGGAGGCATCGATAGCCGGTGCCTCGATAGAGGTTTGGATAGTGTGGATGAGCATCGAGTCGACGGGGAGTGAGGTGTCGGCTTGTGCAGCATTGAGCATAGCTTCGCGATAATTGACGAGAGCCGTGCGGAAATCGCGGAGACGATTGCCACCTTGCTCGACCATCATGACCTGTGAGGCCTTATCCTGGTCGGACTTGTTGACGTAGTTCTCGGGCGTAGAGCCAGAGTCCTTGCCGTCGGCGACATCGATGATAGTCTGCTTGAGAAATTGGACGTAGTTGACGAGAGAGTCGGATTTAGCCTTAACGTCGAGGGCGAGCTCATATTTGGGCTTCACCTTAGCAGCGTTTTGTTCGGCTTTAGCTTCAAAGTTATAGTATGACAGGCCAAGCTTTTCCTCAGTTGAGCGTTTCTGGTTGCGGATGCTCTGGTCGACGAGGTCGAACGCGTTGAGCAGGTCACCAGAGACGTTGAGTGCGAGCATGGCGGTCAGCATGAGGTACATCATGCCGATCATCTTCTGTCTTGGGGTTTCCGGACAGTTACCACCACTCATTATCTATATGGTATTTACTGGTTCAACAAAAGTCAGAAAGAGAGTAGTACTCAACGGATTAGCGGCGTATAGCGCTAAGCATGTTGCCGTAGATGTTGTTGAGTTCGCCAACAGTCTTGCTGAGGCTTTCGAGTTGCTTCTTGTACTCCTTGACGCCCTCGACTGAAGCAGCGATTTCTTGAGAGATAGAAGAGAGGCCTGCAGCGACGTTTTTAGAGGAGTCGAGTTGGCTCTTCAGACCATCGAGTTGTTTGTTGTAAGCCTCGGTTACAGCCTGCATGTTGTTGCCGAGCTTAGAGGACTGCTCTGCCTGATTGGCGAAAGCGGAGTTGAGTTTAGAGAAGGAGTTAGCGAACTTGTCGCCCTCGGTTTCCATGGTAGCCGCAAACTTGTTGCCAGCCTCGGTGACGCTGCTTTGGGCAGCGGAGAATTTGTTGAGTTGGTCAGACGCGGTCTTGACGTTCTTGATATATGACTCTGTGGCAGAAGACGCGCCGGTGAGGTCGGAGAGCTCGGAGGTGGTATTAGCGAGTTTCTTGACGCCATCAGCGAGACGGTCGACAGTAGACTGGTCGATAGCGCCGGAGGCTACGAGAGAACCGAGAGAGTCGGCGGCGCCGCCACCGTTGCCATGACGGCCACCGTCCATAGGCTCAAGGCCTGCGAGCTCTGGGTAGACGAGGCTCCAGTCGGGGGTCTCATGAGGTGGCTCGAAAGAAGAAAGTGCGAAGATGACGGCCTCGACACCAAGACCTGCGACAAGCATGACTGATGCGCCGGGGAGGTGTAGAATTTTAAATAGAGCACCGAGAATTGCGACGGCTGCGCCGAAACCGTAGACATAACCCATGAACTTTTTGTAGGCCGGGCTGGTGACAAATTCAGTTAGAGTCATAAGATCTTTTAGATATAGAGTTAATGTTTCAACAAGTTAGGCGTTGCGGTGCAACCGCTGGTGCCACTGATAGTATTATTAATCGCCAATGTAGTCTCTTACGCAACGGAAACCGATGAAGCTGGAAGCGCTGTCTTGATATTCGTAGTTACGTGTGCCGCACTGAGTGAAATATGCGATATCCTTCCAAGAGCCGCCGCGGATGACCTTGCGCTTCATGACGATAGGGTCGTCGGGCAGGGCGTTGTATTTATAGTCGGGATTCATGTCGTGCGTGTAGAGGTAGGAAGACTCGTCGTAGGCAGAGGAAGTCCACTCGGCCACGTTGCCAGCCATGTCGAATAGTCCATACTCGTTAGGGGCGTAGCTTGACACAGCGGCTGTCATGACTGAGCCGTCGTCGGAGTAGCGTCCACGCATATTCTTGAAGTTAGCCACGAAACAGCCGCGGTTGTTACGGATGTAGTAGCCACCCCAAGGGTATACAGCGCTGTGCATGCCACCACGTGCGGCATATTCCCACTCGGCCTCGGTTGGGAGGCGATAGTCCATTGCCATTGGCTGATGCTCTTTCTTGAGGTAGTTGTTGAGGAGGTTGGAACGCCAGACGCAGAATGCGGTGGCTTGTTTCCAGTTGACACCCACCACTGGGTATGTGTCGTAGCCTGGGTGCCAGAAGTACATAAGTGCTTGCGGCTCGTTGTAGGAGTATGAGAGGTTTTGAATCCAGCAGAGAGTGTCGGGGTAGACCCATACCTTATCCTTCATGATGAAGCCCTTACGCCCCTCTTCTTCGAGGTTCTTTGCTTCTCCGTTGATATCGTATACAGTGCCGTGGTAAGCGCCTTGACCATCGTTTGCGCTAGGGTCGTAGCGGTTTTCGAGTTTAGCGGCCTGTTGGAGGTCGACCCATTGGTACTCGTATTGCCACTTGCGATTATCGAACTGTTTTTCGCCGAAGTAGCGCTCGTCATTCTCGTAGTAGAGGAAAGCGAGAGCGTCCTGGTTATCCGGGTCTTTCCAGTCGAGTTCGGTATCCCAGTTGATGAGAGGAGTCTCGAGTTGGTTGCCACGGCTGTCCTCGGTTATGAGGAACTCTTCGTTTTGCTCGCCGAGTGCTTTTCGTGCGAGGGAGTCTCGGACCCAGTTGACGAACTGGCGGTACTCGGAGTTAGTGATCTCAGTAATGTCCATCCAAAAGGAGCGCACTGTGACAGTCTTAGTGAGTGCGTTGGAGAGACCAGCCACGTCTTCATCGTTCTGGCCCATGTTGAAACTACCCTGTGCGACGAAGGTCATGCCGTAAGGGTCAGGCTCATAGAACTGCGCATTACGCTCGACGCCGACGAGTTCGCCGCCGGTGGTACCAGCACATCCGGTGATGGTCATCAAAGCTACAGCATAAAACGCTACGTTTCTTATCATAGGATTGAAGTGTGTATGTCGCAATTAAAGTATTCTGACGCTTTTGTATCGTTTGTCTGGTTTGATTCTGTCGAAGTCGAAAGAGTACCGCGCCACGATTTCGTGGGATCCTGAGTTGTATCTTTTGAGCTTAGACAGGCTCAAGTCGTAGGCGTAGGAGAGGTCGAGACCGTTACGGAGCTTGACACCAGCTTGCGCCAGTAGGGCATCTTGCAGTCGTGCTCCGAGAGCGACCCAGAAGACTTTATTGAAGTTGACCGTTGCGGTCATTTCAATTTGCAATGATGCGAAGTCGGTCATGAGAGCGAGACGTGGCTCAAAGGACCGTTGTTTGAAGTTTTTGCCAAGCAGGTATCCTGCGCTGAGGTTGAGGACCGGCCTGACATTTATCACAGCGTCGCTTTTGAGTTGGAGCCGAGGAGCTGTGAGGTGGGCGACGGAGAAGCTGGCGAAAGCTTTCTCTGACTGGTAGAAAGCCCCGACAGCGACGTCGAAGGCAGTTTGGCTGTCGTCGGCACCTGAGAGTAGTTCGTCGCTCTCTTGGTGGTAGCCGTCGGATAGTTCGGCAGGTGACGTGTAGAGGTCAGAAGCTTCGAACTTGACGTTGTAGGCTCCGAATCTTGCCCCGAGCCCGAGTAGTGCTTTGTCGAGGTAGATGTGGAAGCTGTATGCGGCAGAGAGGTTGAGGTTAGTCATTGGGCCAGACTTATCTTGCACTACCGCGATACCGAGGCCGTGGAAGTTGCGTAGGAAGGCGAGTTCCAAGTCAGCCTCGATGAGCATTTGCTTGGGAGCGCCGTCGAACCCGACCCATTGTTGCCTGTAGGCTGCCGTGACGGAAGGTTGTCCTGAGGCGCCTGCGGCGGCTGGGTTGACCACGGTGGGGAGCAGGAAAGAGCCAGTGAATTGCGGCTCACTTTGCGCTTTCGCTACTCCTCCTATTAGATTGCAAATTAAGCAAAAAATTACCGATAATGTGCGACACGCGGGGCAAAAGGTGAGTTTTATGAGCTTTTCACATTGTCGGGTTGCGTTGACGAGTGTGATAAGCAGTCTCCTTATAGCCTTAGAGCGCACGTCTATGGCAGTAATTTTGACACGGGTGTTCATTGCCTTTTACGATAGGTATACGCAGAGCCGTGACATTTATTGCCTGTCATTGGTACGTTTATTTTGATTTTGAAGTTGCGTTTGACTTCAAAGATTTGGGGGTAGATTTTGCCTTAGCAGTCTTTTTCTCCTGAGAATCAGTCTCTTGAGGGGCTGATTTTGTTGTTGATGATTTTGAAGCGAAGCGTGACTTTTTCTTTGTCGGGTCGGCATCTTGTTCTTGGCAGAGCTTCAGGCAGTCGTCGAGTGTTAGGTTTGCGGCGTCGGTTGTTTTTGGGATCTTGACGTTGGCCTTGCCGTAGGCGATATAGGGGCCCCATCTGCCGTTTAGGACCTTGATGTCGGGGTTTTCTGGGAACTCCTTGATGAGTTTGTTGCGGTCGGCCTCACGCTTATCCTCAATGCGAGTTATGGCGTCTTCAAGGGAGATGGAGTATGGGTCGTCCTCCTTCTTGAGTGAGACGAATTTGCCATCGTGTCGGATATATGGGCCGAAGCGGCCTGATCCGATGACGACCTCTTTGTCTTCGTAGGAGCCGATGTTGCGTGGCAAGTCGAATAGGCGGAGTGCGTCCTCGAGTGTTATCGTCTCGATATGCTGGTCTTTGCGGAGGGAGGCGAAGCGTGGTTTAGGGCCGTCGTCGGTTGTCTCTCCGATCTGCGCCATGGGGCCGAATCGACCGATGCGGACGGACACTGGTTCGCCCGTTTTGGGGTCTGTGCCGAGATGGCGCTCTCCATTACTCTTCTCGGACTGTTGCATGGTGATGTCGACCTGGTGATGGAAGGGGGTGTAGAAGTCGGCGATCATCTTTTGCCACTTCAGTTCACCCTCGGCGACCTCGTCGAACTGCTTTTCGACATTGGCAGTGAAGTTGTAGTCCATCACGGCGTTGAACTGTCCGAGGAGGAAGTCTGTAACAACCATTGCGATGTCGGTGGGGAATAGTTTGTTGCGTTCTGTGCCGGCTGTTTCTGTCGCCACGTCGCGAATCACCTTGTTGTCGCGGAGAGACAGGGTGCGGTAGTTTCGTGGTTGGCCTTCGCGTGTTTCCTTGACGACGTAGCCACGCTCTTGAATGGTGGATATTGTTGGGGCGTAGGTTGAGGGTCGTCCGATGCCACGTTTCTCGAGTTCGCTTACGAGAGTGGCCTCGTTGAAACGTGGTGGTCGTTGTGTCCATCGTTCACGGCTAAAGAGGTCGGTGCGTGTGAGTGCGTCGCCGGACTGTACGGAGGGAAGTACGGCTTTGTTGTTTTCGGCGTCATCGTCGTCTGTGGCCTCGATGTATAGGCGCATGAAGCCGTCGAATTTGACCACTTCGGCAGAAGCCACGAAATCGCGGGCTGCGTCGGGCGTGGCGATGGTTATGGTGGTTTGCTCAATCTGTGCGTCGGCCATTTGTGATGCCACGGCACGTTTCCAGATCAGTGCATATAGTTTTTGCTCGGCTGCTGAGGAGCCGGCATTGAGATTGGCGAAGTTTGTGGGTCGTATGGCCTCGTGTGCTTCTTGCGCGCCTTTGGAGGTTGTGGTGTATTGGTGGCGGTTGTAGTAGTTGTCGCCCCACTCGTTGAGGATGTAGTTTCGTGCGGCATTGAGGGCGGTCTCGGAGAGGTTTACCGAGTCGGTACGCATGTAGGTGATGTATCCGTCCTCGTAGAGTTTCTGCGCGGCTTGCATGGTGACCTTCACGGGCAGTCCGAGGCTACGTCCGGCTTCTTGCTGGAGAGTGGAGGTGGTGAATGGAGGAGCGGCGTGGCGGCGAGCCATTTTGCTCTCGACTTTGGATATTTGGAAGTCGGCCTTAGCGCATTTGTTCATGAAGGTGTCCACGTCGTCGATATTGTCGAAGCGTGGGCGCAACTCGGCCTTGAAGGAGTAGGATTTGCCGCCTGCGGCTTTGAGTGCGAAAGTGGCGGATGTGGAGAATAGAGATTTGGCGTTGAAGGCGATGATCTCGCGTTCGCGGTCGACGAGGAGCCTGACTGCCACGGACTGAACTCGTCCTGCGGAGAGTTTGGGCATCACCTTGTGCCAGAGGATTGGAGACAGTTCGAAACCCACGAGACGGTCGAGGACTCGCCGAGCCTGCTGGGCGTCGACGAGGTTCATGTTGATGTGGCGTGGGTTCTTTATGGCGTTGAGGATAGCACCCTTTGTGATTTCGTGGAACACTATGCGTGGCGTGGTGTCCTTGTCGAGGTTAAGCACTTCTGTGAGGTGCCAAGATATAGCCTCTCCTTCCCGGTCTTCATCGGATGCGAGCCATACCTGCTTTGCTTTCTTGGCCAACTGTTTCAGTTCGGCCACCTTTTCCTTTTTATCGTCGGGGATGACGTAGATAGGCTGGAAATGGTTGTCGACGTCGACGCCGAAGTTATTCTTCTGGAGGTCGCGTATGTGGCCTTGGCTTGAGGTGACAACGAAGTCGTCGCCCAGGAACTGGCCGATAGTCTTAGCCTTTGTTGGGGACTCGACGATTACGAGTTGGTAGTTGGATTTGGAGGCCATTTTTAGGGTGGAGGTAGGGCGTGGAAAAGAAAAGAGGGGCGGTTGCACGAGAAAAAGCGCATCCGCCCCAGAGAAATCGTGGGATAGTGGTGGAGCAGATTACTCTGCGGGCTGTGGCTCGGTCTCTTGGGCTGGCTCTTGCTGTATGGGCTGCGCGTCGAACGCTGGAGCTGCCTGTTGAGTATTGACGCTGCGGTTCTCGAGGATTTGGTCGAGTCCGGAGTCTGTCGTGACGCCGTTGACGTGGCTGGGTTTAAAGGCTACTGAGACGAGAGAGAAGAGGAGGAGCAGGGCTGCTAGAGTCCATGTGGCCTTTTCGACGAAGTCAGTAGACTTGCGGACGCCCATTATTTGCTGTTGGCTTGCGAAGCTTTGGTTTAGTCCGCCGCCCTTGGAGCGTTGCACGAGAACTATGATGATCATGAAGACGCTGACGATAATCATCAGCCATACGATAGTTAGAAACATCTTTATTTATGAGTTACGATTTTCAATGTCAGATATTCGGGTGGCAAAGTAACCACTTTTTTCGGGATATTTCAAACATAGCTTTTTAAATATGGATATTGCCTTGTCGTACTGTTTTTGCTTGACGTAGATTGCAGCGAGGGTTTCGGTTAGTATGTCGTCGTTCTCTCGGACGCTTTCCTCTTCGATTTTGCGTGCGTCGACGTAGTGTGAGGAGTGTGAGGGAGAGGGTATGATGTGTTCATCGTCTTCGGAAAGGAATTTGTCGATGAGATCCATGCCTCGTTTCTTTGGCTGTGCTTCTTGGCGCGTTATGGTTTGGAGTTGGCAGGTGTATTCGAGCCAGTCGGAGAAGGAGTATCTCTCGTCGGGGCGGCATAGGTGTGAGCCGAGGTCTTCGATGTTGTATGGTTTGGCGGAGCGCGACGGGGCATCGAGGTTGAGCGGATCGTCATCGTCGGTTGGAGGTGATGCGACAGGCAAGACTGGAGTTAGAGGTTCTGGTTCTTCGGCATTGGGTGGGGTGGAGGGAGAGGGTGTAGTTTTTGCGGGGAGTGGTAGTTTGTCGTAGCGGTTGCGGATAAGCCAATAGAGTGCGGCTCGGTCCCACACGTGTATTGAGGCTTGGCGGAGTGTTGTTGGGAAATGCACGCTGCCTGTGACGCTCAGTCCTTTGGCGAGGAGCATCCATCCGGCATGGAAATAGGGGAATTGCCGGAGTGTTGACGCCATTTGGTCGACGAACTGAGTGGAGATGGAAGAGGGGTTGTCGATGGCTGCGTAGAAAGTATCCTTGTTCATTATGTGGCTACCAGTCGGCGAAGGCCTTATTGAAGATGTTTTCGGTCAGTTCCTCGACGATGAGCGTTACGAGGTCGGCTTCCACGTCGGCGAGGTTATTCTCGGAGTCGTAGTCTTGGTATGCGGAGAAGGACTGTTCCCAATCTTTTTTAGGGTCTTTGGAGTTGCGACATCGGATTTTGACGGACACAGTGAGTCGTGTTTGCGCTGACACGGCGTCGGCTTGGACGGCCATAGGTTTTGTGGAGTAGGAGGTGATATCGCCGGAGAAGTCGACATCTCCGGCCTCGTTGACCATGGTTAGGCGCGATTCGTTTTGGATTCGGTCTTTGAGACCCTCGGTGAGCGTTGTGGCGAGGTCGGGGTTGACGAGAGGGGCACGGTTGTTGATATACTGGACGGAGAAGGTGTTGAGGTTTTCGGGTATTGAGGCTCCGCTCATGGTTATGGAGATGGTGCAGCCGCCGAGGAGGAGGCTGGAGATTAGGAGGAGCGACATGTTGAGTGAGCGCATGAGGCGTTTAGTCGTCGAGTCCATAGTCGTGGATTTTGCGATATAGGGTGCGTTCGGAGATTTGGAGTTCTTTGGCCACTCGCCGTCTGTTGTTTTTGAACTTGACGAGTGCACGTTTGATGAGGTTTTTCTCGGCCTCGGCTATGGATGTTATCTCGGGTTCGACGGTGTGGACTTCCTGGAAGTCGTGTGCGTCTTGTTGGTGGACTGGGATGATGTCGACGATGCCATCCTGGAGTGATGAGGGGGAAAGGTGGTCGATGGAGTCGTGATGCGTCTCGGGGTGTTGCACTGGCACGTGGATGTCGGAGTTGAGGGTGTCGTCGGTGTCAGTTTTGGAGGTTGGGAAGAGTTTGTGTGCGAGTTTGACCTCGTCGGGTGAGAGTGATGAGCCTTGTCCATTGAGCATGGCGAGGACGAGACGTTTGAGGTCGTTGACATCCTGTCGCATGTCGAACAGCACCTTGTAGAGGATTTCGCGGTCGGAGGTAAAGTTGTCGGAGGCGGCCTTAGCGCCAGGTTGTGGGAGGAGAGACTGGTGCGAGAGAGGTTGCGACTGTGGGATGAATTGTGAGATCACGTCGGAGGTGACGGTGCGTTCTGGAGCGAGGACAGTGAGTTGCTCGGCCATATTTTTGAGTTGTCGGACATTGCCGGGCCAGGAGTATGAGGCGAGTTTGTCGACGGCATCGGAGGTGAGGCGTATTGGTGGGATATGGTTTTTGTCGGCGAAATCGTTGGTGAACTTATGGAAGAGTTCTCGTATGTCGGTGGGTCGTTTGCGGAGAGGCGGGATACGGATCATGACTCCGTTGAGGCGGTAGAACAGGTCTTCGCGGAAACGGTTGTCGCGGATAGCCTTTTCGAGGTCGACATTAGTTGCAGCGACGATACGGACGTCGGTTTTTTTGACGACGGAGGAGCCGACACGCATATATTCTCCTTTCTCGAGGACACGAAGCAGTTTGGCTTGCGTGGCGAGTGGGAGTTCACCTATCTCGTCGAGGAAGATGGTGCCGGTGTTAGCTTCTTCGAAATAGCCTTTACGTTCGTTGAGTGCACCGGTGAAGGCCCCTTTCTCGTGGCCGAAGAGTTCGGAGTCGATAGTTCCCTCGGGTATGGCGCCACAGTTGACGGCCACGTAGGGGCAATGTTTGCGGGCGCTGAGGGAGTGGATGATTTTGGGGAATACCTCCTTGCCGGTGCCGCTTTCTCCGATTATGAGTACGGAGAGTTGAATAGGCGCGACCTGTACGGCCATGTCGATGGCTCGGAGAAGCTCGGGGTCGTTGCCGACTATGCCGAAGCGTGCCTTGATGTCGGAAGTGTCCATGGGCAGATAATAGTAAGGCGAGGGAAGAAGCAGTTCGCGGGGCAAAACGGAGACCAAAAATAGCTATTTTTGGCGTAAGAAAAAAGAGTAAAAGGACAAGAACCATGAAGAAAGAGGAGATTTTGGGCTTGATACCGGCCCGCTACGCGTCGACGCGTTTTCCTGGCAAGCCATTGGCAGATATTGGTGGGAAGCCGATGATACAGAGGGTATATGAGAATGTTGGGCAAGCGTTGGGTCATGTGGCTGTTGCTACGGACGATATGCGTATAGCCGAGGCTGTGGAGGGGTTTGGCGGGCGTGTGGTGATGACGTCGACGAGCCATAGGAGTGGCACGGATCGTTGCGCTGAGGCGGCGAGCAAAGTGGAGGCTGAGGATGGTCGTCAATATGAGGTGGTGATGAACATTCAGGGGGATGAGCCATTTATAAGTCCGGTGCAGGTGGAGCTCTTGGCGAGTGCGTTTGATGATGCGGGTGTGGATATTGCCACATTGGTTAAGCATGCGGAGAATGAGGAGGATGTGTTCAACCCGAATAAGCCTAAGGTGGTGGTTAGCGCGAAGGGGTTCGCTATGTATTTCAGTCGCAGCCCGATACCATACTTGCGTGGTGTGGCAGAGCATGACTGGACGGCGAGCCACAGGTATTGGAATCATATAGGGCTGTATGCGTACAGGTCGGCCACGCTTCATGAGGTGACGAAGTTGTCACAGGGTGAGTTGGAGAGGTGTGAGAGTTTGGAGCAGTTGCGTTGGTTGGAGAATGGTTATAGGATACGTGTGATGGAGACGAAGGTTGAGAGCCTGAGCATTGATACTCCTGAGGATTTGGAGGAGTTGAGAAGGAGGGGGTTGATATAGTTTGGTGTGTTGGGGTTAGCGCCCGCATCCGCCTGGACTGAATAGGTTCAGGTGGGTGCGGGTTGTTTTTTTGGGGGGGGGAGACTGTCCGAGAATTCCCAAACCTTTGAAAGTTGAATGTTAATATGGTATTTCCATCTTGAATGCTTTATAGTGCAAAGCATTGATAGTCAGACATTTTACAACAATAATACCTTCACTACAAAGGTCTTTTGGAGCCTCTAAAACGATGATTTTGGCCAAGAAACACCTCTAAAAGGCAGTT
>CAVFBA010000029.1:0-4217 GCA_963620665.1 bacterium
GGTGATACACTTAAATGTGGGGGAGGAGGGGGTGGGGGAGGGGTGGTGTGTGGCGTATTTTCATGCGATTTGCTTAACTTTACCCTCGATATGTCGATGGAGGTAGGAGAGGGATGTTGAGAGGGATGAGAGAGAGGGGGCGATGTGTTGGTAGAGATAAGAAAGATATGTCGATAGAGATAAGAGAGATAACGAAGTCGTATGGTGCGCAGAAGGCACTGGATGGCGTGTCGGTTGAGATAGGCGAGGGTGAGGTGTGCGGGTTGCTGGGGCCTAACGGTGCGGGTAAGTCGACATTGATGAAGATAGTGACGGGGTATGTGCGTCAGGATAGTGGGACGGTGCGGGTGTGTGGCATGGAGGTGGATGGCAACGGGTTGGAGGTGCGGCGTATGATAGGTTATCTGCCGGAGCATAACCCGTTGTATTTGGATATGTATGTGAGGGAGTATTTGGAGATGGTGGCGGGTATGTATGGCGTGGAGAGGCGGAGGCAGCGGGTTGAGGAGTTGGTGGATATGACTGGTTTGGGTGTGGAGTCGCATAAGCAGATAGGGGCGTTGTCGAAGGGATATAGGCAGAGGGTTGGGATAGCTCAGGCGTTGATAGGGGAGCCTCGCGTGGTGATATTGGATGAGCCTACTACGGGTTTGGACCCTAATCAGATAGTGGAGGTGAGGGAGCTGATAAGGAGTTTGGCGAGGGAGAGGACGGTGGTGTTGTCGACGCATATCATGCAGGAGGTGGAGGCTGTGTGCGACCATCTGGTGATTATAGACCGTGGTGTTGTGAGGGCGCAGGGGAGCGTGGACGAGGTGCTTGGGATGGCTCGTGGTGGTCAGGTGGTGGATGTGGAGTTTGCGGTGGATGTGGATGTGGGGGGTATGGGCAGGGAGCTTGGGGCGAGTGTGGAGGCGAGGGGTGAGCGGAGGTATAGGGTGAGGGCGTCGGGTGATGATGATGATTTACGATTGACGATATTCAGATATGCAGTGCGTCATGATGCGGCGATACTCAGGCTGGTCATGGCGACGGATGATATAGAGGACGTCTTCCACAGGTTGACTACTCATCAGGGATAAGGAAAGACATAAAAAACTAAATAAGCGACATGGCAGACAAATTGATCGTGAAAGAACTTGACAACGTGACGGTGCGTTTCTCGGGCGACTCGGGCGACGGCATGCAGTTGGCAGGTAACATCTTCTCAACGGTGTCGGCTACTGTGGGGAACAGCATCAGCACGTTTCCTGACTATCCGGCAGACATACGCGCCCCTCAGGGTTCATTGACGGGCGTATCGGGTTTCCAGGTTCATATTGGCGCGGGCGTGGTGTATACGCCGGGCGACAAGTGCGACGTGCTTGTGGCGATGAACGCGGCGGCGTTGAAGACGCAGTACAGGTATGCAAAGGCGGGCGCGACGATAATCATCGATACTGACGCGTTCAAGGAGAGTGACTTGAAGAAGGCGGCGTTTGAGACTGAGGATCCGATAGCGGAGATGGGCATTGACCCGGACCGTGTTATAGCATGCCCTATCACCCAGATGGTGAAGGACTGCCTGTCGGACTCGGGTATGGACGTGAAGAGTGTCGTGAAGTGCCGCAACATGTTTGCCTTGGGTCTTGTGTGCTGGTTGTTCAGCCGTGATTTGGAGATTGCGTTCAACTACCTTAGGGAGAAGTTTGCTAAGAAGCCGGGTGTGGCGGACGCTAATATCAAGGTTATACAGGCGGGTTATGACTATGGTCATAATACTCATAGCGCAGCGATGAACGTGTATCGTGTGGAGAGCAAGGTCAAGACTCCGGGGCGTTATATGGACATCACGGGCAATAAGGCTACGGCGTATGGATTGATTGCGGCGGCTGAGAAGGCTGGGTTGCGGTTGTTCCTCGGGTCGTATCCTATAACTCCTGCGACGGACATACTGCATGAGTTGTCGAAGCATAAGTCGTTGGGTGTTATCACGGTGCAGTGTGAGGATGAGTTGGCAGGTTGCTCGTCGGCGTTGGGAGCGTCGTTTGCGGGTGCACTGGGCGTGACATCTACGTCGGGTCCGGGTATATGCCTGAAGAGTGAGGCTATGAATTTGGCTGTGATCTTGGAGTTGCCGTTGGTTGTGATTGACGTGCAGCGTGGAGGTCCAGCTACTGGTCTTCCTACAAAGAGCGAGCAGACGGACTTGTTGCAGGTGTTGTTTGGCCGTAATGGGGAGACTCCGATGCCTGTTGTTGCTGCGACGTCGCCAGTGGATTGCTTTGACGCGGCGTACTCGGCGTGCAAGATTGCGTTGGAGCACATGACGCCGGTGGTGTTGCTGACGGACGCGTTTGTAGCTAACGGGTCGGGGGCGTTCAAGTTGCCGGAGCTGGATAAGTATCCGTCGATAGAGCCTCCGTATGTGCCTGAGGAGCTGAAGGGCAAGTGGGCGCCGTATCTTCGTGATGAGGAGACGGGCGTGAGGTATTGGGCTGTTCCAGGTCGTGAGGGGTTCCAGCATATTCTTGGCGGTTTGGAGAAGGACAATAGGACTGGCGCCATTTCTACTAACCCGGAGAATCATGACTTGATGTGCCGTTTGCGTCAGGCTAAGATAGACAAGATTGAGGTGCCGGACGTGGAGGTTGTGGGTGACGTTGACGACGCTGATTTGCTCATTGTGGGCTTTGGCGGCACGTATGGCCACTTGCATGCGGCTATGGACGAGATGCGGGCTAAGGGTGAGAAGGTGGCTTTGGCTCACTTCAAGTATATTAATCCTCTGCCAAAGAACACGGCTGAGGTGATGAAGCGGTATCGGAAGGTTGTCGTTGCGGAGCAGAATCTTGGTCAGTTTGCGGCTTTCTTGCGCATGAAGGTTGATTGCTTCGCCCCGTACCAGTTCAACCAGGTTAAGGGTCAGCCATTTGTGGTTAACGAGTTGGTTGATGCGTTCGAGAAGATCATCAAGGCATAAAAAACAGAGACAATGAGCGAATATAGCATAAACGACTATAAGAAGGGGCAGCCGAGGTGGTGCCCTGGATGTGGCGACCATTTCTTTTTGGCGTCGTTGCACAAGGCCATGGCCGAGATAGGCGTGGCGCCGTGGGATACGGCGGTGATATCGGGCATAGGTTGCTCGAGCCGTTTGCCTCACTATATGGCGACTTATGGCATGAACACGATACACGGCCGTGCGGCGGCGATAGCTACTGGCACTAAGGTGGCGAACCCGAAGTTGGCTGTGTGGCAGGTGTCGGGTGACGGTGATGGGCTTGCGATAGGCGGTAATCATTTCATCCATGCCAACCGCAGGAATATCGACCTGAAGATGATCTTGCTGAATAACAGGATTTACGGGTTGACGAAGGGTCAGTATAGCCCGACATCGCCGAGGGGATTTGTGTCTAAGTCGTCGCCATACGGCACTGTTGAGGATCCGTTCCGTCCCGCGGAGTTGTGCTTTGGCGCGAGGGGGCATTTCTTTGCTCGCGCGGTGGCTACTGACGCGGCGGGGACTGTCGAGGTGTTGAAGGCGGCATATAGGCATAGGGGGGCGTCGGTGTGCGAGATATTGCAGAACTGCGTGATATTCAATAATGGCACTCACGAGTCGGTGTACACGTCGGAGGGCCGGAAGCAGAATGCCATATATGTGGAGCATGGTAAGAAGTTGACGTTTGGCAAGGACAACGAGTTTGGCTTGGTTCAGGATGGTTTTGGGCTGAAGGTGGTGAAGATTGGCGAGAATGGGGTGACGCTTGATGATATTCTTGTTCATGACGCTCACTGCCAGGATAACACGTTGCAGTTGAAGTTGGCTCTTATGGAGGGTCCGGACTTTCCGGTAGCGTTGGGCGTGATACGCGATGTTGAGGCGCCAACGTATGACGAGGCTGTATGGGCGCAGCTGGATGAGGTGTCGCACGCTAAGAAGTATCATAACTTTGCCGAGTTGCTTGAGACCAATGATATTTGGGAGGTGAAGTAGCTCTGGGGGAGTAGAAATACAGTGTAGATTGAGCCGGTTCTCGCGAGGGGGCCGGCTCTTTTGGTGGGCGTCGTATAATAAAAATTTCGATATAGCAGGTGGGAAAAATTGACATTTTATGGGGGACAAATTGTTTGATTTGAGATGTGGGTATGGGGGACAAATTGTTATTTTATGGGGGACAAATGTTCAGGGGAGGGGGTGAGGTGTGTGTGGAGCGTCGGGGTGAGGTTTGGTT
>CAVFBA010000029.1:4269-24232 GCA_963620665.1 bacterium
GGGGGGGGGGGTGAGGTGTGTGTGTGGAGCGTCGGGGTGAGGTTTGGTTCAGTATTGTTTCAGTATAATGGTCTGGAAACTTCAGTATATTGTCACTATGTTATCAGTATCTTGGAGTATGTGAGGAGGGTGTAGCGCCCATGTATGTAGGCGTGGGCGAGGGTTGGGGTGGAAATGGGGTTATTTGGGGTTGGAAGGAGTGGTGGAAGTTGGTTATATTTGCGGAGCGAAGAAAGAAGAGATGAATATAGCGTTGCTTATAGCTGGTGGTCGTGGTAACAGGATGGGCCAGGATATACCGAAGCAGTTCATGGTGGTGGACGGTGCTCCGATAATCGTGCATACGATGGGCGCGTTTGAGCGTCACCCGGATGTGGACGGGATAGGTGTGGTGTGTCTGGAGGGTTGGGAGACGATATTGACGTCGTACGCGAAGCAGTTCAGCATAGGCAAGTTCCGATGGTTGTTTAAGGGAGGGCGGAGCGGCATGGAGTCGATACATAACGGGATATACGGGTTGCGGGCAGAGGGGGTGGGTGATGACGCGATTGTGATGATACATGACGCGGTCAGGCCGTTGGTGAGTGAGGATATTATATCGGGTAATATTGCGACTTGCCAGGCGTATGGGAACGCTATCACGGGTATCAGGTGTCGGGAGGCGGTTCTTGAGACGATGGATGGTGAGCGTTCGGAGAGGAGTATCAGCAGGGATAGCCTTGTGAGGACGCAGACGCCTCAGACGTTCCGGTTGGGTGATATTATTGAGGCTCATGAGGAGGCTCGGAGGAGGGGTATAGAGGATTCGGTGGCGTCGTGCACGTTGATGGCGGAGCTTGGGGGGCGTGTGATGCACCTCACGGCGGGTTCGGAGAAGAATATCAAGGTGACCACGGTTGAGGATTTGGAGATTATGAAGGCGTTGATGCACGTGACGCGTGAGAGTTGGTTGAAATGAGCGGATATAGGGAGGATGTTTGTCGTGCGGCCCGTGCGGCTTTGCCGTGGGAGATGTTGGAGGGTCGTCGGGTGCTTGTGGCGGGTGCCACGGGGTTGATTGGTGGTTGCCTGGTGGATGTGCTTATGGCGCATGGCGGGATTGTGGTGGTGGCTATGGGTAGGGATTGGGGGCGTGCGCGGGAGCGTTTTGGGGAGTATTGGGGGAGTAGTGAGTTTGTGTTTGTGACGCAGGATGTGACGAGGCGGCTTGGGTATGTGGATCGTGTGGATTATGTGGTTCATTGCGCGAGCGGGGCGTCGCCGGGCGTGTTCGTGGGTCGTCCGGTGGAGGTGTTGCGGTCGAACGTGGATGGCGTGGTGAACTTGGTGGAGTATGGGATGGGTCATGGTATGCGGAGGATGTTGTATGTGTCGTCGGGTGAGGTGTATGGGGATTGTGGTGGGGGGATGATAGAGGAGGGTATGAGCGGGTATGTGGATTTGGAGCGTGTGAGGAGTTGCTATCCGACGGGTAAGCGTGCTGGGGAGGAGTTGTGCGTGGCGTATGGTGAGGAGTATGGGGTGGATGTGGTCAGGGTGCGTCCGGCTCATGTGTATGGGCCGTATTATAGTGTTGGTGATAACAGGGTGTATGCTCAGTTTATAGGGAATGTGTTGCGTGGGGAGGATATAGTGATGAAGAGTGCGGGTGGCCAGGTGAGGTCGTGGTGTTATGTGGTGGATTGCGTGGAGGGGATGTTGTGGGCGTTGACTAAGGGGGAGAGTGGGGAGGCGTATAACGTGGCGGATAATCGGGAGGCGGTGAGCATTGTGGAGTTGGCGGAGATGGTGGCAGGGATAGGTGGGGTAGGGGTTGTGCGTGGTGAGGCGAGTGAGGAGGAGAGCAGGGGGTATAATACTGTGGGGAGGTCGGTGTATGTGACGGATAAGTTGGAGAGGTTGGGTTGGCGAGTGGAGGGTAGTATGCGAGATAAGATGCGTTCGACGATAGAAGCAATGCGTGAGGGTTAGCGTATGAATATGGAAGATGAGGTTCGGGACGGTTATAGGGTCTCGGCGAAGATGAAGCGGGTGTGGGAGATACAGTTGCGTATGGTTCGCAAGGTGTTGGAGGTGTGCGAGAAGCATGGGATAGTGATATGGGCGGATGGTGGCACGCTATTGGGGGCGGTTCGTCATGGGGGTTATATACCGTGGGACGATGATGTGGACTTGTTCATGAAACGAGGGGAGTATGAGAAGTTGTTGTCTGTGGCGGGGGAGGAGTTTGGGTCGCCATATTTCTTTCAGTGCGCTTATACGGAGAGGTGGTATTTGCGTGGGCACGCGCAGGTGCGTTATGATGGCACGACGGCAATGGTGGCGGGAGATGAGGAGAGGCCGTATCATTGTGGGATATTTATAGACATATTCGTTTATGATGAGTTGCCACGTGACCGTCATGAGTTTGTGCGGAGGTTGATACGAGCGGAGGGGTTGCGTAAGTTGATGCGGGCTCGTGTGACGGGCAGGGTGAGTGTTGGGGATTGGCGAGGGACGTTGTTGTATTTGTATAGCGTTGTGTATTGTTGGGTTAGGGGTTTCAGGAGGGTGTTCAGGGAGTTTGAGGAGTTGTATGCGGCACGTGGGGTGGAGGGTAGCGGGGTGTATTCGTGTCCGGCGTTTGATGTGTCGCAGGTGTTTAAGATAGGTCGTAGGGCGGAGTGGTTGAGTGGGACGGTGTGGTTGAAGTTTGAGGATATGGAGTTGCCTGCTCCGGTGGGGTATGAAGAGGTGTTGCGTAACCAGTATGGGGACTATATGACTCCGGTTCGAGGGGGTAGTATGCATGGAGGGGTACGGTTTGAGGTGGACAGGGATTATAGGGAAGTTAGGAGGGAGTGGAAGAAATAGTTATATTTGTGGGGGATATAACGCATAGGATATGCTGAAGAGGATATATATGGTGTTGGTGATGATAGTCGCCTGTTGCTTGTCGTCTGGCCAAGAGAACAAGGTTGTGGACGGTAAGCGTGAGGGAGTGTGGCGTATTGTGGGGAAGAGCGGGAAGGTGGATGTGGGGAGATATGTGGGAGGTCAGAAGGATGGGGAGTGGGTGACGATGTCGGCTGATAGTGTGGTGCGGTCGAGGGTGACGTTTGTGAGAGGTATACCTCAGGGCATGGCGACATATTATTATGCGGATGGGAGTGTCATGGAGTCGGGTTATTGGAATGTGGATCATTGGGAGGGGGAGTATGCGCGGTATTATGACAATGGGAAGAAGTCGTGCGAGTTCATGTATGACGCTGAGGGTAGGCGTACGGGTAAGCAATCATATTATCATGAGAATGGGGCGTTGATGTTTGAGGGAGAGTGGCGTGAGGGTAAGATTAAGGGGCCGTTGGCGATATACAATGAGGAGGGGCGGAAGGTTATGGAGCGTAATTATGATGAGGGTGGCAAGTATCAGGGGAGTCAGGAGCTTGTGGTCGAGGAGGGTGATAAGGGTGAGTCGAAGACATTCAGGGGGTCGGGTAGCTTCACGATATACGATGAGCGTGGGCGTAAGGAGCAGACAGGGACGTTCAAGGAGGGGAAGTTGGTTAATGGTGACAAGTTTGTGTATGATGAGAATGGTAAGCTTGTGCGGGTGGAAACGTACAAGAATGGCAAGAGGGTGGGGGTCAAGAAGCCGTAGATATGCAGTATCAGGATAGGCGTAGGGCATCGTTAGCGCGTGCCGTGATGAGGGTGTCTATGGGCGTGACGGGTGTGTTGTGCCTTGTGGCGTTCTTTGGGGATGTAGGCGAGTCGGAGAGATTGAAGTGGATTATGGTGGGGTTGTTCGTGGGTGTTGTGGCTTTTGCGGCTATTGGTGGGATGAGTGACGTGTGCGTACAGGCCGATGAGACTTATGTGGATATACAGAGTAGGGAGTTGTTATTCGAGCGTGGCGAGGGGAAGTCGTGCTCGATAGATGGTGATAGGCTTGTAAAGTGGCGGTATGTGTCGGTGTTGTTTATGCACTATTTGCATATCGACTATATTGGTCATAGGGGTCATAGACGGCATGTGAGCGTGGGGATGACGCTTGTGCCGGGGCGTGTGAGGCGTGAGATAGTGTCAATATTACGTAAGATAAGCGACAACAACGAAAATAAGAGATAATGAGGATTATATCGGAAGACTGCCATGTGTATGGGTCGTCGGACATAAGGACGGATTTAGGGACGTTGCTCGAGGGTAGAGACCCAGGTCAGACGTTCTTGTTGACGGATGAGGGCTCGTTGGCACATTGTCTGCCCGCTCTTAGTAATATGGGGACGATAAGGGAGGATCATATTATCACGATTGGGGCAAGTGATGAGAATAAGGATTACCGGTCGGCATTGAAGGTATGGGAGTTTCTGAGTAGCCATGGCGCTACAAGGAAGGCGATGCTCGTGAACCTTGGTGGCGGTATGCCGTGTGACCTTGGAGGGTTCTGTGCTGCGACGTTCAAGAGGGGAATAGAGTTCGTCAATATACCAACGACGCTGTTGGCTCAGGTGGACGCCTCGTTGGGTGGGAAGACTGGTATGAATTTGGGGTCGTTGAAGAATGAGATAGGGGTGTTCGCCAAGGCAAGTCATGTGTTGATATGTGGGGACTTCTTGAGGACTCTCGACAGAGATAATTTGTTGTCGGGGTTTGCGGAGATGATAAAGCATGCGTTGATACATGACGCTGGTGAGCTTGAGGTGTTGCTGGGATTTGACTTTGAGAATGTGGATTATGAGAAGTTGGGTGAAATGGTGGCGAGGTCTATCATGATTAAAGACTACTTTGTGAAGGCTGACCCTAAGGAGAAGGGGATAAGGAAGGCGTTGAACTTTGGTCATACATTTGGTCATGCATTTGAGACGTACTCAATGCGTCATGGGCGACCTGTGCTGCATGGCGTGACGGTGGCATACGGAATGGTGTGTGAGGTGATGTTGAGCCGTGATAAGATGGGGCTTGGGGTTGACGTGGCTGGAATTTTGGCGAAGCGTATTGAGAAGATATATGGCAAGCCGAGTGTGACCATGAGTGATGCTGGTGAACTTGTGGAGTTGATGCGTCATGACAAGAAGAACGAGACATCGGAGATAAACTTCACGTTGCTGCCTAAGGTGGGTGATGTGGTAGTGAATCAGACGGCGACGGAGAGGGAGATAGTGAGTGTGCTTGAGGAGTATCTATCGTTATAACGATATAAAATGTCTACATATATCATAAAAGCTCCTGCGGAGATAGCTGGAGAGGTGGCGTTGCCTAAATCGAAGAGCATCAGTAACAGATTGTTGATACTATCGGCCTTGAGTGGTTCGGGACGGATGCCAGACGGGTTGTCAGACTCTGACGACACGCGGGTGATGCTTGAGGCGCTTGGCTCGGACATGAAGAAGGTGGATATTGGAGCGGCTGGTACGTCGATGAGGTTTTTGACAGCATATTTGGCTACACGTCCGGGGGTGCACGAGATAACAGGGTCGGAGCGGATGAAGAAGCGTCCGATAGCGTTGCTTGTGGAGGCATTGCGGGCGTTGGGGACAGAGATAGAATATTTGGGTGAGAATGGATGTCCACCATTGCGGATTAAGGGAGGCTGTATGCACGGTGGGCATATAACGTTGCCTGGGAGCGTGAGTAGCCAGTATATATCGGCTCTTATGATGATCGGGCCAACACTTGAGGGTGGACTCTCTATAACGTTGCAGGGAAGTTTGGTGAGTGTGCCATATATCGGCATGACTCGGAGGTTGATGGAAGATTTTGGAGCCGAGGTGGCATGGACTGGTGGAGTGATAGCAATTGGTGAGAGACCGTATGAGTATCGTCAGATGAGGGTGGAGGCAGACTGGAGCGCTGCGTCGTATTGGTATGCGATAGCGGCGTTGCGGCCTGGGACGAGCATAAAGCTACTGGGTTTGAACAAAGATAGTGCGCAGGGCGACTCTGAGGGAGCAAAGATTGCGGAACGCCTTGGAGTGAAGACGGAATATGAAGAGGATGGGGTGAGGATAACATCTGGAGGACACGTGGAGGAGGGCGTATTGCGGTATTGTTTCGTAAATGAGCCTGATTTGGCGCAAACGTATGTTGTGTTGTGCTGCCTTATGGGGGTGAAGTTTGACTTCACGGGGTTGCAGAGTTTGCGGATCAAAGAGACGGACAGAATAGCGGCATTGGTGGCAGAGGCACGTAAATTGGGGTATGCCATAGAGGCCGTGGGTGATGACAGAATACGATGGGGTGGGGAGAGATGTTGTGCTACGGATACGCCAATAGCGACATACAAGGATCATCGTATGGCCATGTCGTTCGCCCTCGCAGCATTGACGAGACCGTCGGTGACCATTGCGGAGCCTGATGTGGTGACGAAGTCATACCCGGGATATTGGAGCGACTTGCGGAGTGTAGGGTTCAGTGTGGAAGATTATTAACTCAATAAATATACCCAAAAGATGCGGAGATACCTTAGTGTACTTATTGCCGCCATGGCGTCGTTGCCAGTTATGGCGACGGATGTGGCGAAGACATCGAGCCCTGATGGACGGCTTGTCGTGACGACCTCGGAAGAAGGGGGCAAAATATACTATTCGGCCACGTATGACGGCAAGACGGTGATTGAACCGTCGCAGTTGGGGCTCGTGGCTAACTTTGGCACACTGGCTGAGGGACTGCGAGTAGACAGTTTGTTCGAGGGCGCTGAACGATATGAGTATAGTCTGTCAACAATCAAGGTGAGCGAGGTGGCGAATGACGCTCGAAAGCAGATATTCTATGTGAGCAATAAGGCTGGTCAGCGACTTGGGGTTGAGATAGTTGTAGAAAATAACGCTGTGGCATATAGGTATATCATACCTAAGCAGGGAGAGACGGGAAGCGTGAGAGTGATGAGCGAGGTGTCGGAGTTCAGGTTTCCAGAGGGTAGCACGGCATTCGTGACTCCTCAGAGCGATGCTATGATAGGGTGGAAGCGTACGAAGCCTTCCTACGAGGAGGAGTATAACGTGGATGTGCCAATGACGACGCGGTCGAAGTTTGGCAAGGGATATACATTCCCGGCATTGTTCAAGGTGAATGGTGGCGAGGCGTGGGCGCTGGTGAGCGAGACGGGCGTGAGTAGCAAGTATTGCGGTTCACACCTGAGTGATTTTGAAAATGGGGCGTATCACGTGGCATTCCCAATGGCTGAAGAGAATAACGGCAACGGGACAGTGGAACCGGCTATGGCATTGCCAGGGGAGACACCATGGAGGACGATTGCCATTGGCGCAACACCGATGGTCACAGCTGAGCAGACTATACAGTGGGATGTGGTGAAGCCACAGTATAAGATGGATTGGAAGCCAGAGTATGGCAAGGGTACGTGGAGCTGGATTTTGTGGCAGGATGCGAGCATCAACTACGATGACCAAAAGACGTATGTGGACTTTGCCAAGGCTATGGGATTTCAGTATGTGTTGGTTGACGACTGGTGGGATCTGACAATAGGACGCGAGAGAATAGGTGGGTTGGTGCGTTATGCAAAGAGTCAGGGAGTGGACATAGTGCTATGGTATTCGTCGTCGGGATATTGGAATGACATCGTGCAGGGACCTATCAACTGCATGGACAGAAGTATCGTGAGGAAACGTGAGATGCGTTGGATGAAGAGTATTGGTGTGAAGGGAATCAAGGTAGACTTCTTTGGTGGGGATAAGCAGGAGACAATGCGTCTATATGAAGACATATTATCGGATGCGGCAGATAACGGGTTGTTCGTGATATTCCATGGCACGACTATTCCTCGAGGATGGGAACGTATGTATCCGAATCATGTTGGTAGTGAGGCAGTGTTGGCGTCAGAGAATCTGATATTCGACCAGCATCATTGTGACATAGAGGCCATGAGTGCGACGTTGCACCCGTTCATAAGGAATGCGTCAGCGTTTATGGAGTATGGTGGCTCGTTCATGAACAGGAGAATGAGCAGAGATAACAAGAGCGGGAATTTGCGGCGGACATCGCAGGTGTTCTCACTTGCTACGGCCGTGGCGTTTCAAAATCCCATGCAATTCTTCGCCCTTGCGCCGAACAATCTTGAGGATGCACCACGGGAATGTATGGATTTCTTGCGTGACGTGCCTACAACATGGGATGAGACACGGATTATTGATGGTTATCCAGGAAAGTACGTGGTTATGGCACGCCGGAGCGGTGACGTATGGTATGTGGTGGCAATCAACGGCACGGGGGAGAAGTTGAACGTGAGTGTGGATGGACTGCCGTTTGCGAAGGGAGGAGAGATAGCGGTTTATAGGGATGGAAAGAGCGTAGATGAAGTGGTGCTGAAGAACGAGAAGTTCGGTAACAAGATAGGAAAGCTGACAATAGGAGCCGAGGGAGCTGTGGTGATGGTCGGGAAGTAGTGTAGTGATTGAAGGATATAAATAGGGCGAGGTTGGCTATATGACCGATCCCGCCCTGTTTTTGTGTGTGCTAATGAAAGAGTTTCCGGAGTAGGGCAGTGGTTAGGGGGTACGCCAAGCTACCGAGCATAGCTCCAATGGTATCAGCGAGCCAATCGAAAATAGAGCAGCTGCGTCCTGGCGTGAAACTTTGGTGTATTTCGTCACATGCACCGTACAGTGAGGTTATTATGACGGGTACGAGCCATCGGTATAAGTTGCTGCGGTTTGCGTTGTCTGTGGCAAATGCGACCCAGAAGGCGAGCCCGCCAAAACATATGAGGTGCACAAGCTTATCCGCATTCCAGAATGTGGGCATCTGCTGTATGGTGGGCATCGATGATAGTATGATACTGGTCAGAGTGATGGCGATAGCCGGCAACCATCGTGCTAAGGTCTTGAGCGTGGGCATGGCTAGTCTGCTTTCGTGCCCTCGAAGTCGAAGGCGAGAGATGATGGCATAGTGCCAATCATGAGGTCGCTGAGTTTAATGGAGGCGTTATTGGTGGATATCGAGCATTCACCGAGTCTGCCCGTGAGGGTTTTAGAAGATGGTTGTTGCGCACCCATGGCGACGTTAGCTTGTGTGGCGAAGGCGTTTGAACGGGATAGAATGTAGGTGTCGCCTTGTTTGGAAACCTCTATGCTGTCGATTGCGAAGGAGCCGATATTGAACTCAAGATTGCCTGCGGCGGCTACTGTCACGGTGCGGCTTGCGAATGACATCTTGGCGTATTGGGCGTTGTCATCCATCATGACACAGACAGTGTCAGGGGTGCTGAAACTCATGTTCATGATGGTCATGTCAGTGTTGCCAGTGTAGGTTGCTGTGGGAAGTTGGAAGTCATTGTCGTCGTTGGAGTCGTCGCACGAGGACATGAGTGTCAGACTGGCGATGAGTGCTGCCGTGAGGGAAAGTTTCTGTTTCATCAGGATGTGTGTTATTGTTTTGTTCGTACAAAAATAAGCGTTTAGACATCATGCAAGGTGACCTTCATGGCATAAAAGCTTTTATTTTCGTAAATTTACGTACCATTAGTGTGATGCGAGTTCATTCTGTAAGCATTTAATGCGACTGATTCTCAAGTATATACGACCATACATATTTCTTGCTCTATTGTCTCCATTATGCATCCTCGTGGAGGTGTGGGCTGAGCTTGCGCAACCTGACCTCATGGCGCATATTGTGGATGATGGCATCCTTGGCAATCAGTCGGATGTCATCATGCCCACATGCATCAAGATGTTGGCGGTTATGCTTTTTGGTGTGGCGGGTGGTATGCTCTCGATATATACTGCCGGGCGTGTCTCATATTCGCTTGGAGCGGATTTGCGTGCTGATGTCTTCGCACGTGTGTCACGGCTTGCCTTTGCCGATATTGACCGATTGGAAGTGTCGTCACTCATCACCCGTATGGGCGATGATGTTACACGAGTGCAGCAGGTTGTGCAGTCGTCAATGCGGTTACTCTTTCGTGCGCCGTTGATGTTCTTTGGAGCAGTTGTCATGGCACTTCTTATTGATGTGCGCATCTCGGTTATCATTGTGGTGGTCATGCTTGGCTCGTTCTTTTTTATGTTGTCCATAATGCGGTGTGCGTTTCCACAGTTTGTGGCTCTTCAGGGCAGGCGCGACTCTCTCACTGGTGTGTTGCGCGAGGTGCTGGTAGGTATGCGTGTAGTCAAGGCGTATACCAACGAGGAACTTGAAAAATCTCGCTTCGCAAATGAGAACAATGGGCTTGCGCTTCAGGCTATCGCTGTGAGCCGTACTATGTCATGGCTGATGCCCGTCATAACTTTTGCTCTCAATGTGGCTATTGTGCTTGTGATATATTTCGGGGCATCCGAGGTGGGGTCTGGTGCTATGGGAGTAGGAGGCATAATGGCTGCCATAAGTTATCTTGCGCAGATTCAGATGGCCATAATGATGGCATCACACGTCATAACGAGTGTCACCCAAGCTCGTGCCTCCATAAACCGTATTGCCGAGATTCTCTCCACCCCTACCGAGGCCGAACGTGACTCTCTCTCTCCGTGCGCACCTACATGCCCTTTTTCTCAAGGTGACATATTCTTCAACGATGTCACGTTCTCTTACAAAGCCTCCGCCTTTTCTCTTTCGCACATCACATTTCGCCTGCCCGTTGGCCATACGCTCGCTATTATGGGCGAGACTGGTTCTGGCAAATCTACCATACTCAACCTTCTCGCCCGATTCTACGACCCCACCTCCGGAAAGATCTCCATCAATGGCATTGACATTCGCACAATAGTCCGTGACGGCCTCCACGTCCATTTGGCTGTCGTCCGACAGTCGCCTACGCTCTTCTCTGGCACAATACGGCAGAATCTCCTTATGGCACGTCCCGATGCGACTGATGCCGACATACTCCAAGCACTAACTGATGCCTCGCTCGCCGATTTCGTCTTCTCTCTTCCCGATGGACTCAACACCCACGTGGAACAAGGTGGACGCAACCTCTCTGGTGGCCAACGTCAACGCCTATGTATAGCGCGCGCCCTAATATCTCACCCCGACATCCTGTTACTTGACGATAGCCTCTCTGCACTCGATGCTAACACCGAGGCTCATGTCCGTACCGCACTCACCCGACTGCCATGCACCAAGGTGATTGTTACCCAACGTGTCTCAGTTGCAATGCGAGCTGACATTATCCTTATGCTGTCTGCTGGACGTGTCGAGGCGCTCGGGGCGCACGATGCTCTCCTTGCCTCGTGTCAAACCTACCGGGACATATTCACCGCCCAGACTTCCTGACCTTCCCCTCCATGCCCAGCTCTCTCGACCATAGACCACACATGATGCATCAGCCCGCCAAACCTCTCAAGAATGGCGTGCGCACCCTTCTACGCCTCTTGCCCTATTGGCGCACGCAGTGGCACTTCCTGCTGCTCGTGTTCTTATGCTCGTCTATCGGTGTGGCCGTCACCATCATTTCGCCCATCATCATTGGCCACGCCATAGATAGTTGCGTGGAGACATCATCTGTCACATCAGAGCTCTTTCACTATCTTGCTGTTCTTGCCGTCATCTATGTTATGTTCCTCTTCGCAGGATGGGCGCAAGATTTCCTCATGACCAAAGCTTCACAACGTGTCGTCGCTGCCATACGCTCACAGATGATGTCGCACCTTCTCACACTCGATGTTGCTTACTTCGACACTCATAGCCGTGGCGACACAATGTCGCGCTTCTCCAACGATGCCGAGATGATACGCGACGGCATGGGCCAAACCCTCGTCCACATGCTCACCACCGTCATTTCCATGATTGCTATGGTTGTCGTCATGCTCCAAATGTCTGTCACCCTCACGCTCCTCACATGCCTCGGTGTGCCTCTCGTAATCCTAATGTCTCGTCTTGTCATATCGCGCTCACACCGTCTCTTCACTGCTCAGCAAGTCGCCACAGGCAACCTCAACTCTGTCATCGAGGAGAGCATCGGTGGACTCAAGACTATCCGCTCCCTCCGTGCCACATCCATCTGGGCATCCAGATTCTCCTGTGTAAATGCCGAGGTGCGTGAGGTCGGCACCCACGCCCAAGTCAATAGTGGTCTCCTCATGCCACTCCTACGACTTCTCGACAACATCACCTACTTGCTTGTGGCTGTGGCTGGTGGTGTCATGGCCATCAATGGCATCGTCACAGTGGGTGTGATACAGTCTTTCCTGCTCTACACACGCCAATTCCTACGCCCGGTTAATATGGCCGCTGCACAAATAAATTCTCTTCAAAGTGCCCTCGCTGGCGCCGAGCGTATATTCGAGCTCCTCGATACTCACCCCGACATCCTCTCCTCATCCTCCATGTCCGACCATACCGCCACAGTACACGGCGATGTCATATTCGACCACGTCTCTTTCTCATACATCCCTGGACAACCCGCCCTCACCGATGTCTCACTACACGTCCACCCCGGACAAGTCGTTGCCATAGTAGGTGGAACTGGTGCCGGCAAGACCACCATGGTCAACCTACTCGCCCGATTCTACGACGTCACCTCCGGACGCATCCTAATCGACAACAAAGACATCCGCCAATACGACCTCTCATGCCTCCGCCAACAAATGGCAATCGTCCTCCAAGAACCCACCCTCTTCTCCGATACCGTAGCCTACAACATCAGCTACGGCGACACCTCACGCAACTCCATCCCACACGTCGCACAAAGCGCACAACAAGCCATGGCCGACTCCTTCATCTCACGACTCCCACACACCTACCTCGAACCCATATCAACCGACTCCACACTATCCGACGGCCAACGACAACTCCTGACCATCGCACGAGCCATACACAGCAACGCACCCATCCTAATCCTCGACGAAGCCACCAGCAGCGTCGACACCCACACCGAAACCATGCTACAACACGCCATATCCAACCTCACCGACGGACGAACCTGCTTCATCATAGCACACCGACTAAGCACCATCCGACAAGCCGACCTGATACTCGTCCTCGACAACGGACGAATCGTAGAGTCAGGCACACATACGCAACTCCTCCACCTCAACGGCACCTACAAATCCCTATTCGACTCCCAATTCGCCGACTCCTGACATACCCCCAAGATACCCCTATGATACCCTAAAGATACCCTTCAGATACCCCCAAAAAACTACCCCACCTCCTTACCCCTCCTAAACGACAACACAAACGCCAAGCACACCACCGCCGAATACCCCGCAAATATCAACCACGATACCCGCCACCCCTCCATCTGACCCACCGCGTCACTCGCACCATACACAAAATGATTCACCACCGCCTGAGCTCCCAACGTCCCAATCGCCGCCCCCAACCCATTAGTCATCAACATAAACAACCCCTGGGCACTCGACCTCCGAGACGCCTCAACCTCACTATCCACAAACAACGACCCCGATATATTAAAGAAATCAAACGCCACTCCATACACCACCATCGACGCCACAAGCGCCAACACACCAGGCATCACCGGCGAACCCACACCAAAGAAACCAAACCGCAAAAACCACGCGCACATCGAGATAATCATCACCGCCTTAATCCCATACCGCTTCAAAAAAAACGGTATCAGCAATATGCACAACGTCTCCGACACCTGCGACAACGATATCAATATATTCGCATGCTCCGCAAAAAACGAACCACTATACTCCTCCAACGACCCAAACGACGATATATACGGACTCGCATAACCATTCGTAATCTGCAACGACACTCCCAACAACATCGAAAACAAGAAAAACGTAAACATCCTCCGACTACGCATCAACACAAACGCATCAAGCCCCAAACGCTCTCGCCAACCCCTCTTATCCCCACCAACCCTGACACGACACCGAGGCAACGTAAACGAATACAATCCCAACAACACACCCCACGACCCACTAACCATAAACTGCCACGCCGACTGCTGAAAACCCAACAAATCCACCGCCCACATCGACACCAAAAAACCTATCGTGCCAAATATCCTAATCCGCGGAAAATCACTAACCCTGTCCAACCCCCAACCCTCCATAGCCGTATACGCCACAGAATTCGACAATCCCAACGTAGGCATATAAAACGCCACCGCCAACGCATACAACGGAAATATATCCCCAAAACTCAACTCCGGACAACTCAAACCAACCCAACACACACACATCATCAACAACCCCGACAACAAATGAGACAACCCCAACAACCGCTGCGCCTCAATCCTGCGATCCGCCAATACCCCAAACAACGTCGGCATAAATATCGACACCCAACCCTGAACCGAATAAAAATATCCTATCGTGTCCCCCAAACCACGCGACGCCAAAAAATTACCCATCGACGTCAAATACGCGCCCCAAGTCGCAAACTCCAAGAAAAACAACGTCGTCAAACGCAATCTCAATGCCATATAATATGCCTTTTATTATCCTCCGCAGCCACACGCCTTCCTTCAACTCGCTATGCCCCACCACACAACGACCTCAACATCCAGCACACGGCCAACTCATAAAATCTTCCACACTCAACATCCACTCCACCCTTCCCAAAACGTAAAATTAAGCACTTTCAACCACCATGAACCATTTTTTTTGCCCCGAAGTTTGAAAATTCATGCGCTATTTACTTTCTTTGCATCGTTATTCGCTCATAGCGCACAGCGACCGCGAACAACACAACCGCCAGGCAACCTCCCGACGCCTGGCAAAATACCAAGAACGGCCCACAAGGAACCATCCTTTCACGCCCTCACGGTACCCAACAAGAAGTATCATTATTAACCAAAAACAAAACAAAATCA
The DNA here is from genome assembly GCA_963620665.1 of bacterium. GTDB lineage: Bacteria > Bacteroidota > Bacteroidia > Bacteroidales > Marinilabiliaceae > W3P20-009. Next base: position 18,989 of record CAVFBA010000029.1, read on the forward strand.
TGTCAGAGATTGAAGCCGAAGTTAAGGCTATTATCGTAGAGAAACTCGGCGTTGACGAGAACGAGGTCACCCCAGAAGCAAGCTTCACCAACGACCTCGGCGCTGACTCCCTCGACACTGTCGAACTCATCATGGAGTTCGAGAAGAAGTTCAGCATCACCATCCCAGACACAGACTCTGAGAACATCCAGACCGTCGAGGACGCTATCGAATACATCGAGGCTCACAAGGCTTAACCTCTGACTTCACTACGAATTTATGGAGCTGAAAAGAGTTGTAGTTACGGGCTTAGGTGCCATCTCGCCCCTGGGCAACAACCTCGCCGACACCTGGCAAGGCCTCGCTAACGGTGTGAGTGGAGCCGCTCCCATAACACACTTCGATGCCACCAAATTCAAGGCCAGGTTCGCCTGCGAAGTCAAGAATTTCGACGCCATTAAAACCTTCGGCAAAGACGCTCGCAAAATGGACCTCTTCACGCAGTACGCCATAGTAGCTGCCGACGAGGCCCTGAACGATGCACACTTTGACCTCGACAACGAAGACAAATCACGCATCGGAGTCATCTGGGGAACAGGCATTGGAGGCATCCAAACCTACTACGACGAAGCACGTGAGTTCGTCCTCGGCGACGGAACCCCGCGCTTCAGCCCCTTCTTCATCCCCAAAATCATTGCCGACATAGCCCCAGGGCACATCTCGATACGACACGGACTCGGAGGCCCCAACTTCGGCACCGTGTCCGCCTGCGCATCCTCCTCCTCCGCCATCTGCGTCGCCTTCGACCTCATACGACTCGGACGTGCCACGGCAATAGTCTCCGGCGGCTCCGAAGCCCCTATAACAGTCTCCGGAGTGGGTGGCTTCACATCAATGAAAGCACTCTCCACACGCAACGACGACCCCAAAACCGCTTCACGCCCCTTCGACAAAGACCGAGACGGCTTCGTAATGGGCGAAGGCGGCGCATGCATAGTCCTCGAGGAATATGAGCACGCCCTGAAACGTGGCGCACATATCTACTGCGAACTCGCCGGTGGCGGACACTCCGCCGACGCCCACCACATCACGGCCCCACACCCGCAAGGCGACGGCGCCGCACGTGTCATGGCCGAAGCCCTCCGCGACGGTGGACTAAAACCCGACGACATCGACTACATCAATGTCCACGGCACATCCACCATCCCCGGCGACAAAGCCGAGCTACTCGCAGTCGCCAAAATATTCGGCGACTACGCCTACAAGCTCAACATAAGCTCTACAAAATCAATGACCGGACACCTCCTCGGCGCAACAGGCGCACTCGAAGCAATCGCCTGCATCAAAGCCATAGAGACCGGAATCATCCCGCCCACAATTAACCACTTCACCGACGACCCAGAGATTGACTCCAAACTCAATCTCACGTTCAACGAGGCCCAAACACGCAAAGTCCGCGCCGCCATGTCCAACACCTTCGGATTCGGCGGACACAACGGCACTCTCGTATTCAAAGCCCTTTAAGCCTTATTGTGGGATTCTCAGACCTAATAAAACTTTTTTCCCGCAAGGGAAGAAAGTTTTATTCTTTTATATGGCGCACCGCCGGCTATATGCCACACTCCACGCACCTCTTCCACCAAGCCTTCATCCATAAATCCGTAGCCGCCCCCACCAGAGCCAACTCCCCCAAGGAAAACAACGAACGACTCGAATTCCTCGGCGACGCCATACTCGAAGCCGTCATCTCCGACATCCTCTACCACAAATTCCCACGACAACAAGAAGGCTACCTCTCCAAACTACGATCCAACATGGTATGCCGTGCCCGTCTCAACGCCATAGCCCTCGAGATAGGTCTCGACCAGCATATCATAATGACCTCACGCAAAGACCTCCCCGTAAGCCACATCCCAGGCGACGCCCTCGAAGCCTTCGCCGCCGCCATATTCCTCGACGGAGGCATGCGGCGTGTACGCAAATTCGCACTCCGACACATCGCCAACGACCGACGCATCGCCGAAGCACAAGGCGAAATGCGACAAGACAACTTCAAAAGCCAACTCGTTAACCTCGGCGAGCAAAACAATATCGAAATATTCTTCGAGACACACCGCATCCCAGGCGTCGAGAACCCAAACAACGACCTCAACTTTAACGCCGAAATAAAAATAGCCGACAAAATAGTCGGACGGGGCGAAGGACGATCCAAAAAAGCAGCCGAGCAAATGGCAGCGCACGCCGTCCTTACTGCTATCCAAAACGGCGACATCAACCTCGAGCAACTCTCACAAAATCAACACGAAAACAACAACCCCGACAACACAACACCTACCCCCGACCTATCCCTGCAACTCCCGCAATCCACCATCCACGCCTACCAGTGCCTACCACTCGCACCCGCTACACTGCGCTCTTCCCCTTCCCCTGAGGCTGATTCAGATACTTCTCATAAAACGACACCAACTCCCGATAACGAAACCGAACCTTCGTAGCCTCCATCAAATACTCCTTCATCCCAACATCATTAAACGTATTCAAATCAACCATCTGAAGACCCTTAATCTTCAGATAATAATCCAGCACATCCTCATCCGAAAACCGACCCCCAGTCAGACTGTGCAAATCGTCTATTATCTCCCGACGCTGCGTCCCAAGCTTGTCGCCCGGCAGCAGATAGTTGCACAAACTCTCTATCGTCCGCTGCCTCCGCAACGCCCTACCGCGACGCCTCCTATGACTCACTATCAAATACGTCGCCACGCCAACAATCAACACCGTAAGTGTCACTATGAATGCTATCTCGCCCATAATCTATCACCTTTTTTCGCTCCGCTAATATAATAACTTCTACTTTCTCCCACCCCATATCTCCCCCATCCTCTTTACCAAATACTCCTGCTCACCCTGACCAGGTGTGGCTATCAACTCCGCCTCACGACCCAACGCCACCAAATCCATTATCGTGCTATAACCAGCCCTGCACACTATATGACGCGCGCTCATAATCAACCCCTTCAACCTCCCACCATCAGCCTGACACACCACCTCCACACCACTCTCCGTCACAACATCACCTCCCACCCCAACACCCCTCCCGCACACCACGACACGCCTGCCCCCCTCACCACCAAACCTCTCCAACAACTCCCTCTCCAACATCCCCCTCTGAGGCTCCGGCCCCGACACTATCCCAAGCCACTCCACCTCACCCTCCTCCGTAGCCTCCGACAACGCCACCCTCGACAACAACCCTATCCCATGAACACGCATCCCCGCCCACACACCCCCCGACAACTCACCACTCAACCACCCAACCCCGACATCCGGCACCAAACAACCATCAAACCTCCCAACCCAACGCCTGATAACCCACCCGACAAACCACTCCAACAAACCAAACCCACTAACACCAATCTTCGGCCGCAACTGATGCGTCACAATCACACTCCCACAACGCCCACTCCGCACACCATACCTGTTGTCCGACACTATCAACTCCACACCACGACCCCTCACAATACGCTCCGTCATACAACGCTCCCTCCACACGCACCACAAAAACCACGGCACCTGCAACCCTATCTTCCACCACTGCCGCCGACCACGACTCAACCGCGGCGAAAAACCAGGCAACAACACCCTCTCCAACTCCGGATAATCCGAACCAAGCAACTCCAACGACCGACCGCTACCCGCCAATATCACCTCACAACCACGCTCCAGCAACCGCCCCACTATAACCGACGTCCGAGTCGCATGACCCAAACCCCAGTCCATCACACTCACCAACACCCTCCTATTCCGCGTCAACATAGCCCGCCTCTATCATAAATGGTTTCGTCTCAATATTCAAACTCACCTCAACACTCGGACGCTCCTCACCCATATCCACCGCCAGCTCCATGCTGCTCATCCAGTCCGCAAACACCACCTTCACCCCAAGCACACCCTCCCCGCGCCACCCATAGCTCCCCCACGCCGTAAACGGCTCCTCAAAATTCGAGAACGCGCCCTTCACGCCGCCACGCGAATTCGGCGGGAAATGAACCCCAACCTTCGACTCCCTCCACTCCCCATGCCCGCACCGCATCACCGCCACCTCACCCCGCTCCCTAACCACACCCACCATCAACTCCCCGCCCTCCTGCCACACCCTCATCTCACTCCACCCCAACCTATTCTCACCCAACAACATCCGCCTCCCCAGCATCCCCATCTCCACTGCCCCAGTCACTCTCCCCTCCGCCATCGGCAGCGCGTACCCCCTCTCCCGCGCGCGCAACCTCTCCGCCATCCCGCTATCCTCCAACACGCTGTCACTCAACGCCGGCACCAACCGCTCAAACAACAACCTCCTCTCACGCGCCCCAGGCTCCAACGCATTGCAACACTGTGTTATCACCACCACCATATCCTCCCCCGGCATAACTATCATAAACTGACCATGAGCCCCGTCACCCCTCATCACACCCTCATGCTCGCACCTCCACATCTGATAACCATAACCCTCCCTCTCCACATGCACACGCATCATCTCGCCAATCCAACCCCCACTAACTATCCTGCGCCCATCCCACACCCCTCCATTCAACATCAACTGGCCAATCTTCGCCAACGACTCCGTCCGCAAATACAAACCCCAACCCCCGCACGTCACACCCTCCGCGCTCTCCTCCCACACCGCCTCTTCTATCCCCAACGGCCCGAACAACCGCTCACGCAAATAATCCATCATCTTCATCCCCGTCGCACGCCCAACAATCGCCGACAGCAAATACGTGTTCATCGAGTCATACGCAAACAACTCCCCAGGACGAGCCACCATACGCCCCTCCAACAACCTCCTCACCCACTCCGTCTCCCGCTCACGCATCTTCCAATCCACCGCCATCCCCGACCGCATCGTCAGCAAATCCTCCACCCGCATCTCACCCAACCACCCAACCACACTATCACCCACAATCTCCGGGAAATACCCCACAACCCTGTCCCCAACACCCATCTTCCCCTCATCAATAGCAATCCCAACAGCCAACGCCGCCACCGTCTTAGAACACGAAAACAACGTATGACCATACTCCCCGCTAAACGGCCGGGCATACATCTCACCCACAACCCTCCCATGCCGCACCACCATCGCGCTATGAACCTCCGTCCCCTCAATCTCCATCAACGAATCAAACCACTCCATCACCGCACCCGACGGCACACCAACCCCCTCCCCGGCACCCCTCTCCCACACCCTCCCCACCACTACCCCAC
>CAVFBA010000030.1:0-24008 GCA_963620665.1 bacterium
CTTCCATTTAGCGGCGATGCCCGCATCGTCTCCGACCGCCGCATGGCGCGCTAACCCCATCCCCGCCCGCACCTGACCTTCATGCCCCACGGCCTTGGGCGACCCATGTAGAGACGTCCGCCCGCGGCGTCTCCCCTGACCGCAGGCGTACCAACCCCACAGTCGGAGAGCCCCATGTAAAGACGTTGCCCACTATCACTCCCCCTCACCCAATCTCTATCCCAACTATCACCTCTCCCACCACTCTCCCCTCATGAGGCACATACGTCACCCTCCCCCCAATACTAAACGGATACGGCAACAACAACGGACGTGTCTCCGCCCACAACTCCACCGAGTGCGAAAACAAATGACGCGGCGAAAACAAATGCTCACTAACCAACCGAAGATTCAACCGCTTAACATACAACACCGGCCCTAACTCCCAATCCGGACTAACCAACGGCAAACAATACGACCCACTCACATACACCGAATTAATAGCATACTGCCCTCCAACATGATACGGCGTACTTATCCGCGACGACACCGACCGCTCATAACTCTCTCCCTCAACACCCGTCGACACCCTCGACCCTGGCACCCTATGCTGACCAGCCAACGACAACACCACCTGATGATACCTCAACACCGATGGCAAATACACGTTCACTCGACCATACAACATATAACCATAGTCATTACCCCACGGCGCAGCATCATACGACATACTAACCGACAACCCTCCCCTATACCCAACATCCCTCTCCGACATCCTACGCAATATATGCCCCGACAACGACACCGTGCCACACGTATAACGCGACACTGGCTCCCGATACACTCTCACACTATCCGACCCCATACGCACCGTATAACGACTTACCCCAGTCGACCTCTGACGACGCACCGACACCGCACCCGTCAACGCCCGCAAATACTCCCCACTGTTAAACGTCAACGGCACCGACGCCATGACCGACATGTCCGAATGCCGCGACCTGCCCCTCACCAACGTCCTACTACCACTCTCCGAATCATAATAACACATGTCATAATCACTATGACCCCAATGACCCGACAACGTCAACCTCGGATACATGAAATTATATGTAGCACCAACACTAACACGCTCCGACTCATTCTCCGCCCAAGGATTATACGACCCCTGAAACCACACCGTCCCATGCGTATTCTGCGACGACACCGACAACCCCGCCGATACCCGCTGCTCCCTGCCATCAACCACCACAGGCCCCCAACTATGCACATTCGGCACCAAATGAACCCTCGGAAACCCCACACCAACCCAACCCCCTACACCCCCAACCTCTCCCCAATCCCCCACACTAACCACACCAACACTATCCACCCTCACACCCTCTCCCCTCGACACAACAACCCTATAACCCCCACTGCCATACTCACTAACCATCAACTCCCCTCCCCCAACCACCCACGGACTACGTACCCCATGACGACCCCTGACCTCCCGACGCACCACTCCACCACCCACACCCACCGAATACACATCCGAATACCCCCCAGAATCCATCGCGAAATACATCATATCCCCACCTACCACCAAGTCCCGTATATTCCGATACCCCGGACCTACCACCCACTCACCTCTGCCATCCAACCCCAACTCCGCTATACCCTTACCCCACTCCGTCACAACTACCACACCCAACACACTGTCACCCACCCACACCACCTCCGGCACCTCCATGCCCACCGCCAAACGCCTCACAGACCGCAACCCCTCACCACCAAAACCCATAACCACAACCTCATGCGATAGATCCTCATTCGACCGCACAGCCGCTATCCTGCGCCCATCACCCGACAACGACGGCGAATGATAGTTCTCTCCCCACGTCAACCTCCCCACCCGACCCGTCACAAGATCACCCATCATCAGGCAATTCTCCGACGCATTACTCCATCGACAATGCTGACGCCTCTCGCTCCACACTATCGTATCCCCATGCAACGTATACTGCGTCTCATTCCTCACCGACGGCACAATACGCACCAACTCCCTCCCCACACTGTCACGAACCTCGAAATGCGACACCTCCGACGGCGACACCACATACTGCACATACCCTCCCCTATACGGCCGCGTATGCAGCAACTCCTCATAATCCCCACGAGTCCCCAACACAACCCGCCCAACACTCACCACTCGACCACGCATCTCCTCTCCCCAACGCCGAGCCGCACGCTCCACTGCCCACCTGTACAACCCCATAGGCCTATAACCCGTACGCTCCCGCAACGTCCTGACATGAGGCACCAACGTATACGGCCGCCTGCCAGCACTGCACAACGCCTCCCCCCACAACCCGTTACCAAGCGTGTCCGACACCTCACTCACCATCAAATATCCCAAATGATAATAGTCCGGCAACCTCCTCCTATACGACCCGAAATATGCCTGACTATACGACGGCACCACCGAGTCCATAACCAACGCCCGCATCTGCTGCACAAACATACTCTCGCGACCCCTACCTCCCCTCGTATACTTCGTCTCTGCCCACACCGCGTCACCCTCCAACGACCACCGCGGAACAAACAAACCACCTATCAACCCCACCGACTGCTCCCCAAACAAACCATACAAAAAACGTGAGAAACCACTTATCATCATCTGTGTCTGAGCCACATGCCTATACTCATGTGTCATCAAATGACGCACCCACGGCACACAGTCATCCCCCCCAGTGTCATAACCATACGCCTCCAAACGCCGAGGAGCCCACGACACAAGCCCATTAGAATAAGCCGCGCTCCCATGAACAACAACATCAATACGCCGCATCCGCAAACCCGAAGCAAAATCACCAACTATCAACGGCGCAACCTCACGCAACACACTGTCCGCCAACAACCCCCACCGCCGCACCCCTTCCCCCGCGTCTATCCTCCAATTATCCCCCTCCAATCGCATCCAACGTGTACGAAACGGATCCGGACCAGTACTGTAAAACTGACCCTGGCTCACCACGCTCACCATCATCACCACGCACAACACCATCCACCGACCACTCTCACATATCTTCATCTCCTCGCTCCTCCTTTCTTCACTCGTAAATATAACCATTTTCATCCTCCATCCCCCTATTCCACCAAACCATCACAAAACTATCCCAAATCATCCCCAATCCCCACTCAGCCCTACGTACATCGGCCCTCCATGCACCTCCCATATACCGAGATACTGATAATATACTGATAAAACTACTCCTCCGATGCTCCAACATACTGAAACAATGCTGAACCCAATGCTACCCCAACCCCCCGCACACCCTCCCAATGATAATTTGTCCCCCATAATTCAACAATTTTTCCTACATCATTCTCCGAAATTTTATTATAAGCCCGTGCGCGGAGGCGCACCCACATCACGCCCCCGCGCACCGACTACCTGCTCACCACAACCCGGCTCCCCCCTCCATTACCTCGCTCCACCCTCACCTGAGTCCGTATGCGCTCCCGCAACTCCTCCACATGACTTATTATCCCAACCCTCTTACCCGTCTCATGCAACCGCTCCAACACCTCCACAACCTTCCGCAAATACTCCTCGTCCAACGTCCCAAATCCCTCGTCTATAAATAGTATGTCCGACACCGCCCTGTTCCCTCCTGCCATCGTCGACAATCCCAACGCCAACGACAGCGATACCACAAAGCTCTCACCGCCCGACAAGTTCGCCGCAGTCTGCTGCTTCCCACAGTTCAATGCGTCCCGTATCGCTATGCCCAACCCTCCCTTCGCGCACTCCAACTTGAACCTACCTCCCGTCAACATCCGCAAATGCTCGTTCGCGTAGTGCAACAACTCTTTCATCAACAACCGCAACGCCATGTTCCTGAATTTGTTCCCTTTCTCGTCTCCCATAAACCCATACAGCTCATCCCACATCTTATACTCCCTCTCCGCCGCCTCAAGCTCCACCCTATATTGCTCAATCTTCTCTTTCCCTCTCTCGTTCGCGTCTATCTTCTCTCTGTCACCGCCCAATTTCTTATTCCTCTCCCCAATTCTCTCCGTCATCTCCGCCACCTTCTTCTCCACGCTCTCCACGCTCTCTCCCTCCTCAATCGCTGGCCGCTCCTTCTCATGCTTCTGCCGCTCCTCTCGTGCCACTCTCACGTTCTCCGCCTCCTTCACTTGCTCATTCTCCGCGCCCTTCACCTCCGAGCGCAGTTTTTGCATCTCCTCATTGCTATATTTCTCCATAAGACTCTCTATCTTCTCCCCGTCCTGCCCCTTCTCTTCCAATGCCTTTCTCGCCTCACCAAGTCGCTCCACCGTCTTCCTCAACTCCATAATCCCCTCTCTCCATTTCCCGAAATTCTCTTTCAATCCACTCCACGTCGCCGATACGCTCCCCTCCGTCCCGACCTCCTCTATCCCCTCTTCACCCCATTTGTTGCTCATCATCTCCTCCATCTCTGCCTTCCATCCCCTTGCCTCGTCTATCTCTTTCTCCAGCCCCTCTATCTGCAATCTCATTCTCTCCCGCTTCTTCCCCCCCTCTTCCAGTGCCGCCCCGTCTCTCAGCAATCTCTCTCCCAACGCCCCTATCTCCTCTCTCTTAGCTCCCCCCTCGTATGTCACCTTCCCCCTAATCTCTTCCCACTTCTCCTCATTCAGCTTCGCCCACTTCTCCCTGCTCTTCTCCGCCTCAATCCTCGCTGCCTTCTTCTTCTCGCTCTCCTCCTTCATCTTCCCTGCCTCCTTCTCCATACCCCTATGTTCCCCGTCTGCCTTATCCCTCTCCGCCTGCGCCTTCGTCCACTCTCCCCTCATCTTCTCCAGCTCTTTCACCTTCACTTCCATCTTCTCTTTTTCCCTCTTAATATCTTCCTCCATCACGCCTATCTCCCCCTCCGTTATCTTCTCTCCCATCCTCATGCCGCATCTCCCCACCATCTCCACCACTTCCCCACGCTTCTTCTCATACGTCTCCCTCGCCTTCCTCTCGTTCTCCCTCGCCCTCGGCAATGTCTCGTCTGCCCTCTTCTTCTCTCCCAATGCTAATGTATACGCCTCCATCTTCCCTCGCGCCTTCTCACTCTTCTCCCTCCATGCCTCTTCCTTCTCCTTTATCAATGCGTCAAACCCGTCTTCGCATCTCTCCCCTCTGCTGAATACGCCCCCGCACACCGGGCACCTTTCACCCTCTTTCAGCCTGCTTATCAAGTCTCTCGCGCTACCCACCTTATCTCGCATATTGTCCCTCTCCTCCGCCGCCTCTCTCTCCTCCTTCTCTGCCACGTCTTTCTCTCTCTCTATTTCGGGCAATTCAACATCCCAACGCCCCTTTTCTCTCTTCGCCACTTCCAACTCCCTACCACGGCTCTCCGCCTCACGCAACGCCACCCGCAACTCCCCCAACACGCTTATCGCATCCCTATGCTCCCCCACTTTCACCGCATAACCCCTCTCCTCCTCCTCTGCCACTCTCTTCCCTATCTCCTCACACTCCCCTCTCCGTCTCACACACTCCCCTTCCTTCTCTCCCAACTTCTTCTCCCACTCTGCCAACCTCTCTCCCAGCTCGCTCTCCTCCCCGCGCAGCCTCTCTATCTCTTTCCACTTATCCTCCATAGCCCTCTCCCCATTCTCTATAATCCCAATACCCATCAATATCTCATCCCGACCCCTCAACATCTCCACATATGGCTCCAGTCCCCTCAATGTCTCCTCTACAGCCCCTATCTCCACACGCATCCTCCCCATCTCCCCCTCCCTATACTTCAACTCCCCGCACGCTCTCCTATATCTCTCCCTATACCTCTCCACCTCACCACTCTTCCCCTTCAACTCCCCCTCCTTCTCCCTCATGTCACGTATCACCCTCCGCATCTCCTCACTCTCATCCCACATCTTCAACTCCTCTCTCCTCTCCCTCATCCCCTCCAATCTCCTCTCCGCCTCCTCCAGCCTTCTCTTCGCCTCCCTCTCTTTCACCTCTTTCTCACCCATCCCCTTCATCCATTGCTTCTTCCTCTCCTCTTCATCCCTCTCTCTCCCCAGCCGCTTAACCTCCGCATCGCCCTCCTCAATCTCTCTCCGCAATGCCTCTTCCTCCTCCGCCGTCATAACCTTTATATCACCCATCCTCCCCCTCACATTATCCATCGCGTCCTTCTTCTCTTTACATGTCTTCTGCACCCTTACCCCCACATTCGTATATATATCCGTACCCAATATCTTCTCCATTATCTTCGATTTCTCCTTATCCTCACTCTTCAAGAACTCCGTAAACCTCCCTTGTGCCAACAATGTCGTCATCGTGAACTGCTGAAAGTCCAACCCCACCGCCTTTATAATCGCGGGCTCCACTTCCGTCTTCTTCGTCAACACCATGCGCTCCCCCTTCTCCTCCCACTCCAACGCCCACTCCGGCTCTTTCAATCTCTTCGCGCCACGCGACTGACGCCTCACCTCCCACGTCGCCACATACCCACGCCCATCTTCACCCTCAAACTCAAGCCGCACCCCACACTCCCGAACCCCCCTCCGCACTATCCGCAACGGACTATTCCCGGCCAACCCCTCCTTGAAATCCTCCGCGTCCTCCACCGCACTCACCTTCTCGTCCCCAAATCGCGGCGTCTTACCATACAACGCCAACGTTATAGCGTCCAATATCGTCGTCTTACCCGAGCCAGTAGAACCGCATATCAAAAACAACGGGTCATCTGCCAACGGCGATACCCTGAAATCCAACTCAGCCTCCTCAATCGACGCCAAGTTCTTTATCCGCAATCGTAAAATCCTCATATTCGTCTACTTTTTCTTTTCCTCTTCTACCAAATCACGCAGCAACCCCACCAACTCATCTCCCATATCCTCTCCCCTCTGCTCCCGCCACGTCATACGTGCCACCTCCACAGGATCCATCTCCTTCAACTCCGTCATCTGCAAATGACGACCCTCTCCCACACTCTCCACCCCCTCCCAATTACTCTTTATCAAACAAAACCTCCCCCTCTTACCCTCCATAACCTCATTCGCACGAACCAACGCGTCACTACGCAATCCCCCACTAACCCTCACGTTCAACCGCACATAGCACTCCCTATCATCCTCCAACCCCCCAAGAACCCTCAACGCCTCCTCAAACTCCACAGCCTCCTCCGGTATAGTCAACAACTCCCTCCGTGCCACAATCCTCTCAAACCTCACCACCGGCTCACGCCCACGCTCCAACTCCACAATATCCACACCATGCTCCCCCCTCTCGTCAAACGACACCATCAATGGCGTACCACAATAACGCGCCCTGCCACCACTACCCTTAATCGTCTGACGCTCGTGTATATGACCCAACGCCAAATAATCATACTCTTTCCCAAAACTCCCCAAATCCACACAATCCAAATTCCCTATGCTATCCTCCTGACCCCTGCGCCCCGCACCCAACACCGCCGCATGACCCATATACACCACCACCTCCCCTCCCTCACGTACCCTGCGCACCTCCTCATCCACCTCACCATACACCTCCCCATAATCCCGCACACGACCACTGAAATACGGCACAGCCGCCACCACAAACCTCCCCGCCACTCGCTTCACCATATCCCCCGCGCCACACAACACTCCCACCACATGCACCCGCAGACGCTCCCACAACCGCTCGTCAACCTCCAACCGTGCCCCACTGTCATGATTACCTCCCGTCACAAACACCTCCATACCACTCGCCGCACCACACACCTCTATCATCCCATCCGTATACGCTCGCAACGCCTGTGCCGACGGATTACCAACATTAAACACATCACCACTCACCACCATGACATCAGGCTGCTCCCTGCGCACCACCTCCGCCAAATCACGCAGAAACTGCCGCCCCTCGTCCACCCTGTCATACGTATGCAACGTCTGACCCAAATGCCAATCACTCGTATGCAACAACTTTATCATATCTCTTCTTTTTATATCTTTCTTCTATTTCCTTTCCCACCCCTAAATTAACTATAATTCACTCTCTCCACCAAAAAACCCACACCTCACTTTTCCCGCATATATTTACTACATTTGCATCTCTATGGGCAAATGCGCCCAAACTATCTCATTATGGTCGACAAGGACGAGATACTCACTTCCGCAACGGCTCTCTTCAGCCAATGCGTCGAGACACGGCGCTGGCTTCACACCCACGCCGAACTCTCCTTCCAAGAACACCAAACAGGCGAATACATCGCCTCAAAACTACGAAACCTCGGCATCCCCGTCAAAACAGGATATGCCCGAGGTGCCGGATGCGTCGCCATGATCCAAGGACAACTCCCCGGACCTACCATCGCACTCCGTGCCGACATCGACGCCCTCCCCATCCTCGAAGAATCCTCACACTCCCCACGATCGCAACACGACGGCGTCATGCACGCCTGCGGACACGACCTCCACACAGCCTCTCTCCTCACCACCGCGCAAATACTACAATCACTACGCAACCGCATCCACGGCTCCTACATCCTCATATTCCAACCAGGAGAGGAATCTTGGCCAGGCGGCGCCAGCCTCATGCTCGCAGAGGGCGCCCTCTCAGCATTCGGCACAGAACCCGAACTCGTCCTCGGCGCGCACGTCCTCGCCGAAATGCCCGTCGGCCACATAGGCTTCCGACCTGGCATCTACATGGCCTCAGGCGACGAAATTCATATCCACATCCACGGTCACGGCGGACACGGCGGCATGCCACACCTCCTCACCGACACCGTCCTCACAGCATGCGAGACAGTCGTCGCAATGCAACATCTCGTAGCACGCGAAGTGCCTGCCACGGTCCCCTTCGTTCTCTCCTTCGGCAAATTCGAAGCCGACGGAGCAACCAACGTCATCCCTAACGAGGTATATCTCGCCGGCACCATGCGCACCATGAACGAGGAATGGCGAGCCAAAATGAAACAACGCATCGTCACCGTGGCGCAAAGCATTGCGGCAGCCTACGGCGCACAAGCCAATGTCGAGATACGACACGGCTACCCTTGTGTCATCAACAACGAAACCCTAACAGCGCAAGCACAAGATCTGACCGCGCAACTCCTCGGCAACGACCACATCGACAGCTTGCCACTGCGCATGACCGCCGAAGACTTCGGCTACTACACCCAACGATACCCCTCCCTGTTCTACCGCTTCGGCGTCAACTCCCCCAATGGCGTCCACACCCCCGGATTCAACCCCGACGAGAATGCACTCCTCACAGCACCTGCCGTAATGACCTGGATGGCCATAAACATGACCCGCAAATAACAACGCTATGAAAAGACGATACGTCATAACTCTCCTATGGCTCTCCTACCTCTGCTTCGCTCTCATGGGACTCACCAGCGAAATGACCGAACCCATGATACGCGCCTTCTCCAAGGTCTTCGCCTACGATGCCGACTCCGCGCCGCTCCGACGCACCATATCCTACTCCCTCGTATGCCTCGGTGTCATACCCGCCACACTCATGGCTCGCCGCCTCGGCATAAGAGCCTGCATGCTTACAGGCCTATGCCTCTTCGCCGGCGGCTCTCTTAGCAGCCTCCCTGCCACGCAAACCGGCACAGTCACCCCCTTCTTCATAGGCATTGGCGTGATGGCGCTCGGACTCGCATTCACCGAAACCTCCGCACTGACCATCGTCCTCACCACAGGCAAACGAAGCAACACCCTCACGCGCATGTTCTTCGGCAAGACTATCGAACTCTTCGGCTACGCCTTAGGTTTCCTCATGATGGCATACTTCGTCGACACTCGCATATTCGAAAATATAGTGGGCGAGAACATCCACGTCGACAATGTCTACTACGAGGCCGCGCAACGCACCGACCTCATGACCATCACCGTGCCATACGTCTGGATAGGCGCATTGGCTTGCCTAATGGCCGTAATCGCCGCCATACAAGAAATAAACGACCTCAGCCCCGACTTCCCACGAGTCAAGTCCAATAAGAAGATAACACTCCTCCTCTTCTTCGACCGACGCTACATCAACGGCATCGTCACGCTCATGCTCTACGTCATGACCATCGCCCTATGCTGGTTCTCCATAGCCGACCAAAGCTCCGCATGCCTAATGTCCCATAACCCCGACGCCAGCGCAAGCGAAATCCTGGCCTACTCAAAGAAATTCGCCGTGGTCGCGCTCCTCATATTCCTCCTCGGCCGCATCGTCGGCACAATCCTCACATGGCGCCGTCTCTGCGGCGGACGAACCATGCTCATGGCCGCCGGCGGCGGGGCGTTCATGCTCCTCGTGGCAAGTGCCGTGGCCGATGGCGAACTCTCCGTATGGCTCCTCTCCGCCTCGGCTTTCTTCCTCGCCTTCATCCACCCCACGCTCCTCGAGGTCTCCACACGCCACCTGCGCCGAGAGGAGGTCATACTCGCCAGTGCCGGCTTGGTCATGGCAAGCTTCGGCGGACTCGTGGCTTGGCTCATCAACTACCGCATCGAAGAGAGCGCGCTCCGCACCCTGATTATGGCCATCGCCGTAGCCATAATGGGTGCCTACGGCGCATGGCACATCCAGTTCGAACGTAAACAGAAACGTCAAAGGGATATAACACTCGCACAAATAAATGCCGATGCCCAAAACATCATTAGCGACGATAAGCAAGACGATGAATGATATAAAGAACGATAACGAGCAGACTCTCAAACAAGTCTACTCCAAAAACGCCATAGAGTTCGCCACAGTGGCACGTGAATATTGCGTGTTCGCCGAGAACGCCGCCAAATACTCCAAAGAGGACTACCTCCGTGTGGCAAGCCGACTCCTCCCTCTCCTCTACATGAAGGGAGCCCTACTCCCACGCATAGAACTCCTCTCCGACGACGACCTCCCAGAAATCGTCGACTACGACACCTACGAAAACGTCCGACGAGCCATACGCTCACGCCTCACAAGCCACGACGACTACCTCACCGCCTTCAAAGACGACTTCCAATACAGCGAGTCGCCAGTCTCCGCCAGCATATCCGAGGATATGGCCGACATCTACCAGGATATCCGAAACTTCTGCGAGCAATACAGCAGCGGCGACGATGTCGTGATGAACGACGCCCTATCCACCATAGTCGAGAAATTCGGCGAATACTGGGGACAAAAAGCCTGCAACGCCATGGGTGCCATCCACAAAGCACTACACTCGGGCGACGACCTCTCCAACGAGACCGCTGCACCCGACAACGACAACTGGAACGACGACTCCGACGACTCCCCAGCATCCCAAGACGACGGCACGCCCTACTTCCTGCGACAAGCCGGCATGCGACTCGTCGATAACAAGCAGAAGAAATGAGAGTATCCAACGAAGAAATCGACCTCCTCCCCCTAAGCCAATACAGCGGCAATATCGCCCTTATCGACAAGGCCGACGATATCCCGCAAGCCATAACAGAAATGGCTCAATGCAATGTCCTCGGCTTCGACACCGAGACCCGACCAGCCTTCACTCGCGGATGCAACTACAAAGTCGCGCTACTCCAACTCTCCGGCCCCGACAAGACTTGGCTCTTCCGACTCTGCAAGACAGGACTGACCGACGAACTCGCACACTTCCTCGAGCGCACCGACATCATCAAGCCTGGCCTCGCCATACGCGACGACCTCCGTGGCCTGCGCCGATTGCACGACTTCTCCCCAGGCGGCTTCGTCGACCTCCAGAATATCGCCGAAGAACGAGGTGTCGAGGATATGAGCCTCAAGAAAATGGCCGCGCACGTACTCGGCGAACGCGTCTCTAAACGTCAACGTCTAACCAACTGGGAGGGCGACACCCTCACCGCCGGACAACTAACCTACGCCTCAACCGACTCATGGATCTCACTCCGACTCTACCAAGCTCTCATGGACGGCATAACAGAGAGTGAACGTGTCAGGGAGGTCAGGGCTAAACTCGCCAACCATACCGAAGAGTAACGCCCATGTCCCACATAAACAGCTTCATAAACAGATGAAAAAAATATTCCTCAAGACGGGCAAAGAGCAGAGCCTCCTACGCTTCCACCCTTGGGTGTTCTCAGGCGCCATAGCGCGCATGGACGAGATGGAAGAGGGCGAGGTGGTCGATGTCATGACCGCGCACGGCGATTTCATGGCCCGCGGACACTATCAGATAGGCTCTATCGCCGTCCGAGTGCTCTCTTTCAACAAGGACGAGAATATCAACCTCGACTTCTACATCAACCGCATATCCGAGGCCTACGACCTCCGACGCGACGCCAACCTCATCAATAACCCCGACACAACAGCCTATAGGCTCATCTTCGGCGAGGGCGACTGCCTGCCCGGTCTCGTCGTCGATGTCTATGCCAAAACCGCCGTCGTACAAATGCACTCCGTAGGTATGTGGCGCGACAGGGCAATGATCGAAGAGGCTCTGCGCCATGTCATGGGCGACAGCCTCGAGGCTATATACAACAAGAGCGAAGGAACTCTCCCCTTCAAAGCCGGTCTCAACCCCGTCAACAGCTACGTCTGGGGCAAAACCGAAAAACGCGAGGCCAAAGAGAACGGCATGATCTTCATCCCCGACTGGGAGAAAGGTCAAAAGACCGGTTTCTTCGTCGACCAACGTGAAAACCGAGCCCTGCTCGAACGCTACGCCAAAGGCAAACGGGTATGCAATATGTTCTGCTACACCGGCGGTTTCTCCCTATTCGCCCTGCGTGGCGGAGCCGAACTCGTACACTCCGTCGATAGCTCCGAACGTGCCATAGAACTCACCCGCCAAAACGTCGAACGCAACTTCGGCGACGAGCCACGCCATGCCGCCTTCGCCGAAGACGCCTTCAAATACATGGAGCACGCCACACAGAAATACAACCTCATGATCCTCGACCCACCCGCCTTCGCCAAGCACGTCAGCGTCATAAAGAACGCACTGAAAGGCTACAGACGACTCAACGCCAAGGCCATGGAAATCATCGAGCCAGGTGGCATACTCTTCACATTCTCATGCTCACAAGTGGTAAGCAAGGAGGAGTTCCGTACCATGGTCTTCACTGCCGCCACAATGGCGCACCGCCGCGTGGCTATCCTACACCAACTCACACAACCAGCCGACCATCCCATCAACATATACCACCCCGAAGGCGAATACCTCAAGGGCCTTGTTCTAAAAGTTTTCTAAATGACATTCTACGACTTCGACTTCTCCGACGAGCTCCTCGATAGCTTAGATGCTATGCGCTTCAACGAGCCTACCCCAATCCAAGAGCAGGCCATTCCCGCCATAATGGATGGTCATGACCTCATCGCTTGCGCACAAACGGGCACCGGCAAGACTGCCGCATACCTCCTCCCCATAATCGACGACATCGTCCGCAACCCAAACGACGGCGTCGACACAATCATCCTCGTCCCAACACGCGAACTCGCCATTCAAATCGACCAACAAATGGCCGGCTTCGGCTACTTCGTAAGCGTATCCTCTACTGCCATATATGGCGGCAGCGACAGCGGCGAGTGGAGCCGACAACGCACAGCCCTAAGCGAAGGAGCCGACATCGTAATCGCAACGCCAGGACGTATGTTGCAACACATCAGCATGGGCTATGTCGACTTCTCCAAAGTCCGACACCTCGTCCTCGACGAGGCCGACCGTATGCTCGACATGGGCTTCTACGACGACATCATGCAAGTGGTGAAGCTCCTCCCCATAGAATCGCGACAAACACTCATGTTCTCCGCCACCATGCCCCCAAAAATTAGGCAACTCGCCAAAACAATCCTCCGCAACCCCTCCGAGATTTCCATCGCAATAGCCAAACCAGCCGAGGGCATCCGTCAAGGCGCATACCCCGTCTACGAAACACAAAAAGGACCTCTCGTCACCGAAATACTCAAAGCTCACAGCGGCATGAGCATCATCATCTTCGGCTCACGCAAGCAGAGTGTCAAAGAACTGGGACACACACTCAAAAGACGAGGCTTCAGCGCAGGTGTCATCCACTCCGACCTCGAGCAGGCCGAACGCGAAGAGGTCCTACGTCAGTTCCGTAACCGAAACATAGAAATCCTCGTCGCAACCGACATCATAGCTCGTGGCATCGATATCCCCGATGTCGACGTGGTGATTAATTTCGACGTGCCACGCGACGCCGAAGATTATGTCCACCGCATCGGCAGAACGGCACGCGCCCAAAGCAAAGGAGAAGCCTACACCCTAATCGTGCCAGACGAGATGTTCTCCTTCGGACGCATAGAGAAACTCATCGAGCAGACCGTCGAGAAACTACCACTGCCCGAAGACCTCGGCGAAGCACCAAAATACGACCCCAACACCCGCTCACGCCGAGGCTCTCGCCCGCAAGGCCGCAACACTAAGGGACATGCCAATGGACATAGAGCCGTACGCAAGAGCAACCCAAACCAAAACAAGAATGAAAAAAACACCACGCAACCCCAACCCGGCACCCAACAGCACAACTCTCACAAGGGCGCTCATAATCATGGACGTGGCGGCCGACATGCCAAACCGCAAGGTGGCGACAACAAAGGACCACAAGACGAAAATCGTTAAAAATAAGCCCTAAATGCGTGGTTGGGTTTGGCGGAAAGGATGGAAATACATATATTTGCGCAGATTTATAAACTTAATAAGGTATCTAATGAAGAAGATTCTTAATCTTTTCATGATGGCACTGGTGTGCTGCATGATGGTGTCTTGCACAACAAGTAAGGTCAATGAGGGTATCGAGGCCGCAGCCGCTGGCGACTTCGCTAAGGCTAAAACCATCCTCTCCGAGCTCTACGCTGGCAAGGACAAACTCAGCTCCGACCAAGCTCTCGGCGCTTGCGCTATCATCAACGTCTTGATCAACACCGACCAGAGCCTCGCTCAGGATAACATCGCCTACGTCAACCAGTTCTTGGAGCTCTACACTCTGGCCGCTAAGGATCCCAAGGCTGTCGAGAAGTTCAACACCGAGTCTGGCGTAGACTTCACTGGTCTCTTCAATGCATACTCAACTCAACTCCAGGCTATTCAGGCAGCACAAGATGAGGCCGCTGATATAGAGGACGAAGAGGAGTATGAAGAGGAAGGCGAAGAGGAGTACGTAGAGGAAGAGGAGTAATCCTTGTCAACAAGAGATAATTCATAATAGTAACCCCCGGCAAAGCGTAGGCTTTTGTCCGGGGGCTTTCCCAATTTTAACGACCGTGGAACATCCCTCCACATCTCTATCTGCCAATTAATTAACAACTATGAATAAGATTCTTGCAACTCTCTGTGCCGCTCTGTTGTGCACCGCTATCTCCTCATGTGGCGGAAGCAGCAATGGTAGCACTACTGCCTCAAAATCAGGCTCCTCCTCACAATCCTCCAACAACTACGACGAGCAATGCGAAGCAGCTATGGAGGCCTCGCTGGCAAAGCAATACGGCGAATCCACCAACATACTCGCTGAACTCCAAAGCAACGTCTCTGAACTCAATGCCGAGCAAGCCTGTGTCGCATGTATGGCCACACGAGCCATACTCCAAGATTGGGATATGTACGACTACTGGGAAGTCTACCAACACATGTACTGCGACTTCTACGAGCAGGCTGCCACCGACCCCGATGCCCTCGCGCAAATGGAAGAGGAGTCTGGCATCGACCTCACTGAAATATACAACAATTACCAGGAACTGTTGAACGAGGACGGCGCGTCCGACGACGAGGACGCCATTGGCGACAACTACGACGAGGACGGCAACTACCACGTCACCGAGGTCGAACCAGGTGAGTAATCATTAACTAATTACGTAATAATCAACAATGAAAAAGCTATTTGTAATGCTGGTGAGCGCACTTGTGTGCTCTCTCTTCATGTCGTCATGCGGCAACGAGTATGATGCCAAGTGCGAGGAACTCCTGAAAGCTGTAACCTCCGAGCCTATTCAAACTGAAACTGCTACAAACCTCCTGACCGAGCTCCACTCCAACATCGACAAGCTCAACGCGGAGCAGGCTGCCTCCGCCGCCGTCGCTACGCTTAATATCCTAATTAGCGGTCAGATGAGTGGCGCCGAGTTCATCTACGAACCCATGTACTGCAGCTTCTACGAGAAGACCGCAAAGGATGCCGATCTGCTTAAGGAGGTCGACGAGATGGGAGCCCTCTCCTCTTTCTACGAGAGTATCAAGAATGGCACCGTAGACTACGACCTCTTCTCCGATGATAACAGCGGCTCCGACTCCTCCGACACCGAAAACTACGAGGGCGAAGACAACGACTACGAAGTCCGTGAGGTAGCACCAGCCGAGTAAACAATAACTGATAACACTTTAAATAACTGATTGACAATGAAGAAATTTTTCGTAATGCTGATGGGTGCCATTATGTGCTGCACCCTCATCTCCTCCTGCGGCAACGGCTACAACTCTAAGTGTGAGGAGCTTGCCAAGGCTCTCGACTCTGACCCTATTCAAGTCGGCACCGCCACCAACATCTTAGCCGAACTCCTCTCCAACGTCGACAAACTCAACACCGAGCAGGCTGCCTCAGCTTGCATCGCCACCTATGCAATCATCATGAGTGGTGAAATCGCCGGCTCCGAGGTCGTCTACGAGTCCATGCTCTGCAATTTCTACGAGCAGGCAGCAAAGAACCCAAGCGAACTGAAGAAGTATGATGATGATTCTAATGGCACACTGACTGCTATCTACGAGACTGCCAAGTCTCGTGGCTTCAGCTCCACCGACGAGGGCGACGAGGGCGACTACGACGAGACCGAGGAAGAATATTAATCTTTAGTCGACTAAACCGCACATATAATCAAGCTCTATATGAAGAAATTCTTTGTGTTGTTAGTATGTGCCGCCATAGCATGCGCCACGATCTCTTGCGGCGGCAGTAGCAGCAAGAGCAGCGACGGCAATGGCGTCAGCAGCAAGAAAGTCTTCTCCTCCCTCCGCTCCAGCGCAGGACAAGAGGTCGACAACGACAGCGACGAAGACGACGAGGAAATGAGCGAGTACGACGAGTTGGCCTTAGCCGCCCTCAATGCCGCATGCGAAGAAGACGAGCAAACAGCCATTGCCGCTATCGGCAGCCTCGCAAACCGTATGGACGAACTCAACGGCGCCTACGCCTTCTGCGGACTCATGGCCTCCTATCTCGCTACTTTGCGTGAGGATTTCGTCACACGTGGCATCTACACACAACTGTATTGCCAGTTCTACGAACAAGCCCTCAATGATGTCGACGGCATGCAAGAAGCCTACGACGAAAGCGGCGCCGACTTCTCCCCATCCGACATCTACGACGAGTTCCAAGCCGAAATCGCCACCTACTAACACTACTCACTAACACACGTTACGCCTAAGCGTACAACACCCCCGCCCCAGCCCAGCTGGGGCGGCTTCTTTTTCCCCCACCCCAAACGCGCACGCGTAATGTAGAGACGTCCGCCCGCGGCGTCTCCCTAAACGCCGGAGGCGTCCCCCCCTTTCCCTCGAACCACATACTTTCCAACCCCACGGTCTCGCCTGCGCATGTAGAGACGTCCGCCCGCGGCGTCCCCCCCCCTCCTTTCCCGTATTTTTATACCCCCTCCCATTACAATCCGTAACCCTACACCCCCTATCTCTATATAAGTCGTAATCCAATAACCCCATTATCCGCTCCAAACTGAAACTTTTAATATTCATTAGTGTGATATTCATATTCAAAATGCTAACTTTGCGTCATTACTAACCTGGATTAAGATATCACTACCCTCAACCTCTTAGGCACAACGGCGCCACTCCAAACCTCATGCGCCTTGTACCCCATCCCCCACAGGGTGTCCTATCAAACTCCATCCTTTCCCACTGTATCAATGCAACTGTAATTATAACTGATGATCATGAAACACTTATTGCTATTGTTGGCGCTCGTGCTCTGCTCCGCCTTCGCGGCTGCGCAGTCACACACCGTCAGCGGAACCGTCCGTGATGCGGCCGGTAACCCGCTGCCAGGCGTCGCCGTGATGGTACCCGGTACCACCATCGGCACCGTTACCGACATCGACGGTCACTACACCCTCTCCGTCACCGGCAACCCAACCCTCTCCGCCACCTTCATCGGCATGCAGCCAGGACAGATTAATCTCGCCAATGGCCAAACCGACGTAACCCTCCAAGACGAGGAAACTGAGATGGACGAGGTCATCGTCGTAGCCTTCGGCCAGACTACCAAGCAAGCCTTCACAGGCTCCGCTGCCGTAGTCAGTGCCGACGAACTCGAGAAACGCACAACAAGCAACGTGGCAAACCAGCTCGCTGGCGCCGTCCCAGGCCTCCAAATGCGTGGCGTCGATGGCGCGCCAGGCTCCTCCGGCGGCTCTATCGCCATACGTGGCATTAGCTCACTCTACGCCAGCACCACGCCTCTCGTAATCGTCGATGGCGCACCATTCCCTGGCAACCTCTCCGACATCGCCGCAAGCGAAATCGAGAGCGTCACAGTCCTCAAAGACGCCGCCTCTGCCGCTCTCTATGGCGCACGTGGCGCCTCCGGCGTCATCCTCATCACCACTAAAAAAGGTGCTAACAAAGAAGGACAGATTAATGTCGAGGCCAAATGGGGCGTCAACAGCCGCTCCGTACAAGACTACGACGTCATAACCGACCCGGGCGAATACTACGAAGCCTACTACGCGCAACTCTATAACTACTACTACTACGGCCAAGGATACTCCGAGAAACAAGCCAACGCCACTGCCAACGAGACAATGCTCAGCCAACTCGGCTACCAGTCCATGACTGTCCCCAATGGCGAGTACCTCATCGGCTCCGACGGCAAGATTAACCCCAACGCCACTCTCGGCTACGTCTACACCGGCATCGATGGCGAGCAATACTACGTCTATCCCGACGACTGGACCGACGCCGCCTACTCCCGCTCACCACGTCAGGAGTACACCGTGACCGCCAATGGTGGCAACGACCGCGGCTCCTACTTCGCCAGCGTCAACTTCCTCAAAGACGACGGCATCATCGAGTACACCGGCTACCAGCGTCTCACAGCACGCATCAAGGCCGACTATCAGATAAAGAAATGGCTTAAGCTCAACGCCAATATCGGCTACACCAACTCTAAGACCATCTCTAACGCCAATATGGACTATAGCGACGAACCGGATCTCAACGAGGCTAACCTTATGTACTTCGTCAGCAGCATCGCGCCCATCTACCCTATCTATGTCCGCAACACCGATGGCACGGTCAAGACCGATTCCAATGGCAACCCCACATACGACTTCAACCGTAACAACTTCGCCAAGAACGCCGACGAGGATAGCCCCGTCACCATGACCCGTGGATTCCTCGATGGCAACCCACTCGGCAACAACCGCTACAACTATGTCGAGACCCTCGGCAATGGACTCAACGGCAATATCGGCGGCAGCATCAACTTCACCGAGAAGATTAAACTCGACTTCCGTAGCTCCCTCGTCTACAAACATGCCGACGGCTCAGACTACGAGAACTCTCTCTATGGCTCCAAGATGTCTGCTGGTGGTGAGCTTACGCGTGCCATGACCGTCAACATCCGTCAGAACCACGTGCAAACCCTCAACTACTTCGACACATACAACGATGTTCACAACCTCAGCGTCCTCGTAGGCCACGAGTACTACCGCTCCAAGGGTCGCTACTTGTCCGCTGTGGCTCAAGGTAGCTTCTCGCCCGAGGTTAAGGAACTCAACGCTTTCGCCACTAAGACCGACTCCTACAGCTACACCTCGCGCTACAATGTAGAGGGCTGGTTCGGCAACGTGCAATACAACTACGACGAGAAATACTACCTCCAGGGCAGCTTCCGCCGTGATGCCTCAAGCCGCTTCGCCGACGAGAACAAATGGGGCTCCTTCTGGTCCGTTGGCGCCGCCTGGATTCTCTCCGAAGAGAACTTTATGGAGGCTACACGTGGCGTGGTCGACGAGCTTAAAGTCAAGTTCTCCATCGGTCAGCAGGGCAACGACAATATCAACGACTACGCCTACGTCGATGTATACTCCCTCAGCAAGGCTACCGAGACTACAATGTCACCAACATTCTATCGTCAAGGCAACCACGACATCACTTGGGAGACCGTGACCAACGCCAATGCCGGTGTCGAGTTCAGTCTCTTCAAGGGCCGACTCACAGGTGCCATCGACTACTACAACAAGAAGACCACCGACCTCCTCTTCTGGCTCTCTATCCCTGAGTCTGCCGGCTCGCGTGGCTACTATGGCAACCTTGGCGACATACGCAACCGTGGTCTCGAGGTTGAACTCTCTGGCGCTCTGTTCCGCACCGCCGACCTCGAGTGGAGGCTCATGGGCAACCTCTCTTTCAACAAGACCAAGATACTCGCCCTCCCTGCCTCTAAGACTGCCGACAACGGCGGCTTCTACGAGGATGGTTGCTGGTATGCCGAGGACGGCGAGCTATACAACCAGATGATGTACTCCTACGCTGGCGTAGATCCCAACACAGGCAAGGCCCTCTACTACTACGACGAGGATCTCAGCCCCCTTGGCGGCAAGGTCTCTTCCAACGTCACAAGCAAGCCCGGCTCAAAGAAGAGCGGCACGACCGATGTCATCGGCAATGCCACTCGCTACACCCAGGGCTCAACTCTGCCTAAGATTTATGGCGGCTTCGGCACATCGTTTACTTGGAAGGGCATCGACCTCTCCGCTCAGTTCGACTACCAGATTGGCGGCAAAATCTACGACGTTCGCTATGCTGACCTCGTAAGCCCCGTTGCCGATACTCGCGAGGCTGGTAAGAACTACCATAAGGATTGGATCCGCAGCTGGACTCCCAACAATACCGCAAGCGATATGCCGCGTTGGCAGTTCGGCGACCAGTACGCCACTGCACACAGCGACCGCTTCCTTACCGACGCCTCCTACCTCAACTTCTCCTCGTTCACCGTCGGCTACACCTTGCCTAAAGAGCTTACCTCACAAATCCTCCTCAGCAAAGTGCGCATCTTCTGCGCCGGCGAGAACCTCACTTTCTGGTCCGCCCGCAAGGGTCTCGACCCACGTTTCTCATACATGGAGACTTCGCAGGTGTCTAACTACAGCCCTGCCCGCACCATCTCCGGTGGTATCCAACTCCAATTCTAATCCCCAGAGTGGCTACTCTTTAACGTATAACGAAACATTCAGATTACTATTATGACTAACAAGATATTAAAACCCGCTCTCGGCGCGGCGGCTCTCGCCCTCGTCGCCGCGGGATGCGTAGACGAGTTCGAACCGCAGTCCGCCACGGTCACCATCGACCAAGTGTCAACAGCACCTGGCGTCTATAGCAACTTCGTAACTGCGCTCACCTCAACTTTCGCAGGGCAGTTCCTCTATTCGTCAGACCAATATCCTTTCGACTTCGGATACTCCGCGTTCTTCCTTGCCCGCGATATGACGGGGCAGGACATCTCCACTCGTAGCGAGTGGTTCTCCTACTGGTATGAGTCCTCTGCCGTCCTTGGCCCTACATACGCCATCTGCCAGCTCCCTTGGACTCTCTACTATGGCTGGATTAAGAACTGCAACACTGTCATCTCTGTCGCTAAAGCCGACCTCACCGAGGATAAGTACAATGGCCTCGGTCAGGCTTACGCCGTCCGCGCCATGCTCTACTACGACCTCGCGCAGATGTTCTGCTCCAAAGCCTACGGCATCGACAAGAATAACCTCACTGTCCCTATCGTGACTGACGAGACATCATCGTCCGACCTCGCCAACAACCCTAACGCTACCAACGAGGAAATCTACGCCTTCATCCTCTCCGACCTCGACGAGGCTGAGAAGTATATCAGCCAGGATAAGGTTGACGCTTACACCATCGGCATCAACTTCGTCTACGGTCTCAAAGCGCGCACCTACCTCTTTATGGAAGACTGGGCTAACGCCGAGAAATACGCCAAACTCGCGCAAGAGGGCTACTCCGTAATGTCGCAAGACGAGTACACCGACTGGGAGACTGGTTTCAACACTCCTAACAACGCTTGGATCTACGCCCTCAAGTTTAAGAGTGACGATCCTTGCATCCTCAACAACGATGCCGACTCCAACTGGGGTAGCCAAATGTGCATTGAGATTGATCCTAAAGCCTCTGCTTGTGGCTATGCCGCAAACTATGGTCAGCCGCACACCATCGACCAGCATCTCTACTCTACCATCCCCTCTACCGACTGCCGCAAGAAATGCTATGTCGACTTCGCCATCAACGATCTCAGCGGTGACGAGCAACTCGAGGCTCTCTCAGCATACTCCAATCACCCAGACTGGCTCGTCAACTGTGCTAAGGCTTCTGACGACGGCACTGTAGGCGGTCTCGAACTCAAGTTCCGCACAGCTGGCGGTGAGGCAGGTCGTGCTAACCAATACATCGGCTTCCTCGTCTCTGTCCCTGTAATGCGTGTTGAGGAGATGAAACTTATCGAGGCCGAGGCTGCCGCATGGCAAGACGAGGCTCGCGGCAAGGCGCTCCTCGAGGCTTTCGCTAAGACCCGCGACGACAACTTCACCTACGGCCTCCATGCTGGCGAGGCTTACGGCAACAATGCCACCCCAGGCATCATCAACGAGATTTGGTGGCAGCGCCGTGTTGAACTCTGGGGCGAAGGCTTCACCCTTGGCGATATCAAGCGTCTCAACAAGAGCGTCATACGCTCCTACGCTGGCACCAACCACAAGAATGGCTACCAGTGGAACACCAACGGCCCTGCCGATTGGATGAACTTCTGCATCGTCCAGACCGAGACTAACTACAACAGGGCTTGCGTCTCTAACCCTGCGCCTATCGCACCCGACGGCAACTCCGCTCCCTACGTCTTCTAATAGATGCACGCAACACTTAAAACAGTATCAATCATGAAGAAACATATACTTTTCGCCCTCCTTCCTCTCGCCTTCGCGGCATGCGACGACGTTCAAGAGGGTACCGAGATAGGTGGCGACTCCAAACCCAGTGTCGTGCTCTACCAATATGAGGCAGAGGATTCACTTGGCTACGACCCCGACAACACCACTAAGTTACGTCTCGCTATCAACAGCGCCGTAGAGTCTCTATACCTCCTCACCGAGTCCGAAGCCGACTATAAGGCACACTACTCTGGCGACGACGATGCCTACGCCGACTATATCGTAGCCAACGGCACTAAGGTCGATGTCTCCAACCTCGTCATCGACAACTACGTCTCCGACCTCATCGGTAACTACTATTCCACGGCAGTAGCTCTCAAGGGCAACGAGAAGGTCTTGTCTCAAACAGTGTTATTCGAAGGTGCTCTTTGGGCTTTAGCCGAGGGTACGTCCGACTATGTCTACACCACATGGCTCGGCACGACTTGCAAGGCGCAACTCGAGTATCTCACAACCAAACCAAATAAGTATCGTCTCAAGGGTATTAATTACGCCAGCGAGGGCGATGGCATCACTGGTGCCGCAACGACAACCTACTCCCTCACCGTCATAACCGACGAGGATGGCAACGCTGTCGGTGGCGACGGTTACCGCTTTGTGTCGTTGGATGCCCAAAAAACCACCTACTCCTACGGTGACTACGGCTATATCTACGCTCGCGACATCGCCACCTATATGGAAGACGACCGCTACGCCACAAGCTCTTATGGCTGCGTCATCACCGACGACAACCAGCTCATCCTCGTCCTCGACTTCTATGTGGAGGATGGTCGTATCTCCGGCGTAGTTGAGGAGACCTTTGGCCCCGCGTCAGAGTCAGAAGGCGAGACCGAAGAGTAGCAACCCCTCCCTCCCCAAGGCCTAAACATCCAGCCCTTGCGCCCAGCGCAAGGGCTTTTCCTTTATATCCCCATATATCCCCATTGTATCCCCCTCCTCACCCCTCCGCCCGCAACGTCTTTACACTATCTTGAACTCCCCACTTGTCCCAGACGCCGCAAGGCGTATGTAAAGACGTTGCCTGGAACGTCTCACCACTGCATGTAGAGACGTCCCCCCACACCCTCTCCCCCAAACGCCGCAAGGCGTACCACCC
>CAVFBA010000031.1:0-23427 GCA_963620665.1 bacterium
GGGTTTGGTGGTGTTGTGGGTGATGGGGTGTGATGGGTGTTTTTGGGGTCTGTGTGGGGTTGTGTCGAGTGGTGTGGTGCGGGAGGTGGGAGTGTACTGGTCGGGGTGCGTTTGGGCTTATAGGGGTGTTGTGGGAGGTTTTGTGGTGGTGGGGTGGTTATATAAGGTATGGGTTGTTAAGTGCGGGGGGTGGGTTTGTTGTATGGTGGTGGTGGTTGGGGTGTTGGGTGTTGGGATGGTTTGGGGAGGGTCGGGGGTGGTCGGGTGTGGTAAAAATGTGGATGGAATGTGGATTGTTTGTTGGGATTTGGGAGGGTTTTGGGGGTGTGATTTTGGAGTGTTGTGAGGATTTTGGGGTGATGTGGGGTGAGGTGTTCGTGGGAGTTGCGGGTGAGGTGTGGAGGTGTGGGCGTGGAGTCAACGTGGTGATTTTTGTGTGATTAAAGGTAAAAAATAGTTGCACGGATGTATAAAAGGCCTATATTTGCGGTGTGGATAGCGGGTGATAGATGTCGCCAGGCGCCATGACACGTGAATAATAAACTGTAAAAGAGATGAATAAGACACAGTTGATCGACAAGATTGCCGAGAAGTCTGGTTTGACCAAGGCGGACTCGAAGAAGGCATTGGATGCGTTTGTTGCATCTATTGGAGAGGCGTTGAAGAACCCTCAGGATGGCAAGGTAGCGCTTGTAGGCTTTGGATCGTTCAGTGTATCGGAGCGTGGCGAGCGTAGGGGTCGTAACCCGGCTACCAAGGAAGAGATCATGATCCCAGCTAAGAAGGTCATCAAGTTCAAGGCCGGCAGTGAGCTGGAGGCGAACCTCTAAGCGGGGGATAACCGAGACAGAACAAGGGTGCCGCCTACGTTGGGGAGTATATCTCCGACGTGGGTGGTATTTTGCGTGCATGCGAGGAAGAGGAATGGGGGAGGCGGGATGTCGGTAGAGGTAGAGCGTGCGAGTGCGTCGCAGGTCGCGGTGTTGAGGGGGATGAGCGCGGAGGAGCGTGTGGCGGTGTTGCGTCCATACGTTAATGATGAGCGTGTGAGGACGTTGGAGGGGGCGTTGAGGGGTAGGACGAGGCACGTCACTGTGGGGTTGGAGAACATATTCCACAGTCAGAACGCGAGTGCGGTGCTAAGGTCGTGCGATTGTTTTGGCATACAGGATGTTACGGTAGTAGAGAACAGCAATTCGTTTGACGCAAGCAATGGGGTGGCACGAGGAGCGTTCAAGTGGCTAACGTATCACAGGTTCGAGGGGGGGGCGTTTAACACACCTGTGGCGTATGAGTATTTGCGGAGCGAGGGTTATAGGATAGTTGCCGCGTCGCCGCATCCTGGTCATGACGTCAGTCTATATGACTTGGATGTACGCGAGGGGAAGATAGCGGTGATGTTTGGTGCGGAGAAGGTGGGGTTGAGTGGTTGGGCTATGGATAACGCGGACGTTAGGATGGCTATACCTATGTATGGGATGACCGAGAGTCTGAACATATCGGCGAGTGCGGCGATAGTGGTGAGCTATCTGCGTAGGCAGATGGAGGAGCGTGGTGGCATGGGAGTGTATGGGTTGACGGAAAAGGAGAAGATGGACGTGTATTCGTATTGGCTATTGGCGTCGATACGAGATGCGCGCGGGGTGCTGAAGAGGGTGCTTAAAGTAGAATAGAATAACTAACTATAATATAAACATATAGAGATGAGGAAAGATATTATTGGCATTGCCGTTGGCGCGTTGTTGCTTACGGGGTGCGCCAACGAGGACAAGGGCAGCAGCTGCGTCATAAATGGCGAGGTTGACGGTTGGCATGGCGCGGACAGCGTGGTGATATGCGAGTTCTCGAGCATGAGTATGAACGCCGAGGACACGTCGGCCATAGAGGATGGCAAGTTTCATATTGAGGTGAACGTAAAAGGGCAGGGGCGTTTCATGCATATATTGCCGATAGCCAAAGGGGAGCCGTTGACGGCGTATAGCGTAATAGTTTGCCCTGGGAAAGAGATAACGATGAAGATATCGCAGAGGGAGCCTACGATAGCGAGCTTTGAGGGGGACAAGGAAAATGAGGCGTGGTCGAAAGTGCTACGCGAGACTATGGCGTTCGAGACAGAGAGGGAGGGTTGTTATGAGACGTTGCGTAGCGAAGGGAGCAGCGATGAGGAGCGAGAGGAGGCACGTGGGAAGTTGGAAGAGTCGGACGTCAAGATGGCGGAGATGTATAAGGGTTATATTGTGAATAACGCGCCGTCGTACTTTAGTGATTTCCTGCTTGGTGAGACGGAGCATTATATGAGTGACAGCCTTAAGACGGTGGTGCTTGACGCATTGGAGAAGGCGGGAGGCACACAATATCCGCATTATGTGAGGATTAGGAGCAAGATGTTGCTTGAGACGATGACGGCTGTTGGGAAGAAATTCACAGACTTCACGCAGACAGACGCGGAGGGCAACCAGGTAAGGCTTGGGGACGTGGTTAAAGGTAACAAGCTGACATTGGTGGACTTCTGGGCGTCGTGGTGCGGTCCGTGCAGGTCAGAGATGCCTACGGTGGTGGATGCGTATAGCAAGTATCATGCGAAGGGGTTGGAGATTGTGGGGGTGTCGCTGGATGACAGTCGAGAGGCATGGCTGGGCGCGGTTAGGGATTTGGGTATGAAGTGGATACAGGTGAGTGACCTTCAGGGATGGAAGAATGCGGCAGGTCAGGCGTATGTGGTGGAGTCTATACCGAGTTGCTTTCTGATAGACCAGGAGGGCGTCATCGTGGCAAAGAACTTGCGCGGCGAGGAGTTAACGGAAAAGATAGGAGAGATATTAAAGTAGAGGATATGTTGGATATAGTATATGTGCTTATTGGCATAGGGTTGGTATTGTGGGGTGCAGACCGTTTGACGGCTGGTGCGGTAGGCGTGGCGGAGCGTATGCGGGTGTCGCAGTTGGTGATAGGATTAACGGTGGTGGCTATGGGCACGTCGATGCCGGAGTTTTTCGTGAGCTTGATGTCGGCGTTGTCGGGTAGCGCGGATATGGCGGTGGGGAATATAGTGGGTAGTAACACGTTCAACGCGTTGATAATAGTGGGGGTCACGGCGATGTTGGCGCCTATGGTTATCAGCCGGGTTACAGTGCGGCGGGACATGCCGGTGTGCATTGTGGCGAGTATAGCGTTGGGTGCGGTGTGTTTGGACGGTAGTGTTGAGCGGTGGGAGGCAGGCTTGATGTTGGTGGGATTCTTGGTGTACTTGGTGTATACGATACGTGAGGGAAGGAAGAGTGGGGAAGGTGTGGAGAGTGTGGGGGGTAAGACGTTGGGGATATGGGCAGCTGTTGGGTTTGTGGTGTTGGGTTTGTGTTGCCTGGTTGGTGGAGGATATGTGTTTGTGATGGGAGCGACGGGTATAGCTAAGGCGTTGGGAGTGAGTGACGCAGTGATAGGTTTGACTATTGTGGCGGGTGGGACGTCGTTGCCGGAGCTTGCCACGAGTGTTGTTGCGGCGAGGAAGGGTAATAGTGAGATAGCGATAGGTAACGTGATAGGTAGTAATGTGTTCAACATATTGATGATCATAGGGCTTACGGGGTTGATTAGTCCGATGAGTATTGTTGGGGTCACGATGGTGGATTTGGGGGTGATGGTGTTGTCGGGGTTCTTGTTGTGGATGTTCTGCTATACGAAGTTTAAGGTGGAGCGTTGGGAGGGTTTTGTGTTGACGGTGGGGTATATGGCATATATTTGGTGGTTGATACATTGCCTTTAGGGTGGGGAATTAGTAACTTCGCATAGAATAGACAAGAGAAATATAGGAGACATGAAAATAGCACTTATTGGCTACGGCAAGATGGGCAAGGCGATAGAGCAGATTGCGATAAGCCGTGGTCATCAGATAACGGAGAAGATAGACATAGATTTGCCAGGGAGCTTCGACAGTGAGGGCTTCAAGTCGGCAGACGTGGTGATAGAGTTCACTACCCCGGCATCGGCGTTTGAGAACTATAAGAAGTGTTTCGCACGTGGCAAGGCGGTGGTCAGCGGTACGACGGGATGGCTTGAGCATCTGCCGGAGATACAGTGTGCGTGCGATGGTGGGGAGCATACGTTCTTCTACTCGTCGAATTACAGCCTTGGGGTGAATATCTTCGCTGAGATAAACAGGCAGCTTGCGAAGTTGATGGACGGGTTTGATGAGTATAAGCCGTCGATGGTGGAGACTCACCATATACATAAGCTTGACTCGCCGAGTGGTACTGCGATATCGTTGGCTAATGGGATAATAGACAACATGAAACGTATTGCGGGTTGGAAGCTCGACCGGACGATATATACGGCAGGAGAGAAGCCGACAGTCGTGGCTAATGAGACGATAGGTGCCGACCAGTTGCCGATAACGTCGTTGAGAGAGGGGGAAGTGCCTGGCATACATACGATAAGGTATGAGAGTGAGGACGACTATATTGAGATAACGCATAGTGCCAAGGGTCGTAGGGGGTTGGCGATGGGTGTGGTGCTCGCCGCCGAGTATACGTTTGGGAAGAAGGGATACCTGACAATGAAGGATATGCTGGGATTCTAAGCCGTAGGACTGAATGAGAAGATTTAACGAGATACCCACGATAGACTGGGTCAAGACGGCGGTTGTAGTCATCTTGTACCTGTTGATAGTGCTGTGGACGTGCAACCCATGGCTACTCATCCTTTTACCGATAGTGTTCGACATATACTCCACGGAGGTCATACCGTGGGGGGCGTGGAAGAGACGTAAGGATGGCAAAAAGCCGAGTGCCTTGGTGGAGTGGATTGACGCTATCATCTTCGCACTCATAGCCGTGTATCTGGTGAACATATTCTTATTTCAGAACTATAAGATACCCACGTCGTCGCTTGAGAAGTCGTTGTTGGTGGGAGACCACCTGTTTGTCAGTAAGTTCAACTATGGGCCGAGGATGCCTAATACACCTATCAGTGTACCTTTGACCCAGAATACTATGCCCTTCACAACATCTACACCGTCGTACCTCGAATGGCCTATGTGGGATTATCATAGGTTGGCTGGTACGGATAGTGTGCGTAGGGGGGATATCGTGGTATTTAACTTCCCCGCAGGTGATACTGTATGCGTCAACATGACCAATCCCGACTATTACTCGATAGCTCTTATCAGGGGCTTCAACGCTATAAGTCAGGATGTCAAGGCGCAGGAGGTGTTACGTAGTAAGAAGTCAGCATGGGAGAGGAACCACTACGTCATGGAGATAGGTCGACAGTCACTTAAGCAACCATCGTCGCAGCTTAGTGAGATAATATGGCGTCCGGTGGATAGGCGTGACTGCTACGTCAAACGTTGCATAGGTATGCCCGGTGACACACTCAAGATAGTGCATAACACGGTCTACATCAATGGTGAGGTCAATGAGGACTATCCTGATGTGCAGCATAACTACCACGTCACGACAAATGGTCAGCTGCTCAACGACAGATTCTTTGACAATCTTGGCGTATCCGTCGAGGATCGCAGACAGGCAGGACTGGGACCCCAATACATCATTCCCCTGACCCGTGAGAAGGCTAAGGCGGTCGAGCAGATACAGTTTATAGAAAGCGTCAAGATAGACGATGAGGAGGCCGACTCACTCGGCTTGAGCGTATACCCATACAGCCCCGACTACCCATGGAGCCGTGACAACTTCGGCCCAATATGGATACCACGACGTGGAGCTACACTCGACCTCACCCCCGCCAACGCTCTTCTCTACGAACGTGCCATAACGGCATACGAGGGACACACACTAGACGTGATCAACGACAAGGTATACGTAGACGGTCAGGAGACCACGACATATACCTTCGCCATGGACTACTTCTTCATGATGGGTGACAACCGCCATAAGTCAGCCGACTCGCGATATTGGGGCTTCGTACCAGAGGATCACGTGATAGGTCGACCACTCTTCGTATGGCTGTCGCTCGACCCAGATAAGAGCTTCCCCTCAAACATACGATGGGAGAGGTTCTTCAAGACTGACTTCGACCGTCGGTAATCATCCGAGACCGACAGAAGATGCCCGTGAAGAGGGAGATAAAGAGACCTATTGAGAGGCGCAGGCTTGTCAAGGGACTCATTGTAGGGCTGTTGCTCGCTACTGCGATAGTATGGGTGAGGTCGTACGCGTTACTGATACCTCTGGCAATATGCGTGTGGGCATATATATCGACCTACGCGTTCACGTTGCTGACATCATGGGTGGAGAGTAAGACACCTATCAGCAAGACATTTCTGTCGTGGGGACTGGCTGTCTTGTTTGGCATTGGATGCGTGGCGTATGTGATAACGTTCGTGGTGTCCATAGCCAAAATATCATCGCCTGATAGTGGGGATGGCATGTATGTCATTGACAAACTGCGATACGGCGTGGCACGCGACACCTCCAACGTTGCCACATACTACCGCACCCATAAGCTCGGCATGATATCCCATGGCGATATGGCACTAATCCATACCCCACAAGGTCTCCTCGCTCAGAAGATTGTTGCTCTACCCTGCGATACCGTCACGATATCCGACGGTGCACTATACGTCAACAGTCTACCCTCCGACAACTCCCCACGACCCACAGCCACCTACAAGCTACGCCCCCACACCCCCTACTCCGCCACACGGCAGATGCACGAGACGATAGCCGAAATGCTCAACAACGGTATACCCAAACCCACAGACACCTCCTCCATACGCCTGCCCATATCCCGACGTGAACATGACTGGAAACCCTACACCTATGCCACCATCCTCCACAACATGCCCGACGATCGTATCTTCCCCCACAACGCAGCATACCCATGGAACGCATACCATTGGGGACCCATACGCCTCCCAAAACGTGGCGACTCTATCCCACTGACCTACGCCAACGTCATGCTCTACGGCCCACTTGTCAAGCAATACGAAGGCACAACCCTAAAACCCCTCAAAGATGCCTCCTACACCTTCAAACTAAGCTACTACATGTCCCTAAATAACAACCGGGACATCTTAGCCGACAGCCGACAATATGGCCCAATCCCCGAATACCATATCCTCTCACACATAATCAAACTATGACCATCTTCCGCAATATCATCCTCCTCATGGCGGCCACTTTCTCCCTCTCCATGTCCGCCCAACGTCTCGACCGTCAAGCCTACGTGGCCAAATATAAAGACTGGGCCATAGAGGAAATGAACCGTACTGGCATACCAGCAAGTATCACCCTCGCACAAGGTATCCTCGAGAGCGACTGCGGCAACTCCGACCTCGCCACTCAAGCTAACAACCACTTCGGCATAAAATGTCACTCCTCTTGGACTGGCAAGACCATGCATAAGGACGACGACCGCCACAACGAGTGCTTCCGTAGCTACGACTCCGCTTTCGACAGCTTCCGCGACCATAGCGACTTCCTCACCAACACCAAACGCTACGCCTCACTGTTCCAACTCGATAAGTCCGACTACAAAGCATGGGCCAACGGCCTTAAAGCATGCGGCTATGCCACAGAGTCCACCTACGCACAACGACTTATCAAAATAATCGAGGAAGAAGGCCTACACATCTACGACACCACCACCCCCCAACAAGCCAACAACGCCTCACCTACCACAACAACAACTACCGACAACACCCCCAACACCTACCCCACCCCACACAACTCCTACTCCAACACCTTCGACATCAACCCACTACCCCCACACGAGGTAATGTACAACAACGGCGTACGCTACGTCGAACTGTCCTCCGCCGATACTTTCGAGAGCATAGCCTTCGAGTTCCACCTCATGACATGGGAGCTATATAAATACAACGACCTCTCTGCCGACGCTAACATCTCCAACCTGACCTTCATCTACCTCCGACCTAAACGCAACCGCGCACACCCCGACTGCCCCACATATACCGCCAATAACGGCGACACAATGTGGAACATCGCACACTCCTACGGCATAAAACTCCGTAAACTCCTCAAACGCAACGGCATGTCACATGGCCAAGAACCCGAACCAGGCCAAATAATCCGTCTACGATAACCTCATGACCCACCTCGGCATCTGCACTTACCCCCTCATCCCCTTACGCGACCTCCCCTCAGAGGCCGCCGAACAAACAACACAACTTATCTTCGGCGAGGCATACGAGATTCTCGAGACTATCGACAGATGGACTCGCATACGTACACTCTTCGACGACTACCTCG
The DNA here is from genome assembly GCA_963620665.1 of bacterium. Classification (GTDB taxonomy): domain Bacteria; phylum Bacteroidota; class Bacteroidia; order Bacteroidales; family Marinilabiliaceae; genus W3P20-009. The sequence goes on from CAVFBA010000031.1 coordinate 8,229, forward strand.
GATGGGTCGACTTCAAACTCCCCCACGCCCTACCCCACGACTTCATGTCACAATGGCTCAACGCCTCACCCTCCATATCCACCAAACCAATCTCCCACATCCTCCGACAAGGCGACCCTCGACCAATGCCCATAACAGGTGGCTCCGAATTTCGCCTGACAACCGACAACTCCTTCCTCATCGGCGATACCACCTTCTCCCTCACCCACGACACCCTATCCCCCACCCTGCCAACCGACCCCGTCGACGCCGCCCTCCAGTTCTTCGGCTCACCATACCTATGGGGCGGACGATCCATATTCGGCATAGACTGCTCCGGTCTCACCCAGATAGCTCACAAGATATGCGGCCTCCACATCCCTCGAGACGCCTCACAACAAGTACTCCTCGGACACGAAGTCTCTCTCAACCAAGCCGCACGCAACGACCTCGCTTTCTTCCAAAAAGACGACGGACGCATCTGCCACGTCGGCCTATACATGGGCGACAACCATATCCTCCACTCCTCAGGCTCCGTACGTATCGACACCCTCGACTCTTACGGCATCTACAATAACGAACGTCAAACTTATACCCACAAACTTCTATGTTTAAAGCATTTAGACTAACCACTCTCTCCCTCCTCCTCTCCTCTTCAATCATCTCCTCCGCCCAGTCGCACGACCTGTTCTGGCTCGGCGCCGACATCAGCGGCACGACCGAACTCGAAGCACGTGGCGACAAGCTCTACAACGCCAAGGGCGAACTCCGAGAAAACACCGCACTAATGCACGAACTCGGACTTAACGCCATCCGCCTCCGTGTATGGGTCAACCCCGCACAAGGTTTCTGTAACCCAAACGACGTCCTAACCATGGCCAAACGTGCCAAATACTACGGCATGCCCGTCATGGTCGACTTCCACTACAGCGACTGGTGGGCCGACCCCTCACACCAGACAATCCCCGCAACCTGGCAATACTACAAGCCCGACGAACTACAACACGTCCTATACCAACACACTCGCAATACCCTACAACTCCTACACGACGCCAACATCGATGTCCGATGGGTGCAGGTAGGTAACGAGACAACCAACGGCTTCATCTGGCCAAAAGCCGACGCAAAAGAACACATGCAAACCTACGCCGAACTAACTCGATCCGGCTACTACGCCGTCAAAGACGTTTACCCAAACGCACAAGTTATCGTACACATCGACTGCGGCGCCGACCCCGAACGATTCGACTTTATCCTCGACGGCCTCAAACAATATGGCACAAAGTGGGACATAATAGGCCTGAGCGTCTACCCATACTGGGATAAAGTTGCCGGCCTTACAAAATCCACACAAGAAACACTCGACAAGTTCGCCGCCAACATCATCCGTATGGCCAACAAATACGGCACCGACGCCATAGTCGTCGAAACAGGTGTCCTCGTCGCCAACCCATTAGAAGGCAAAAAGGAACTCGCCAACATAATCAACTATGCTCGAAACCATACCAACGGACACTGCCACGGCGTGTTCTACTGGGCTCCCGAACTCGAAGGTCAATACCCACTCGGAGCATTCAAAAACGGCAAACCTACCATCATAATGGACGCCTTCACCGAAGCCGCACGCCAATAAAACCCTAACATCTCGATATATGAAGTTTACCGAGTACCACAAACTCGGAGACATACTCTCCGAACACTACCAAATACTACTACTCCTCTCCCGCTTCGGTATAAGCCTCGGGGTCGGCGATAAAACCATACGACAAGTATGCCTCGAAGCAAACGTCGACTCTCCTACCTTCCTCGCCGTAATAAACTACGTCGCCACGGCCGACAGCACACTCTACCACCAAGTCAACGTCAACGCCATGATGTCCTTCCTCCAAGAAGCACATCACTACTACACCGACTTCCTCCTGCCCGAACTCCGCTCCAAACTCTCCAACGTAGTAAAAAACACCACCGACAACACCCTCCCAGAACTCGTCATGCGACTCTTCGACACCTACGCCTCAGCCGTCAACAAACACCTATCCTACGAGAACAAAGTCCTCTTCGCCTACGCCAACCGGCTCGCCAACGGCGAGAAAGAACTATCCAACTTCAACCTCTCTAACTTCATCACCCAACACGACAATATCGACAACCACCTCCTCGAACTCAAAAACGTCATGATCCGATACTTCCCTGCTACCAACAACCCCAGAGAAGTCCACCAAGTCCTATACGACATCTTCAACTTCGAGTCCGACCTCCAAAGCCACTGCAATATCGAGGATAACCTCTTCATCCCTGCCCTCCTCGAAATGGAACACAAAGCCAAACTCTCCAAATAACCAACAAATGCCACAACAATCCCTCAAAATAGCCGTAGCCGAGCAAAACACCATCGTCCGAATGGGCATGATCGCTACCCTCAAAAGGCTTCTCGGATCCAACGCTACTTTCCTCGAAGTAGCAAACCCAAACGACCTCGATACCCGGCTCGCCTCCTTCGTCCCCTCTATCATCATCATCTCCCCCTCCTTCGGCAACCCACTCAACATCCTCACGCTCCGCGACAAACCTAACCTCTACGCACGAGGAGCCCGCTTCGTCGCTCTCCTCTCTCAACTCGTCAACTCCTCCGCAACTGCCAACTTCGACGCTCAAATCTCCATCTTCGACTCCGAAGACGACATACTCGCTCTTATCGACCAACTACAAGGCCGCGACGCCGACACCACCGACGACGCCTCCGACTCCCTGTCCGAACGCGAAAAAGAAGTAGTCCGGGGCGTCGTAAGCGGACTCGCCAATAAGGAAATAGCCGACCAACTGAACATCTCCGTCTACACCGTCCTCACCCACCGACGCAACATCGCACGCAAACTCAACATCCACTCCTCCATCGCACTTACCATCTACGCCATATCAAACAAGCTCGTCGACGTCAACGACATCAAATAAACCCTTTGTTTTTTCCTTAAAAAACACATCCCCAACCCCACCACAACCCCTCCCTCTCCCCATAACCACCCAACACACTGTCAATCACCCATTTAACCCCACCCACACCACCAACCTCCCAAAAACACCCCCGATTTCGCCACAAACCCTCACCACCCCACCCGCCCTACCTCCCGACTCTAAACACCCAACCTCCACCCCCCCACCTCCACCCCGCCAACACCACACCCAACTCCTACAAAACTCCCACAAAACTCCTACAAAGGTGCATAAACGAAGCATAAAAAGTGCATAAACGAAGCATCAACCCTCAACCCGACTTCCTCGCAAATCTCCAAACACCCTCCACCAACGTTTTAATTTCCCCCAATTTCGCCACTTTTTTACTCCTTCAACAAACCGACACTCCCCATCTCCATGCCATTTCCACACACCCACGCCCATACGCAAACAGAGGAGGTCACGTCTTCCCGCAGCCTCCTCTGCTACTCTTTCGTCCTATCTCGTCAGCCCTACTGTGCGCTCTCCTCCTCCCCCTCTCTCTTCTCCACACCCTCACCCTCCTTACTCTCCGCCATCTCCATGGTCTCATAAACTCCCCTATCGCACAATATCACACCCTTGTCCGTAATCTTCTGTACCACAGCCGTAATCATCTGACCACGCCGCGGCATCGGCTTCGGCTTACCCTCCTCATAACCCGCCATATAATACATCGGCCAGAAACCCTTACCTGCCGTAGGCAACTGGACATACACCCCCGTACGCGACGTGAACACCACCTTAGCCGTATACAAATCCCCAACCTTGAAATACTCCTGCGGCTTATGACGCTGACGCTCCAATATCTCCGCCCACTTCGCTTTGTCACACAACAATATATACTGCTTGCCAACAAGAAATATCACCAAATCCAACTCCTCCCCAACAGCAGGCAACGGACGCTCCTCCCCATCAGGCCCCAACGACCAGTGACTCCTCTGCAACAACCCGCGACCACCACGAGGCAACGCCACCAACGCCCCCTCCTTGCATATCTCCATCACCGTGCAATCCACCTCGTCACCTATCTTATACACCTCCCGCAACAGAGAACCCACATGAAGCCGCTGCAACGCAAACTTAGCCTTGTCACACAGAGTATAACCCTGCTTGCTCCCCTTCACCACCACCGCCGTGAACTCCTTGCCAAGCTCCAACTCCCCCTCAGCAGGCTCCACAAGCATATCGCTCTTCTTCAAAAAACCCAACCCGCCCTTCGGCAAAGCCATAACTATCTTATTACCATACAGATCCGTAATAACTCCCGTAACCTCCTTCCCTGGCTTATAACAATGCATCGCCACCGCACGCATCACCGGCTGCTGCGCAAACTCCGACCTGAACATAGCCTCCACCTCACGCCTATGCTCCATCCACACTTTCATGTCGCACAACCCCAACCTCCCAGCTATAAACGTCACAACCGCATCCACACTCTCTCCATTCTGCGCCAAAACCCTGCCATCCCTGTCCGACAACTGAGGGAACAACTCCTTAAAACTCTGTCCCTGAAGCCCCTCATCACCAATCTCGAAAAACAAATGATAGTCGCGCGACCACCTGTACGTAGCCCTCACAACATCGCCAACACTATATATCGCCCCAGCCGCAAGCCCGTCCCTGTCACGCTCCCGCATCTCCCCGATCTCCTCCTCCGTCATCTCCCACGCGCCCTCAGGCTTCTCGCGCGTCTGCTTTATACTGAACATCAGCCGGTTATGACGCTTGTCCGCACCAATAAACATGGCGTCTACCGTATCCCCCTCCCGCAACGAGTCACGCACACTCTCCGTCTTATGCCAACTGACCTCATTGCGCCACACCACGCCCTCTATCTTCACCTTATCCTTAATCTGCTGCAACACAGCACGATCATCCTCCACACTCGCCACCTGCATCAAAAAAATCTCCCCCTCGCTATGCTCCGCCAAGAACGCAGTCATCGACACAAAACGCATCGACGTCAACGACACCGGCTTCATCATCTCACGCTGCTCCTGCTTGCGCAACTTCTCCTCACCGCACAACCGCAAATACTCCTTGTTCGCCGATACCCCCACCACAACACGCTCCCCACGCCTATAACGACGAGGCATGTCATTCGCGTCCTTATCCATCAAATAAGTAGGCAGAAAACCTGCACCCCCACGGCTCAACTGAACATACACACCATTATCCTGAACCTTCGTCACAACCCCCTCAAGCACCTCACCAAGCCTATAATCAGGCACACGGCCACGCTGCGACCCCGACGACTCACGCCGAGGCGAGTCAACCACGCGCCTGCGCTCCGGCATCCGACTCAAATCAATCTTACCCAACACCTTCGGCCCCATTGGAACACTCACCCTCTCCGGCTCACGCTCAACAACACGAGGACGGCTCTCCACAACTCGCGACGCCCCATCCTCAGCCTCACTAAGCTGAACTGGCTGACCAAGCTCCTTAACCACAAGCTTCACCGCATCACCTATCCTGACGGCAAAATATCCATCAGCATCACACAAGGTCTGCGCACAATACTTAGGCACATAACCAAACTTACCATTCGGCAACGATACCGACAATCCGTTAGACTGTACCTTCCGGACAACGCATTCCACAACGTCGCCCACGTTAAGAGTGTTCACCATCTCTTAATCCTCGCTTTTCATAAGTCTCTCGCGCTCCACCGCCGCTCCAGACAGTTCCACATAACTATTCTCTTCGCTGAATATACACCCCCGCGAGCATCGGTGGTAATGCTACGCTCGGCAATGACAAAGATGCAAAAAAATCCGCTCACTCCCCAATATTTCACGAACTAAACGAACACATTCCTCCTCCCTCTCCTCTACGCAAAACAAAACGACGACCTCAAACCAATGAAGCCGCCGCCTGTCTCTTACCACACACCTCCCTACTCCACGCCCATACACAACCTCTTAGCCTCGCCACTCATCCCCGTGCTCGAAAAACCACCATCATGATACAAATTCTGCATCGTCACCATCCGTGTCAAGTCCGAAAACATCGCTATGATATAATTAGCGCAGTCATCCGCCGTAGCATTACCCATAGGACTCATCTTCCCAGCAAAACTCATCAACCCGTCAAACCCCGTAATGCCCGAACCGGCCGTCGTGGCCGTGGGCGACTGCGATATCGTGTTCACCCTCACATGACGATCTCGACCATATATATACCCAAAACTCCTACCTATACTCTCCAACAACGCCTTAGCGTCTGCCATGTCATTATATCCGTCTATCGTCCGCTGAGCCGCACCAAAACTCAACGCCACCACACTCCCCCACTCCGCTATCGCGTCCTTCTTATACGCCACCTGCATCATCTTATGAAACGACAACGCCGATATATCCAACGTCTTCTCCAAATAACCATAATCCAAATCCGTATACTCACGCCTCTTCCTGACATTCAACGACATCCCTATCGAGTGCAACACAAAATCCAACTTCCCCCCAAGTACCTCCTGCGCCCGATCAAACACCACGCCCAACTCCTCCACACTCGTAGCATCAGCCGCTATAAGCTCCGCACCAGTCTCTGCGCTCAACTCCCTGACCTCACCCATCCTGCACGCCGCAGCCGTGTTCGACAACACAAACACCGCCCCCTGCTCCCGAGCACGCTCCGCCACCTTCCACGCTATCGACTGCCTGTTCAGTGCCCCAAATATCACACCACGCTTCCCCTCCAGCAAATTCTGTATCATATATATTTCCTTTTATTATTCACCACAAAGATAACACATCTCCACCACATTAACAGTTAGCCACCCTCATACACTCAACGCACCCTCCCCTCCCCCACCCCTTGCATATCCCCCATATTTTCACTACCTTCGTCCGCAAACCAACATCTGTTACACAATGAACAAACTAACTTTAACCATCGCCCTCACCACCTGCTTGGGCACCACCACCATTGCGCAAACCACCTCCTCCGACCTCCGCATCGGCATCGAGCTCAACGCCGGACTATCCTACCTCCACGGCTCAGAATCTCTCGCCGACTACGCCTCTCTATGGAAATCCGTCGACTACGACGACGACATAGCCCCAAACTTCGGTGCCGGCATATCCTTCGACTTCGCTGCAACCTGCAACTGGGGCATACAAACCGGCCTCCACTACCAAATGAAAGGCACACACTTCCATGGCGAACTCGACGACGACAACGTCCAAACCCTCACCGCCATCTCCTGCAAAGACATCGACATCCGGCTACACTACATCCAGCTCCCACTCCTTCTCCGCTACCGCCACCAAATAGGACAACGCCCACTCGAATGGGAAGCTAAAGCCGGCCCCTACATCTCCTACGCCGCTGGCGGACGTGCCTACGTCGACAACAAAGTCTGGACTTTCCCCCAATCCAACAACAAGGGCAACCTCGCCTCCACAACCTTCGAACATCGCTCCTACGACGCCTTCAACGACGACACCATGTCCGCCATATTCTCCGACTGGCTTGACTCCCCAGTCCAATACAACTCCCGACGCATAGACGCCGGACTTGTCATCGGCGGCGGCATCACCTTCCGGACTCTCGCCGGCAACTACTACGTCGGCCTGTCACTCGAGAAAGGAATAGTAGGCGCCATCGAGACCTCCTCTCCCCTCGACAACAACCACAAACTGCGCAACCAAAACATCTCCCTCGACATCGCCTTCACCTTCTAACCACAACCACACACAACAAACCGCGGCTGCACACCCCACAAGGTATGCAGCCGCGGCTCTCTCCGCACCCAGCCCTACTTAACCAAGTGCAATATATGACCCATGCGCTCCTTCTTTGTCCGCATGTAATACTCGTTATACTTGTTTGGCTCTATCTCAATAGGCACCACCTCCGCTATCTCCAGCCCATACGACTCCAGTCCCACCCTCTTAATCGGGTTGTTCGTCATAAGACGCATCCTGTGAACCCCCAACTCCTTCAATATCGACGCCCCAACACCATAATCCCTCTCATCAGGATCAAAACCCAAATGTATATTGGCATCCACAGTGTCAAGCCCCTCCTCCTGCAACTTATACGCCTCAATCTTCGCCATCAACCCTATCCCACGACCCTCCTGATTCAGATACACCACAACACCCTTACCCTCCTTCTCTATCGCCTGCATCGACTTATGCAACTGCTCACCACACTCACACCGCATCGACCCGAATATGTCACCAGTCATGCACGACGAGTGGACACGAACCAATATCGGCTCATCTCCCTCCCACTCACCCTTGATAAGCGCTATATGCTCCTTGCCATTGCTCGTCTGCCTGAACGGTATAAGCCGGAAATCACCATACGCCGTCGGCAAATGAACCTCACTCCCGCGCTTCACCAACGTCTCCGTCTTGAGCCTATACGCTATGAGGTCCTTTATCGAGATCAGACGCATGCCATACTTCTTCGCTATCTCACGCAACTGGGGCAATCGCGCCATAGTGCCGTCCTCATTCATTATCTCTATCAACGCCGCCGCAGGCTGTAAACCCGCCAAACGAGCCAAGTCTATCGCCGCCTCCGTATGACCAGAACGCCTTATCACCCCACGGTTCTGAGCATACAGAGGATTGATATGACCCGGACGCCCAAAGTCCGTAGGCTTGCTCGCAGGATCCGCAAGAGCGCGTATAGTCGCCGCTCGGTCATGTATCGACACCCCAGTGGTGCAACCCTCAAGCAGATCCACCGACACAGTGAACGGCGTTCCCAATATCGACGTGTTGTCACTCACCATGTGAGGCAACTCCAACTGCTCACATCGGTCTATCGAGAGAGGAGCGCATAGCACGCCTCGCCCGTTCTTCAACATGAAGTTCACCTTCTCCGGAGTGATCAGCTCCGCAGCCGTGATGAAGTCCCCCTCATTCTCGCGATCCTCATCATCCACCACTATGACGAACTCGCCTCGCTTGAACGACTCAACAGCATCCTCTATGCTGTCCAACTGCTCACGAGCGTCTGTCTGATTGTCAGTAGTCATTATATCTGTTGTACTTTTTTCGTGTGTGTCTTCTATCTATCCCACACCATCAAAACGCCGTAGTGTCTCCCTGCTCCCGACGCTTGCGCAACTTGGCCAAGTGACGCTTCCTGATGATGAGCTTTATCCTGTCCGCTATCTTGGCATACGCCTCCGAACGGAACAACGCCGAGTCCGTAGCCGACTTATACGTCAAGAACGACCCTATGATGAGCAGCACCGTGGTCGACAACCACATGCCACACCACACCGGCCATACTCCCTCCCTCGCCATCTTCGCCCCAAAGGTGTCTATGACATAGTAAAATATGAAGAATAATATCGATATGACAATAGGCGTACCCAACCCTCCCTTTCGTATTATCGCTCCAAGTGGCGCTCCAATGAAAAAGAACACCATGCACGCCACAGGCAACGAGAACTTCCTATGCATCTCCATCCTATGACGGTTCACCTTCAACTGCTCACTCTCATACCCCGCCTGCTTGTCATCAACCACCTGCTTGTTGCTCCTCGCTATGCGCAACGCGTTCTGCATCGCCGTGTGCAACTTGCGGGGCGTCAACGTGTGGGCCAGACTGTCTGCCGGTATCATCAATGCCGTGTCTATGGCAAGCACAAAAAGTGAGTCCGCCTTATACCGGTAGTTTGCCTTCTTCAACATGAATGTGCGGACATCGGTCCTCAACTGCGTTGTCAACGAGTCCCGCCTGTCAACAAGAGAGTCACAGTCATGACGCAACTGCTGCAAGTCCTTCATGCGGTCGTTTGTCTTGAACGCATCCTCATTCGTCCTCGAAAAGTCCAAACCGTCTACCTTTATCTGGAACACCTCACGCGAGAACTCATCATGCCTATACATCTGCTTGTCTCGATCCGACATGCGCTTCGTACCAGTGGTCACCTTCTCGTCGTATGTGATGCCACTGAACAACGTCAACCTTATCATCCCAGCCTTGTTGTCTATGTCCATAAGCCCCGAGTCCGCCATCGTGACGTTGATATTGCGGTTTATACGGTCCCTATGGTCATGTATGATGAGGTCATACAGCATGCCCGTCTCGCGGTTCTTCTTCGTCACCTTGATACGAAAACCGTCCACACCGTCATAATACACACGCTCCTTGAGCTCCAACTCCGGCCTCTGCTGCCTCACGCTATACAACAACGAGTAGAATTTAAGGTTCGCCACAGGCAACACGTTGTTCGAAAACCAAAACGCCGACACCGACACCAAACCCGTGACGATAACCATCGGACGCATAATGCGAAACAACGATATCCCGCTCGCCTTCATGGCCGTCAACTCATAGTTCTCCCCCAAATTGCCAAACGTCATCAACGCCGCCAACAATATTGCCAACGGCAACGCCATAGGCACCACCTGCAAAGCCACATAAAACAGCAGCTCCGCCATGACGCTTATCTCCAACCCCTTGCCCACAATGTCATCCACATACCTCCACAACCCCTGCATCACAAGGATGAATAGAGATATGAAGAACGTCATGGCCAACGGACCAGCATAGTTGAGTAGGACGAACTTGTGAAGCTTTTTCATCTGTCTGCCGCAAGCAACCCCAAAGGTACTAATTTATATCTACTTTACTGCCGTTCTAAGGAATTCAGCGAACGCCCGGGCATCCTCATCATACGAACGACTCCCAGTCAACGCCTTGCCCTCACCGTCCACAACAACATAAAACGGCTGAGTATTAGCCCCAAACTTATGACTCTGCAAATAACTCCACTTATCCCCTACCGTCCTGATTCGCACCGTCTTACCTCCCTCCTTGACCTCAATAGGCTCCTCCAAAGGCGTCTTGTCATCCACATACAACGACACAAGTATAAACCGCTCGTCTATAAGCCCCGACACCTCCGGGTCACTCCACACCGCCGCCTCCATCTTTCGGCAATTAACACACCCATAACCCGTGAAGTCCAACAACAATGGCTTACCCTCCTTTGCCGCCACCTTCAACGCCTCATCATAATCACCATACTGAGCCTCCACACTCTTCTGCCCCATACGGAAGTCCTGTGTCGACATAGGCGGGGCAAACGCGCTGATAGCCTTCAACGGTGCTCCCCACAACCCTGGCACCATATACACCGCAAACGACAACGACAACAACCCACAGAAAAAACGTGTCACCCCAACATGACGTACATCATCGTCATGACTGAACTTCAACCACCCCAACATATACGCCCCAAGCAACGCGAATATCACTATCCACAACGCTAAGAACGTCTCCCTGTCCAGCAAATGCCATCCATAAGCCATATCCGCCACCGACAAGAACTTCAACGCAAACGCCAACTCCACAAAACCCAACGTCACCTTTATCACATTCATCCACCCCCCCGAACGTGGAGCACTCTTCAACAACGACGGGAAAAGGGCAAACAACGTGAACGGTATAGCCAACGCCAACGCAAAACCAAGCATCCCAACGGCAGGCGCCAAAATACTTCCCTCCGACGCCACGGCCACCAACAAGAACCCTATAATTGGCCCCGTGCACGAGAACGACACCAATGCCAACGTGAACGCCATAAGGAATATCGCCACAAGACCCGTAGCTCGGCTCTTCCGACTCTCCACCTTGTCCGCCCACGACGACGGCAACGTTATCTCAAACGCCCCAAAGAACGACGCCGCAAACACAAGCAACAGCACACAGAAGAAGATGTTGAACACCGCATTCGTAGCCAACGCGTTAAGCTCCGACGCTCCCCAAATGCCCGTCACCACAAGACCAAGCGTAAGGTATATCACAACTATCGCCGCCCCATATGTCAACGCCTCAAACACAGCCTTCCCCCGCTCCTTATTACGCTTCAAAAAGAAACTGACCGTCAACGGTATGATTGGCCACACACATGGAGTGAATATCGCTATCAACCCACCAAGCAAACCCTGCAACAGTATCTTCCACAAGGACATAGTCTCCGCACTCGACAACGAGTCCCCATGTCCCTTCATCTCTTCCACCGACGACGCCCACGCCCCACTGGTCAAAAGCGTATCCGGCAACACGACAACAACCTCACGCCCCTTATCCTCAACTGCCGGCACCGTAGACTGAGACACAGCATACGACCCACGGTTAGTAAAGTCCACATGCGTGGGCGGCAGACAACTCTGGTCATCACACGCCCCATACTCCAACGTCAAGTCGAGGGCATACTCCCCGCCCAACAGCTTGACATGCTGCACAAACGACACAGAACGCTCAAAGTAACGCACCTCCATGCCAAACATCTTGTCCTCTCTCCTGACCTCACTACCTCGTGCCATAAGCGCGCCATCCAACTCCACCCCCTCCAAACTGTTGACTATAAGCGACGCCGATATAGGCCCTCCGTCAGGCAGACCCGTGGAATACACGTGCCAACCCCGATCTATCGTGCCCTGAAATATCACATCCGCCTCACCCGGCTTCCCCGACATCTCCATACGTGTCGAGAAATGAACCGGCTCTACCACCTGAGCTAAGGCCGCAAGCGAGACTATAAAAACCGCAAGCACTACAAAAAGACGCTTCATCGTTATATCTGTATGTTTCTTTATTCTCTATGCAAAGACAACAACAATTCTCCGCAACGTATGCAAGACCTAAGCCCTATTCCTTCGTCTCCTTAAGCAACCCCGACGGCACACCATAGCCTATGATATACACCAACTGCCGAGCTCGCGTCATGGCCATATAGAGCAACGTCCGACGCGACACAAGATACTCCTCCTGCTGCTGCTCACTCATAGTGAAGAAAGGGTAGCCCCGGCTCAACTTCGACGGCATGTTCTTCTCGTTGACTCCTATAAGTATCACCACCCGAAACTCAAGCCCCTTAAGCGAGTGCATAGTGCACAGGTTGACCCCCTCCGGATCTCCATCTCGCTTCGCTCCCCTGATTGTCCTATATGCCACACCGTCTCCATGCAACCGCGTCTCCATGCTCTTCAAACCGCTATTAGCCGACGCCGCAATACATATCTCCGACAACTTAATCCCCGACTCCACACACTCCTTCAACCATTCCACAACCCGACACGCCTCCTCCTTGTCATCACCAACCATCCTATACTGTGGCACCACACCATCATGTATCAACGACACATATCCCTCCAACGTCTCCCTACCACTCTCCATGTCATCAAACTCCACACCCTTCACCACGCTCACCGCCATACGCCTGATAGGCTCCGTCGTGCGATAGTTCACCTTCAACCTCCTGCTACGCACCCCATACACGTTGATACCAGCAGCCGAGAAGTTTATCCTGCGTCCCGAATAAATACGCTGCAAAGGGTCGCCCGTCAAGAATATGTCATTCCGCCCCTTAGCCACAAGCGCACGTATAAAACGCAACTCAGGATTAGAAAAATCCTGAAACTCATCAGCTATGACGTTAGTAAACGGATGAATACCATTATCATACAAGTACTTCGTTACACAGTTGAACAGCTCCATACGGTCCACACGCCTCCTCTCCCTCTTCAAAGCCACATACTTCTCCACAAGCCCCCACACCTCAATCCGCTGCCTCCTGCTCAACGACTTCTCCCTGCCTATCCGCTGCTGCGACAAATAATCCTCCCGACTGCGGTTGTCGAAATACAATATCACACTCACATACTCGTCATCAAGAAACTCAGGCGTGAATACCGTATCCTCCCCGCTCAACAACTCCTTCCATAGGTCTACCGCACACTCCCTACCACCATAATAATCAAGTACCATTGTCGCCTCATCCTCCATGCCCAGCAACTTATACTCCTTTGCCATCTTCCCAAGCAGACCATCTATATTCTCAAGCTCATACCGATGCTTCGGCACCTCAAGCTTATCTATCATCTCTGCCAAATTCTCACTCAACGCCTTCGTATACGTGAACAACACCCTCGCCCCTGGCTCCTCACACAACCGCTTAAGCCTATGCAACGCCGCCACAGTCTTCCCCGTCCCCGCACCACCACTCACCTTCATCGTCCCCTTATAGTCCGAATCCACCAACATCCTCTGCGACGGATGCAAGAATATCTGCCACTCCTCCATCCCCAACTCCAAAATACGACGCAACGCGTCATCGTCCGTAAGCTCCACAAAGTTCCGCCTGTTATTCCCGCTCCGCAACTTATCCTCTCCCTCGGCCGCCTTACCCTCGGCTATCGTGGCAATAATACTATCAATAGGCTCACCACACATGTAATAGAATATACTCTCATACACCTCCGACGGCAACACCGATGCCAACTTCTCAAGGTCTCCCTCCGACCTTATCCCACGTACCCTACCTATCAAACCCTCAGGCACTCCTATCGCAAGCAGCTTCTCTCGCTCCACACCATCAAACACACTCACCTCCTCAGCCAAACTCTGTGGTCTCCGGACCTCCTCGACAACCTCCTCAACATTAACTATCTGCACCGTATGAGTATAATCATTCCATACGCAACTCCTGTTAGTCCCCCACCTGTACGCCGCCTCATGAGAGTCAACATACAACAAACACAACGCCTCCGACCCTATCACTCCAAGCACCATCCGATAGTTCAAGTCCACTCGAGCAGTGCGCAACGTCCGGTCCCTGAACTGATCCACCTGCTCAATATGCAACGAACTCGACGTCGGATTCTCCTCTATCTTATCCAAAAACGACATCACCTTCGTCTGCACTACCTTCGGCAAACGATACATAGCCTCAAGGAAATCCCTTCCAATAAGTATCTGCATACCTCAATACCTTAATATAAAACGCTAATATACGGATTTCTTACCCTCCACCCAACAACAACCCACCCCAACAACACCCAATCCCCCGCATTTCCCAGTGCTACGCCACATCCCCCCGACTCCTTTAACATACCCACGATTTTCTCCAATCCATCTTTCGCATAACGACAAAACATTTCTCCAAATTCCACACCCCCTCCTCCCCACACCCTCCCCACCTCTCCCCATCCCCTCCCCACCACCCCCCTCCAATATAACATCCCATACCCCTCCAGTTAACATCCCGCACCCCAAACCCTCACCACACCATACCTTATTATATACCTCACCCTCACACCCACATCCCCCAATTCACCACAACCCCTCAAAATCGCCTTCCATCCGTCAAGTAGTATAGATATACCAACCCACCCCAAAACACACTCCTACGTCAATGCTACGCCCAAAAACGCCCATCCCTCATCCCATCCCCAACCCCGCACCC
>CAVFBA010000032.1:0-23416 GCA_963620665.1 bacterium
TGGCGGGGTTGGAGAGGAAGGGGAGGTGGTGTGCGAGGGAGGTGGTGAGGGTGGTGGTGAGGGTGGAGGTGAGGGTGGAGGCGGCGAGGCCCATGGCTTTGAGTAGTGCGAGGGTGGAGTTGTCGATTTCGGGGTATTCGACGATGTGGTAGTCGGTGAGGTCGGCGAGGTCGGCGGCGGTGTTTATGGCGTCGTGGATGTTGCCGAGGGCGTCGACGAGTCCGTTGTTGAGGGCGTCGAGTCCCATCCATATTCGTCCTTGCGCTATGCTGTCGACGGTGTTGAAGGGCATTTGTCGTCCTTCGGCTACTCGTGAGACGAAGGTGTTGTAGGTGTTCTCGATGGATGTGAGGATGGCGTTTTTTTCGTTATTGTTGAGTGCACGGACGCCGGTGAGGATTGGTGATTTGGAGCTGCCGACTATGTCGATGTCGATGCCGAGGTTGTCGGCTGCTTTTTCGATGTTTGGGATCATTCCGAATACTCCTATGGATCCGGTTATGGTTGTTGGCTCGGCGAGGATGTGGTTGGCGGCGCAGGAGATGTAGTATCCGCCTGATGCGGCGTATGCTCCCATGCTGACGACGATGTTTTTTTGTTCGCTGAGGAGTTTGACTTCGCGCCAGATGAGGTCGGAGGCGAGTGCTGAGCCGCCTGGGGAGTTGACTCGGAGTACTACGGCTGCTATGGAGGAGTCGGCTCGGATGTCGCGTAGTGTTTGCGCGAGGTCGTCGGCGTAGATGTTGGTTTCGTCGGAGGGGTCGGAGCCGTCGTATATTTGTCCTTCGGCGTAGACGATTGCTATTTTGTTGTCGGGTGTGTTGAGGTTGAGTTGGGGTTGGGGTTGTAGTTCGTATAGGTTGATGAAGTTGAGGTTGGAGGCGGGGCATTGCGCGGCGTTGGCGAGTTTTTGCTCGAATTGGTCGTAGTAGATGGCCTGGTCGATTAGTCCGATTTCGGCGGATTGGGTGACGGGTGTGGAGAAGGTTTCGAGGTTGTTGACGTATTGGTCGAGTCGTTCGGGTTTGATGTTTCGGGCTTTGGCTATGGAGTCGCGTAGTTCGGTCCATACGATGTCGACGATGCGTTGGCTTTGTGCGCGGTCGTCGTCGCTCATGGAGGTTCGGAAGTAGGGTTCGACGGCGCTTTTGTATCGTCCGTGTTTGAGTATGTCGAAGCCTATTCCGAATTTTTCGGCGAGTCGTTTGAAGTAGATTTTGGATACTGCTGCGCCGTAGAGTGCGATGTTGCCTTGCGGGGCGACGAATATGGAGTCGGCGGCGGAGGCGATGTAGAAGGTTTTGTCGGAGGCTATGGCTTGGTCGAAGTAGTATACTGGTTTGCCGGATGTGGCGCGGAAGTTGTTTATGAGGTGTCGGAGTGTTCGGATGTTGGCCATGTCGATTGCGGCGGAGGTGCCTTTGATGTAGAGTGCGGCGATGTCGGGGTTTTGTGCGGCGATGTCGAGTTTGCGGGATAGTGAGTTGATGCCGTGTGTGGTTTCGGCTCCGGAGATGGCGTTGCGGAGGCGGTAGGCCGGGGAGTCCATGTCGCGGTCGGAGATTGCTTGTGAGAGGTCGAGGGTCGCGATGGTGTGTTGTTTGAGGGTGTTGTCGGGTTCGGCCATTGCGGCGGAGGCTATGCCACCGATGATGATTAGCGGGAGCATAAGGAGGAAGAAGCCGGCGAGGATGACGGCGAGGAATGTTATGAGAAAGTGTTTCATGATGGAGGTGTTATTTTATTTCTTGGTAATTGATGTATTCGCCGCCGAGGATGTCTGATAGTGTCTGTCCGTCGTGGCGTTTTGGGTGTAGGATGTCGTCGGGGTGTGAGGGGCGGGGGGGGGTGTTGTTTGTGTTGTTTGTGGTGGTGTTGTGGTTGTTGGTGTTTGGTCCGGCGTTTCGGATTATTTTTTTGGCTAATAGTTTGAGGAGCGAGGGGAGTAGGAGTTTCGCTATCCATTTGAGGGCGAAGAGGATGATGGCGATGGTTATGAGTGTAGAGATGAGTTTCTCCATGGGGTGTTTAGAGGTTGAGGATGCGGGTTTTGATTTGTTGCATGAGCCATAGGGGGGTTGATGTGGCTCCCATGATGCCGATGGGTCCTTGTGCGTCTTGGAGCCATTGTGGTTGGAGGTCGTTGGCGGAGGTGACGAAGTGTGTGCGTGGGTTTATGTTTTTGCAGATGTCGAAGAGGACTTTGGAGTTGGAGCTTTTTGCTCCTCCGACGAAGATTACGATTTGGTGTTTTCGTGCGAAGGTGTCCATTTTTTCGGCTCGTGATGCCATTTGTCGGCATATTGTCTGATGGATGGTGACGGGTGCGTTGACTTGTGAGCGTATGATTTGCGCGATGTGGTTGTAGTCGGCTGGGTTTTTGGTGGTTTGGGCGAAGAGTTCGACGGGTTGGTCGGGGTTGATGAGGTGGATTTGTGTGGGGTTGTCGAGGAGTATTCCGATGCCTTGTATTTGTCCCATGAGTCCTATCACTTCGGCGTGTCCTTTTTTGCCGAATAGTACTACTTGTCCGTTTATGGCGCGCATCCGCATGTCGGCTTCTCTTATTTTTTGTTGGAGTTTGAGGACGACGGGGCAAGTGGCGTCGATGAGGTTGAGTCCGTTTTGGGTTACGGTTTGGTAGCTTGACGGGGGTTCTCCGTGTGCACGGAAGAGGACGTTTGCGGAGTGTAGTTTTTGGAGTTGTGAGGTGTTTATGACGCGGAGGCCTTTTGCTTGTAGTCGGTCGATTTCTTGTCCGTTGTGGACGATGTCGCCGACGCAGTAGAGTGTGTCGCCTTGGTCGAGTCGGTTTTCGAGTGTGGCGATGGCGCGTTGGACTCCGAAGCAGAATCCTGAGTTTGTGTCGATGTCGACGGTCACTGGATGAGGTGTTTTTGTTGTAGAGCGTTGATGATGAAGTTGAATTGTTGTTGTCGTGTCATGTTGCTATTGTCGAGTGTTATGGCGTCGGGGGCTTGTCGGAGTGGTGATATGGGTCGGGAGGAGTCGAGTCGGTCTCGTTCGAGGACGTTGGCGAGTATGTCGTTGAAGTTTGGGTGTTGTCCTTTTGTTTTCATTTCGTCGAGTCGTCGTTGTGCTCGTATTTCGGGTCGCGCGGTCATGAATATTTTGAGGTCGGCGTTTGGGAATACGGTTGTTCCGATGTCTCGTCCGTCCATTATGACGCTTTGTTGTCGTGCGATGTCGCGTTGCCATTCGGTGAGTTTGGCGCGGACGGCGGGTATGGCGGAGACGGTGCTGACGTTTTGGCTGACGGGCATGTCGCGTATTTCGTCTTCGACGTTTTCGGTGTTGAGGTATGTGGTGTTGCGTGTTTTTTGTGGGTCGAAGTTGAAGGTTATGGTGAGTGAGTGTAGTAGTTGTGTTATGGCTTGGGTGTCGGGGTTGTTGTTGTTGATGAGTTGTGCGCGGAGTGCGGCGAGTGTTACGGCTCGGTACATTGCTCCGGTGTCGATGTAGGCGATGGATATGGCTTTTGCTATTTCTTTGGCGACGGTGCTTTTGCCGCAGGAGGAGTGTCCGTCGATGGCTATTATGATGTTTTTGAGTGGTTTCATTGTTTGTGGTGTTTTTTTATGAGGAGGTAGATGGCTCGTGCTATGGCGGCGGTGAGTGCTGTGGCGAGGAGGGCTGCTATGGCTGCTATGGCGAGGAGTGTGGTTTGTGCGTGGGTGTAGTGTGCGGAGTCGAAGAATGTGAGGTAGATGTTTTGGTTGAGTGTGGTGTCGGCGGCGGCTATTTGTTTGAGTTTGCCGTCGAGTGGTATTGCTGTTCCTACGGGTGATTGGCCTGGGTGCGCGTCGTAGGGTGTGAGGATGGCGAGGAGTTGTTCTCCTGAGGTTGTGGTGAGGTGGTAGAGTTGGAGGTAGTCGTCGGGGTTGTCGGGGTGTCGCATGATGTCGAAGTGTCGGGTGGTGCGTTTTATGGCTATGCGTGTTGTGTCGGTCTGGCTGACGAGTTGTTGGCGGATGGGTTGCGGGTTGTCGGATTGTTTGCGTTTGAAGTAGCCTGTCGGGGTGATGGAGTTGATGTTGATGGAGAAGAATGGTGGTGTGAGTGTGGAGTTGAGTGAGTTGAGTTGTGGGATGTCGTTGGAGGGTTGTCGTCCGATGATGTGTGTGTTGTGTGAGGAGATGTCGGATTGTGAGGTTTTGCCGAGGAGTAGTGTTTCGGCGCGGTAGGCGTCGAAGGTGAGGAGTGTGGAGATGAATGTTGCCGCGAGGAGTAGTATTGCGCCGAGTTTGAGCCAGTTGACTCTTCCTTTTTTTTGTTGGTTGATTATGATTCGTGCGAGGAGTGCGAGGACGGCGATTGTGGCTACTGTGGCGAGTATTTGTTCGTTTTGCACGGGGTTGTTATTTGTTTTGGAGTGTTTGGTAGTCGAGTCCTTGGAGGAAGTAGTTGGAGTAGTAGTCTTGCTGTTTGAGGTCCATGTATGCGATCATTGCGGAGAGGTTGTTTCGTGATGATTCGCAGTGGTCGGCGGAGGTTTCGCCGGAGAGTTGTTTTGTTTGGAGGTTGGTTATGAGTGAGTCGACGGTGTGTCGTGGGATGCGTTGTTCGCGGAGTATGCCTTGTGCTGCTATTTGTTGTCCGATGAGGTTTTGTGGGAAGTTGTTGCCGTCGGGTGCTTCGATTCGGAGTTTGATGTCGGGGTTGGCGTCGGGGTCGGCTATGAAGCATCGTTGTCCGCTGTGTCGGCAGGTGTGTCGGACGGTGCCTTTGACGGTGAGGGTGTCGCCGACGTGGTTTGGGGCGATGGTGAGGAGAGAGTCGACGGTTATGGGTTGTTGTGTTGTGGAGTTTTGTGAGGGTTGTTGGCAGGCTGTGAGGGTGGCCAGTGTGGCGAGCAGGGGGAGGGAGAGGATTGGGTGTTTCATGATGGGATGTTTGAGTTGTTAAGTGGGATGTTATGATGTGTAGGTGCAAAGGTAGTAAAATGTGGTGTAAAAAGTGTGTGTGTGTGTGTTGGAGTTTTTCGGGGGTGGGGTTTGTGGTGGAGGGTGTTTTGTGGTGTTTTTGGGGTGTGTGGAGGCAGGTTGCAGGTTGCTCTTAGGTTGCTCTTAGGTTGCTCTTAGGTTGCTTGATGGGTTGTTTTGGAGTTATTCGTGTTTTTTGGGGTGTTGGAGGGTTGGTGAGAATGGTTATCTTTGCGGTATGGAGAAGAGGAGAATAGTGGGTTATCGGAGCTGGTTGTCGCTTGTTCCGTTGGTGTTTTTTTTGGTAGTGTATTTGGGGGTGTCGGTGTTGGAGGGTGATTTTTATAGGTTTCCGTTGACGGTGGCTTTTTTGTTGTCGTCGTGGTTGGCGATAGGTGTGAGTCGTGGGAGTATAGGGAAGCGTATTGGTCGTTTTTCGTCGGGGGCTGGGGATCGGAATATATTGCTGATGGTGTGGATATATGTGATGGCTGGTGCGTTTGCGTGCACGGCGGGGAGGATAGGCGCCGTGGATGCGACGGTGGCTATTGCGTTGCGTGCGTTGCCGTCGTCGATGGTGTATGTCGGGTTGTTTGTGTCGTCGGCGTTTGTGTCGTTGTCGATAGGCACGTCGGTGGGTACGATAGTGGCGTTGGGGCCTATTGCGGCGGGTGTGGCGGGTCAGGTGGGTGTTCCGGTTGGGGAGTTGGCGGCGTTGGTGGTGGGCGGTGCGTATTTTGGGGATAATTTGTCGTTCATATCGGATACTACTATTGCTGCTACACAGACTCAGGGTGTGAGGATGTCGGATAAGTTCAGGGTTAATGTTCGGATAGTGTGGCCGGCGTTTGTGGTGATGCTGGTATATTGCGTGGTGAGGGGTTTGGGTGGTGAGGTTGTAGTGGGAGATGTTGGGGAGTTGAGTTTCTTGTTGGTTGTGCCGTATGCCGCTGTGGTGGGTTTGGCGGTGGTGGGTATAAATGTTATGGTGGTGCTGGTGGTGGGGATAGTGTTGACGTTTGTGATAGGGGTGGGGAGTGGGAGGTTGCCGTTTTGGGAGTTTTTGGGTGCCATGGGTGAGGGTGTGAGTGGTATGGGTGATTTGATAGTGGTGGCGATGTTGGCTGGTGGAATGCTTGAGTTGATACGTGCTAATGGTGGATTGCGTTTGATAATAGGGGCGTTGAGTCGTGGGGTTCGTGGGAGGCGTGGTGCTCAGCTGTCGATAGCGGGGCTTGTGGCTGTTGCCAACTTGTGTACTGCGAATAATACAGTGGCGATAATCACAGTGGGTCGTATAGCGCGTGACATAGGGGAACGTTTTGGGGTGGATCCTCGTAGGACGGCGTCGATATTGGACACGGTGTCGTGCGTAGTACAGGCGGTATTGCCGTATGGGGTACAGCTGTTGATTGCGGCACGTTTGACTGGGTGTACACCGTTGGAGATATTGCCGCATTTGTATTATCCGATGTTGTTGGCGGTATGCGTGATGGTGTCGATATTCGTGAACAGAGAGCGTAGGAATAGTTAGGTATCAATGCAATATGTTCTTATCGTTGCCGCTGTGGTGGTGGCAATGCTCATTTATGTCTTAGTCAGATACTCGCATAATGACGAGGCGGAGCAGGTGGATGGCAGGCAGAAGACGCATACTCCGCCAGCTACTTGTTGCGGAGCGCATGAGGTATGTGAGGCTGAGCCCCTCCTGTCGTTGTCGGACAAGATAATCTATTATGACGACGAGGAGCTTGACCGTTATCGTGGAGTAGACCCCGATGAATACACGTCGGAACAGATAGACGAGTTCCGTGAGGTGTTGTTGACCCTGCGACCTCATGAGGTGGCGGGATGGCTGCGTAGCCTTAACCTCCGACAGGTCAATCCTCCGACTGAGATACGAGATGAGGCGCTTATGGTGGTATCCGACTTCAGAGACCAACGGCGTCAGGCGAGTCAACAACAGAGCAAATAGTATAAACCATGGCACAACAACAGGCCCTTGGAGCCAAACAGGAGCAACTTGGCAACGCACCTCTCGGGCGGCTACTTCTGCAATATGCGTTGCCGTCGATAATAGCCATGACCGCCTCGTCGCTCTATAACATGGTGGACAGCATCTTTATAGGCCAAGCCGACGGTCCATTAGGGCTTGCCGGACTAACGGTCACGTTTCCTCTGATGAACCTGTCGGGTGCATTCGGAGCTATGGTAGGCATAGGCGCTGGCACATTGACCGCCCTCAAGATAGGTCAAAGAGACGTGGAGGGGGCTGAGAACACTCTTGGCAACGTGGTGCTGCTTAATGTGTTGATAGGCACAGTATTCGCCATTGTGGCTCTGATATTCCTCGACCCTATACTGATGTTCTTCGGTGCGTCGGACGCATCACTGCCCTACGCCAGGTCATATATGAGGATATTACTATACGGCAATGTGCTGACACACCTGTATCTGGGGCTCAACGACGTGGTGAGGTCGTCGGGCTATCCTAAGAAGGCTATGGTTGCCACCCTTACGGCTGTCGTGATTAACGTCCTATTCGACTATATCCTTATCATACGTTGCGGTATGGGGATAGAGGGTGCGGCGTTGGGTACGCTTATGTCGCAGCTCGTGGCATTCTTCGTGGTGTTTCATCACCTCACGCGTCGGGAGTCGTTCATACGGTTCAAGAAGGGGATATTCAAGTGGCGTCCTAAGCTCGTGCGGAGTATCGTAGGTATCGGCAGCGCCCCATTCTTCACCAACTGTTGCGCTTGTCTGGTTGTCCTGCTCATCAATAACGGCCTGGGGGCGTATGGTGGCGACAATCATATCAGTGCGTATGGCATAGCTAACCGTGTGGCGTTCATATTCATCATGGTGACTCAGGGTATATGCCAAGGTATGCAGCCTATATCTGGGTTCAACTATGGCGCCGGACTTGTGGATCGTTGCGTGGGTGTGTACCGTCGCGCCACGATATGGGGGACAATCGTGATGTGTTGCGGCTTCGCTCTTGGCGAATTCATGCCAGGGTTTGTGACATCATGGTTCACGGATGATGCAGAATTACAAGACATATCCGCATCAGCCCTACGCTATATGTTCATGATGTTCCCACTGGTAGGTTTCCAAGTAGTGTCAGTAGGTTTCCTGATGTCATTGGGCAAGGCGGGCAAGGCGATAGTGCTAAGTTTATGCAGGCAACTGCTATGCCTCGTGCCGCTGATAATAATATTGCCTAAATTCTTCGACGTGGACGGCGTATTCATGTCGATACCTATCGCCGACGCCGTGACTATCATCATAACCGTCTTCATGATAGTCCACCAGCTACGGGCGTTGCACAATCTCGTCACGCAGTACAGGCAGTAATCTCTATATTTTCGTATATTTGTATCAAACCAATCTATACGCACAATGATATTCACCATAGGACGCCAAGTCGGTAGCGGTGGACGACTGATAGGCAAGATTATAGCACAACGCCTCAATCTCGCCTTCTACGATAGCGAGATCCTTCAGATAGCTGCCAAAGAGAGCGGCATTAAAGACGAGTTCTTTGCCAAAAGCGACGAACGCAATTCCCTATGGGGACGGTTCACCAGCTTCTTCATGTCAGACCACCTGCTACCCGCCGAGAACTGCCTGTCACCCCAATCCCTATTCAAGTTCCAAAGCGATGCCATACGTACTGCGGCAAGCCAGGAGCCTGGGGCCGTGTTCGTAGGACGATGCTCCGACTACATCCTACGCGACTTCCCTAACAGGGTAGACGTATTCATCACCGCCGATCTCGAGTCACGTGCCAAAAGAGCCGCCCAATACTACAACGTGAGCGAGACCGAAGCCGCCAAGAAGATTGCCGACATGGAAGACGCACGCTCCGACTACTACAACTTCTACACCGAGAAGACCTGGGGCGCAGCGGCAAGCTACGACTTCTGTATCGACACCACCAATATCACCCTCGAGCAAGCCTCCGACATGATTATCGAGTTCGCTCGTCTCTCAGGCAAACTACAATAGGCACACGTGATCTACTACCTCCTTCTCGGCGGCAACGAGGGCGATGTCGACTCCCGCATGTCGCAAGCCCTCACTATGCTCTCCGAGGGCGACGGCCATATCACTGCCACATCGTCCATATACCAGTCTCCCGCATGGGGCTACGACTCCGCCCTTCCCTACCATAACCTCGCCGTCAAACTGATAACCCCCGTATCCCCATTCCCACTCCTCTCATTCACCAAACATGTCGAACGCCTCTTAGGACGCTCCTCCAAATCATCCAACGGCATTTATCACGACCGCCCCATCGATATAGACATCCTCCTCGTTGACAACACCATACTCAACACCGAGACCCTTACCATCCCACACCCACGACTACACCTGCGACGCTTCGCACTCCTCCCACTCGCCCAAATAGCACCCGACGCCATACACCCCCTGCTCCACAAAACCATATCACAACTCCTCAACAACTGCCCTGACACCTCCCCCGTCACCCTAATCTGACGAATAACGCCTCCACCGACCACTCTTATAACACCACACAAACAACAACGACCGCACCACCCAATCACCCATCATAGCCAACCACGTGCCCTCCGCGCCATACGACTCCGGCCAACCCATGTACTCCACCAACCCGAATATACCATTACCCGCAAACACATAACTCAACCCGACACGCACTATCCACATCGACAACAACGACGTAACCATCGTGAACGACGCCTGACCCGACGCCCGCAACGCATTAGGCAACGTGAACGACAACGGCCATATCAATATCCCGAACAACCCGTGCGTCAGCACCATCAACCACGCCAACTCCGACACCTCACCCGACAACCCATACACCCCTATTATCTCATTCGCCATCAACAACAACGGTACATTTACCACCCACATCCCCGCATACGCCGACAACATCAATATCCTCACATAACGAGACGCCTCATCCGGCCTGCCAGCTCCCACACAACGACCCACGACAGTCAACATCGCAAGACCCACCGATGCACCAGGCAGCACTTCAAACGACGCTATCGTATTCGTCACAGCGTTCGCCGCAACAGCAACAGTGCCATAACTCGCTATCAACGACAGCACTATTATCTTCCCCACCTGAAACATTGAGTTCTCCACGCCGCTCGGCACTCCCACCGCCAATATCTTCCTAACTATCGGCCAATCCATCCTCACCCTGCGCAAATCCCTTATGTCTACCATCGAACCCGCCACAATACTCTCACGCCTCAACCTCCACAACAATACCGCTGCCCCCAACGTCCTCGACACAACCGTAGGTATAGCCACACCCTCAACCCCACAACCCAACCCAAACAACAGCAACGCATTACCCCCCACATTCACCGCATTAGCCAACACCGACACCCGCATACTCACAGCCGAATTACCCTGTGCCCTGAACAAAGCCGCTGCCGCATTATACACCGCCACTCCCGGCAGCCCGAACAACGTCACCAAGAAATACCTCCGGCTATTACACATAACCTCCTCAGTCACCGCCCCAAACAACCCACCCAACAACGGCCCATAAGACAACAACCCAACAACCACCAACAACACGCTCACACCAACACTCACATACAGCAACTGCCGAGCCGACACCGACGCCTTCTCTCCATTCTTGCTGCCTATGAACTGCGAGCACACCACCGCCCCGCCAGTAGCCAACGCCGCAAACAACTGCTGCAACAACACGTTTATCTGATCCACAAGTGACACCCCACTCACCGCCGACTCCCCCAATGTCGACACCATCACCACGTCCGCCATACCCACCGTTATCTGCAACAACTGCTCCACAAGCAACGGCCACACCAACCGCCACAAGTCAACTTTGCTGAATATATGTCCCGAACTATCCATATCAACCGCAAAGTTAGCCACCCCTTACGCCCCTTCACGCGCACCATGACCCTTTTTCAGCTAATTTTGCACATGCGCACACTCTAACATCTTGCACCATGAAATACAACAAAATCCTTCTCAAACTCAGCGGCGAGTCCCTAATGGGCAACCAAGGCTACGGCATCGACACCCAACGACTCAACGAATACGCCACACAAATAGCCGCAGCCGCACACGCCGGCGTCGCAATAGGCATCGTCATTGGCGGCGGCAACATATTCCGTGGTCTTCAAGGAGCCGCCAAAGGCTTCGACCGCTACAAGGGCGACCAAATGGGCATGCTCGCCACAACCATCAACTCCCTCGCGCTCCAGCAAGCAATCGAGGCACAAGGTGTACCAGCTCGCGTCCTAACCGCCATACGAATGGAACCCATCGGCGAACTATACAGCAAACCTCGAGCCATGGAACTCCTCAACAACGGCACTGTCGTAATCATGGCCTGCGGCACCGGTAACCCCTACTTCACCACCGACACCGGCTCCTCACTACGCGCCATTGAAATCGAAGCCGACGTCATGCTCAAAGGCACCCGTGTCGACGGCGTTTACACCGCCGACCCCGAAAAGGACAAATCCGCCACCCGCTTCGAACAAATATCTTTCGACGAGGTATACAACCGCGGACTAAAGGTCATGGACCTCACAGCCACCGCCATATGCAAAGAAAACAACATGCCCATCATAGTCTTCAACATGGACGTCGTGGGCAACCTCGCCAAGGTCCTCAATGGCGACTCCTCCGCAGGAACACTCGTCCACATCTAACCCACACTACTCACTCTCTCCCACACACACCAACGGGGTCGTGGCTCTAACGTCACGACCCCGTCATCCGTCCATCCCCCCAACTGTTCGCCTCCACTCCCCCTACTTCCCCACAACCTCTCCCCTCTCCACAAGCACCCTCCGCACACCCTCAGGATACCCCGGACGCCTAACCCTCGCATCCCTCAACGACCCATCTGGATTCTGCGGACGCTCCGCCATGTCATTATGCTTCACTATCAGCAACTCCGCAAGCCTATGCCACGACTCCATCATCTTGTCCGCCATGGCTATCGAATAATCATTCAAATAACGCTTCGCCTCATCTGCCGACATCCTCATCGCCGCAGCCTCCACCTCAGTCTGCCTACCCAAAAACTCACTCTCCAACCCGTCACGAATCTCCCTCAAATCAGGAAACAACGCCGAATAACGCGGATAAACCATGTTACTCACCCAGTTGCACACCCAAAACGCATTAGACATCGAGAAACGCGTAGCCCCAGCATCAGGCGTATTATAGCACACAGGCCTGCGCGTCGAACCGCAATATATCGGCGTATAAGCCACCATGTTCGCATCATCATTGCCAAACCACAACACCCCGCCCACATAGTCAGGCATACCCGCACGCATCTGGCTCACAAACGTGAACGCCGTCTGCTGCGTGCTCGTCGGACGCTCCCACATATACTCCCTCCCATCCACCTCAAACGTCAACGGCGTAGGACGATACGGCATCTGCCACGGCCCGCCAGCCACGCCCGTACTGTCTGACAACGACAACACCGTACCCTCATAATGATCCCTCATATCCATCATAACGTCGTGCAACGTCAACTTCCGGTCCGGCCTCACCCATAACGGCATGTCTCGCGCCTCCTTGTCCACCCCAACAGCCCACGCCTCATACTCCCTCACATCCGCATGATGATTGAAAAAACTCCACACCCTCGCATCACACAACCTCCTGCCCTCCATGTCCGGACGTGCATACGCCTCTTTCCACGAGAAATCCTCATCCTTGCCCTCATACCACCCCATCTTCCTCGCATAGCTCACCACGTTGCGCGAATACATCAACTCATCCTTGCCCAAACCCAACTTGAAAAACCTCCCTATACGGCACTGATTAGCATGCCCGCATATCATCCCGTCGGGTATCCTCACTGCCACCCATACCACCCCCTTCGACCCCGCTCCACAACCCATCATCTCCATAATCCACGCCTCATGCGGGTCGCACACCGAAAATGTCTCCCCACTCGAGTTATATCCATACCTCTCCACCAACCCCGTCATCACGCCTATCGCCTCACGCGCCGTCTTCGACCGCTGCAATGCCAGGTATATCAACGACCCGTAATCTATCACACCCGTGCTATCCACCATCTCCTCACGGCCACCATACGTCGTCTCGCCTATCGTAACCTGCCATTCATTGATATTCCCTATCACCGAATACGTCTCCTCTGCCTCCGCTACCACGCCCGTCCACTCCCCCGTGTCCCAGCACACAATGTCCCGCGTCGCGCCACGCCCATGCCGCCCCGCCGGGTAGTAGCACAACTTCCCGAACATCCCATAATCATCCGCATTATACGTGCATATCACGCTGCCATCAGCGCTCGCGCCAGCCGTCACTATGAAGTTAGTGCATGCCATGCCCTCTGCCGCGACGGCCACAGCCGCAATTCCCGCGGCAATCAACCTTCTCTTCTCCATATCTTGTTTTTATTTATCCATCGTCAACTGCCTGATAATCTCGCCCGCCAACATCAACCCGAATGTCGCCGTCACGTGCATCAGTGTCCCATTCGCCCGCTTGCCACCCTCCTCCGGCATCTCCCCTACCCCATTCTCCCGCAACTCCGGGCTAAACACACACTTGAATTTCCTCGCCGGCCTCACACCATCACGCTTAAACCGCTTGCGCAACGCCCTCGCCAATGGGCAACCCTTCGCATCCCAAAACTCCACCAGCCGCACCTGCAACAAGTCCGTCTTCAACGCCGCACCCATCGACGACACAAAACCCGCCCCACTCTCACACGCACGCAATATCAGCAACGCCTTGTCCTTCAGGCTGTCTATCGCGTCAACCACAAAATCATACTCCCCGAAATCATAATCCCCAGCCGTCTCCTCACAATACACATCCCTGATAGCGCGTATATCCGCCTCAGGGTTAATCTCCAACAACCTCTCCCGCATCACCTCCACCTTCACTCTCCCAACAGTCCCACACGTCGCCATAATCTGCCTGTTGATATTGCTCTCGCACACCACATCCGAATCCACTATCGTCAAATGACTCACCCCACTACGCACCAAACTCTCCGCGCACCACGACCCCACTCCCCCGACACCGAATATTATCACCCTCGCGCCACCCAACCTGTCCATACCTGCGTCTCCAAGCAACAACCGAGCCCGGCTCAAACTCCTTTCTCTCCTATACATCGATACTTCTGTTTTTTATAGCAAATGTACCCAAATTCACTATCCCCCGCAACCCGACCATAACTCATTCCTCCCCACAATCTCTAACCTACACCCCACAACAGACAAAGCGGGGATGAACACGTCGCTCACCCCCGCTTTCGACAGCCTCTTCCACAACACGGCTTAGAACCTCCCTATGTCGCGCGAGTACCGTCATTCTAACAAAAAACCAAAGAACGATACATGGCCGACGCACTCACTGCGCCTGCGCCTCGGCCCCGTCGGGCTCACAAGACTTTCTTATTGTCAGCCGTGGCACCGGCTTTCAACATCACAAAGTTACACCCACACGCGCCACGCCACAATACCTATAAGTGACTATTTTTACTTATTCTGACTTACTCGCCACCCTCACCCATCGCCAACTCAAAACACCTGTCCGCCCGGCTCCCATACCAACACGTAGCACCCAACTTCTTCACCATCACCCTACCGTCTCCCCTCACCAACGCCGACGACGGAACACTCATCGCCAACTGACCCACAAAACCATCACTTCCCATCGACGCCAAATCCACATACAGCACCCTGATACCACCATACCCACGGCCAAAAAAATACTCCCTCACATCCTCCTCACTATCCTCCGTCAGAAAATAAAACCCCACACGCCCCGCATATTTCTCTGCCGACTTCGCCAGCGAGCTCAAACCAGCCCTCGTCTGCGAACTCCACACACTCCCAAAACTCACCAACAACGCCCTCTTCCCCTGAAACGAAAGCACCGTGTCCCTCCCACTCTCTCCCCGTGCGCATATCTCATCCCCCGACCCCAGAAACACTATCTTGTCATACTCCCTCGGCTGCGTCAGCACCGCACGCACCACATACGTCACAATACCCCTGCGCCACCCAGGCACCAGCACCACCACCAACGCCACCAAAAACACAAAGTCTATCACCACCCCGCGCCGCCGCTTCCTCCCCCTATACCGCTCCCACGCCCTCTTCAGCACACTCCACATCGCCCTACGCCGCCTCTATCTTCACTGGCCGAGGCAACGTCGTGTGCATCTTCCCGTCCGCCTCAATACTCATGCTTATCGCCCGAGCCTGCGCCAACTCCAAGTTAGCCGACACAAGCCCCGTCAAATTTATCTGCGCCTCAAAACTCGTACCCGGCTGCAACGTTATCGGCAGGCTGCTCACATTAGCCCTGAAACGCCGCACTTGCGATGCCCCCATCACAAAATTCACCTGCGCACCACTCAAGTCTATCGCCCGCCGCGACTTGTTCCGCACCGCTATCGCAAACAACAACTGCCCATTCTCACTCCTCACCTTCCCACTATAACTCAACCCAAACGGATACACCCCTCGCCTTCTCGCCACAACATACCCCACTACACCCACAGCCACAACCACTATCACCACCACAACCCACCACTTCACGCCACTCGTCTCCGCCTGTATCTCCCTCACCTCACTCTGCGTCGGCCTGTGAAGCAACAACGAGTCCGCCACCGCCGTATCACCCGCCATCACCACCGAGTCACGCACCAAAGTGTCGCATGTCACAGCCATACGCACCACCATCCCCTCTACCATGCCCCGCAAACGGCCAATAGTACATTGCTGCATGAAAATTATCATGCACAAAAGCACCATGACCATCCGCCAATGAGCCTCTATCCAACGCTGCACACGCACCAATATCTCTACTATCTTATTCATCTGACTTTACGTGTTATGTCTTTGAAGATGGCGAATATACCCATTTATAACCTTCCTACAACCACCTCCCATGTTAAAGATTATTTAGGAGAAACACCCAAAATGTACTAACTTCGCATCGGATTAAAAGCGGAACAAGGCCTCGCCAACACACCACATCCACATCCATAATTTCTAACGGGACAAACACACCTCATGGAGAGCTCTAAAATCCTCTACATCTCACAAGAGATAAAACCCTACCTCCCCGACTCGCCCGTCGCAGTCCTAAGCCGCGACCTAAGCCAAGGAGTCATGGAAAGCGGAAGGGAAATTCGCACTTTCATGCCCCGATTCGGTAGCGTCAACGAGCGACGTAACCAGCTCCATGAAGTCATTCGTCTCTCCGGTCTCAATATCGTTATCGACGACACCGACCACCCACTCCTCATCAAGGTCGCAAGCATCCAGGCCGCCCGCATGCAAATCTACTTCATCGACAACGACGACCTCTTCAGCCGTAAAGGCACCATCGCCGACCCAAACTCCAACGAACTCTTCCCCGACAACGACGAACGCTCCATATTCTTCGCACGCGGCGCCCTCGAGACCACAAAAAAACTACGATGGGTCCCCGACCTCATCCACCTCCACGGATGGTTCACCACAATGGTCGCCATCTACACCCGCCTGATGGGCAAGAAAGACCCCTACTTCGCCAAATCCAAAATCGTCGTAAGCCTCTACGACGACCAATGGCAAGGCAACTGGGACAATATGAACCGTAAGCTCTGGGTCGAGGGGATAGACGAGAAAGCCCTCAAGAAAATCAAGATTACAGACTACATGTCTCTCATGAAGACCGCCATCGACCTCTCCAACGGCGTCACAGTCTGCTCCCCAACAGCCAACCCCGAGCTCATCGACTACGCCAAAGACTCCGGCAAACCCGTGCTCGACTACCCGGGCGACTCCGACTATGTCCCCGCCTACAACAACTTCTACGACATCGTCCTCGCACAGTAAGACTTCCCCATACACCAAGATAATAAGAGCCGCCATGCACCACGCAAGACGGCTCTCACCATATCTATACCACTCGCCTACAAGATGAGTATCGAGTCTCCATACGGTCCAATACGGTAACCCTCCTCTATCGCAAGCTTATGTGCGTCCATCACCCTGTTATACCCCCCAAATGCGCACACCAGCATCATCATCGTCGACATTGACAAGTGGAAATTGCTCACCAACGCCGTCGACACCTGAAAGTCATACGGAGGAAAGATGAACTTATTTGTCCACCCGTCAAATGGCGTTATATGCCCAAAGGTCGACACCGACGACTCTAACGCCCTCGCCACAGTCGTGCCAACAGCGCATATCTGATGCCCCGTGTCCTTAGCCTTGTTCACTCGCTCCACAGTCTCCGCCGTTATCATCATCTGCTCCGAATCCATCTTATGCTTCGTCAAGTCCTCAACCTCCACTTCACGGAAACCGCCAAGCCCCACATGCAACGTTATCTCCGGAAAGTCGATGCCCTTGATTTGGCAACGCTTATGCAACTGCCGGCTAAAATGCAATGCCGCCGTAGGCGATGCCACAGCACCCTCCTGCGTCGCAAATATCGTCTGATAATTATCCACATCGTCAGGCTCCGGCTCGCGACGTATGCAACTTGGCAGTGGCGTCTGCCCCAACGAGAACAGCGCCTGCCTGAACTCCTCGTTGCTCCCGTCAAATAAGAATCTCAATGTCCTGCCGCGGCTCGTAGTGTTGTCTATAACCTCAGCCACCATCGAGTTGTCCTCACCGAAATATAGCTTATTACCAATACGTATCTTACGCGCCGGGTCCACAAGCACATCCCACAGATGCTGATCCTGGTTAAGCTCGCGCAACAGGAACACCTCAATCTTAGCCCCCGTCTTCTCCTTGTTGCCATACAACCTGGCCGGGAACACGCGTGTGTTGTTGACGACCATTACATCGCCATCGTCAAAGTAGTTCAGTATATCCTTGAACATCTTGTGCTCAATCTCCCCAGTCGCCTTGTGCAACACCATGAGACGCGCATCATCTCGGTTAAGCGTAGGATATTGAGCCACCTGCTCCTCCGGATACCTGTACTCAAATTCTGACAGTTTCATATCTTAACTCAACTTTTTCTTCTGTTTATTGCCCCACCACAGCCTCTTCCACAGCCTCAGCTGGCCTCTGTGCCATGATAAGCCCCTCCACCTCTTCCATCGTCATTGCGCCCTCCACACTCACGTCACCTACCCTCGTGCGACGCAACGCCGTGAGATATGCGCCCGAACCCAACGCCTTCCCTATATCACGCGCCAACGAGCGCACATACGTCCCCTTGCTACACCCAATCCTCAAACGCAAAGTCATCGACTCCGCATCGAACACCTCAACCTCCATCAACGTTATCTCTATCGGCCTGCTCGCAAGCTCTATCTCATCATGCCGTCCCTTACGTGCGTATTCATACGCCCTATGCCCATCCACCCTGATGGCCGAGAACGTGGGCGGCACCTGCTCTATCTTTCCCGTAAACTGCTCCGCCAACACCTTCTCCACAAGCTCCCTCGTGATATGCTCCGTCGGGTATGTGCCATCCACAGCCGTCTCACCATCATACGATGGTGTTGTCTGCCCTAATTGCAGCGTCGCCGCATACTCCTTGTCATGATCCATAAGCGCCTGCAACGTCTTTGTAGCCCGCCCAGTGCACACAATGATGAGCCCCGTGGCAAGCGGGTCAAGAGTCCCAGCATGCCCCACCTTTATCTTCTTGATGCCCAAATGACGCTTCAGTAAGAAGCGTATCTTATTGACCGCGTCAAACGACGTCCACGTCAACGGCTTGTCTATCGCCAGACGCGCACCGCCAATGAAGTCTATCTTATCCAAGAACCGCTACCCTAAGAATATCAACGACAGTATCCCCGCCAAACCACAGTATATCGCAAACCACAGCAACTTGCCCTTGCGCACAATGTTTATCATCCACTTGCACGCCAAACAGCCCGACAAGAATGCCGCCGCAAAGCCTGCGAAAAGAGCAATAGGCGATATCGTCGACACCGCCATCGTCTCCGCTGTGTCTCCCATAAGCTTTATCCCATCGAGCAACGCCTCGCCCAATATCGGAGGTATCACCATCAAGAACGAGAACTGAGCCATCGTCTCCTTCTTGTTGCCAAGCAGCAAGCCCGTGGCAATGGTAGTGCCGCTGCGCGACAAGCCAGGCAACACAGCCAACGCCTGAGATAGTCCTATGATAAGCGCGTCAACATACGACACCGACTCCTTGGCTCGTGGACGGGCGTAATAAGCAAACGCCAACAGCAACGCCGTGACGCATAGCATAACACCCACTACGAATATGCCCGACCCAAATACCGTCTCAACCTCATCCTTGAAAAACACACCCACTATCCCGATTGGTATCATCGATATGACGATAGATATGGCATACCGTGTCGCGTCGTTCATCTTAAACTCAAACAACCCGCGCAATATCCACCATATCTCTCGCCACAATATGACTATGGTTGACAACACCGTCGCCACATGCACGACAATGGTAAACGATAAATTCTGGTCGGCATCAACTCCCAGCAAGTGCGACGCTATCACAAGGTGCCCACTGCTGCTGACAGGGAGATACTCGGTGAGTCCTTGCAGCAAACCGAGCAGTACAGCTTGTAGAGTATCCATTATGTTGTTAAGGTAGTGTTACTTTTTCATTATGGCATAGACCTCAAAGGCAAACCCGGCAAGCACCACAATCGGGGCAAGAGTGATGCGACGGAAACTGTATATGTCCTCATTGAACACGTTAGGATCGTCCGACCCTCCTCCTGCCATCAGTATGAACCCGATGATTATGACGACGAACCCCACCGCCAAGAGCTTGAGGTTCTTCTCACCCAAGGCGAAATCCTTGTCATCGCGACCGCCTTCAATCTGCTTCGTTTCCTTCTGGTTGATTACTTTTGCCATTATGTCTATATGATTGGGAGATGGTTTTAGACGTACAAATCTGCCGTGCGCAGGTTCAAATACTTATTCACCGACCGCGCCGTCGACACTATCGTCATAAGCACACCCACCGCGAATACAGTGGTGAACAATGCCACCACCGACGTGACATCTGCGAAGCCTATGACACCAGGCAGCTCTCGCGCCGCAAGGAATATCACTGCCGCCAACAACGCATTGGCCACAAGGCCGCCTATCAGCCCCTGCGCCACGCTCTGCGCAAGAAACGGACGACGTATGAATCCTCGCGTCGCCCCCACAAGCTGCATCGTGCGTATCAAGAACCGCTTACTGTATACCATCAAACGCACCGTGTTGTTGATAAGAGTCACCGCCACAAGCAGCATGACCGCCGAGAACGCCAACAACACTATCGATATCTTACGTATATTGTTATGAATAAGATTCACCACATCCTGCTCAAAATACACCTCTCTCACTGGCTTATACCCGCGTATGGTCTGCGCCACAGCCTCCATGCCCTGCTCGTCCGCATAGTCCGCAAATAGCTTGACCTCCATAGACGGCAACAACGGGTTCATGTCAAGCGTGGACACAAAATCCTCTCCAAGATTCTCCTCCATCTGACGCGCCGCCTCCTCCCTGTCGATATATTTCACACTCTTCACCTGTGGCGACGCAAGCAACTGCTTCTCTATCTGCCTGACCTCAGCGTCACGAGAGTCCGCCGCAAACGTCACCGTAAGGCACAAGTTCTCCTTCACATACTGCGACACACGGTTGGCGTTGAGCATAAGCAACCCTATCATGCCAAGGAGGAACAACACCAGGGCAATGCTTATCGTTGTAGTGAAATATGAACTGCGCAGCTTGCGTGCCGCGACCTTGTTATTCTGATTGGGCATATCATGACTACATTACTTACAAAGATAGCGCGAAATTGCCCCATAGCCCCTTCTTTAATGTTTTTTAGGAGTGGCACGCACCTGTCTCCCCCCCCCTATTCCCATCATACGCCCACAAGTCCTGACTTAACGTCCCCAACATCATCCCAAGCCTCCCCACCCAATCCACCCCCCATAATAAAAAAGCGCAATGCCATCAGCACTGCGCCCGTGTTTCTTACAGCAAGTCAACACCCACGGTCAGTCGTCACCTATCAGCGACCGCCAGTCATTACTGTTATTCGACATGTCGACTGTCGCCTCACGCTCTTGCTTGTCCATGCGCAAGATTGATATCTGCTCCTGCATATACTCCTCTATCGCGTCTATAAGCTGACTCTCCGACGGGTCTGCGAATGTCAATGCGTATCCCTTGGCCATGCCACGCCCTGTACGTCCCACACGATGCACATAGTTCTCGGGTTCCTCCGGCACATCATAGTTCACCACGAAGTCAACCCCAGGTATGTCTATGCCACGTGCCGACACGTCTGTCGTTATCAACATCTGCACCTTATGCGAGCGGAAATCATCCAATGCCACCTGCCGCTCCTTTTGGCTCATACCGCCATGCAAGAACACCGACGACAACGACACCCTGTCCATTGCCGCCTTGACACGCTCCGCACGCACCTTCGTCCGCACGAACACTATTATATGACCTTCTGGATTCTCCTTCGCTATACGCTCCAAGTAGAACCGCTTCTCGTCCATCCCTACCGACAGCACCTGGTGCGTCACGTTCTTCGCCACCTTGTTCTGGCTCATCTCGATGCGCACAGCCTTATAGACCAGCGAATATGCCAAGTCCTTTATCCTGTCGTCAATAGTCGCCGAGAAGAACAATGTCTGCCTGACACGTGGCAAACGGCGCACCAACTGACGTATATCGTCATAAAAGCCAAGGGCGAGCATGTGGTCCGCCTCATCTACCACAAGCGTCTCGGCCTGTGTGGTAATCAAATAGCCCTGCGACGCAAGGTCAAAAAGACGCCCAGGTGTCGCCACCACGATATCTGCCATGCCCTTAAGCAACGCTATCTGGTTATCCTGCTCCACTCCGCCATACACCGCCACGACGCTGACGCCAGTATCCTTCGCCAACTGCTTGATGACACCCGCCACCTGTGCGGCAAGCTCGTGCGTGGGTTCCATAATCACACACCGCGCCCCCGTATAACGGAATCGCCGTTGACGTGACATCAAGTTCGACACCACAGGTATAGCAAATGCCGCCGTCTTGCCAGTGCCGGTTTGCGCTATCGCAAGGATGTCCTCTCCCTCAAGTATGTGTGGTATCGCCTTGAACTGTATGTTCGTGGGGCGTGTGAAGCCGAGCGCCTTGACATTAGCCAAGACTTGCGGCTGCAAGTGTCGTAAGTCGTCGAATCGCACTATGTCGGAGGTTTATATTGTCTAAAGATCTTTAAGCGACTGCCGTATAGCCGTCCATCGTGAGGTGTCCATCTTCGAGCCTATGACCTCTATCACGTTCCCACTCGTTATGGCACCAGCCGTGGCGCACTGCTTAGGCGACAACCCGTTGAGCATCGCCCAGATGAACCCTGCCGCATAGAGGTCGCCAGCGCCCGTGGTGTCAATGGCGTTTGCCTCCACGATGCCCACCTTGGTATGCTCATTGCCCATCTTCACCAAGCTGCCACGCCTTCCTTGTTTCAACACTACGCACTCCGCAATCTCACCTATCTCGTTCAACGCCTCGTCATCCTCCTTGCCAGTGAACGCCGTGGCCTCCTCCTCGTTGG
Organism: bacterium; assembly: GCA_963620665.1. Taxonomy (GTDB): domain Bacteria; phylum Bacteroidota; class Bacteroidia; order Bacteroidales; family Marinilabiliaceae; genus W3P20-009. The sequence goes on from CAVFBA010000032.1 coordinate 22,530, forward strand.
CGAACACCACATCCACATAGCGCGATATGATTCTCTGCATGAACTCCTGATTGTCCTCCACGACGTTATAACTTGCCAAGTCCAACATCACCTTAAGCCCTTTAGCATGAGCCGCCGAGAGAGCTCCCTCGATGAGCTTAGGGTTCTGCACCAGATAGCCTTCAACGTAGAGGTGAGTGAACCCGTCAAACGCCGAGTCTTCAATGTCCGTGGGCTCCATCTCGACAGCCGCGCCAAGGCATGTACACATCGAGCGCTCCGAGTCTGGCGTTATGAGCGATATGCACGATCCCGTAGGTGTAGCGCTTGTGCGCAACAAAGGGATCACTCCGTTCTGACGTAAATCGTCCGCATATTTATTGCCCAAGTCGTCCGTACCCGTCATGCCTATGAAGCCAGCATTGACACCCAGGTTAGCAAGTCCACAGATGGTGTTAGCCGCACTGCCGCCACTCACAATCTGCGGATTGAGCGACTTCACCGACTCGAATATCTCGGCCGAACGCTGCTCATCCACGAGATTCATGGCACCTTTCAGTATATTCAGCTCCTTAAGGAAATTATCATTGGGGATCCGCACCAGGATGTCGACAAGGGCGTTGCCCAGTCCCAAGACTTTTGCTTGCATTATGAATGTGGGGGTATAGGTTGAAAAACTAAGGCAAAGATATTGCGAATTGCTGAAAGATGGATATTTTTGCCATCGCTTTTCCGTGTGGGCGACCCACGGTCTGGCACTTCGGCAATGCTGGCATTGCGCCGTGCGGCCGATTTAAGCTCACTCCCCACATTGGGAGTCCTACATATATCTTTCTCCAATAGCTCAGTTGGTTAGAGCATCTGACTGTTAATCAGAGGGTCATAGGTTCAAGTCCTATTTGGAGAGC
>CAVFBA010000033.1:0-23328 GCA_963620665.1 bacterium
AACCCTGGACCCATTGATTAAGAGTCAATTGCTCTACCAACTGAGCTAGCGAGTCATGTTGTCAACCACCAACACCCTCTCTCGTGACCCGCCAGGGGGTCGAACCCTGGACCCATTGATTAAGAGTCAATTGCTCTACCAACTGAGCTAGCGAGTCTTTCGCTCATATAAGTGACCCGCCAGGGGGTCGAACCCTGGACCCATTGATTAAGAGTCAATTGCTCTACCAACTGAGCTAGCGAGTCATACACCTTGCGAGGATGCCCACGTGGTTGACGTTGCAAAAGTACTAAAAATATCATTCTCGCAATGCCTATACCCGCTTTTTCTCCTTTTTTTTGCTTAATCAAGCTGCAACCCAAACACCTCAATCAGTCTCTGCAACGACTCGTTCTCGCTCACCATAGCCTGCAACTTCTCCATCGACGTATACGGCGTGGCTCGCCCGCCCCCCTCCGCTGTGTCTATAACAGTCTCTACCACAATATCATAACGCTCCAACTCATGACGCAAGAAGTGCAACAGGTCGTCTCGCTTGCATATCGACGCCTGCGACGGATCTTTTATCGATACACGGATGACGTTCCCCGAGCACGTCACGCTCTGATCCATCAACGACTTCACATACATCTCGCTCGCCGGCAACGACTCCTTGAATCTCGCCCATGCGGCGTTCACCTCCTCCACGTCGAGCGGTGGCAACGGTTGCGTGGGCTGTGCCGGGGCGTATGCCGTGGGCTGAGGCGTCTGTGGCGCTTGGCCGCGGGTCTCCACGTTGCGCAACGCCGCCATGATCGACGACTGTGCCGCCGACGAATATTGCGTCTTCTGTGGGGCGGGTGTCTGCACGGCTGGGCGCGCCTGAGCCGCCGTCGCGCTCTGTGACGCCTGTGCCGCGCTCGCCTTGTTCCGCCTGATTAATGCCTCAAGTTGGACTAAGACTTTTTTTTTTGATCCCCAAGCATACAGGCGTGCAGCAATGCGAACTCCACATGCTGACGCTTGTCGCGTGCCGTCCTATACGTCAACTCGCTCGCCGACAACGCCTCTATCAACTCTATAACGCGCTGCACGCCCACCGCTTGCGACTGCTCCGTATATTTCTGCGCTGTCGCTCCGCTCACGTCCAGAAGTCCCGCCGATGCCGCGTCCGACGCCACAAGCAGGTTCCGCAAATGATGCGTCAGCCCGCCCAAAAATATCTGCGCGTCAAAACCCCTCCGCAATACATCGTCGAATATCAGCATCGACTGCAAATAGTCATGCTCCTTAATCGCGTCCACCACCTTGAAAAAGGTCTCATAATCAAGTATATTCAGGTTCTCTACAACCTTCTTATACGTCACCTCCTTCCCCGAGAATGCCACAATCTGGTCAAATATCGACAATGCGTCGCGCATCGCACCGTCTGCCTTCTGCCCTATGACGGTCAGCGCCTCCTCTTCCACCGTTATGCCCTCTTTCCCAGCCACATATTTCAGGTATTCCACCACATCGGGCACCGTTATCCGGTGAAAGTCAAACACCTGGCACCGCGATATGATTGTCGGCAATATCTTGTGCTTCTCCGTTGTGGCCAATATGAACACCGCGTGCGACGGCGGCTCCTCCAGCGTCTTCAAGAACGCGTTGAACGCCGCCTGCGACAACATGTGCACCTCGTCGATGATATACACCGAGTAACGACCTATCTGAGGCGGTATGCGCACACTGTCTATCAACGACCGTATGTCATCTACCGAGTTGTTCGACGCTGCGTCAAGCTCGTGTATGTTGAACGACCTGTTCTCGTTGAACGCCCGGCACGACTCGCACTCATTGCATGGCTCATAGTCTGCCGACAAGTTGGAGCAGTTTATCGTCTTGGCGAATATTCGCGAGCATGTGGTCTTACCCACGCCTCGTGGCCCACAGAACAAATATGAGTGCGCTATCCGACCCTCGCGCACCGCGTTCTTCAACGTCTGTGTGATGCTCCCCTGGCCTACAACCGACTGAAAGTCAGCTGGCCTATACTTCCGCGCCGAGACGATATACTCCATAATATCTTCCTTTTTCTTGCTCCGCAAATATAGCAATTAATCCTACAACCCCATTGCCCCACGCACGCTCTCAAGCCATAAGTCCGCCATGCGCCTATGACCCGCCGGAGTGGGGTGCACGCCATCCCATATCCAGTAATCCTCACGCGGCGCGATAGTCCGCAACGCCCTGAACAGCTCGTCGAACCTCACCACCACTGCCCCATAATCCTTGCCAATGCGCTCGACAATCTTCCCCATTTTGTCTATGACGGACTCACGCGCCTGATAACTGTCCGCCTCGCCGCGCCATCCCACTTTCTCCACAAACGGCTTGCACAACACTATCCCCACCTCCGGCTTCACCATCCGCAACGTGTCGAGCAACTCCCTGTATGTGGCCTCCCAACGCTCAAAGTCGAACGGCGCCTGCTCCTCATTCCCCACGTAATACTCGGCGTCGTTAGTCCCTATGAGTATCGACACCACGTCCGCACCCAACGCCACGGCATCCTCATCCCACCGCGCCGCCATGTCATACAGTGTGTTGCCCGATATGCCTCGGTTATAGCACTTTATGTCCCTCTCGGGCAACTCGCTCTGTATTGCCGACGCGCACAACATCATGTAGCTATGCCCATAGATATGGTTCATATCCGTATGGTTTCGCTCTCCCGACGGGCGCATATCGCCACCGCTGTTGCCCCATCCGCCGTCGGTTATCGAGTCGCCAATGAATAGCACGCTACCCGCCTTCTTTGCGTCCTCCTCCTTCTTCTCCTCCGTGCACGAGGTCATCACGAGTGCCCCCGCCATAATCATGCAGATGATGCTCTTTTTCATAATGTTACCACTTTTCATAATCCGCCAACGCCTCAACACTCGTCTCGATGCTGTCCTCGAGCCCGGGGTAGAAGTCATAGCCCGTAATCTTCTCCACCTCGTCTATGGTGTGCGTATAGAGCTCCTTCTTCGACCTCTTCCTGCCGTCCTTTGTCGTGCCAGCGTCGTCGGCGTTCTTGTCCTCATTGCGGCATACGAAGCCTATCCCCTGATGATGGCCGTCCTTGATGGTCAGCACCACCTTGAAGAAGGCGTCTGGCACCTTCACCTTGTTCTCGCCTATCGTCCCGGTCTTGCTCTTCTTGAAGTAGATAGGCCCCGTCACTATCATCACCTCGCCATATTTCACCGCCCACTCGCGACACGACTTCTCTATCTGGTTCCACACGCCCGTGTTCAGCTTGCCCGCCTGGGGGCATATATTTGTAAGCAAAAACGACTCGTACATGGCGTCCTCGTCCCAACGGCAGTCGCCCGCGGGGCATAAGTGACCCCTCGACCATCCCGAGCCTTTATAGTCGGACCTGTTGGCCTTCGGGTCGGGCACCTCGTCATCCTCATGGAACGGGCTTGTGCCAGGCCTCTCCACCAGTTCTGCCGTATGCGCCTTGGTCAGTGTCCATGCCACCCAGTTGGGGTTGCGCGTGTCTTTGTTGTACGACACAGTGTAGCCTTTCCTGCGTAATATCTGTTCCTGCAAGTCGGCACGAGAGGCCGGGAGTAGGCTCTCGTCCGACAGCACGGACTTCTCGCTGCTTGTCGTCTTGCGTGCCGTGTTGGTCTTGGTGCCACTCTCACGCCTCGCGCCGTTCAGTTTGGCTGTCTCCTCGGTCTTAGTCTCGGCCTTGGCCTCAGTCTGCGTCTCGGGCAGCAGCACGTCCCACCCATAGCGGTATACGTACACCCCCACCAGCACTACGAATACCAATATCGACACCCACGTCACTTTCCCCCCAAAGAGGCTCGTCTTCTTCTTTCTTCCCATGGTAATCTATGTTTATACAAACATATAAAAAACTCGCCAAAAGTCGCCCCCACGGCTTAAATTATGCAAATTATCACACCACCCCATTACGCTCCACCCCCCTTTTGCTTACTTTCGCGGCTGGATAGCCTATTCCACTATCCACTAATTACATACCTCCACAGTGAACACTAAACTTACACACTTCATCAAGCAGCACTTCCTCCTCCTGGCTGCGCTCTACGTGATGTCTCTGGGCGTCTCCCTCTTCATCCGCTCCAACCTTGGTTCCTCGGCAATATCCGTCTCGCCCCTTGTGTGGAGCGTGGCGGGTTTCTCGTCCATCTCGGTTCTTGGGTGGCATATTCCCGCGCTGACTGTCGGTGGCTACACCATCGTCATGAATGCCATCTTCGTACTTCTTCAGGTTGTAATACTCCGGAGGCGATATAAGCCGTTGCAGTTGTTTCAGTTGCTCGTGGGGGCGTTGTTCAGCGTCTTTCTCGATGTCAATATGGCAATCACCGCTCCTCTGGCTGCTGAGCCGGGTGCGGGGGGGCTTGCCTGGGGTTTGTTCCTCGTGTTTGCGGGCGGCACTATAATGGGTTTTGGCGTGGCCTGCGAGGTGCGGTGCAAATCGGTCATGATGCCGGGCGAGGGCATACAGGTGGCGATAGCGCAAGTGTCGGGCATAGAGTTCAGCAAGGTCAAGATTGCCGTCGACACCACCCTTGTGGGCATCGCCATAGCGTGCTGCTTCGCCTTCTTTGGCACGTGGCGGTGGGATATGATAGGCGTCGGCACACTCGTCTCGATGGTATATATCGGCATAATGGTGCGCGTGTTCTCGCCTCATCTGGCTTGGCTTGACCGTCTGCTTGACTTTGCCACGGCCGATGAGGCTCAGCCAGCGGAGACGGAGGTGGCGGAGGATGCTCCCCTCGTCATCACTATATCGCGCCAGTATGGCAGTGGGGGGCTTGAGATAGGGCAGAAGGTGGCTAAGCAGCTTGATTTCGACTTGTATGACCGTGCGATATTCGAGAATGCGGCGTCGGAGGCTGATATTGAGCCACAGGAGGCCGCGGCGCGCGAGCAGAACATCTCGACCGCCCGACTGTTGGAGTCGCTTATACTCTCGAACGACATCCCCAAGGGGACGATACTCTCGACCGACGACAAGCTGTTCGTGGCGCAAAGCCGCTTTATACGCAATGTGGCGCGACAGGGGTCGTGCGTCGTCATTGGTCGATGCGCCGACTATGTGTTGCGCGGGCGTAAGAACCTGATACGCGTCTTTATCCTCTCGGATGGAGACTTTGCCGCCAAGCGCATCGCCAAGAAGGACAACCTCTCGGAGCAGGCGGCCATAGCCAAGATTGACGAGGTCAACACAGCCCGCGCCAACCACTACCTGAAGTATACCAACCGCCACTGGGGCGATGCCGCCAACTATGACATTGTGCTCAACACCAGTTCTCTGGGTGTCGACGAGGCGGCCGACATTATCTGCCTTCTCGCCCTGAAACTGACCGTCAAGGCGATGCAGTAGGGGCTCGGTATAGACGTCATAGCACACTTAACCCGCGGCGCACCAGGTGTACCGCGGGTGTTTTGTATGCGTGCCGCGCTACTTGTCGCCCTTGTAGGGGTGATGGCCCAAGAGCGTGGTCTTGAGGTATGTGTTGTCTAAGTGGGTGTAGATCTCGGTGGTGACAATCGACTCGTGTCCAAGCATCTGCTGGACGGCACGTAGGTTGGCGCCGCCGTCGACGAGGTGAGTGGCGAAGGAGTGTCGCAGGGTGTGTGGGCTTACGTGTTTGGTTATGCCTGCGGCCTGTGCTGCTTCTCGGACGATGTTGAAGACCATGATGCGCGAGATGGTGGTGCCCATCCTGTTGAGGAATACGTAGTCTCGATAGAACGGGACGATGTTGACTGTCTCTCTGAACTCGCGCAGGTAGCGGAGGACGTAGTTTTTGGCGCGCTCGCCTATGGGGACCATTCGCTCTTTACGTCCCTTGCCGACGACGGTGATGTAGCCTTTGGAGAAGTGGAGGTTTATGAGCTTCAGGTCGGTAAGCTCGGATACGCGAAGGCCGCAGCTGTAAAGCACCTCTATCATGGCGAGGTTCCTCACGCCGTCCATGGTGTCTTTGGCGAAGGAGTCTTCCATGGCGTCTATTTCGGCGACGGAGAGGACTGTGGGGAGTTTGCGTCCTATGCGCGGGGCCTGTACGGATTCAGTGGGGTCGGTGTCGATTTCCTCGGAGATGATAAGGCTCTTGTAGAACGTGCGGACTCCGCTCATGATGCGCGACTGAGTGCGTGCGGCCACGCCCTTACGGCCGAGCCAGCTGACGAACTCGCCGAAGTCTTCGGGGGTCACGTCTTTAGGCTCGATGTCGGCTTTGCCCATCTCGGTGAGGCACTCCATGAGTTTACGCAGGTCGCGTGTATATGCCATCACGGAGTTATCGGTCAACCCCCGTTCGAGTTTGAGGTATAGACGGTAGTCTTCTATATGCTTTTCCCACATATCATGGCTTGTTAAGGTAGTGCGAAGTTAACAAAATATTTTCGTCGTGGTAGGCAGGGTGATAAAAGTTAATGGTCTCCAAAATATGATTAACATTCATATAATTAATATTAATACATTTCGATATTCAGCTACACATTAGTAACTTAGCGTCGTTTTTGAGATGATAATGGGCGTGCTTTTCTCTCCAGGGCATGACGCGCAATACCCCAGTAATGAAGATACTGATAATTAACGGTCCGAACCTCAATCTCTTAGGAGTCAGAGAGCCAGGCATTTACGGAGATAAAGGTTTTGAGGACTATCTTGAGAGCTTGCGTGCGGACTTTCCGTCTGACACGATAGAGTATTACCAGTCGAACCATGAGGGCGGCATTATAGACAAGTTGCACGAGGTTGGTTTTGGCGCGGTTGACGGGGTTGTGCTTAATGCTGGTGGGTATACGCATACATCGGTGGCGATAGCGGACGCGATATCGGCGATAAGGACTCCGGTTGTGGAGGTGCATATATCGAATGTGGCGAAGCGTGAGGAGTTCAGGCATCGCTCGTATTTGTCGGCTGTGTGTCTTGGCACGATAGCTGGGTTTGGTCTTGACTCGTATATGCTTGGGGTTGTGGCTATATGTAGCCATGTGTTGAATAAGAAATAACCTAAAGGACAATATATTAACACGTTAACGATGAATAAGAAACTCACGAAGATCGTCACGACTATCTCTGATATACGTTGTGACGTCGAGTTCATCCGCAAGTTGCATGAGGCGGGCATGAACGTAGTCCGCTGCAACACTGCCCACATGGACCATGAGGGCATAGGCCGAATTGTGAAGAACACACGGGAGGTGTCTGACAAGATAGCGATACTCGTGGACACCAAGGGTCCAGAGATTCGCACCACGCCATGTGATCAGCCGATAGTGTTTGAGGCTGGGAAGAAGATCATCGTCAAGGGTGACCCTCAGCAACATTCGTCGAGCGAGCTTTTGAGCGTATCGTATGATGGTTTTGTGGACGACCTCTCGGAGGGCAAGCAGATACTGATTGACGATGGCGAGGTGTCTCTTCATGTTGACGAGAAGCATGCGGACCACTTGGTTTGCACTATTGAGAACAATGGTCGCATAGAGGATGGCCGAAAGAGCGTGAACGTGCCGGGCGTGAGCATTAAGTTGCCGTCGCTCACTGAGAAGGACAAGGGGTTTGTGCTCTGGGCTATTGAGCACAAGTTGGACTTCATTGCTCACTCGTTTGTGCGCAGCGCGAAGGATGTCAAGGAGATACAGGATATCCTTGACGCTCATAACAGCCCTATCAAGATTATAGCGAAGATTGAGAATCAGGAGGGTGTGAACAACATCGACGAGATTCTTGACTGCGTGTATGGCGTGATGGTGGCACGTGGCGACCTGGGTATCGAGGTGCCGATTGAGCACATTCCGTTCATTCAGCGCATGTTGATTCGTAAGTGTATTGAGGCTAAGAAGCCGGTTATCGTTGCGACGCAGATGCTTCACACGATGATTAAGAATCCACGTCCGACGCGTGCGGAGGTTACGGATATCGCCAACGCGATTTATCATCGTACGGACGCTATTATGCTTAGCGGCGAGACGACATACGGCAAGTATCCAGTCGAGGCTGTGCAGACTATGGCTAAGGTTGCTGGCGTGTCGGAGGATGCAAAGGATTCGCGCAATGATATACCTGTGCCCAAGGTGAAGGGCGAGATTACGACGTGCCTTGCCGAGGCGGCCGTGGGTGCTACTAAGGAGTTGCCTATCAAGGCGTTGATTACAGACTCGTTTACTGGCAAGACTGCTCGTTACCTGGCGGCGTTCCGCAGCCCGATACCTGTGTACTCGTTGGCATACGAGCCACGCGTGGCACGTGAACTTGCCCTCTCGTATGGCGTATTTGCCGAGATTGTGGAGGAGGGTAAGAGCAAGAGCGAGATTTTGCGCAGGACGGTGGAGAAGCTGCTCAATGAGGGAGAGCTTGACAAGAGCGACCTTGTGGCCTATATTGGCGGCAGCTTTGGTATTGGCGGCGGCACTTCGTTCCTTGAGATTGTCACTGTTGAGAATTTGCTTAAGAAGATTGAGTACTACATCAATTAGTAGGCTGGTCTGAGAGGCGAAAGCGGATATTGGGGGATGCCTTAGGGTGTCCCCCTTTTTTGTGCATATAAATTAACGTTAGGGTAGGGGGGTGGGGAGGAAAAGGTGGACGGGAGTGTATTCGCGTGATTTGTGTATGCTATTCGCGTGATTTGTGCACCGTAGAAGAATTGTTAGTCGATGGGGGACAAATTGTTATTTTGGGGGCGCGGTGAGGGGGTGCGGTGCATGGGGGTATAATCGGGGTCAGTATTGTTTCAGTATGTTGGAGTATGGGGGGTGCAGTTTTATCAGTATATTATCAGTATCTTGGAGCATTTGTGTAAGGATTTGGAAGGATGTGTGGAGGTGTGGAAAATATCCCCGGCGTTGTGAGTCGTCGGGGATATTGGGTGTTGATTAGTCGATGAATTTGAATTTGGTCATGTCGCGAGGTTTGGGATCGGGGTTCTCGTCGGGGTATCCGAGAGCGAGCGCATAGACGAGTTGCGCTTCGTCGGGGAGGTCGAGTTTGTCGAGGAAAGGTTTAGCGTCGGGGTTGTTGAGGAGGAAGTGGATGGGGCCTCCGAGGAAGCAAGTGCCGAGGCCCATAGCTTGCGCGGCTATTACCATGTTCTCGCCGAGTATGCCACAGTCGAGCGCGGCATTGTTTTCGGCGGCGACGAATATGACGGTGTAGGCGTTTCGGAACATTGTGACCATGGAGGAGTCTTGCGCCATGCGTGGGTCGGAGCGTTTGCAGATGGCGGTGATGGAGTCGATGTCGGCTTTGTTGTCGACCACACGTATTTGCCATGGTTGTTTGTTCATGCCGCTTGGTGCGTTGATGCCGCATTGGATGATAGTCTTGACGGTGTCTCGTCCGACAGTCCAGGGTTTGTACTTGCGGATGCTGCGGCGGTTCATGATGGTCTCGACGATAGCTTTGCCCTTGTCGCATTTAGGTTGGCAGGCAGATTGCTGCTCTGGGCATGCGCATGATGCCACTGTGAGTGTGGCGATTGCGCCGATGAAAAGGTTTCTCAGGTTGGTCATTGATGCTATGTTTATATGAGTTTTCGCTAAGGTAGTAATAATTTAACAATTAGTTGCATTAGTGGTATAAAAGAGAGGCTCCGTGTTGTGCGGAGTCTCTCGAGGGGTGTGGTGTGTTGTGGTTAGAATTCTGTTATCTCGCCTTTGCCTTTTTCGGTCTTTGTCACTTGGTTGGGGTCGCCAATGAACTTAATGGTGCCGCTGAAGGCTTCGGCGTTGAGGGAGTCGGAGAATTGTACTACGGCATCGGCAGATATGACTTTCACGTTGGCGGTTTTGCATTCGAGGTTCTCGGCGTTGTAGGTGGACTGTCCGAGCACGCCAGCCATTAGGACGTTCTGCTTATTACATTTGCCTTCTATGTTGACGATGCAGGTGTTGGCGTCGATGGTCAGTTCGTCGACATCGATATCGAGTTTGACCTCGCTTTGCGCGCCCACGTCGACTGTCAGAGAGCCGTCGCGCTTGAAGAGGCAGTCAGTGTCGATTGACGCGCCTCGCTTGACGATGATATGTTCCAAGTCTTTGAAGTAGACCATGACTTGAGCTGCTGTGCAGGTGGTTTTCCTCTTCATCTTGACAGTAAGGGTGCCGTTTTTGAGGATGGTCTCGACGTCGGATGTTGGGCCGTTGTCGGTGACAATTTCGAGAGCCAGTTTGTCGCATTGTATGAGTGACACGTTGACACCTTTGGTGACCTCGATGGTGGTGAAGGAGTCGTTGAGTTTGCGGTTCTCCTTGTTTTCGGCCATAGTGGAAATGGCGAGAGCGAGTGTGGCGAGTGCCACGCATAGTAATCTCTTAAACATGGTGTTGTAGGTTTATTTAGCGTTTGCGAGAAGTTCCTTGGCGTTGGCCAGGGCAGTATTGGTTACGGTAGCGCCGCTGAGCATCTTAGCTATTTCGGTGATGCGATCGTTGGCGTTGAGAAGTTCGATGTGTGAGATGGTACGGTCGGGGGTATCTTCCTTGAATACGCGGTATTGCCTTTCGCCACAGGCGGCCACTTGAGGGAGGTGGGTTATGGCGAGTACTTGCATGTGGTGAGCCATTTCGGCCATTATGCGGCCCATCTTGTTGGCCACGTCGCCGGATACGCCGGTGTCGATCTCGTCGAATATTATGGTGGGGAGGTTCTTGGAGTTGGAGAGGAGGGACTTTATGGAGAGCATGACACGGCTCATCTCGCCGCCTGACGCGACCTTGGATATATCGGTGGGGTCGGCATTCTTGTTGGCCGCGAAGAGGAATCGGACTTCATCTTGGCCAGTGGGTGAGAGTGGGACGGGTTTGTGGCTAATCATGAACTTGGCGTTGGCCATGCCCATTTCTTGGAGTTGTGTGCCTACGTAGTCTGTTATGTTGTCGAACACGGCTTGGCGTTTCATGGTCAGTTTGTCGGCGAGGGCTTGGGCATTGTCCTTGGCTTGGTCGAGGCGTTGTGTGAGTTCGTGTAATTGCTCATCGAAGTTGTCTACTGAGGCTACTTTCTTGGCGAGGGTGTCGCGTATGGCAATGAGGTCGGCTACGGAGGTTACGTTGTGCTTTTGGGTGAGGTTGTTGAGTAGGTTGAGACGGTCAGTGAGGCGTTGAAGTTCGTCGGCGTCAAACTCCACGTTCTCGGCGAAGTCCTGGAGAGTGTGGGATATGTCCTCGAGGTCGATACGTGCTGATTCGAGACGTGAGGCTATGTCGGTGTCGGCTGGCAAGTATTGGGCTATATGTTCCATGGAGCGTACGGCGTCGGCGAGTTGACTTATTATGCCGGTGTCGTCGGTGTCGAGGGCGTTTATCACGTTTGACACGCTCTGTTTGATGTCTTCGGCCTTGTCTTGCGCTTCCTGTTGACGTTCGAGGGTTTCGAGTTCTTGTGGGTCTTTCAGTTTAGCGTTCTCCAGTTCTTTTAGCTGGTGTCGGTCGTAGTCGAGTTCTTTGGCCTGTGAGGCGTTGAGGGCCTTGAGGTCGTTCAGCTGCTTCTCTACTGTCCTCATGGCGGCGTAGGCGGTGGAGTATTGCGTCAGGTCGTCGGCAGTCTTCGCCATGGAGTCTACCACGTCGAGATGGAAAGACGTCTGGCTGAGGAGCATATTCTGATGTTGTGAGTGTATGTCGATGAGCCTTGCACCAAGGTCTTTGAGGAAGGATACGTTGGCGGGTGTCTCGTTGACGTAGGAGCGGCTCTTGCCCGATGGGAGAATCTCGCGGCGTATTATGGTCTCGTCGGCATAGTCGATGTCGGCCTCGTCGAATAGTGGTTGCAGGGCGTAGGTGGCGATGTCGAAGGTGGCTTCTACGACGCATTTCTTAGCCTTGTCTTGTAAGACTTGTATGTCTGCTTTTTGTCCGAGGAGTAGTCCTAATGCCCCGAGCATAATGGACTTGCCTGCTCCTGTCTCGCCCGTTATGACTGACATGCCCTCAGTCAGGTCGAGTTCGGTATGCTCTATGAGGGCGTAGTTTTGTATTGTGAGCTGTTTCAGCATTGTGGGTTACAACTTGTTGTATTTGCTTATGTTGGCAGGGTCGGCAGTTTGGAGTACTTCCTTGATGCGTGACTTCTCTATCTGTGGGGCCTCGCTGTAAATGTTGACTATCTCGTCGCTCTTGGCCGTGAAGAATAGGTTGAGCAGGTAGGGGTTGCGCGATACTTTGCGTCGTATGTCTTTTATCTTGTCGAGCGATTCGTAGATGGCTTGTCGTGCGTTCTCGAAGTTGTCGGCCATTTGGTCGAGTCCTTGTCGATGGTATACGTAGAGTTGCTGGTGGAATGTCTTATGGTTCTCGTCCATAGCGTTGTTTATGAGCCAGTAGCGGTTGCTTGTACCGTCGAATGACTTCCATCCTGTGAAGGTGGAACTTTGTGCCTGGTTGACTATGTTTTGCGCCTGAGTGAAGAACGCTGAGCCACCGTTGGGCGAGAAGCTGTCGTAGTCCAGTCCGAGCATGAAGTTGACATAGAAGGCTATGAGTGGCACGAGGTTGTCCTGGTCGTAGGTCGTGGGATTGTAGATGAGTGGCTGACCCTCGTTATAGCGGAACTGTATGTCGTCGTCTTCCATATTGAGTAGGGTAGTGGTATAGGCCGAACCCCATACGGGACGACGTAATTGCACGGTCAATGTCCCCTTGAACTCGTTACTCGATACTTGTGTCGTGATATTGAAGTTCAAGCTACACTCTATGCGCTCGCGTGACTCGAACTTGTCGGTAGTCCATATCTGGGCGGTCAGGAAGTCCTGTATTGCCGTGCGCATATTCTCGTATATCTGCTTATTCGTGCCTTGCACCGATGCCGACGATACGCTGACGCTGCACTGCAACTCTTGTGCCGCCACGTTGAGGCTTAGTGCGAGGAGTAGGAGAATGACGATGTGTTTCATTAGTTGGTATGTTTTGAGGAGATGATACGCTCGAGGGTGTCGACAATGTCTATCGCCACGTCGGCTTTCGACTTGAGAGGGTAGGGGGTGGTAGTGCCGTTGCTCTCTATGATGGTCACTTTGTTGGTATCGGTCATGAACCCCGCCCCCTTGTCGGCCAGCGAGTTGAGAACTATGAAGTCCATATTCTTCTTGGTGAGTTTGGCTTGGGCGTTGGGCATCTCGTTGTTCGTCTCGAGTGCGAAGCCCGCTATGGTCTGCGCTGTGGTCTTCATCTTGCCCAGTTCGGCAGCTATATCGGGATTTGCCACGAGGCTTATCGTCATGGAGTCGTGCTGCTTAATCTTCTGATCGGCCATGGTGGCAGGGGCAAAGTCCGCCACAGCAGCCGTCATTACCGCCGCGTCACACTGCGGGAACGCCTCACGCGCGGCATCGAGCATCTGCCTGGCACTCTCCACCCTATGCACCACGATATTCGTGCTATGCGCCACAACCTTCACTGGCCCCGACACGAGCGACACCTCCGCCCCACGAGATGCCAACTCCTCCGCTATGGCATACCCCATCTTACCACTCGAGTAATTACCAATGAAACGCACAGGGTCAACCTTCTCATACGTAGGACCGGCCGTAACCAATACCTTCACCCCACGCATGCTACCCTCCTCACGAGCGAAGTACGACTCCACCGCAAACGCTATATCTGCCGGCTCTGCCATACGACCCTTACCCGACAATCCACTGGCAAGCTCACCCTCGGCCGACTCTATGACGTGCAAACCCCTACCACGCAACGTGGCAAGATTCTGCACCGTGGCAGGATGAGCCATCATGTCAAGATCCATCGCAGGTGCCGCAAACACCGGGCAACGTGCCGACAGATATGTTGTCAGCAGCAGATTATCGGCTATGCCATTAGCCATCTTACCAAGTGTATTAGCCGTGGCTGGGGCTATGACATACGCGTCGGCCCATATACCCAGACTCACATGACTGTTCCACTGCCCATTCTCAGGGTCGAAGAAGTCTACCACGATAGGATTACGACTAACCGTGGCAAGGGTCAAAGGGGTGACAAATTGGCGTGCCATAGGTGTCATGACTACCTTGACCTCCGCCCCACGTCGTACGAACTCCCGTACGAGATACGGTGTCTTATAGGCCGCTATGCCGCCCGTGACGCCTACAAGGATATGTTTGCCTTTAAGTTGCATCGTGTTATGTAGATGGCTACTGCCGCGACGTCCCCCTGAGATGGAAACTATAACCAACGTTCCACTCTATGAAGTCCGCCACAGAAAGCTTGTGTGCGTATATGTTGACCCCCGCATGAAGGTTGCATGGCAATGTATACTTCAACCCCACACGCTGGAACAGCTTCTTCTTGACCTGCTCCCGATCTTCCAACGTCGGGCGATATAGGTAACACCCCACATGCGTCACCACCGCCAGACGGGCTATACAGAACTCATGTGCCACCATGGCAGCCAACGCGATACGCTTAGTCACATTGCCTCGACTCACCACCGCATGACCACCCGCGTCTCGCTTGACCCTCGAACCCATGAAGTCGTCATACAACACCTGCAACCCGCCACCATACTTCCCCTTATGACTATACCTGTGCAGATACGTGCCCTGCAACGTGACAGCATTATAACGCGCCCCAAGGTCATAGTGATCCGCCACATTCGTCTCCCACGTGTCAACCTCAAAACGCTTAAGCCCATAACCGACAGTGAGGTCTATCTCATTACCCTTAGGCCTGTCAACCTCCGGTAGGGTAGGGGGCATCTTCTGCCTACTCAACAAATATGCCAATCTCACCTGACCATAAAGTATATTCAACCCCTTATTTGGCTTACGCACCGCACCATTAGAGAAATGGTTCACTCCCCCACCAACACTCAACACCCACCGATCAGCTAACGTATACGCATACTCAACACCCAACGCCACATGTGCCGTAACCCTCGACCCTATGGCGATATTCTGCCGATTTGCCACATAGTCATACGGCTCCCAGTTCATAGCCACACCAGCCTCTATCCTATACCTCAACGCACCATTACCCCACCTGCCAAACACCCCATTATAAAACCCATACACCGATACCGGCATGCCCACCTCCTCACTATTGTCAAACCACGACGCACCCACACCCACGCCAAACGACGGCAGCCTATGCGCTATCTCCCAATCCCTCACCCCATACGTCTGCCACCCATACTCAAGACGCGACATCGAACCCCCACTCATCCGCCTCCCCCGACCATTATCCCCCCGGACAAAGTCGTTAGTCTGGAATATATGCCCCGCGCTATACGACGCCCCAAGCAAATGGTTATACGATGCCGTCTCCTGACCCGACACGGCAAACGGCAGTCCAACAATAAGCGTGGCGGCGACAAGGCGTGTCACTTCAACAATGTCTGGTTGTCATACGCCCCTTCGTCCAACTTCTTCTTCATCTCCGCCATGCTCCGCACCGTATACTCCACGTTTGTCAACGAGTGGCTCGCCGTAGGCATGAACCGCACCATCAACGTCCCCGGAGGTACCGCCGGATACTTAACTATCGTGCAGAATATACCATAGTTCTCCCTCATATCCATCACGAGGTTAAGTGCCGCGTTTATCGCACTGTCGTCCGGCGACAACCCGCTATCCGTAGCCTCAACGTCCACAGCATTCTTAGGGTGTATATACACCGGCGTTATCGCGCTCTGCGTCGGCCCAAGGTCATACCCCGCCTCTCGCAGACCGCTCTGCAACGCGTTAGTCACCTCCCACAACTTCGCCCTGCGCTCCGGCTGGCTCTCGACTATCTCAAGCCTCTTCTGAAGCCCTATAACCATAGCCAATGGCAACGACTCGTCGAATATCTGTGAGCGCATATTATAGCGCAAATAGTTGATAATCTTCTCCTTGCCAACAATAAACCCACCTATCCCCGCAAGCGCCTTGGCACACGACCCGAATATCAAGTCTACCTTGTCCGACACCCCAAACATCTCAGCTGTGCCCCGACCATTGCCTCCCAGCACCCCAAAACCATGCGCGTCGTCCACAAGAAGGGCGAAATCATACTCCGACTTCAACGCCGCAATCTCGTCAAGCGGAGCCACATCCCCGGCAGTGTCAAACACACCATCCGTCACCACCATTATCCCGCCCTCGTGCGACTCCCGGGCTATATAGCTCCGTGCAAGCGACAGCTTCTTACGCAGGTTCTCAACATCATTATGAGTATACACAAAACACTTCCCGCCCTTCGCCCGATGAAGCAATATCCCGTCAGTAATCGACGCATTGGCGAGCGAGTCGTATACTATGACGTCATATCGGTTGCACAAAGTGTCTATCGCCGACACCATCGCCTGGTAACCAAAGTTCACCACGAAGGCGTCCTCAGTGTCCATAAAGCGCGCCACAGTGTCCTCCAGCTCCTCGTGAGTCGTCGTCTGACCCGATATGATGCGTGTCCCCATAGGGTAGCCAAGCCCCCACTGCTGCGCCGCTGCCGTGTCAGCTTGCCGCACCTCAGGGTCGTTGGCCAAGCCAAGATAATTCTCCATGCTCCAGTTGAGCACCTTCTTGCCCCTGAACCGCATCACCGGGTCTATCTCCCCCTCAAGCTTCGGAAAGGCGAAATACCCGTGTGCCACCTCCTGATACTTGCCCAACGCACCCCCGCGGGTGTCGTCTATCTTCTTGAAGATGTCCATGGTTATACAATAGTGGATGATTTGTTTGGAGACAAATTTAGCAAAAGATGTTCAATGCGCATAACCGACCCACGATTTTATCGCTATCCCCCGCACCACTAATAAGTTGAATCCTTGGGCAATAAGCCATAGCAGCCTCCGCGCGACCTCCCCCAAACGTCCCGACACAGTTAAAGGCACCTCGACGACGAGCCACACTCGCCAATTCAAGTATAATATTTAACATAAAACACCCGACGACCCTCTCCCCCCCACGCCACACAAACCCCATCCCCATCCTCCCCTTATCCTTCCAATTCCTTACTCAAATACTCCAAGATACTGATAATATACTGATAAAACTGCACCCCCCATGCTCCAACATACTGAAACAATGCTGACCCCGATTATACCCCCACACCCCGCACACCCTCACCGAGCCCCCAAAATAACAATTTGTCCCCCATCGCCTAACAATTTTTCTACGGTATACAAATCATGCATTAATGGTATACAAATCATGCAAAACAACCCGCATCCCTTGCAAATCTCATAACTATAACCAAACAAAAAGCGGACGCATGTCTCCACACGTCCGCATCTATCACTAAGTAAGAACCGCTCGCCTTACTTCTTCTTCCAAAGATTTGCCATGTCCTCAAGAGTCTTGCCCTTAGTCTCCGGCACAAGCTTCAGCACGAATATCGCCGCCGCAACGCATATCACGCCATAAAGCGCATACGCGAACACGTGACCAAAATTCGGCATCGACTCCGTCGACATGTCATACATCGGCACAAACGTCGACGACACAATGAAATTGAACGTCCACTGGAACGCCACAGCTATCGCCATCGCCGCCCCGCGTATCGTGTTCGGGAATATCTCCGCAATAAGCACCCAGCAAATAGGCCCCCACGAGAACATGAACGAGGCCGAATAAATCATGATGCTGACAACCGGCAGCATCCCCGCGTCGCCCATCACATTGCTCATCGCAACGCCAGCCGCGCCAATAGCCATGCCTATCGAACCCCATATTAACAGCGGACGACGACCAAACTTCTCCACAGTCAACACGGCAAACAATGTGAACGCCAAGTTCACCACGCCCATCATGACCGTCTGGCTCATCGGGTCGCCCATACCCATGCTCTCAAAAATACGAGGCGCGAAATACAACACAGCGTTAATGCCCACAGCCTGCTGGAACACGCTCAGCATAATGCCAACGAATATCACCAGATAGCCATAAGTAAACAGCGGCTCCACCTTCTCGTGAGCCGTAGCCTTGATGTCCGCAAGTATCGACTGCGCCTCCGTCTTGCCGTTAATACGAGTCAGCACGCTCAGTGCCTTGTCATCACGACCAGTCATCGCCAAATAACGTGGCGTCTCCGGCACAAGCAGCACAAGCAACGAGAACAAACCCGCTGGGAACGCCGCACTCAAGAACATATAGCGCCACCCCGTCGAGATAGTCCACGGGTCAGAATCCGGCGACACGCTATACACACCCTCCGCAAGTGTTATCACAGGATTGTTGTGGTCGCCAAGTATCATGAAATTAACAAAGTACACAATAAGCTGGCCCGATATTATCGCAAACTGGTTCCACGACACCAATGTGCCACGTATCCGCGTCGGCGCAATCTCCGCAATATACATCGGGCACAACGCCGATGCCAAGCCGATGCCCAGACCGCCAATAACACGATATATGTTGAACGCTATCAACAACGAGAACGACGCCTTCCCATGCTCAAATAGCAAGAACTCCGGGTCATACGTCAATATGGCGGATACGAAAAACAAAAGCCCCGCCACAAATAGCGAGTACTTACGGCCAAATCGCGTGGCTATCATGCCCGATATCGCGCTGCCTATGATGCAACCAATCAGCGCGCTCGACGACGTGAAGCCATGCCAAAAGCCCGTATACGCAAAATCCTTCGCGCTCAGAAAAAAAGCCTGCAAGCCTTTCTCCGCTCCCGAAATCACGGCCGTGTCATAGCCGAAAAGTAGGCCACCAAGAACGGCGACCATGACAATGCCGGTCAGATAGGCAAGACTGCCCCTCTCCTCGGCCTTGGGGGTTATAGTGTCGGTCATTATAATGAAAGTTGTTATTTGCAAAACGGATCAACGCATATTAACTCTTTGCGCTGAGCGGGAAAAAAGGGCCAGCCCTCCTCTATCGAAAGGCCGGCCCACAAGGTTCATTACAGATTAGCAGTACATGCTGACGATTTGCTCATAGAGCTCCTGCTTGCCACTCGTCTGCTTAGGCTCGCCTACTTTCTTGCCATACTCGTAGACCTGCTCGAACGAGAGCTTGCCCTCCTCGAACTCCTTGCCCTTGCCAGCGTCGAAGCTCGCATAACGATCAGCCTTCATCTTCTTATACGGACTCTTCTCCAGCAACTCGGCTGCCGACAAGAGCGCGCGTGCCATGACATCCATGCCGCTGATGTGGGCGATGATGATGTCGTCAAGATCCGTCGAGTTACGACGAGTCTTGGCATCAAAGTTCGTGCCGCCATCCTTGAAACCGCCGCCACGGATAATCTCCATCCATGCCTGGGTCAACTCATAGTTGTCGATGGGGAACTGGTCCGTGTCCCAACCATTCTGATAGTCACCACGGTTAGCGTCAATGCTGCCAAGCATGTCATTGTCGACAGCGCATGCCAGCTCATGCTCAAACGTGTGGCCCGCCAACGTGGCATGGTTCACCTCGATATTCACCTTGAAGTCCTTGTCCAACCCGTGCGCCTTGAGGAAGCCGGCAACAGTCTCCGTGTCAACGTCATACTGGTGCTTCGTAGGCTCCATAGGCTTAGGCTCAATGAGGAACGTGCCCTTGAAGCCCTTAGAACGTGCGTAGTCGCGCGCCAAAGTGAGCATCATGGCCATGTGCTCCTTCTCCCTCTTCATGTCGGTGTTGAGCAGGCTCATATAGCCCTCACGGCCGCCCCAGAACACGTAGTTCGTGCCGCCAAGCTCGATGGTGGCGTCGATAGCGTTCTTAATCTGGACAAAGGCGCGTGCCACAACGTCGAAATCCGGGTTCGTCGACGCTCCGTTCATATAGCGCTTATGACCGAAGACGTTTGCGGTGCCCCACAAGTTCTTGATGCCGGTCTCCTGCTGCTTCTTCTTCAGGTAGGCCACAATCTCCTTCATGTTGCTCTCATACTTCTCCACGTCGTCGTCAGGGTTCACGAGGTCTACATCGTGGAAGCAGTAGTACTCGATGCCGAGCTTCTGCATGATCTCAAAACCAGCGTCGGCCTTGTCCTTGGCTGCTGCCACTGGATCGGGGTTGGCGTCCCAGGGGAAGGTCTTGGTGCCGTTGCCGAACTGGTCACCGCCCTCAGCGCAGAGGGTGTGCCACCATGCCATGGCGAACTTCAGCCAGTCCTTCATCTTCTTGCCCATCACGACCTTCTCCGCGTCGTAGTAGCGGAAAGCGAAGGGGTTCTTGCTCTCGACACCCTCGAACTTGATCTTGCCAATGTTGGCGAAATACTCTTTTGCCATCTGAATCTTGATTTGCGGAGACGTAGAGGAGGTTTGTGCTCCCGGCGTCCCCTTACTTGTTAATTATTGGTTTTCTTGCTTAGCTTTTAGATGTTCACCATGAGGCGTTTGTGCCAGATAGCGTAAGCATCCTGATACTCTTGTTGGTTCTTCGTGTCGGGCTCTATGACCGATACCTTCTCGAGCGAGGCGAAGGCCTCGTTGTTGTCCTTGTAGATGCCGGCTCCCATGCCCGCGCCCTTGGCTGCGCCTACCGAGCCGTCGGTGTCATACAGCTCGATCGTCGCGCCCGATACCGAGGCGAGGGTCGTGCGGAACAGTGGGCTAAGGAACATATTGGCATTGCCCGCATGTATCTTGTTGACGGTCATGCCCATCTGCTTCATTATCTCTATGCCATACTGGAACGAGAAGACTATGCCCTCCTGCACGGCGCGTGCTATGTGCGAGCGGTTATGCACGTTGAAGTTGATGCCCAAGAACTGGCAACCCACCTCCTTGTTTTGCAGCATACGCTCCGCTCCATTGCCAAAAGGCAGCACCGACAACCCTCCAGCCCCAATGGGAGCCTCGGCGGCGATGTCGTTAATCTGGGCATACGACGCGTCGGGCAATATATTGCGCTTCAGCCACGAGTTGAGTATGCCCGTGCCATTGACGCACAAGAGTACGCCCAGGCGCGTGGCTTCGGCCGAGTGGTTAACATGGGCGAAGGTGTTGACGCGCGACAACGGGTCGTAGTTGACAGTCCCATTGACACCATATACCACGCCCGACGTGCCTGCCGTAGAGGCTATCTCGCCCGGGTTGAACACGTTGAGCGAGAGGGCGTTGTTTGGCTGGTCGCCCGCACGATACGTCACGGGTGTGCCTGCCTGCAAGCCGAGCTCCTGCGCCGCGGCGGGGGTGAGGTGACCTTGGTCGCCAAAGGTAGGCGCGATGCTGGGGATGAACGACGCGGGTATGCCATAGTGGTCGAGCAGCAGGTCGGCTATGCTGTCTTGGGCAAAGTCCCACATCATGCCCTCCGAAAGGCCGGAGACCGTGGTATGCGCCTCGCCCGTCATCTTGAGGGCTATATAGTCGCCAGGGAGCATAATCTTGTGGATCTTGCTGAACACCTCCGGCTCATTGTCCTTGACCCATTTGAGCTTGCTGGCGGTGAAGTTGCCAGGCGAGTTGAGCAGATGGCCAAGGCACGTCTCCTCGCCTATCTCCTGGAAGGCGTTGTCGCCAATCTGCACGGCACGTGAGTCGCACCATATTATGGCGGGGCGCAGCACGTTGTAGTTCTTGTCGACACATACCAGGCCGTGCATCTGATACGATATGCCTATGGCCTTCACTTGGTCGGGCTTGGCGTTAGCCTCGGTCAATACGGCGTTGACCGACTGCTTCAGATTGTCCCACCATGACTGCGGGTCTTGCTCTGCCCACCCGGTCTTAGGGGCTGATATTTTAGCCTCCGACTTAGGGAAGAAGGCCGACGACATGGTCTTGCCATTGTCTATTTGGACAAGGCTTGCTTTGACGGAAGAGCTTCCGACATCTACGCCAAGGAGATACATTGTGGTAAGGTATTAGTTGTGGTTGATTTTTATAGGGAGGAGCGGACTATCATCTTAGATGGCACGCACTCGTTAAGTGGTTTATCTTGCGATACGAATTGGGCGGCGAGGGAGCCCATTTTCTCGAAATCAGTAGAGAACACCGTTATGCCGTTGTCGATGAACTGCTTCATGGGCGTCTCGTTGTAGGATATGATGCCGACGTCCTGACCCGGGGTGAGCCCTTTCTGGCGGCATTGGGCGAGAATGCGGCCGAGCATACGGTCGGAGACGGATATATAGGCGATGCCCTTCTGCACGTCGAGAGCCTCGGGGTTGCGCTCGACGGTGTGCTTTATGGAGTGCAATTTGCAGAACCGCTCGAAGCTGATGACCGACTGGAAGGGGTGGTAGGTGTAGTCGGGGTATAGGAAATGGAACGAGTCGTATTTCATGATGCGGTCATAGACGCTCTCGAGTCCGTTGGAGAGGGCGGTGCCGAAGTCCTGATATACGGTGTTGGAGCCTATGGTGGCGAAGAGGTTCCAGTCGATGATGAGGAGTTTCTCGCGTGGTATGCGTGCCAGCAGTTTCTCAGTCTCGTCGGACAGGAAGGGCATGATTATATATTTGCTGTAACGCCCGAGGCTGTCCTCGATGAGCTTGCGGAATAGGCGCGGGTTGTAGTGGTGGAAGTTGACGTCGGCGATGACGTCGCGCGGCAGGTTGTGGAAGAAGCTGTCGTAGAGGACCTCCTTGTATGCCTTGAAGGTGTCGAGGAATACGAAGACTTTGGTTATGTGGTCGGCAATGTAGTAGCCCTTACCCGGGTGGCTCATCACGGCTCCCTGCTCGCGGAGTAGGGAGTAGGCCTTAAAGACGGTGTCGCGCGAGAGGTTGAACTGCTCGCAGATGAGGCTTACTGAGGGGAGGTTCTCTCCTGTGCGTAGTTTACCTTCCGCGATAGCGTTTTTTACCGCCTCGGCGAGGAGTCGGAATTTTGGGGTGCTGGGGTCTTCTGCGAGTTTTAGGTTTATTGTTGCCATGCCTTGCCGTTCTGTTCTGTTCGTTGCGCAAATATAATAAGAATATTAAACGACAAAGCGAAAAGGGGGGAAAAATGAGTTTTTTTTTGAGGGGTGGATGATTTGGGGATGGCGGAGGGATGATTTGGGATGGATTTGCGTCAGTATTGTTTCAGTATGTTGGAGCATCAGTGGTGTAGTTTTATCAGTATATTGTCAGTATGTTGATGCTTCTGGGGAGCATATATGGCGCATGTGCGCAAGAGTTGCGGTGGATGTTGAGTAAATTTGCGGTATGGTATTATATTTTAACCCTTCGTGCGAGATGGCTGTCAGGCATGACGGCATGAGTTATAGCGCCCCGAGGTTGGTGGCTAAGATGGAGGAGGACTTGGGCGTGCTGATGGCGTATGTGGGGCGTGCGGGCGACTGCGTGGTGGGCGTGCGGCCTGATGATGAGTTGGTGGGGCGACTTGGCGAGTGGGGTTTGGCGTGCGATTTCGTGAGTGTGGAGGAGGGTAGGCTGAGGGTGGAGGGTGGAGAGGGGTTCGTGCCGTGGGGGATGAGCCGGGCGGCGTTGTGGACGTTTGGGTTGAGAGAC
>CAVFBA010000034.1:0-22426 GCA_963620665.1 bacterium
CCCCCACACACATCACCACACTCTTGCAACCTCTTCCCCCAATTTTCCTTATATTCGCGAAGTGCTTACGCACCACCCCCCTCCCTCCCCTTTAACTCATTGAAAAACAATTCGCATAAAATGATACAAGCAGTAGAACAAAGCGCAGAGACAATCGCAGAGCAGGCCGGCGAGGTCGTCGAGCAACAATCTCTCAACGTCATCGACCTCTTCCTCGCCGGCGGATGGATCATGTGGGTCCTCCTCGCTATGTCCATCTACGCCGTCTACGTCTTCTTCGAACGAAGCGCCGCACTGCGCAACGCACTCAAAGAAGACAAAAACTTCATGAGCAAAATCAAAGACTACATACACAGCGGCAACATCGAGAGCGCTAAAACACTCTGCGAACAAACCGACAACCCCGTAGCACGACTCGTAGCCAAAGGCATAAGCCGCATCGGACGACCTCTCAACGACATTCAGACAGCCGTCGAGAACGCCGGCAACATCGAAGTCGCTCGCCTCGAAAAAGGACTCGCCAGCCTCGCCTCAGTATCCGGAGGAGGCCCCATGATCGGATTCCTCGGCACCGTCACAGGCATGATCGAAGCCTTCTTCCAAATGGCAAACGCAGGCAACAACATCGAGGTAGGCTCCCTCGCCGGAGGCATCTACACCGCGCTCGTCACAACCGTCGGAGGCCTCATCGTCGGAATCATCGCCTACTTCGCCTACAACTACCTCGTAAGCCGTGTCGACCGTGTCGTCGCGACCCTCGAAACACGAACCATGGAATTCATGGACCTCCTCAACGACCCTACAGCCTAACCTCCCCAAAACCATGGCACTCAAGAAAGGTCAAAAAATAAGCTGCACGTTCAACATGTCGTCAATGACGGACATCATCTTCCTGCTCCTCATCTTCTTCATGCTGACCTCCACGCTCGTCCACCCAAACGCGCTCAAGCT
Source organism: bacterium (assembly GCA_963620665.1). Taxonomy (GTDB): domain Bacteria; phylum Bacteroidota; class Bacteroidia; order Bacteroidales; family Marinilabiliaceae; genus W3P20-009. The sequence goes on from CAVFBA010000034.1 coordinate 952, forward strand.
GATCCTCCCACAAAGCAAAAACCAGACTTCCGCCAAACCCCAAACATCCGTCTCCATAACCGCCGACCTGCGCTACTATGTCGAGACTAAACGAGTATCCTTCGACGAACTCGAACCCGCGCTCGTAGCCAAACTCGGACAAGAACCAGAAACCTACATCGCCCTCCATGTCGACGAAACCGTCCCCATGCGAGAGGTCGTCAAGGTGATGAACATCGCCAAGAAAAATAAATACAAACTCATTCTGGCCACACGAGCCAAGTGATGAAAAACAACAACCCCGATAAGCAATACAAAGGACAGGGTGTCGCCGGAACTGTAATATTCCACGCCATCCTCCTCATCCTGTGCTTCTGCACCGTCATCACGGCCGAACGCAAGGAAGAGGAAGGACTGCTCCTCAACTACGGCTTCACCCCCGACGGTAGCGGCGACCAAGAACCAGCCCCCACACTCGCCACAGTGACACCCGCACCACAGCCCGCGCCACAAACTCCCGCCCCCGAACCCACCCCGGCCGAACCTACACCTGCACAACCCGAAGCCGACGGACAAACCACATCGACACAAGACTTCGAAGAGGCCGCGGCTCTCGAGGAGGCTAAGCGCAAAGCCGAAGCCGACGCCAAAGCCCGCAAGGCCGAAGAAGAGGCCAAGAAAAAAGCCGATGAGGAAGCCCGCATAAAAGCCGAAGCCGACGCCAAAGCTAAAGCAGAAGCAAAAGCCAAAGCAGAAGCCGAAGCAAAAGCCGAAGCCGAAGCAAAAGCCAAAGCAGAAGCCGAGGCAAAAGCCAAAGCAGAAGCCGAGGCAGCACGTAAAGCAGCCGCAGCAGCAGCAGCACGCAACGCCGTCAACAGAGGTTTCTCTGGCGCCGGCACAGGCACCTCCGGCAGCCAAGGCTCAGGCACAGGCCAAGGCAACCAAGGTAGCCTCACAGGTGGCGCCGCAGGCTCTGCCACAGGCGGGAGCTCAGGCCACGGCTCAAGTTTCTCACTCGAGGGACGCTCCCTCGTGGGCACACTCCCCAAGCCTACCGTACGTGTCCAAAGCCCCGGCAAAGTGGTAGTGGATATCACCGTCGACAAGAACGGCAACGTCATAAGCGCGACAGTCAAAATGCAAGGCACCACAATTCAAAACAAAGCAGTCTGGGATGCCGATGTCGCAGCAGCAAAAAAAGCCAAGTTCAACGCCGACCCCTCAAAACCAGTCGCGCAACGTGGCACGATAACATACAACCACATAGTCAATTAGCCCATGTCCAATGCGCTGATTGTAGCCTACTGCCTCGCCACTCCCCTCCTCGTGCTATGGCTCTGTTGGCGCTTCCCACTCCTGCGTAAGCTCGGAGGCATCCTCATCGCCTACATCATCGGTTGCGCCGTAGGCCTGACCGGCATCATCCCCAGTGGCAGCAACAACCTCCTCTCCTCCATCGCCACAGCCGCCATACCTCTCGCCATACCCCTCATGCTCCTCTCATCCAACGTCAAGGCTTGGATCTCCCTCGCTCCCTCTTTCGCCAAATCCACCGCCGCAGGCGTCCTCGGCTGCGTCCTCGCCATAGCCACGGGCTTCCTCCTCTTCGGCGCCCAGAACCACGACATCTACGCACGCATAGGAGGAATGCTCACCGGCCTATACACCGGCGGCACAGCCAATCAAGCATCACTGAAAATAGCCCTCGGCATCCCCGACGACATCTACCTCGTCAGCCACGCCTACTCCATCGCCGTGAGCGCCATCTACCTCATCTTCGTCATCATCTTTGGCCAACGTGTCCTCTCCCTCATCCTCCCACAATTTAAGCACGATAAGCCACAAAACACCCCCTCCAACGATGACACCGTCGAGTCCCACGACAACGAACTCTTCTACGGCCTCTTCCGCCGTGACAACCTCCCACATCTCGGCCGCGCCCTGACCATCACCATCGCCATAACAATCCTCGGTGGGGCTATAGCCTATGGCATCCAACGTCTCTTCCCTCATGCCGACCTCTTTCAAGCCCTATTCATCCTCCTCATATCACTCTTTGCCGTCCTCGCCGCGCAACATCCACGTGTGCGCTCCCTGTCTCGCACCTACGAGGCCGGCGAGCTCTTCATCCTCATCTTCAGCATCGCCGTGTCCTCTCAGGTCACCACCGATATGCTCAACAACATCGACCCTGCCTTCTTCGCCTTCATCACAGTCGCAACCCTCGGCTCGCTCCTGATGCACATCCTCCTCAACGCACTCATGCGCATCGACACCGACACCACCCTCGTCACGTCTATCGCACTGATATGCTCCCCCCCCTTCGTCCCGGTCATGGCAGGCGCTCTCGGCAATAAAACCGTCATAGGCCCAGGCATAGCCGTTGGTCTCGCCGGATACGCCTTCGGCACTTACCTCGGCTTCGCCGTGGCCCATCTCCTCCTGCTCCTAGCATAATAACCTCCAACCCCCAATGGCACTGAAGTTCACTCATACCCCACTCGCAGCCTCCACAATCGACATCCCCTGGCGACGTGAACCTCTATGCCTATTCTCCCCTGCCGAACGCGACAAGATAACCAACGCCGCCACTGCCGTCTCTATGCCACCTGGAGCGCACGCCTACAACGCCAACGACCGCCCCGACTCACTCTACTTCGTCCTCTCCGGCAAATTCAAAACCCTCTACGGCAGCCACGACCGACAGCAGATCCTCAAAATCTCCGGCCCTCTCGAGTTCGTCGGATTCCGCTCCATCCTCGCCTCCGAACGACACTCTTCTTCACTCATAGCACTCGAACCCTCAATTCTTATCACAATCCCGCGACGTGTGTTCATGGATGCCGTGTCCCAAAACCCAAGACTCGCCACACACCTCGTCAAGGCCATGGCCGTCGAACTGCGACAATGCCGACAAAAAGCCGACGCCCTGACTCGTAAACAAGTACGTGGACGCCTCGCCGATAGCATCCTCTCCATGCTCAACAAATTCGGATACGCCCACGGCTCACACCGTCTCGACATCTCCCTCTCGCGCGAAGACTGGGCAGCCATGTCCAACATGACAACCGCCAACGCCATACGCACCCTCTCCGCCTTCGCCAACGAGGGTATCATTCAGCTAAATAAACGCGACCTGACTATCCTCAACGAAGACGAACTACGCAAAACATCCGAAGTGGGCTGACCCACAACAACATAAAAACTATCATAGTGAAGATACTCGACAAATATATCATCAAGAAATTCCTCGGCACCTACTTCTTCATCGTGGCGATAATACTCGCCATTGTCATCGTTTTCGACCTCGTCGAGAAGGTCGACGACTTCATGGAGACCCACGCCCCGCTCAAGTCGATCGTCTTCGACTACTACATGAACCTACTCCCCTACTACGCCAATATGCTCTCCCCGCTCCTCGTGTTCATCGCCGTGATTTTCTTCACCTCCAAACTCGCAGGGCAAACAGAGATCGTCGCTATCCTCGCAAGCGGTGTCAGCTTCAAACGACTCATGTTCCCCTATTTCGTGGGCTCCGCCATAATAGCCGTGATAACCTTCATCCTCGCCAGCTGGGTCATCCCCGTCGCCAACCGCACCCGCATAGACTTCGAAAACACCTACATCAAAAGCCGCAAAGAAACCGGACTCGCCGATATGCACATGCAAATATCACCAGGCGTATATGTCTACATGGGACGCTACTACTCCTTCCGCGAAAGCGGCGACCGATTCGACATCCAAAAATTCAACGGCAAAAACATGGTCTCTCGTCTCTACGCACGCACTATAACCTACGACTCCATCTCTACACGATGGAAACTCAAAGATTGCACTCAATGGGAATTCCAACCCGACGGCATTCGACACTCCATAACCAAAATCGCCGAAATGGACTCCACCATCAACATCCGACCATCCGACTTCAAAAAAGAACGCAAAAGTTTCGAAATGCTCACATCCCCCGAACTCCGAGCACATATCACCGAGCTCGAGGAACGCAACATAGGCAACACCGAGGAATTCGCCATAGAACTCTATAAACGACGCGCCACACCCTTCGCGTCTTTCATCCTGACTCTCATAGGCGTAAGCCTCTCAAGCCGTAAAACACGCGGCGGCATGGGCAAGTACATCGGCATAGGACTCGTCCTGAGCTTCGTCTACATCCTCTTCCTCACAGTCTCACAAACATTCGCCATAAACGGCAATATGCCCCCCCTCCTCGCCGTATGGCTCCCAAACATCGTCTTTAGCATAATCGGCGTGTTCCTCTACGTCAAAGCCCCAAAATAACATAACACCCACACCATGAGCCGCACTGCCCCTCTCCTGCTCGTCACGCTCGCCACGCTCCTCCTCGCCTCGTGCGACAAGAGCGACGTCAAGCTGCACCATGTATACCTGACGTGCCGCACCGACAAACTCGCTCCCACCGACACCACCCTCTTCACTCTCCACCCCTATCCCGAGAATGCCACAGTCGGATTCCCCGACGCCCCAGTCATATTCTCCTCCTCCGACACCACCGTAGGCTCCATAACACAGTCCGGCATATTCTCCGCCCTCAAATTCGGCACAACAACCATAACCGCCAACTTCGGCCCCCTGACCGCCACTAAACTCATAACCGTCTCAAGCACCGCCAACCTCCCCGACCAAACGCTCCTCTCCTTCCTCCTCGACCGCTTCGACTCCGACCACGACGGCATCCTCGAAGGACACGAGACCGCCTCCACCACTGGCCTCGACCTGACCGACCTCAGCAAATCAGCCGCCAACACCACCATCGACATGACAGGCCTCGACAACTTCGTCAACATACAAACACTGCGCATCGAGCGACTCCGTATGCAAAACCTCGACCTCTCTAAACTCCACGCTCTCCGCGAAGTCCATATCGACACTTGCAGCCTGACAACTCTCGACCTCCGCAACTGCCCAAACCTCACCGACATCCGCATCATGGCGTGCCACAACCTCCAAAACGTGCTCCTCGGATCAATGCAACAATATGGCGCCAACAACCTGCGAACACTCCACATCTCGCGATGCGACATCTCCTCACTCGACCTCTCTCGATGCGGAGCCACACTCTGGGACATAGCCGTCGATGGCAACCCACGACTCACCTCACTCGACCTCTCCCTCGACTCCATGATCCACTCCATCGTCTACTCCTGCAACATCACCAATGTCGCATGGCCCACCAACATCAACCTCTCCGAAGTCATACAGGTCTGTGAATAAGAGATATATAAGAAACTGATATACCCCCAAATCAATGAAAGCGCACTACCTCCTTCCCCTTCTCCTCCTCACACTCCCCTCCACAGCACAAAATCTCTTCCTCAACCTCAAACCCTACGACACCAAGGTCATCGAGATCCCCGACACCGTCCTCACCGAGGGCGACACCCTCTTCCTGCGCTTAGAGGTCGTCGACTCCACCCGCATGATGGACCTCCTGCGCAAAGACCTCTTCCTCTCCCGACAAATAAGCACCGCCAGCTTCATGATGAACTACCGACCCCTCGACTCCAACATCAAGTTCATCTCTCAATACACTCCCGAGGCAAAACGCGACTCCTTCCTCCTCCATACACGCTCCCTCGCCGTGCGACCCAACTTCAACGACCCCGCCGGACTGAACCCCATCGACCGCGCACGCATGGATCTCATGTTCCAACACCCCGAACTGGTGCGCTACACATGGAACAAAATCCCCGACATCAACAAGGATTTCCGCGAGGGACGACGTCTCCGCAGCACTGGCAACGACCCCGATAACCTCTCTCGTATCTTCAAACCCGACCCAAACTTCCTCTCCGAGCAACTCCAGTCTAAACCCCAAGAGAAGGAAAGCCCCTGGAAATTATCAGGAGTGGAGAACCTACAATTCTCGCAACTGTTTGTCAACAACTGGATTAAGGGTGGCGAGAACTCCGCCTCTCTGTTGCACGACTTCCGCTGGCAAGCCAAACTCACACAAGGCAGGCACGCTTGGGAAACTAACGTGACAAGTAAACTCGGACTCACCTACACCTCAACACTCAAAGGCAGAGTCAGCGACGACAACCTCGACATAAACTCCAAATACGGTTTCAACGCCGTCAACAAATGGTACTACTCCTTCCTCTTCTCTTTCAAAACACAGCTCTTCCGAAACTACAGCAGCTCCGACATCGAAAAGGAAAACCCTAAGTCCACTCTCCTCTCACCTGCCTACCTGCAATTCATCTTCGGTATGGACTATAAACGCGATGATCTCTCCCTACTCCTCTCCCCCTACACCGGCATCATCACCGCCGTGGCCGATACCGCCGACATCGACCCCACTAACTTCGGCATCGACGAAGGACACCGTGCCGACTTCATCAACGGTTTCTCCGTGACCGCCAACTGGAAGAAGACCATAATCTACGGCATATACTACACAACCAAACTCGAACTCTTCTACGAATACTTCAAGAAGGACGGCAATAAACGCTTCGACTGGGAGAATATCCTCGAAGTGCAGATAAACCGTTTCCTTTCCACACGCCTGACTTTCGAACTCCGCTACTTCGACAACGAGAGCGACAAGTTCCAAGTCAAGGAAAATTTCTCCATCTCTTTCAAATATTCATTCTAACCCCACCCCTTTTGGCACGAAGATTGCATATCCTTAGTCAGGTGATTTTTCATAGTTTTAGAGTTTTATTTGGTTTAATGATTTGGCCGGCGAGTTGGGAAACTCGCCGGTTTTTTAATCCCCATACCCCTAAACGCCGCAAGGCGTACGTAAAGACGTTGCCGGAACGTCTCCCCTCTGCATGTAAAGACGTCCGCCCGCGGCGTCTCCCTAAACGCCGAAGGCGTACCCACCCCACAAAAAAACGCACCGTGCGAGGCTCCTAAAAACCTCAGCACGATGCGCTCTATATGGATAGGGTGGGAAAAGGTCTATCTCGACTCCCTCTCCGACAGGTCAGGCAAACGCTTGTTCTTGTTCAGACACTCGTTGCAAAGCCCATAGATGTATAGCGAGTGGTGCGACACCTGGAAATGCTCTTCCTGCGCCGTCTTCTCGATAAGCTGCGAGATTTGAGAGTCTGGAACCTCGGTAATCGAGCCGCACGAGAGGCAGATAAGGTGGTCATGAGGCTTCGTGTCGTATGCACGCTCATATTGAGCCTGCGTCTTGCCAAATTGCAGCTTCACCACCAGACGACAGTCAAGCAGCAGGTCGATGGTGTTATAAAGCGTGGCGCGGCTCACACGATAATTCTTCTCCTTCATGAAGGAATACAGCTCCTCAATGTCGAAGTGTCCCTGACGACTATATATCTCGTCAAGTATGGCGAACCGCTCTGGGGTCTTCCTGTGTTTTTTTACCTCTAAATATTTGGAGAACAGCTCCTTGACGGTCTGACGAATATCTCTTTTATCCATTTGTGGTTATGTCGGTATAAATTAGACTGCCTAAAAATATGGAATTATCGCGAGATGGTGAAATATTCAAGGCAATTTTTTTCCGACTGGCTCTTCCCCGCACCCCGAAAACTAAAATTCGGGCGATACGCTTGGCGTGTAAATATATTTACGTACCTTTGTGGCGTCTTAGAAAGACGAATGTATTCGGGGTGTAGCTCAGCCCGGTTAGAGTACACGTCTGGGGGGCGTGTTGTCGCTGGTTCGAATCCAGTCACCCCGACTAACCGAGAGGTCAGACAGCTAAACGCGGCTGTCTGACCTTTTTTGTGCAACGCGTAAAAACATAACTCCCAATGCTTGACTTGCAAGAAGTCCCGTCACCATGCTACGTGCTCGAGGCGGAACGGCTACGTGCTAATCTGCGCCTCATCCGCGACGTGCAAGACCGTAGCGGGGCTACTATTATTCTGGCGTTCAAAGCCTTCGCCCTATGGCCCGCCTTCCCCATCGTGCGTGAGTTCTTCAGCAGCGCCACAGCCTCCTCACTCGCCGAGGCGCGTCTGGCTACCGAGGAGCTGGGCTCACTGGCCTATACCTACGCCCCCGTATATTCCGAGGGCGAGATTGACGACATACTCGAACGAAGCAGGCATATCACCTTCAACTCCCTCACCCAGCTGGAACGCCACATGCCCAATGTGGAACGCGCCCCTCATCATGTCAGCGTCGGACTACGCGTTAACCCTCAACTGACTCAGGTCGATACCGACCTCTATAACCCTTGCGTCCCGGGCTCACGCCTTGGCATCTTGTCCTCCAGTTTGCCCCACGTCCTGCCCCCCATCGTCGAGGGTCTCCATTGCCACGCCCTGTGCGAGAGCTCTGCCGGGCAGTCGGCCAACCTTATCATGGCCTTCGAGGAGCGGTTCGCGCCTTGGCTAAGTCAGATTAAGTGGGTGAATTTCGGTGGCGGACATCTTATGACCCGCAAGGGCTACGACATAGAGACCTTGGTCGAGGCTATCAAGGGATTCAAACGTCGACACCCCCATCTTGAGGTGATACTCGAACCCGGCTCGGCCTTCGCATGGCAGACAGGCTTCCTGCTCTCCACTGTCGAGGATATCGTCGAGAACGCCGGCATTAAGACCGCCATGCTCAATGTCTCCTTCGCATGCCACATGCCCGACTGTCTCGAGATGCCCTATAAGCCCGAGATTCGCGGCGCGCGCTATGAACCCGTGGCCGACCTCCCCACATACCGTATGGGCGGCAACTCATGCCTGTCGGGCGACTATGTGGGCTCATGGTCGTTCGACAAACCACTGTCGGTGGGCGACAAGATTATCTTCGAGGACATGATCCACTACACCACCGTGAAGACTACCATGTTCAACGGCGTGACGCACCCCTCAATCGCCATATACGACCCCCGGGACGGTGGTCTGCGCGTGGTGCGCCGCTACGGCTATGAGGATTACCGCGGCCGTATGGGCTGATTTGCAATCTCGACATTACATTTAGAGGGCATTTCTTTGCATTGGACGTGCTAAATAGTATCTTTGCGAGAGCGAGAACTTTAGCGACATTAGCATCGTACAATACTATCGCATCCCCAATCATAGAGCGACACCCACCCCATTTGGCATCAAAGGCAGACGGAGCGAAGCCGCGTATAACAACATAAGCCAAAATAAATATCTACACATACAACAATGGGTTTCGTTGAGAATCTGAAACAGAAGGCGGCGCAGAATAAGAAGCGTATCGTGCTGCCCGAAGGTTATGAAGAGCGCACTTTGCGTGCCGCAGACCAGGTGCTGGCGGAGGGCTTCGCCGACATCATCATCATCGACGACGAGGATAACGTCCTCAACAACGCCAAACGTTGGGGGCTGACCAACATCTCTAAGGCCACCATCGTCGACCCTAAGAAGAATCCTAAGAAAGAGGAATATGCCACCCTTCTCTATGAGCTCCGCAAGAATAAGGGCATGACGATGGAGAAGGCTATGACCCTTGTCGAGGATTGCCTCTATCTCGGTTGCCTCATGATTAAGGCGGGCGACGCCGATGGCGAGGTCAGCGGTGCCGACAGTGCCACGGGCGACGTGCTGCGCCCAGCCTTCCAGATTATCAAGACTAAGCCGGGGTTCAGCGTCGTGAGTGGCGCGTTCCTGATGTTCTTGCAAGATAAGTCGTATGGCGAGAACGGCGTGATGCTCTTCGCCGACTGCGCCGTGAACCCCGTGACGTCGGCCGCGCAACTTGCCGATATAGCCGTGGCTACGGGCAAGACTGCTCGTATGCTCGGTGGCTTTGAGCCTAAGATTGCCATGCTCAGCTTCTCTACCAAGGGTAGCGCGAAGAACGAGGTGGTGGACAGGGTCGTCGAGGCTACCAACATTGCAAGGCAGATGGCGCCCGACATGCAGATAGACGGCGAGTTGCAGGCCGACGCGGCTATCGTGCCTATCGTGGCAGCCAAGAAAGCGCCAGGCAGCGACATAGCAGGCCATGCCAACGTCCTTATCTTCCCCTCGCTCGAGGTGGGCAATATAGCCTATAAGCTCGTGCAGCGTCTGGGCAACGCCGAGGCTATCGGCCCCGTGCTGCAAGGCATAGCACGCCCTGTGAACGACCTCTCGCGCGGCTGCTCCGTATCCGACATAGTGAAGATGATAGCTATCACGGCTAATCAGGCGCAAGATAATTAACCCCCAAATAAGCTAATGAAGAACATACTCGTATTGAACTGCGGAAGTTCGTCTATCAAGTATAAGCTCTTTGAGTTTCCCGCAAAGAAGGTCATAGCCAGCGGCGGCATCGAGAAGATAGGTATGCCGGGGTCGTTCATCAAGTTCTCAGTGCCAAGTGGCGAGAAGGAGATTGAGCAGATCCTCATACCCGAGCATACCAAGGGCGTGGAGGTGATATTCGGCAAACTGACCGACCCCAAGGTGGGAGTGCTGAAGAGCCTTGACCAGCTCGACGCCGTGGGCCACCGTATGCTCCATGGCGGGCAGAAGATAACCAAGAGCTCAATACTCACCCGGGAGGTGCTCGACATATTCGAGGCATGCTCCGACATGGGTCCGCTGCATAACCCTGCCAACCTCAAGGGTGTGAACGCCGTCAAGGCTCTCCTGCCCAACATACCGCAGGTGGGCGTGTTCGACACCGCCTTCCATCAGACTATGCCGGCTAAGGCCTATATGTATGCCCTGCCCTACGAGTATTACGAGAAGTATGGCATACGCCGCTACGGCTTCCACGGCACGAGCCATAAGTATGTCTCGAAGAGGGTGTGCGAATATCTCGGTGTCAGCCCTATCGGCAAGAAGATTATCACCTGCCATATTGGCAACGGCGGCTCTATATCGGCTATCGTGGATGGCAAGTGCGTCGATACGAGCATGGGCCTCACCCCGTTGGAGGGTCTGATGATGGGCACGCGCTGTGGCGACATCGACCCCGCTATCATCCCGTTCCTTATGCACCACACGGGCATGACCGTCGACGAGATAGACACCATGATGAACAAGAAGTCTGGCCTGCTCGGCATATCTGGCACTACTTCTGATATGCGTGAGATTCAGGCGGCACGTGATGGCGGCGATGAGCGTGCGGCATTGGCACAGGACATGTACTATTACCGTGTGCGCAAATATATAGGCTCGTATGCCGCAGCCATGGGCGGTGTGGATATATTGCTATTCACGGGCGGCGTGGGCGAGAATAAGTGGAATTGCCGCGAGACGGCCTGCGAGGGTCTGGAGTTCATGGGCGTTGAGCTCGACAAGGAGAAGAACCGCGATGTCTTTGGCACCGAGGCTATAATCTCCAAGCCATCGAGCAAGGTCACGGTGTGCGTCATCCCCACAGACGAGGAGCTGATGATCGCCATGGATACCGACGACCTCACCAAATAGTTGAAGTCTTTCTGTTTTATTTTGCCCCGCCACGTCATGCGCAAGTATGCTGGTGGGGCTTATTAGTGTATAATGTTCACGATGAAGCATTTAACCTTGATTATTGCCTGCGTCGCCACTATGGCGTGCACCACTAAGCGGGAGGTGCTGTGCGGCGGGTATTCCGACTCGGCGAGGCCTACCGACGAGCAGCTCGAGCTGTTTGCCAAATGCTATAAGGACAGCATCGCCCTGACCCCCAGGAAGGTGGCTACGCAGGTGGTGGCTGGATTGAACTACTCTTTCACGTGCAAAGGGGACGACGGCAAATATAGGGTGGTGATATATCAGCCCCTCCCGGGACAGGGCGAGGCGCGTGTGACATCTGTGACAAAGCTGTAACTATGGATAAGAAGGCATGGGTCGTGGCCAATACTAAGTGGCTGGAACGCAAGGCGCAAGAGGAGGGCGTGATGCCGCTCGCGGGTGGCACGTGCTACCGCGTGATAACTTCGGGCGATGAGGGTGGCGGGCATCCCACGGCATCGAGCGTCATCTCGGCGCACTATACGGGGCGGCTCATCGACGGGCGGCAGTTTGACACGTCGACGGGCGGCGCACCTCTGGCGATACGCCCGCGTGACCTCATCAAGGGGTGGCAAGTGGCGCTGAACGCTATGCGCGTGGGCGATAAGTGGGAGGTTTATATCCCGGCGTCTATGGGTTATGGCAAGTTTGCACAGCCGGGCATACCTGGCGGGTCGACACTTGTGTTTGAGATCGAGTTGCTACGGATAGATTGATATGTCACGTATTGAGCGCGAGAAGCGGGTGGTGGAGGTTATGATCAGGCTCTACTGCCGCCGCTGCCTGCACGAGGACGGGCTGCCCGAGGAGTATGCCGGCCTGCTGACTTACGCCTGTGCGAGGCTCGACCGTTGCAAGTTTGGCGAGGATAAACCGACGTGCCGCCGTTGCCCTATACATTGCTACGCTCCGTCGCGGCGTGAGCTGATGCGCCGTATTATGCGCTGGAGCGGCCCCCGCATGATGATTTATCATCCTGTCATGGCGTTGCGGCATTTGTTGGGGGTGTAGGGGTTAGTCGGGGGAGATGGTGCAGGCATCGTCTCTACATGAGGCCCCGACGTGCGGGTTTCTGGTGAGGGGTATGTCGGGGGTACGCGACCTATAACCTCATTGGGGCGTATTTTGTTTATTATTAAAGGGAATGCAGGGTGGGGGTATTCGTCACACTCACGACCGAGAAATGGGGGATGTGGGAGGTGAGTGAGATGTGGAAATTTGTTGAAAGGGTGTTGAATTGGCGAAAAATGGGGGAAGATGGATTTTTTTGGAGTTTCACGAGGAAACGGGAACGGGTCGTGATGCTTCGGGTATGCTTCATTTATGCTTCTTTGAATAATCATTGTAGGAGTTTGGTAGGAGTTTTGGAGGAGTTGGAGGGTTCGAACAAGCCCGAGACAAGGATTTTGCCCCGGGCATGCGACGGATGCCGTGGATATGTGCTTTACCTTTTGAGCGACTCGACGGGGTTGGCTCGTGCGACCGACCACACTTGCATTGCGACGGTGCCAATAGTGAGCATGCTGACGCCGAGCAGGGCGATGATGAAGACCCAGGGTGAGATCTCGACGCGGTCGGCGAAGCCTGCCATCCAGTGGAGGCTCAGGGCGTAGCCGAGTGGGGCGCCGACGACGAAGCATACGCCCAGTATCTTGAGGTAGCGACGTATGAACATGGCGACGACTTCGTCGGTGGGGCATCCGAGCACCTTGCGCACGGCGATTTCTTTGCGCCTGTATTCGGCCTCGAACATGGATATGCCCATAACTCCCATAAGGCTGATGAGGATGGCGATGGCAGAGAAGAGGAGCATCTGGCTGTTGAAGCGTTGTTCGCTCTTGTAGAGGAGGTTGAGGCGGTCGTTCATGAGGAGGAGTTCGGCGTTGTTGTCGTCGTAGTATTTGTCGAGCACCTTGTGCAGGCGGTTCATGATGTCGACCATGTCGGTGCCGTGCGCGACGCGTATGTTGTAGTGCGACATTTCCCAGTCCATCGACTCGGGGAATATGCAGAAGCACATTGGGTAGTCGTTGTCGTAGCGCAGGGAGCGGTAGCGTATGTTCTCGCATGCGCCGACTATTCGCCAGTCGGAGGGGTCGTTGTTGTCGTTGTCGTTAGGGAAGGAGTTGTTGGGCCATGGGGCCTCGCCTATCTTGAACCAGTCGTATTTATTCATTGCCGCCTCGTTGAAGATGAATGCGCCCTTGTCGGTCTCGTTGAAGTCGCGTCCTTGTGTTATCTTGATGCCCATAGTGGCGAGGAAATGACGGTCGCAGCGCAGGTTGAAGAAGGATGCGGTATGCTCGCTGTCGCGTCCTCGCCCCCAATGAGGGTAGGAGTCGCCGCCCATGGCGAAGCCCGAGAAGCTGACGTTCTCTACGCCCGTGACGGATAGGAGTTCGTTGCGCACGGCGTCGCGGTGCTCGTAGAGTTGGGTGGAGGCGTGGCCCATGATGATGTAGTCTTTGTCCATGCCGTAGTAGGTGTTCGATATATGGCGTGTCTGAGCGTACATTATCGAGATGCATACCACAAGGGCGAAAGCCACGATGAATTGGAGGCCGAGGAGTATGGTTCGCAGTGTGCGCCCGCTCTTCGATAGGCCGAAGTCGCCCTTCAGTGCCACGGCGGGTGGTATGGATGTGGCGTATATTGCCGGGTATAGTCCCGCGAGGAGGCCTACTATGATGGCTATGGCCATGGTGGCGGCCACGTGGAGGGGGTGTGAGGAGAATGATATATCGCCCTGCACTATCTCTTGCAGGCCGAAGTTCCTGCTTGCCATGACTATCGCGCCACCCAATAAGGCGGCCACGACGCATAGCGCGACGCTCTCGGTCATGAGGCTCTCGCGCAGTGCGGCCACGGATGCGCCCAGCACTTTCTGTGTGTTGATGCTGCGGATGCGCATGGGTGTCTCGGCGAGGCTGAAGTTCATGAAGTTGATGCCCGCGACGCATACTATGGCGATGGATATGAGGATGAGGAGGTAGAGTGTGGTGGGGCTTGTCGTGGCGTTGCCTCCTATGTTCGAGAAGTGGATATCGCTCATGGGTGTGTAGCGGATCCATGTGTGATTGGAGGTGGACACGTCGACTGTCTGCGCTGGGGCGGTCTTGAGGACGTGGTCGGAGGCGGTTTTCATCACCTCGTCGGCGATGGCTATGTCGTCGAGTCGGAGGTAGAGGTTGTAGTTGAACTGTTGCCAGTTGTCCTCACCCTTGGTGTATTCGTCGCTGTATTTGATGAAGATGGCGTTGCCTATGGTGCTGTTTTGGGCGAAGTCTTCGTATACGCCGCCTATCTCGATGTCTCGTCCTGAGTTCTTCTCGCCGAGGTGGAGAGTTTGTCCGGCGCAGTCGGTGTGGCCGTAGTATTGTTCGGCGAGGCTCTTCGGGATAAGGCACTTGCCACCATTGAGCGACTCGGTGTCGCCCACCAGCATCTTAGGTCGGAAGGGGGAGAGGAAGTTGTCGAACCCGCAGAGCATGTTGGCGGAGCCCATCTTGCTGTCGCCTACCCAGACGTCAGTGTTGGATGTCCAGCCTTGTATGATGCTGTAGTCTGTGATGTGTGGAGAGCTTTGGGCAATTGTCCGTGCGAGGGGTAGGCATAGCCATAGTTGGCGAGAGGAGATGTCCTCCTCCTTGGTCTGGATGTCGATGCGGACGAGGTTCTGATAGTCCTCATAGCCCTTGTCGTAGCTGAAGTCGTACTCCACTTGCGTCATGATGACGTAGAACGCGGCGAATGCCACGACAAGTCCCACGAGGTTGGTTATGCTTGCCAAGAGGAAGCGGCGCAGGGTGTGCACGAAGTTTCTAAACCAAATCATAGTCTCTGCTGTTAGGTTCTACTTGTTGACTATCTGACCGTCGAAGAGGTGTATGGTGCGCATGGCGTATGATGCGTCGCGTTGGCTGTGCGTCACCATGACTATTGTTGCGCCCTCACGGTTCAGTTCGCTGAGCAGTTGCATGACCTCCTCGCCGTTGCGGCTGTCGAGGTTGCCTGTAGGCTCGTCGGCCAGGATTAGTTTAGGTCGGCCTACTATGGCGCGTGCTATGGCGACTCTCTGCTGTTGTCCGCCCGAGAGCTGTTGTGGGAAGTGGCTTGCCCTGTGGCTGATGCTCATCTGCTTGAGCGCCTCTGTGACACGCTTCTTGCGCTCTGCCGATGGCACCTTCATGTAGATGAGGGGCAGTTCCACGTTCTCGAAGACGTTGAGCTCCTCAATGAGGTTGAAGCTCTGAAACACGAAGCCGATAGTGCCTTTGCGCAGCTTTGTCCTGTCGCTCTCACATAATGAGCTGGCATCTTTGCCGTCGAGCATATATAGCCCACTCGTCGGGCTGTCGAGCAGTCCTAATATGTTCAGCAGTGTCGATTTGCCGCATCCCGATGGACCCATGACTGCGACGAACTCGTGGTCGGTCACTTCGAGTGACACACTGTCGAGGGCTATCGTCTCCACTTCGTCTGTCAGGAAGTGCTTGCTTAGGTTCTCAATCTTTATCATAGTTTTTTCTGTTTGATTACAATTAATCGTTTATATCCAGTTCTTCGCTGTCGCCGTATGCCTCATATCCCGAGGTGATGACCTTCTCGCCCGCCTCGAGCCCCTCTATCACCTCGTATGCCTGCGGGTTCTGCCTCCCTATGCGTATCTTGCGCCTATATGCCTTAGTGCCATCCGCGCTCAATACGAACACCCATTGCCCGCCGGTTGACTGGAAGAACGACCCTTTGGGTATCATGACTGCCATGGTAGGCGCGCCAAGTTGCAAGTCCACGTAGAATGTCTGCCCAGTGCGCAAGTTCTCTGGATGCTCGCCCGTGAATATGAACTCCGTCCCGAATCGCCCATCCCTGACCTCGGGGTACACCTTGCGCACCTTCAGCCCATATTTCTCCCCCTGGCGCTCCACCTCTGCCGGTTGCCCGCTCATCACACGGTCCACATAGTGCTCGTCGATATTAGCCACCACTTTGTAGTCCTTCAGGTCGTTTATCTGCCCCACCAAGACGCCCGCTGGCACGTTCTGCCCAAGCTCCGCGTCGAGTAGCCCCAACTCACCACTTATCGGGGCGCGCACCTCAAGCTTAGCCTTGCGCTCACGTATCAGCAGCACGTTACGGCGCATATTGGCAAGGTTCTCCTCCATCTGCTCCATCTGCACGGTTCTGTATATCGAGTCCTGACGCAGACGCTCTCCCACGAGGGTCAGCTTGCGTTGCGCAAGGTCGTAGTCCTCTTTCGCCTCGAGGTATTTCTCGCGGCTGATGAGTTTCTCTGCGTAGAGACGTTCATATTGACCGGCAGTGCGGCGTTTGCGCTCGGTGTCCATATCCAGTTGCAACTTGTCCTGCTCGTTGGTGAGTTTGTCTTGCTGCATCTGCACCTGTGTGTTGCGTAGCAGGTTCTGCTTCTCGGCAAGCTCCGCCTCAGCGTTGAGTATCTCCAAGTCGAGGTTTGAGTTCGATAGGCGTAATATCACGTCCCCCGTGTTCACCATTGCGCCCTCCTCCACCACACGCTCACGCACTATGCCACCCTCCTCGGGACTAATCTGCACCACCTGGATAGGCGCCACCTGACCATTCACCCTCACATAGTCGTTAAACTCGCCAGACTTGACCTCCGCAACCGTCATCTGGCTACGCTCCACACGCATCGCCCCTCGGCTGCCACTCACTATCGCCCATACGAGCAACGCCACTGCCCCTATACTTATCGTGCCTATGATGGTCTGTTTCGTCGTAGGTCCTTTCTTCCTCTCTATCTTGATGTCCATAATCTTGTGTGTTATTCGTTTATCATCGGGTTGCCCATCAGGTATGCCAGGTATCTCTGCCTAAGGAAGAGTGTCAGTCGGCATTGCAGGTTCTGCGCCTTGCTGAGTGCCAATGTGTTGGCTGCCGTTTTCAACTCCAGGGGGTCGCTCAGTCCCTCCTCATATTGCCTGTGTGCCACGTGATAGGCTATGCTGTCGGCCTTGACTTTGGCTTCCGACTGTGCCATGTCGGCCATGGCTTGATTGAGGTCGGTAGTGGCTAACAGCGCCTCGTTGCGTAGGTTGTCGAGGGCTTGGTTGTATTTCTCTTGCGCCGTATGCATATCATTGCGGGCCCGCCTTATGGCAGTCGACGATTGCAATCCGTTGAAGAGGGGTATCACCAATGTGGCCTGCACATACTGGCTCCTGTTGCCCTTCATCTGCTGGTGATATGCCGATGTGGCCGAGGCTCCGGCATTGAGATACTCGTAGTAGTACGTCCCGACACCTGCCGATAAGGATAGACTTGGCATGACATCGCCAATAGCCGCCTTGCGTGTGTAGTTTGCCGCCTCTTGCGCATGGCGTGCCTCGACCACAGCTGGATATGTCCCCCTTGCCGCGTCATACACTTGTCCCGCCTCGGGTGTCTGTGGCTCTCTCGCTATCTCCGATGGCATGGCGAGTCGTAGCTCTATGGTGTCGGCCAGGTTCATCAGTTGCCGTAGTTTGAGCAGGGCTCTCTCCGCCAAGCCCTCGTTATGCGTCACGTCGTATGCGTCGGCTGCCACCTGCTGTGCCGTCTGCGCGGCGTCGGCTTCACTCTTCAGCCCGAGCTCCACATTCCTCAATGTCTGCAAATGTGTGCTGTCCGAGGCGATAAGTTTCTGCCGCGACACTGCCGCCAAGCCCTCGTAATACATCGCGTCGGCGTATGCCTCAAGCACGCTGATAGCAGTCTCATCCCTTGTGCGCTCTATTGCGCTCTGCCCCATCCTGTTGTTGCTATTAGCCGCCCTCAGTCTGTTGATGGTTGCGCACCCGTCAAAGAGTGGCAGGCTCGCCTGAAGGCTATACCCGTTGTAGAACTGCGAGTAGTCGCCGTATGTGTTTGTCTCATTGTCTATCGTGCGACCCGAGTTCAGTTGGGCGCTGGTAGCCACTTGCACCGTGGGCAACATCCTCCCTATGGCCGCCATACGTGCCGCACGGTAACTGTCGGCTGCTATCTCCGCTTGCTTCACGTCGTGATTGTGCTCCACGGCATAGCGCATACAGTCGTCGGCTGTCCACGTCTCCTGTGCCACGAGATGTGCCCAGCAAGATAGCGTCATCGCCACTGTGGTCACGTATATTCTGATTTTTTTCATCACTATCTTCGTTTTCCTGCTTACTACTGATGCCAAAGCCGTGCCAAAAGCATTAATCGTCTAATAGTCAACATTGTAGTAAATTGTCATCTTAGTCGCACTGTCCATTTTTTTGACACCACTGTATAATCTCTTGACATTCGCCCTCTACGCCCCTCTTTGCGCCCCTTTGCCCGTCTCACTTCTTTTCCCTATCTTTCCACGACTAAGCGATCTCCGCAATGCCCACCAACAAACCTAAACCTGTCGGCACACTCCTCGTTGTGGACGACAACAAGGCCATTCTCCAAAGCGTCAAGATGCTTATGGAGCAGTGGTTCGCACACATCGCATGCGCCACGCACCCCGATAACGCCACGGTGGCGCTCGCCAACAATACGCCCGACGTCATCCTCCTCGACATGAATTTCCATGCCGGAGTGAACAATGGCAACGAGGGACTCTACTACCTCCGCACCTTTCACGACCGGTGGCCCTCCTCACGTATCGTCCTCTTCACAGCCTACGCCGATGTGGATCTTGCTGTGCGTGGTCTCAAAGACGGGGCGGCCGATTTCGTGGTTAAGCCCTGGGATAATGCCCGCCTGATAGAAGCCCTTACCGAGGGTCGCCACGACAACGCATCCACCCCCGCTCCCTCGCCCAACGACAACATCTACTACGGCGACTCACCAGCCATGGTCGCCCTACTCAAAGCAGCCGACCGTGTGGCAGCCACCGATGCCAATGTCCTCATAACAGGCGAGAATGGCACAGGCAAAGATGTCCTCGCGCATTATATCCATAGTCACTCCCTACGCTCTAACCGCCCACTCGTGACCGTCGATATGGGCGCCATAACCGAGACTCTCTTTGAGAGTGAGCTCTTCGGCCATGCCAAGGGTGCTTTCACTGGTGCTGACTCCGACCGCCAAGGACGTTTCGAGGCCGCCAATAATGCCACGCTCTTTCTCGACGAGATAGGCAACTTGCCGCAAACTCTTCAAGCCAAACTCCTCACAGCGCTCCAACGTCGACAAGTGACGCGCCTCGGCACCAACCGCCCCATAGATGTCGACATACGCCTCATCTGCGCCACAAACCGCGACCTGTGGCAAATGGTAGCCGATGGCCAGTTCCGTGAGGATCTCCTCTACCGCATCAACACCATACACCTCGAGATACCTCCTTTGCGCAACCGCCCCGACGACATACTCCCCCTCGCCCAAATGTTCATCCGCCGTCTTGCGGCACGCTATGGACGCACAGCCAATGCCCTCTCACGTGACGCCCAAGAGGCTCTCACTCATTACTCATGGCCTGGCAATGTGCGCGAACTTGAGCATACCATAGAGAAGGCGGTCATCATGTCCGACACTGACGTCATCGGCGTGGAGTCTCTATCTCTGTCACCCCACAAGCCGCAATCCACATCCACCCTCACCACCCTCGACGAGATGGAAGCCACTGCCATACGTCAGGCTATCGAGGCCTCAGGCTCGAATATGAGTCTCGTGGCACAGCGCCTCGGCATATCGCGTCAGACACTCTACAACAAGATGAAACGCTATGGCATCTAACCGCCTGTCCGCCATACTCCGCCGCCCCGTAGTCGGCGTAATATTCATTGCCTTCGGCAGCGCGGGTCTCACGCTCTCCATCCTCAACCATTTGCGGCTTGGTGGTATATTCTCCGCCCTTATCCTCATCTATGGCGCATGGATGGTGTGCCGCATCGAGCGTCGCCTATCACGCCGCCTATCCCTGATGATTGAGGCTATATCCAATAACGACTATTCCATGCGTTTTGGTGGTCGCTACGCCATGGGCTATGAACGGGTCTTCAACGACTCCCTGTCACGCCTGGCCAATGTCATGAAAGAGGAGAAATTCTCTGTGGCGCAGCAAGATTACTACCACACCCTCGTCCTCAATGTCGTGCGCACGGGCATCGTGGCTGTCACTCCCGATGGCTTTGTGCGTCAAGTCAATGCCGAAGCGCTCCGCACCCTTGGTCTCGATGTTCTCACACATATCAAGCAACTCACAACCATCGTCCCCGATATGGACACCGCCCTTATGCAAATGGCCGATGGCGAGAGCCGCCACGTGACATTCTCTCGCGATGGGCAAGATGTGCATCTCCTGATACGTGCCGCCTCAACATTGTTGCATGGCAAGCGGATAACGATTTTCGCCTTCGACAATATAAGCTCCTCTCTCGATGCCCAGGAACTCGACTCGTGGATTCGCCTCTCGCATGTCCTGACACACGAGATTATGAACTCCATGGCTCCCATGGTCTCCCTCTCGCAGACACTTATCTCCTCTTGTGCTGACGACACGCCGGCAAAGGTTCGTGATGGCCTTAACGTCATACACGACACCGCTGGTGGACTGATTCGCTTTGTGGAGTCCTTCCGCCGCTTCACGTCACTGCCAACGCCCGTGCCGCAACTGATAGGTGTCTCCGACCTCTTGTCCGAAGTCTCCAACCTCTTTGCCGCCGAGGTGGAAGGGCCACAAATCGTCATCTCCGTATCGCCCGACGATCTCCTCCTCTATGCCGACCCCGCACTGATTCGCCAGGTGCTGACTAACATCATCAAGAACGCTCGCCAAGCGATAATATCCTCACACCAAGGGACGCAAATCCGCGTCACTGCCTCCTCCGACGGCGATATTGTCACGATAGCAATAGCCAACGATGGCCCAGCCATTCCCGACGATGTGGCACAACAAATCTTCGTCCCCTTCTTCACCACCAAGCCCGACGGCAATGGCATCGGCCTGAGCATCTCCCGCCAAATCATGCGCCTATCGCACGGCTCACTCACCCTCCGCCGTGACCCCCTCTCCCCCTTCCACACCACCTTTATCCTAACCTTCGAGTAAAAACATCATCCGCACCATCCTCCCCTAAACGCGAACGCGTAATGTAGAGACGTCCGCCCGC
>CAVFBA010000035.1:0-19958 GCA_963620665.1 bacterium
ATCTTACCCCATCCCCACCCCATTATCCCCATATCCTCCAAAACTTCAACGAGAATACTCCAACATACTGATAATATACTGACAAAACTGCACCCCCAATGCTCCACGATACTGAAACAATACTGAACCCAATGCACCCCAAAACACCAAAACCATATCCCCAAAACACCGAAATCGTCCCCTCACCAACGCCGCAGGCATCCCCCCCACCAACGGCGGCAACCTACGCATGTAGAGACATCCGCCCGCGGCGTCTCCCCCAACCGCGCACGCGTACTCCCCAACCAACGCCGGCAACACTACGCACGTAGCGACATACGCCCGCGGCGTCTCCCCTAAACGCCGCAGGCGTACCACCCCACGGTCGGTGTAAAGACGTTGCCTGGAACGTCTTTACACTACATATAAAACCTCTTTACAACTTAAACCCCTCGCACATGACCCTCCCTACATAAAAAAAAAGGAGCCCGTGCACGTTTGCGCGGGCTGTACTCCTTAATCAGCTAACTAAATCCAAGTTTCTATGAAAAATTCCAGTGCAAAGATGATAATAATTTCTGACACCGCAAGCGTTTCGTCAAAAAAAAATCATCTCTTCGTCATTTCGTCACCCCAATATGTCGTTTCGCGGCACAGCACAACACATTTCTACATCGCAAAACAGTTAAAACCACCGTCCACAACCGCCACCGTCCCCGTCACAAACTTCGACGCGTCACTTATCAAGTAGTGTATCGTACCGCACAACTCCTCCGGCTCCCCCATACGCCCAAACGGCGTCTGACGTATCACGTCCTGACCCCTCTGCGTGAATGTCCCGTCCGGATTAGTCAGCAACGCACGGTTCTGCTCCGTGATGAAAAAACCAGGAGCTATCGCGTTAACCCTGATCCCCTCGCCAAACTTCTTAGCGCACTCCGTAGCCATATATGCCGTGAAATTCGAGATCCCAGCCTTTGCCGCAGCATATCCACACACACGGGTCATCGGACGAAACGCCGCCATCGACGAGAAGTTCACTATCGACCCCTTGCCCTGCCGCGTCATAGGCTCCAAAAACACCTGTGTCGGTATCACCGTGCCAGTCAAGTTCAAATCAAGCACCTTCTGAAACTCCTCAGCCCTCAAGTCAAAAAACGTCTGCTCCGGCGCAATGGTCGCTCCCTTCATATTCCCCCCTGCCGCGTTCAATAGCGTGTCAATACGACCATAACGCGCCATGATGGACTCACGCGCCGACCTCATAGCCTCCTCGCTCATGACGTCCGCCGACACAAACATGGCCGCGCCGCCCGACTTCTCTATGTCAGCCACTATCGCCTCGCCAACATCCGCCTTCCTGCCCATAATGGCAACCTTAGCGCCATTCCTCGCAAGATATTTGGCTATACACCTGCCCAATATGCCCGTGCCGCCCGTGATGGCTACAACATAGCCACTAATGTCAAATAATGAGTTCTTCATCGCCTATTATTATTATTCAAAAAATCCCGGTTGATGATATTCTATACCCAACTCCCTGTCCACCGTCGCTATGATCCCCTGAACCTGACCAAGGGCAAACATACGCCCCAAAAAACTATATCCCGCGTTATAACCCCTCGCCTCGTCCCCAAGCATAGTCATACCATGATCCACACGCATCGGCAACGTCGGATCCTCTCTCTCAAATATCCTCACAAGCTCTATCAAGTCAGCACGACCCCCCAAATGGCTCGCCTCAGTGAAATCACCATTCGGGAAAATGTGGCACGACCGCAAATGCACAAACGATGTCCTCCCGGCATATTTCCGCGCCAAGGACACCACGTCATTCTGTATACCCGCCGATAACGAACCGGCACAGAACGTCAGGCAGTTATGACTGTTGTCCACGGCTCTCAAAAACCACTCAATATCCGCGTCGCACGTCACTATCCGAGGCAAACCCAATATCTGGAATGGCGGGTCGTCAGGATGTACGCACACACGTATGTCATACTCCTCACACACAGGCATTATCGACTCCAAAAAGTAACGCCAATTCTCCCGCAACTGCTCCGCCGTGATGCCCTCATACAGCGACAGCAAATGCCGGAACAACTCCACAGGATGCGCATCCCCCTCCTTGATGTTGCCCGACACGAACCCCTGTGTCTTGACGATGATCGTGTCCACAAGCTTATGCTCATCCTCCGCCGTCATACGTGCCTTCAACTTGTCCACCTCCTCAAGCACACTCGCCGACCACGATGCCTCAGCTCCGCGACGTTTCAATATGTGTATGTCAAAATACGCAAATTGAGCATGACTGAAATACAAATTCGACGACCCATTGGGATTCGGATGCAACAAGTCCGTACGTGCCCAGTCCAACACGGGCATGAAGTTATAGCATACATTCCTCACCCCCTCAAGCGCAAGGTTACGCAAACTCTCCTTATAGTTCTCTATTAGCCTCTCGCGCTCCGCCCCCCCATATTTTATCGCCTCCGACACCGGCAGGCTCTCCACCACGGCCCACGTCATCCCATATCCCTCAATATACTCCCTTAAGTCGCGTATCTGCTCCCGCGACCACACCTCACCATTCGGCACATCATGCAGCGCGGTCACTATCCCCTCCACCCCTATCTGCCTGAGCATGGCAAGCGTTATCTTGTCACCCTTGCCAAACCATCTCCATGTACGGATCATGCTTTTATGTTTTATTTGATTATGCAAAAGTAAATAAACGAACTGACCGAACAAGCGCCCCGCGCAATATTTATATCCCACAACTGCCACCAAAAAGTGACCACCCTCGTCTCAACAAGTGATATTTTTGGCTATATTGGCACATCTCATAACCTCCTTCTGTCATGATGAATACCACAAACAACATTATAAGGCTCCGCGAGCAAATGGCGCTCGACGGTATCGACGCATTCATTATCTACACCGCCGACCCACACAACAGCGAGTACCCGGCCGACCATTGGAAGTTCCGTGAGTATATCAGCGGCTTCAACGGCTCCGCCGGCACGCTCGTCGTCACCAAAAACCACGCCGGACTATGGACCGACTCCCGCTATTTCATCCAGGCCGATAAGCAACTCCGTGGCACGCCCATCGAGCTACACAGAATGGGCATCCCTGGCGTCCCCGACTATATCTCCTACCTCACATATCTCCTGCCCTCTGGCAGCGTCGTGGGCGTGGATGGCAGGACAATGACCGAGTCCGAGTGCCGCGACATGACACGCACCCTGTGGAACTTCGGCATCACCATCAACATGAATCTCGACTATGCCAACGTCCTCTTCGCCGGACGACCCGAACTCCCAGTCGACGCTATATGGCAAATGCCCAAAGAGCACGAAGGACGCTCACGGGCAGATAAACTGGCCGAGGTGAGACGATCCATGAAAAAGTCCGGCGCCACGCACTACATCGTCTCCGCCCTCGACGATGTCGCCTGGCTCACCAACTTGCGCTGCTCCGACGTGGAGTTCAACCCCGTATTCTACGCCTACATGATCGTCACCGACAATGATGCACACATCTATGTCGACCCCCATAAACTGACGGCCGACGTTAGCGCAGCCCTCGAGCACGATGGCATAATAACACACCTCTACGAGCATTTCGAACGCGACCTCGCCGCCATACCCACATCCTCACACGTCATGTTCGACCCCGACCAACTCAACGCCTACAGCGCGTCGGCCATACCCTCCGAGGTCACACGCCTCGAGGAACGTAGTATCGCGACACGCCTGAAGTCCATAAAGTGCCACGCCGAGATCGCCAACATGGAGAAGGCACACGCACGCGACGGCGCAGCCCTCGTACGCTTCGCACGATGGATGAAGGAACACGTAGGCCACGAACGCCTAACAGAACTCGACCTCTCCGCCGCCCTGACCGCCGAGAGGGCCAAAGACAAACTCTACATCTCCGACTCCTTCGGCACAATTATGGCCTACGGCGAGAACGGCGCTATCGTCCACTACGAGCCGACAATAGAAAGCAACACCGAAGTCCAACCCCATGGCCTCCTGCTCATCGACTCCGGAGGGCAGTACATCGACGGCACAACCGACATAACACGCACCTTCGCCCTCGGCCCACTCACCGACAAGGAACGACTCCACTACACCCTCACACTCAAAGGCACAATCGCCCTCGCCATGGCAATCTTCCCCGCCGGCACAAGAGGAGTCCAACTCGACACCTTCGCCCGACAAGCCATGTGGCGCTACGGCGTCGACTACGGACACGGCACAGGACACGGCGTAGGCTACTGCCTAAATGTCCACGAAGGCCCGCAAAACATCAGCAAGAAGCTCATCGACGAGACCATACAGCAGGGCATGATAACCAGCGACGAACCCGGCATTTACAAAGAGGGCAGCCACGGAGTACGAATTGAAAACCTCACAGTATGCGTCGAAGCCAAACGCACCGACTTCGGCTCCTTCCTCGGCTTTAAGACCATCACCATGTTCCCCATCGACAAAGCCCCCATCATGGCCGACCTCCTCACCACGCAAGAACTCAAGTGGCTCAACGACTACCACCAGACTGTCCTACGCACACTCGAACCTCTCCTCACTGGTGCCGACCTCGACTGGCTGCGAGAAGCTTGCCAACCCTTATAGCCTATCACCAGGCGATACCCGAAGCAACTATATACGCGGCGTCACCAACGATGCCCCAACCCCTCACACATGCCCACACCACCACACCGCCTCTTTAACATACTCAACGGAGATTAAGGGCTCAAATGGAGCGTATGCCAAGAAAAATAGCCGAGTTGCAAAATAATCTACGATTAGGGCAAAAAAAATCATAAAACATCTAAACTTTTTTAGGAGTCCTGCGTATAAGACGATAGATAACGGGACGAAAGCCCCATAACAACTCATCGAAAGACTTAAAACTTTAAGACACCTATCTATGAAAGTCAGTAGTTCATCGGCGGACGTGATGTTCCCCTTCAGTGCCCCTACGGGTGATGTTCAGACCGTCAAAGAGACGGCTAAGCCTGCAAACGCACAAGAAACCTTCAACGATTTCCAGTGCGTACCCGAGACTAAGACGACCGAGCCAATATCGGCGCCTTCCCACCTTCAGTACTATTAGCTGACTGCGTTGTCTTGGCGTAGTTAGACTCGCAAAGATATCCACACGGTAAGAGACACCCGCCAAGGCCCACCAAGCCCCGGCGGGTGTTTTATGCCCTCTCACTCAGGCTTTGCCAATAGCTATTAATAAAAAGGCATTATCTTTGCATAGATGTGCCGTGCCCATGGCCCAACAACCAACGACACCCACATAGTTATCATTATGGAAGAAAACTACAAATTCAACGAGATAAGGCCTTTCCGCGACAACGAGGTCCAAAAGGCAATAGACGGACTGTGCAACGTCCCTTACTTCCTCAACGTCCTCGCCAAATTGTTCCCCGCCGTGCCTGTCGATGGCGTGGTCGCTAAGCTAAAGGCTATGCGCACCGTCAGCGAGTTCCAACACCATTTCATAATCCCCTATCTCAACAGCCTGGTCATGAAGTGCACCGAAGGCCTGACTGCAAGTGGCCTTGACTCCCTCGACCCAAAGGGCGGCTACCTCTTCATGTCCAACCATAGGGACATTGTCCTCGACTCCGCCTTCATGAACGTTAAGCTCGACGAGGCTGGATTCACCACCACCGAGATCGCCATAGGTAGCAACCTCCTAATATATGAGTGGATAGAGGATCTCGTGAAACTCAATAAGTCCTTCGTCGTGAAGCGTGGCATGCCCGTGCGCCAGCAGATGGACGCCTCCTCCACATTGTCCGCCTACGTCCGCGACAGGATTGTCAACGGCAGGCAGAATATATGGATCGCCCAACGCGAAGGCCGCTCCAAGGATGGTGACGACAAGACGCAAGGCAGCGTCCTCAAAATGCTCAACCTCAGCGGCACAGCCGACCTCGTAGCCAACTTCAAGGAACTTAATATCGTGCCAGTTGCCATCACCTACGAGTATGACCCCTGCGACGCCCTGAAGGCCTACCAGTTCCAACAGAAACGTGACGACGCAAACTACAAGAAGTCCGAGAACGAAGACCTGACCCACATGGCAACAGGCCTCAACGGACGCAAAGGCCACGTCCATTTCGCTTTCGGCAAGCCCATAAACAACGCCCTCGACGTACTGTCTGGCCGCCCCAAGAACGAGCAGATCACCGCAATAGCCGAGATGATCGACTCGCAGATATACGCCAACTACAAGCTCTGGCCCGTCAACTACATAGCCCTCGACGCCGTAGAAGGCACAAATAAGCGCACTAACCACTACTCCGAGGCCGAGAAAACCAACTTCATGGCCTACATCAACATGAAGATTGACCAAATAGGCGACAACGCCGACCGCGACTATCTCCGCTCCCAAATCCTCAAAGCCTACGCCAACCCCCTGATAAACCAAGAAAAAACCCTCTCCTAAGCCCACTAAACAACCCATGTAGAGGCGATGCCCTCATCGTCTCCCCTAACGCCGAAGGCGTACCATAAATCCACACGGCAACTTACCCATGTAGAGACGATATCCCCATCGTCTCCCCCTAACGCCGTAGGCGCATAACCATCATAACAAAACCTCTACTTCTTCCCCTCCTTATACTCATCCACCCGCTTAGGATTCATCGGAAACCACCCACGAAGCACCCGCTTACGCTGCTCAAACAACTCCAATATAGACCAAAAACACGAACACGACACGACACCCAACACTGTCGACCCGATAGTATTACTGATAAACAACGACACGACGCACGTGACGACTCCCGCAAGAGCAAATGCCCACCAGCAACGTGTGCCAAAATAATATTCTGCCTTGATAACAATGGGGTGAAAGCACCCTATGGCAAAGAAAGTGGAGATGGCAATGACAAGGCCGTCTATATTGATGTCCATATAGTTGTGTTGTGTTGGTTTCGCTTAGTTGTTAGGGGTGTACACATTGCACCGTGCCCACTCAAATAGGGCTACCGCGGCAGCTTGCGAGACGTTCATGCTTGTGTCTGGCCCAGTCATGGGTATCACCCGCGCCTCATGGCATAGCCCAAGCACCTCGGGAGATATGCCATGAACCTCACTGCCTACCACGAGCGCTACTTTGCGGGGTAGGGGAGTGGAATACAATGATATGGCGTCGGGTGTCGTCTCTATGGCCACAAGTGTATAATCGTCGGGAATAAGGGCGCGCAACGTGTCGGCTTCGGCTTGCACAAGTTGCACATAGTCCCACGCCATGCACGCCGTGCGCCGTATCTTGTTCTCGCGCATGTCGTTCGAGCCTACCAGTATCACGCGGGTGCTGCCTATGTTCGCGGCAAGACGTATCAGAGCCCCCACATTCTCAGGCGTGCGAAGCCCGTCGGCCACGAGTATCGGAGGGGCGTCGGGCGGCGTGATTGTGCCAGGCACGAAGAGTTGGCGCGAGTCGTTAATCTTCATGCTTGGCAAGTTTCTCAGGGTCGGGATGCGCATCGGCCAATGGCGTAAGGCCAAGTTTAGCCCCCTCAGAGAGCATAAGACTATACGCCTCGGCATAGTCGTTGCGTATAACCCCGTCGAGTATAGCCTCCTTAATAGCCTCCTTGATGACCCCCACAGGACGACTCGGAGCTATGCCAAACGTGCGCATCACCTCCTCGCCGGTCACGGGTGGCTGGAAGTTGCGTATATGATCCTTCTCCTCAATCTCCTTCATCTTGCGCCGCACTATCTTGAAGTTGCGCAAGAACCGTTGCACTCGCTCCTCATTCCGACTCGTTATGTCGGCCTCACAGAGGGTCATGAGCGCCTCCACATCATCGCCCGCCTCAAAGAGCAGTCGCCTAACGGCCGAGTCCGTCACAACGTCCTCACTAAGGACTATCGGGCGCATGTGCAGATTGACAAGTTTCTGTACAAACTTGAGTGGCTCACCAAGGGGCAACTTCATGCGGGTGAAGATCTTCGGGAGCATCTTGGCTCCTATGTAGTTATGGTTCTGGAATGTCCACCCCGCGCCCTCCACAAACCGCTTAGTGCGTGGCTTGCCAATGTCGTGAAACAGCGCCGCCCATCGCAACCATACATTGTCAGATGCCGCAGCCACACCATCAAGCACTTGCATGGTGTGGTAGAAGTTGTCCTTATGCGCAAACTGACCACGCCTCTCCACCCCCTTCATGGCGGCAAGCTCGGGCAGTATATATGTCAGTAGCCCCACCTTGTCCAGCAGTTTCCACGTCGTCGAGGGGGTGGTGGCTGTCTCCATAGACTTCATAAGCTCCTCTGTGATGCGCTCTTGCGAGATAATCTCTATTCGCGGGGCCATACGTTTCATGCC
Source organism: bacterium (assembly GCA_963620665.1). GTDB lineage: Bacteria > Bacteroidota > Bacteroidia > Bacteroidales > Marinilabiliaceae > W3P20-009. The sequence continues at coordinate 8,350 of CAVFBA010000035.1, forward strand.
CTCAAGGGTAGCGTCGTCTATGGTGAAGTTCAGGCGTGTGGCAAAGCGTATGCCACGTAGCATACGGAGTGGGTCGTCAGAGAATGTTATGTCAGGGTCGAGTGGGGTGCGTATTATGCCATTCTCAAGGTCGCTAACTCCGTCAAAGGGGTCTACTATGTCGCCAAAGGTGTCGGGGTTGAGGCTCAATGCCAAGGCGTTGATGGTGAAGTCGCGGCGTCGCTGGTCATCCTCAATAGTGCCGTCCTCCACAATAGGCTTGCGCGAGTCGGCTCTATATGACTCTTTCCGCGCACCAACAAACTCTATCTCCGCACCGCCTGCTTTAATCATAGCCGTGCCAAACGACTTGAACACAGACAGATGAGACCCATGAAAACGTCTCGATACAGCCGTGGCAAGCTCTATGCCGCTACCCTGCACCACAATATCAATATCTTGCGATGGTATGCCAAGCAGCAGGTCGCGCACAAAACCACCTATCACGTATGCCGGTTGACCTGTGACGCCCACTATATCGCGCACCACACCGAAGACCTTGTGCTTCAAGGCCTCACGGTAATTCGTCTTATGACTGACCTCCACCTACGCCTCCTCTTTAGCCTCGATACGTTCGCTGACGAGGTACTTGTTACGGTCGGGTGCGTTACGTGTGACGAGCTCTGCTATGAACCCCGTCATAAACAACTGTGTGCCAAGTATCATGAACACCAGCGCAAGGTAGAAGTATGGACTCGATGTCACAAGCGGGGCGTTCACGTCGTGATATACGCACCACAGTTTCTTCGCACCCAGCCATCCCGCGGCTATGAACCCGAGGAAGAACATCAGTGAGCCCAACGACCCGAACAAGTGCATCGGGCGTTTCCCAAACTTACCCATGAACGTCACCGACATAAGGTCTAAGAACCCTTTTATCGTGCGCTCAATGCCAAACTTTGAGTGCCCAAACTTACGTTCATAGTGGTGCACCACCTTCTCGCCTATGTTACGGAAACCAGCCTCTTGGGCCAATAGCGGCACGTAGCGGTGCATCTCGCCATATATCTCTATCGTCTTCACCACGTCGCTCCTGTATGCCTTGAGTCCGCAGTTGAAGTCGTGCAACTTGATGCCAGATATGCGCCGCACCACATGGTTAAATATCTTCGATGGCAATGTCTTCGAAATGGGGTCATGACGCACCTTCTTCCAGCCGCTGACCATGTCATAGCCCTGGTTCAATATCATGTCCATCAGCTCTGGTATCTCGTCGGGACTGTCCTGCAAGTCGGCATCCATCGTTATCACCACACGACCTCGTGCGGCAGCAAAGCCCTCGCTCAATGCCGCGCTCTTGCCATAGTTCCGTCTGAAGCGTATGCCAAGAATATGCGGGTCGGCATCGTGTATCTGCATGATACGTCCCCATGAACCATCATTGCTGCCGTCGTCCACTATCACGACTTCGTAGCTATATTCTGTAGTCTTCATCACCCTGGCTATCCAGTCGGTAAGTTCGCCAAGGCTCTCCTCCTCGTTATACGAAGGGACTATGATGGACAAATCAATCATCTCTGCATGAATGTACGATAATGCGGCAAAGGTAACGATTGTTAGCGACTATTGCTGCCCGACGGCAATATTTAGGGCAGCATTGGCTATCGGGTCAATTCTCGCTCAGTCTAATATGTTTTCGGGTCAAATTGACCTGATAATTAAAATAAAACTCGCAATTTTGACCCGATTAAGTGTTGCAAGGATGACATTAGACGTATCAATACTTCAATTTCTGCACTATCATGCTCTATCGAGCAGAGACCAGATCGCGCAATCCTTAACGGAGTCGCCAAGCGAAAGTACATTAAAGAGGTTACTCCGTAGTTTGGTTAATGAGGGTATGATAGAGGTAAGCGGGCGTGGGCCTGCAACGAGGTATAAACTCTCAGCGCAAGCGCAAGTGACTATGCCTCTTGACCTTGATACTTATTTTGAGAAAGACATTGATGAGCGTGAGGTGCAGGAAGCGTTTAATTTTGAACTAATCCGGGATGTGCTTCCAAGGGTAGAAATATTCACAGCGGGAGAGCTTGAGAAGTTGTACAATGCCCAAAAGATGTTTGAGCACAACACGGAAGGTATGACCAAATTGGAGTATCGCAAAGAGATGGAACGCCTCGGTGTTGACCTTTCGTGGAAGTCTTCCCAAATTGAAGGTAATACTTATTCGCTTTTGGAAACGGAGAGGTTGCTGAAAGACAAGCAGACAGCATCTGGCAAGACGAAGGAAGAGGCCGTTATGCTTTTGAACCACAAAGATGCTCTTGATTTCGTGTTGGACGAACCCGATTATCTTGAAGAGATTTCCGTGCATCGAATAGAAGAAATCCATTCCATTCTGACAAAGGAGCTCGGAGTTGACCAAAATATTCGCCACCGGCGTGTAGGTGTCACTGGTACCAACTACCGTCCACTGGACAACGAATTTCAGATTCGCGAGGCTCTTGAAGATTCTTGTGCTCTAATCAATGGGAAGAAGAACGTGTTTGAAAAAGCCATATTGGCATTGGTCTTGTTGTCGTACATACAAGCCTTTGCGGATGGCAATAAACGGACAGCGCGGATAACGAGTAATGCCATCCTTATAGCTAATGGCTATTGCCCTATCTCTTTCCGTACGGTTGATTCTATCGACTATAAGAAGGCTATGCTTATGTTCTATGAACAAAATAATATTGCTGCGTTCAAGAAGATCTTTATAGAACAGTTTATATTTGCGGTCAACACGTATTTCTAAACAACATTATGGATAAAGCATATTTTACCAATATACGAAGCCAAATTGTATGTCTACTCGAAAAAGCAAAAGAGGAGGTAGATATAGCGATGGAATAGCGGAGCAATTAAAGCCCTTAAATCTTAATTCTGATGATTATCGAGGCTGGAAGATCCGCGTCACAACCCTCGGCGCTACAATACGGCGAGCCTCACCAATGTTGATGACCTCACCCGCTGCCACGGCCTGCACCATGATATTCCCTAACGTGGACGGGTTAGGAGGCCCCAACACCACTTCTAACCCCGTCATGTCCGACACCATCTGGAGCAGTATCCCTGCGCTTGGGTCGGAGCCGAGTGCCACCAACTTGTTGACTGTGGTGTGGGCTGCCGACAATATCGTCCGCAACACCTCTGTGTGACGGTTCGCCACGCTCAAAGCCAGGCATTTCAATATTTCTGCCTTGTCTGCTGGAGGACGTTGCGCTGTGCGCTCACACATCTGCTGCATCACCCGCGATATCTGGTCGGGGTTAGAGAACGCCTCGCTGTCGGGGTCTATCAGGCTGTGCATCGACGTGGCCGAATTTATCATCTTGCTGACCTCATCGGGCGTATATGTGTCGCCCCACTCGCTGAAGCATTTCCGTAATAGGCGGCCACCACCAGTCACCCTATACACCAGGTTACGACCATCGCCCGACTTTGAGTTAGTCAACCCTGCCGCCTCTGCCGCTGGCCCCACCACCAACCCTTCCGTCTCAATGCCCACCACGCAGTTATACCCGGCGTACGAGAATGCGGCATCGTCGGATCCTTCGGGTGATGCCAATACTGCCGAGGCCACATCATGACCTGCCACGGCCACAATAGGCACATTGCCAAGACCTGTAAGCCGTTGCACTTGGTCCGACAGTCGTCCTATCGTCATCCCTGGCGACACGAACACGCCAAAGTTCTGCGGTGTCAGCCCGACACTCATAAGCACCTTCTGGTCAAGGCATTGGGTCGTAACGTTCACTATGCCCGACGACCCGGCGATAGTCTCTTCCGACACCATCACGCCTGTAAGCATGTACGTAAGTGTGTCGGAGATGAAGAGAATCTTATTCGCCGCAGACAACGACGCACTACCCGACCTCTGCATGGTGTCGAGCTGAAACAGCGTCTTGTATGGTTGGTCTTGTGCCGCTATGCGTTTGTATAGGTCGGACTTGTTAACGCGCGAGTAATAGTTGGCGGTCAGTGAGGTGTCTGTTATTCCCACGAAGGCGCGGGGGGGTGACAATATGAGACCATCCGACCCGAAACAGCAGAAGTCGAAACCAAACGACGTGATACCGATAGACTTGATTTCCACACCAGAGCGTGCCGCCTTGCGCAATGCCTCTATGACGCCCGAGTATATATACAGCAAATCCCAATACAACCGCCCGAAGAGCGATATCGGCTCATTGGCGAAGCTATGTATGAGTTGTGTCTCAATGCCTTTGTTGGTGAACGAGCCTATCGTGACTGTGCAACGTTCGGGCTTTATATCTATGGCGAGGTATGAGTTCATCGGTGGTTAGTGTAGGTTGTGCATGCTCATCGTCGGCAGGTTGCCGTAGATGCGGATGAAGCACTTGTTGAAGTAGTCCACGTCGGCCACACCCGAGTTCTGCATGGCTATGGAGGGAGTCTCTTTGCCCGATGCTATGGCTTTGCGGGCACGGTTCAGTCGCCACAGTTTGATATACTCGCCTGGGGTGCAACCCGTCAGTCGCTTGATGTTGAAGAATATCACGTCTTGCGACTCTTGCAACTCGTTTACCACGTCCTCTATGCCGAAGTTCACACGCGACGCATTGGATGTCACGCTTGCGGCGAATGCCGACATGAAGTTGATGTCGTGTGCCGAGGGGGAGTCTTCGATTATACCCAGTAGGCTGTCGAAGTCGAGACGCAGGTTTATCGACCGTGTGGTGGCCTTTGTGGCGTCGCTTACCAGGGTAGCATAGTCGATGGGTTTCTCTACAATCTTGTCTGGGGCGAAGTTAGCGTCCTTTTCGCAGTTCAGGCTTGTGGAGTCGGCGGTAATCATGAAGAACGGTATGTGGGACAGGTTGAAGTCCCGTTTCATGAAGTTGAGCAGCTCCATGCCGTTGCGTGGCTCCATGAACGCGTCGCAGATGACGATGTCGGGTGTCGTGGCTGCTACTTTGCCTTGTGCGTTGCGCACGCTGTCGGCGGTCATGACCGTGAAGTAGGGGCGTAGCCTGTCGGCCATGAAGTTGCGCACCTCAGCCTTGTCGTCCACAATCAGGGCTATTGGAGTCCGTGCCTGCTCCTCGATGCTGAGGGATGTGGGGCGGGTCAGTATGTCGTCGTCGCCAGCGCCCTCTATTGGGCCAGACACGATATTGGCATCGGTATATGCGCTATAGTCTGTCGGCAAGATTACCGTCACTTGCGAGCCGCCCTCCTCTTTGGGGTTGAAACGCACCTCACCGTGGTGTGACTTGGCGTAGTCTGCCACAGCCGACATGGATATCTCCACGTCGTTCTGAGGTGTGGACATTGAGGTGCTGAATACAGACGAGCGACGTTCGTAGGGTATGCCGCTGCCGTTGTCCTCAATCTCTATCACGCATTGCAGGTTTTGGTTCTGATAGGCCGATATGCATACCTCGCCACCCACAGGCGTGTTCTTATAGGCGTCGGCGAGGAGAATCTGGACCATTTTAGAGAGTTTGTCGTGGTCTATCAGCACTCGCCATCCGCCCGAGACATTCAGGCGTGTGCTAATCTTCTTCTTCTTAGCCAGTTGGTTGTCGAAGCTGTTGACCACATCGCCGAGGAATGTGGCCATATGGGTAGTCTCGAGGTTGAGGGGCATCTGTGCCACGGCATCCTTTTGCGCCAGCATAGCCTCCACCATGTCGGACACCTTTGCCACGTTGCGCTCCACGACGTTGATTAGTGGGCGGGCCTCGTCGGACACGCCATTGCGCATCTCGTTTATCGACGATAGTGAGTTCTTAATCTTCTTGATGGGCGACAGCAACTCGTTGTTCAGCGTCTTGAGGATGTCGTCGCGGAAATCTGCCGCCTTTTGCTCTGCTATGGCACGCACGCTATGGCGGCGTTGGAAATGTAGGATGACGAGCGGGATGATAAGCACAAGACCAACGAGCGACACGGCACCCAAAGACTTCAGTATGACGCTCCACCACTGACGCTCCACTACGACTTTCACCGCACGAGTGGTGCTATTCCCACGGGCGCGGTCATATATCATGAAACGATATGTACCGGGTTCGAGGCAGTGGTATTCGACCTCACGTTCCTCTGACAGTGACGCCCAATCGGAGTCATACCCTTCGAGCTTGTAAGTCAGGTCGTTCAGTCGCCCGCCACTAAGGCCAAGGTCGGCTATACGGAAGGCGATGATGCTTGACGATGAGGGTATCGATATGGATGTGGCGAAGGGGGCTGTGGCATTGATGAAGTCGGTGTCCTTGCCCGAGAAAGTCAGGCTCTTGTTGTCGACGACGATGTCGGAAATGGCGGGCGTTGATGATGTGTGGCGTGGCAGTCTGCGTTGTGGGTCAAGGTCAACAATGCCGTCTAATGTGCCCCACAGGATGTTGCCATTGGAGCGTACGCAGCAGGCATGGTCGTTGAAGATGTTGCCGAAGTCGGTCTCAGAAGTGCGTATGTTGGTGAAGCCCTCGGTGATCGTGTTGAATAGCGACAATCCGCACTCTGTGGCGACCCATAGGGTAGAGTCGTCGGAGCAGGCGATGGAGGACACCTCGTCGGAGGGAAGGCCATCGGACTCGGTGTAGCGTGTGAGACGCACATGACCCACGTCGAACGACAGACGGCACAGCCCGCCACCCGTCATGCCCACATACATCCTGTTCTGCCGGTCTTCGCAGAAAGTGCGTATGGCACCTGTGGCATATTGCCCTGGCTCGTTGGCGTCGAACTTATACTTCACGTAGTCGCTGGCATCTTTTATGAGGCGTGATGGTGAGAAGCAGATGAGTCCTGCGTTCGTGGCCACCCATAGCAGTCCTTCGGCGTCTATCGTGGCGTCTGATGCCGTGAGGTTGGGAAATCCCTCTTCAATCTGGAAGTGGCGAGCCGAAATGTTGGGGCGTGACGTATTCTCGAGCAGGTCTATGCGGCCGTCTCCCATGACGCACCATACACGGTCGTCGTTGTCGACCAGCACTTTCACCAGACGGTTTGAGGCGATGCTGTGCGAGTCGTCGTCGCGGTGTGACAGTTTGACGGTCATGGCGAACGTGCGGCTGTCGTATGCCCTTACGCCGTCATTCTCTGTCGACACCCATACGCGCCCTTGTCTGTCGGCGGCGAAATTGATGGGGCGGAAGGGCTCGCTGTGGAAGAGCCTTTGGGTGAGTTTGCCGTCGTATACGTATATGCCGTCGGTGCGTGTGCCAGACCATACGTTGCCGTCGGAGGTCTCGAGCACAGCCACGACATTGTTGCGCACGCATAGGCTTGTGGGCTTAGCTGGGCGCAGCGAGTGACTAACGTAGCGATGCAGGGTTATCTTGACCACGCCCACACGTTCTCCGCCGAGCCATATATTGCCGAAGTTGTCTTGCAGGGCGCAGCGGATATATTCTGGCACGTAGGCGTTCTTGCTGACTATCGGCTCCACCTCGCCATTCTTCTCGTCGTAGCGTATTAGACCGCCGCCGAGTGAACTTATCCAGTGTACGCCTGGCTCCATGGCGTCGCAAATGACGCATACCGACGAGTCGATTACGGTCTCCGCCGCGTAGTCGTCCATTATCTTGACGCGTCGGAAGAGATGGTTTTGCGCGTCGTAGCGGCATAGGGAGCCTCGCCCGTCGTAGAGCCATACGCCGCAATTCTCGTCGGGGATGAGGGTTATGTGGCCTTGTGATAGGGATTCGCCGCCGACCGACGCGAGGGATTGCTGCTTGCCTGTCGTGGCGTCGATGAGGGAAAGGCCAGTCGTGGCGTGGGCGGCTATGAAACGTGAGTCGGGCAGAGTGGCGAGCTGGGTCACGCCCTCTGTGGGGAGCGTAATGTCGGTAAGGCGGTTGCCCGTCACGATGTCTACACGGCGCAAACGTGGTGAGCCGTCGGCTATGATGGCTATCTTGCCCACTATCGTCATGCTCACGGCGTTGGTTGTCATGCCCTCTATGTCGATGGTGCGTGATGTGCCGTTGTTGCCTACCAGGGTGAGCCTTTTGCCGCAGAGGTAGTTAGAGCCTGCCGAGTGGTGGTAGATGGAGTAGTGGGAGCGGTCGGTCCATAGGCATTGGGGATTGCCGTTGGGCATGGAGCGGAACAGCGCCGCCCCGCATTTGGCACCGTAGATGAGTACTGTGGAGTCGGCAAGGGTCACTATTTTACCTTTGAAGAGGTCGAGAGCGTTGCCCTCCTTGTCGTGGAATTGGAGGAAAGCGTTGCGGCGTGTGGATAGGCACCTGATGATGCCGGATGCGCTCCTTGTCCACACGTTGCTCATGGCATCCACTTGGACATCGTCGACTTTGGGGCCTGTGGTGTTGTCGAGGTTAGTGGGAATTATGGGGCAGATGTTGCGTGCGTGAGTGAAGCGTGTGCCGTCGAAACGGTCGAGGCCGTCGTCGGTAGCTATCCAAAGGAAGCCGAGGGGGTCGAGAGCGATGCTGTTAACACAATTTTGCGTAAGGCCATCTGCCACACTGATATTTCGGACACCAATGCCGTCGCAGTAGGTGGCCGCTTGGGTGCATACTGACACGGACGCCATGAGTAACATGGTGACAGCCAATGATATGTGGCGCAAGTGGTATAAAGTGACAGTCAGCCGCAAGAGGTACAGAGGTTGAAGTTTCATGTGGCGTGGACGGAAGACCGTGAACGTCAGCCGTAAATTTAGTGAAAAAATGGCTTGTTATTTAACGTGAGGTGGGAAAAATAATAAAAAAGCATTATTTAACTTTACGCCCAGAAAGGAGCTAATGATGACCGCGCCATAAAAGGAGACGCCTCACCACCCTCTGCGGGTGTGTTGACGCGTATGGCGGTGGTCGTTAGAGGCGAAAAGTGGGTGAGCAATCATCCTGAAAAAACCTCACTCGTGCCGCTGCATCATGATGCGACGACACGTCAAAAACCACACGTAGAAAGTTGATTATGCAACTATCAGACGACACTCTAAACGGTCTGCTCGAAAAGTATGCGGCCGAGACACCAGACAAGAATTTTATAACGTATGCAGACCGTAGTCTGCACTGGAGCTACAAGCAGTTTGACGAGCGCGTCAACGAGTTTGCCCGTGGACTTATGGCCCTTGGCGTGGAGAAGGGCATGAAGGTGGGCATCTGGGCCAACAACATACCCGACTGGATGACCGTGTTCTTTGCGTGCGCCAAGATTGGGGCGTGGCTTGTGACGGTCAACACGAACTATAAGATTGGCGAGTTGGAGTACCTTTTGGCTGATGCCGATATTCATACCCTCTGCATGATAAGCCAGTATCGCGACAGCTCGTATGTGGACATGGTGTATGAGCTTGTGCCGGAGCTGAAGACGACGCCTAAGGGTGAGGAGTTGCATAGCGCGCGGTTGCCATTCTTGCGTAATGTGGTGTTGCTGAGCCCTGATCATAAGAGGGGGATGTATAACACGGTGGAGGTGCTTGGCCGGTCGCGTCTTGTGGCGCAGGAGGATTTTGACGCCAGGCGTGCCACGATAACGTGTCAGGACATAGTCAACATGCAATATACGAGTGGCACGACGGGCTTCCCCAAGGGTGTGATGTTGACGCACCATAACATACTCAACAACGGCTGGGCGACGGGTGAGGCTATGCTGTATACCGCTGATGACCGTCTGCTGGTGTGCGTGCCATTCTTCCACTGCTTTGGCATTGTGCTGGCCATGTGCGCCATTATCACGCATGGGGCGTCGATGGTGATATGTGAGGACTTTGACGTGCCGACGGTGCTGTATTCTATCGAGAGGGAGCGTTGCACGTCGTTGTATGGTGTGCCGACGATGTTTGTGGCGGAGCTTGGTCATCCGAACTTTGGCCGTTATGACCTCTCGTCGTTGCGCACGGGCATTATGGCGGGGTCGGTATGCCCTATCGAGACGATGCGTCAGGTGATGGACAGGATGTATATGAAGGATATCATCTCGGTGTATGGCCTTACGGAGTCGTCGCCCGGCATGACGTGCTCGCGTGCGGGTCAGAGCCTTGAGAAGAGGGCTACGACGGTAGGCACGGAGTTTCCGTTTGTGGAGGTCAAGGTGTTTAACAGCGAGACTGGCAAGGAGTGCGCCGTGGGTGAGAATGGCGAGATATGCTGCCGTGGTTATAACGTCATGAAGGGCTACTATAAGAAGCCTGAGGCTACGGAGCAGGTTATAGACAAGGACGGGTGGCTACACTCGGGTGACTTGGCCATGAAGGATGCGGACGGGTATTATCATATCACGGGACGTATCAAGGACATGATAATCCGTGGTGGTGAGAATATCTATCCGCGGGAGATTGAGAACTTCATCTATAAGCTTGAGGGTGTGGACATGGTGGAGGTTGTGGGTGTTGAGGATCAGCACTATGGTGAGATTGTCGTGGCGTTTATCATCCCGAAGAAGGGTGCGGAGTTGTCGGAGGCGGGCGTCAAGGATTATTGCTCGAAGCTGATGGCTAAGTTCAAGGTGCCCAAGTATGTGTTCTTCGTGAAGGACTATCCAAAGACGGGCAGCGGCAAGGTGCAGAAGTTCAAGTTGCGCGAGATGGGCAAGGAGCTTGTAGACGAGCGTCTGGCCCAGAAGGCGTAACGTAAGGAGATATAACATAATGGCAGTTGGAGCCGCCCCAGGAGTCGAGGCGGCTCTGATTGTATAAAACGGAGACGATGGCGAGATATTTCATTGAGTTGGGTTATGACGGCACGGCGTATCACGGGTGGCAGATACAGCCTAATGGCGTGACGGTGCAGGAGGTGCTGACTGATGCGTTGCGCAAGCTGACACGTGACGTGGAGCTGAGCGTGATGGGTTGTGGGCGTACGGATACGGGAGTGCATGCGGAGTATTTCGTGGCGCACTTTGACACGGAGGCGGATATGGGGGATGAGGAGAAGAGCCTGTTCAAGTTGAACTCGATATTGCCGGCAGATGTGGCTGTGTATTCCATACAGCAGGTGGACGACAAGTTGCATAGCCGGTTCTCGGCGTTGAGCAGGACGTATCGGTATCGTCTGACGATGACGAAAGACCCTATGGCTCGCCTGTATACTTTCCGCCCGTTCTTCGCCTTGGATTTTGACGCTATGAACGAGGCGGCGGCGTGGTTGTTGACGGTGGAGGACTTCACGAGTTTCAGTAAGCTTGGCACGCAGGTTAAGACTAACATTTGCGATGTGAGTGTGGCGCGGTGGGTAGACGAGGGGAGGGGTCGTATGACGTTTGAGATTAAGGCTAACCGTTTTTTGCGTAATATGGTGCGTGCGGTGGTGGGGACGTTGTTTGAGGTGGGTAAGGGTCGTATGACGCTTGAGGAGTTTAAGGGTGTGGTGGAGAGGCGTGATCGTTGTGCGGCTGGCACGTCGGTGTCGGCGGCTGGGTTGTCGTTGGTGGATGTGGAGTATCCTGAGGGTAGGGGGTTTGTTAGGCGTGTGAGGTAGGGGTAAAAGGTCGTTTTGGTGTATATTTGCGGGAGATAAAACCTCGTTTTCGTGCAAAGGGGTGAAAATTAAAGAGATATGAAGAGGGGGTGGGAGGGGTAAGTTTAGGGGTGCGGGCGTGGGGGGTACGCCTTACGGCGTTTAGGGGGAGACGATGTGGGCGGAGGGTTTTAC
>CAVFBA010000035.1:20034-21861 GCA_963620665.1 bacterium
GGGGGGGGGGGGGGGGGGGGTACGCCTTACGGCGTTTAGGGGGAGACGATGTGGGCGGAGGGTTTTACATTATGCGTTCGCGTTTAGGGTGCGCCTTCGGCGTTGGGGGGAGATGATGTGGGCGGAGGGTTTACATTACGCGTTCGCGTTTTGGGGTACGCCTTTGGCGTTTAGGGGGAGACGGTGTGGGCGGGGGGTGTACATGGGTGGGTGCGTTTAGGATCCGCCTGCGGCGTTGGGGGAGACGCCGCAGGCGGGGGGGGAACATGTGTTAGTCCCCGACCGTTAGTTGTGTGTGTGGTTGTTTAGTGTGTGAGGATGAGGGAGGAGTGGTTGTTGTGGATGCGGATGGTTGGGGTGTTGGGGAGTGGATGGGAGAGGGGATGGCCTTGGAGGTCGTAGTAGAGGGTGGTGTTAGTGTCGGGGTTGTTGGTGGTGGGGAGTTGGAGTGATGTGAGTTTGTTGAAGGAGGTGAAGTAGTGGAGCAGGTTTTCGGTGGAGCCTTCGGTGCCTATCCAAGTGAGTTCGGGGTTGTAGGTGAGAGTGGCTTGTGAGGCGGGGAAGATGTTGGTGCCGTAGTCGGCTGGAGTGGTTGAGCCGCCGAGGAGGATGGTTTTTTGTGGGGCGTCGGGGTTGGCGAGTAGTTCTACGTTGGTGAGGAGGTAGCATTTGGAGAAGGCGTAGTTGCCGATGGCGGTGACTGCGGCGGGTATGGCTATGTAGGTTAGTGAGTAGCATTCGGAGAAGGCGTAGTTGCCGATTGAGGTGACGTTGTCGGGGATGGTGATGGATTCGAGGGAGGCGCATTGTTTGAATACGTAGTCGCCTATTTTGGTGAGGTTGTCGGGGAGGGTGATGGACTGGAGTTTGTCGCATGAATTGAATGCGTACCAGCCGATTGAGGTGACGTTGTCGGGGATGGTGATGGAGGTGATGCCGGATGCGTAGAAGGCGTATGAGAGTATTGTTGTGAGGTTGTCGGGGAGGGTGATGGAGGTTAGCGCATCGCAGTTCCAGAATGTTCCCATGCCGATGGTGTTGAGTGATTCTGGGAGGGTGACGGAGGAGAGGTTGGTGCATTTGGAGAAGAGTCTGTTGGGGAGTTCTTTGATGTTTTGAGGGAGTGTTATGGACTGGAGCGAGGTGCAGTTGGCGAACATGTATTCGCTGAGGGTTGTGAAGTTGTCGTCGAATGTGACTGTGGCGAGCGATTCACATTGCAGGAAGGTATTATCGCCGAGGGAGTTTATTGAGTTGGGGAGGAGGATAGACTGGAGGGCGGTGCAGTTGTAGAATGCATGTGATCCTAACGAGGTGAGTGTGTTTGGGAGAGTGATGTTTTTGAGGGCGGTGCATCTGCTGAATGCGCTGGAGCCGATGGAGGTGAGGGAGTTGGGGAGGTTGACGGTGGCGAGTTTGGTGCAGCCCTCGAATGCGCTTCCGGCGATGGAGGTGACGTTGTTGGGGATGGTGACCTCGGTGATGGAGGTGAAGCCTTTGAAGGCTTCTTGGTCGATGGATTTTTCGGAGAAGTTGTCGGCGAAGGTGATGGTTGTGGTTGTGGTTTTGTATTTGCTGATGGTGATCCAGTCGACATTGGAGCCTGAGATGGTGAGGGTTTTGGTGTCGGTGTTGTAGGAGTAGCCTGTGCCTGTTTCCTCGGTGGCGAGGGTGTTGGCAGAGGTTGTGAGGGCGAGGAGGGTGAGGGCAGTAAGCCTCAGAATGTTGGTAGAGTTGCTCATGATGAAGGTAGTGTTAGTGTTAAGTGATGGCAAAGTTAGGGAATAGTTGTGAATGGGGGAAGAGTGGAGGTGGGGAATTTTTTGG
>CAVFBA010000036.1:0-19067 GCA_963620665.1 bacterium
GTGCGCGTTTGGCGTTTTGGGGGTTAGAGGGTGATGCCGGTGGTGAGGGAGAGGGTGGTGGGGTTGGGGTAGTCGGGGGTGTGGTAGAGGTGGAGTGAGGGTGAGAGGAGGATGAAGATTGTTTTTGGGGTTTTGGGGTTTTGTGTGTGTGTGTTTAGTGGGATGTCGAGTCGGAGTGAGGGGGATATGGAGGTGAGTGGTGTGGTTTGCCGGTTGAAGTTGGAGGTGAGGAGTGTGCGTGCGTGTGGGATGTCGAGGGGTTGTGTGGAGGAGAGGGAGTTGGTGTGAGTGAGTGGTGCGCGGTGTGCGAGGGTGAGGGCGTAGGAGAGTCGTGCGTGTGGGAAGTCGTGGTGCGCGAGGGCTTGTGCGTGGAGTGTGAGTGAGGAGTGCTGGAGGAGGTTGTGGTAGTCGGTTTCTTCTTCACGTGAGGTGAGGTGGGTGAGGGAGAGGTTGAGGAGTATGGCGTTGTTGTTGTTGAGGGTGTTGTTGGTTGTTCGGGAGGTGTTTGGGGAGAGTGCGGAGAGTGCGAGTGTGAGTTGTGATGTTTGGTGGGAGTAGGGTGTTCGGGAGGAGAGGAGGTGGTAGTTGGATGTGCCGTCGTCGTAGATGTTCTGTGTGAGTTTGTTGAGGGAGAGGTTTGCATGGAGTGAGGAGGTGGTTCGCCAGTGGCGGAGGTGTGATTGTCGGGAGAGTGTGAGTGCGAGGGAGTTGACGAGTGTTTCGGATATTACGGCGTTTTGGAGGTCGTCGAGGCTTTTCTCGGTGTGCATGCGTTTGAATTGGAGTGTGATGTTGATGGGGCTTTGGTAGGTTAGTCCGGCGGCTATGCCGCGGCCTCGGTATTCTGTGGCGTCGTATACGCCGGAGAAGCGGGTGTAGTGGGTGCCGAGTCCTTGGAGGTGGTAGATTGTCGTAGTTTCTTTGTAGACGTTGAAGAATTTGAGGGATAGGTCTTGTGCGTATTTGCGGAGTGAGGCGAACAGGCCGATATGGTGTGAGTTGTTGAGGTGCAGGTTGCCCCCGATGTGGATGTAGGCTTCTATGGCGTCGGCTTTAGGTCGTGGGTCGATGTCGCGGTATTCGGAGGTTGAGGAGTAGGATATTTGTAGTCCTATGTTGGCTTGTTGTCCTTGGTAGGCGAAACCGGCGAGGAATGCGTATTGTTCGGATTTTTTGTCGCCACCTATGGAGTCGGCGACGGCCATGGGGTGGATGATGTGGTAGTCGGTGTTTTCGGAGAGTAGGACGTTGTGTCGTGTTCCTTTGCGATAGGAGGCGTTTCCCCAGGCGGACAGGTTGGCGGAGATGCGGAGGAAAGTGGAGCCGTCGGCGTGCCATCCGTGCCATGCGTTGCCTTGTTGGCATTGTTCGTGGATGTTGCCGAGGGCGTTGTAGGAGGCGGATATGTTGGCGAGTGAGGTGTCGGCGAGTGCGGCCATTGTGGCGGGGTTGGCGTGGAAGCCGAGCGTGAGGTCTTGCTTGATGGAGTAGAGGTAGGCGGCGGGGATACGCCTGTCGCCTCTCTGCGCCATGGAGAGTGTGGCGCAGAGTGCGAGGATGGCTGCTGAGGTAAGTCGCAGTTGCATCGGATTGGCGTATGGGGGGTTAGTAGAATTGGTAGTAGGGGTCGCCACGTTCGGTGAGTTCGAAGTCGTTGGCGGAGTCGTTGGTGTCGACGAATTTGCCGTTGTCCATTTTGCGTCGTGCGGAGCGTCCGAGTCGTTTTTTGTCGGCGCCGGTCTCACCCATTGAGATGTAGCTGGCGTCGAGGCTTGGAGCTGCCACGTTCCATTCGTATTGTGTGGAGGGGGCGAAGGTGGCGAGGTCGACGATCCAGTCGTTGGGGATCATGTAGTCGGAGAATTCCATGGTTCGGGTGAAGTCTTTGAAGGTGAAGACGTAGGAGTAGTCGTAGGCGTAGTTTCGGGCGTAGGTGGCGGTGTCGGTGTCGATGAAGGCGAGGGCGTAGGCGTGGTTGGCTTGTGTGCTTGGGGCCCATACGGTGAGTGAGCTGCTGTAGATTCGTTCGAGGTTTGGGACTTCGGGGTTGTCGATGTCGTAGTTTTTCTCGGTTTGGTCGAACCATTCGAAGTCGGCTTTGGAGAGGTCGAAGCTTTCGGAGTTGTTTTCCTGATGGTTGTAGGCTTGGTCGCAGATGAGGATTGTGGCTCCGGGGGCGACGGGGAGGGGGGAGGTTGTTGGGATGCGGTAGATGGCGTCGACGGCGAAGGCTGAGGTCATGATGTCGGGGGTGTAGTCTTGTTTTTTTGCTGTGAGGAATGCGCTTTCGACGATGCAGAGTCCGCTGGCGTCGAGGGTGTCGTTGGAGTTGTTGACTATGCGGAACCAGCTGCTGTAGAGGTCGGATTTGATGCCTTCGGCGAGGGCGGCGTTGAAGCATATTTCGGCGAAGAGGAAGCCTTTGCCTTCGGCTACGGCTTGTGGTTTGAAGGCGAGCGTGGTGGAGCCTCCTGCGATTTGGACGTTGGTCTGGATGTCTCGGAGTGTTTGCTTGAGGCCTTCTTTGCCGCCGACGGAGCGTGTGGTGTAGACGACGAGGGAGAGGTTGTAGAGTCCGTCTTCGACGCTTAGTGAGTTGAGGTTGTCGAGGTTGTAGGAGGATTCGATGCCTGATGCCACGTTTTTGATGGTGAGGATGGCGGAGTCGACGGCGGAGGGTTCATAGCTTTCGGGGAGGGCGTAGAGAGAGGAGAAGTCGCCTTCGGTGGAGGGGATGATGGAGGTGAAAGCGGGGTCGTCGTCGGAGCAGGCTACGAGAGCGAGCGCGGCGATGGCTGAGAGTAGCAGTTTTTTCTTCATAAGAGATTAAAGTTGTTATGGTATTAATAAAAGATTAGACGTTTGGTGTTAGAATTTTGCGATGGCTTGGGCTCCGAAATAGGCGGAGAAGGAGCGTCGCATGATGAATCCGTTGACTTGGTAGTCGCGAGCTGCGGCGAGGAGCCGGTCGGCGAAGAAGCTGAGGGTGATGTTGGAGCCGAATCGTTTTGTGGCTTTGAAGTTGAAGGTGGCGTAGGGTCGGCTGGCGTTGGAGATGCTGGAGGTGGTGGTGGATATGGCGAGTGTTCGGAGGATGGGGTCGTTGGCTTCGGTGTTGGTGTAGGGTTTTATGATGCCGTCGTCGCCGACGTAGTGTGTGGGTTGCGCGTTGAGGAGGGGGTAGTTGGTGCGTGTTTTCCAGACGCATTCGGCGGTTGCGGAGAATATGAATCCGATGTTGTCGAAGAAGCTTTCGGCGGTGAATGTTGTTGTTGCGCGTTGTGAGGAGTAGGTGTTTTTCCAGTTGTAGAGGCCGGCGTAGTGGTTGTCGACGACGATGCCGAGGATTGTTTTGAGTGTTTCTCGTCGCCATTCGGGGAGGCTGTTTTCGCGTATGGTTTTGAAGAAGGCTCCGCTGATGTTTAGGCGTGTGGCGATGATGGGGAGTCGCGGGGTTTCGAGCGTCCATTCGAGTCCATTTTTGTTTATGCGCGAGCCGTTTTGCCATTTGCTGACGATGGTGAGGCGTTTTTTTTGTGTTGAGGGGAGTGTGTTTGGGTTGGGTTTGGAGGTGGAGGCGGGGTTGAAGTTGGAGAGGTCGTATTCGGTGTAGGGGAGGGAGAGTGGTGTGGACATTGTCCGGAAGGCGTCGTCCATGTTTTCGCGGAAGGCGGTGAAAGAGAGGGAGTGTCCGTTGGCTCGGACTGATATACGGGCTTCGAGTTTGGTGTTGTGCGCTGGTTGGAGGTTTGGGGCGTCGGTGTTGATTTGGTATGTTCGGACTATGGCGCGTCGGATGTTGGCGTTGGTGTTCCAGTAGTTCATTTCGTAGATGTCGACGTAGATTTTGTCGGGGTTGAGCATTTCGATGGTTGGCATTTTGCATAGTCGTCCGTATCCGAGTGAGATGTTGAGGTGCGCGGAGCGGAGTTCTGGGAGGTCGAAGGCGAGTGTGAGTCGCGGGTCGGCGTAGATGCGGCCATTCATTGCGAAGCGTGGGTTGAGGCCGGCCATTTGGTTGAGTCGTATGCCGAGGGTGAGGTGCGCTGTGGCGCGGTGTATGGGTAGTGAGATGTCGTCTTCGGCCCAATAGGCGAGGATGTTGGTTGGTGGTATGGAGCTGAAGGATCTCGGTCGTCGGGAGGAGGCTCCGGAGAGGGGGTGTTTTGGGTCGAAGACTTGTCCTCGGCCGTAGTTTTTGTTGAGTTGCCATTCGATGCCGAAGGAGGCGTTGTGGGAGAAGTGGGGGGATTGGAGTTTGCGGTTGAGGGAGATCTGGATGTTGGAGTATAGTGGTCGTCCGTCGACCTCGTGGTGTGCTATGTAGTTGGATGTGAGGGGTGTGGCGTCGTGCGGGAGTCCGTCGGTGGAGTCGATGGCGGCATAGGTTTGCGTGGTGATATTGACGAGTGCTTCTTTGATGATGAGGTCGTGTGAGAAGGTTAGGCTCTGCCTGAGGAGGAGGCGTGAGGAGGGTAGGGAGAGGGTGAGGGTGTTGGCGAGAGAGGTGCGGTTGTAGTAGCTTCGGAATTTATCGTCTTTGGTGATTTGGACTTCGGGGTCTTGTTTTTCGTCGTCGATATTGCGTGTGTAGTCGATTGAGGGGGACCAGGAGAGAGAGATGTTGTTGTTTGTCGACCATGATTTGCGGGCTCGAGCGGAGAGGTTGATGCGTCGGAATGTCTCGTAGCGGTTGCGGGGGTCGATTTTGGAGTATAGGAGTCCGGCGTCGAGGGACAGGGACCAGCCGTTGGGGAGGTTGAGGCCTTTGGCGAGGCTGGCGAGTCGGGATTTGGTGTCGGCTTTGAGGCGGATTATGAGAGGTGATCCTCCGAGTCGTCGGTGGATGTTGACGACGCCGCTTGTGACTTCGCCGTAGCGGACGGAGGGTATTCCTCGTATGACTTCGATGGATTCGATGTTGTCGGTGGCTATGGAGCGTAGGTCGACACCACGTCCGGCGCTATTGCGGTTGTCGTTGTCGGCGCTGATTTTGTTGAGGTCGGCGTCGGCGCTGATTGGTGCGCCATCGATGGTTATTTTTGTGCCGAGCGCGGATGTGGCGTAGTTGTCGTCGGAGGAGGGTGTTTCGCGGAGGCTTATGATGTTGGCGGTTCCCATTGCGGGGGCGGAGGTCAGTCCGCCAGGCAGGAGTGACATGATGTCGGTGAGGGATGTTGGTTGGAGGTGTGCCATGGCGGTTTGCCCGATGATGGAGGTTGAGGTTCGGGCGGACTCTATTTCGGATGCTGTGACGCGTACTTCGGCGAGTGAGAGTGTTGATTTGAGTAGGGGGATGGTGATGAGGCGGTCGTGTGGGCAAGGGAGTGTGAGTGTTTCGTAGCCTATGTAGGAGGCGGAGAGGGAGTCGGAGGGCAGGGCGGGTAGGGAGAAGTGTCCGTTGGCGTCGGTGGCGGTGGCGTTGATGATGGTGTTGGAGCGTATTATGGCGAGAGTGGCGAAGGGGAGGGGTTCGGCGGATTGCGCGTCGATGATTGTGCCGGATATGTTGGGTTGTGCCATGAGGGTGGCGTTGGCGAGGAGGGTGAGGAGTATGGAGAGTAGTGGTTTCATGCGAGGGTGGTGTCCATTAGCATCATGAGAAGGAATCCGAAGCCGAAGGAGATGACTGGGGTGTTGGAGTGGGAGCCGGATGTGGCTTGTGGGATGAGGTCTTCGACTACGACGTAGAGCATGGCGCCGGCGGCGAATCCGAGGAGTGAGGGCATGAGAGATTGTATGGTTTCGGCGAGGAGGATTACGGAAATTGCCCCGATGGGTTCTACGAGTCCGCTGAGAGAGCCGATGAGGAAGGCTTGTGTGCGTGAGGAGCCGGCGGAGCGTAGTGGCATTGAGACTATGGCTCCTTCGGGGATGTTTTGTAGTGCGATGCCGAGGCTTACGGCGATAGGGGCTGCGGCGGAGGTGTTGGTCAGGGCGTCGGCGGCTACTATGCCTACGGCCATGCCTTCGGGGAGGTTGTGTATGGTGAGAGCGAGAGCGAGCATTTGTGTGCGGGAGAGGTGTGAGGGTATGCCTTCGGGTGTTTTGCTGTTGGAGTGGAGGTGTGGTATGATGTTGTCGATGATGAGGAGGAAGGTCATTCCGAGAGCGAGTCCGAGAGCTACGGGGAGAGGTGCGAGTGTGCCGAGGTGCGCGGTCATGTCGAGTCCAGGGATGAGTAGGGACCATACGGAGGCGGCGACCATGACTCCGGCGGCGAAGGCGAGTAGGGCGCGTTGGGCGGGTTGTGGTATTTGTTTTTTGATTAGGAAGACCGTTGCGGAGCCGAGAGTGGTTCCGATGACAGGTATGAGAAGCGTGTAGAGGGTGCTTTCCATTTCCGTCGTGAGGGTTGTGTGTTGTTGTTGTCTTATGGGGTTTTAACTGGGGTCAAAGGTATTGGTATTTTTTAAGTGTTCCAAATATGTGTAGGTGTTAGAGGTGTGATGTTGAGGGTGTTGTGTACTTGGTTTATGGTATTGTTGTAGGGTTTTGGGAGGTTGTTGGTGTGGGTTTGGCGTGGTGAGGGTAGTCTGATAGAGGTATTTTTTGTGTGGTGAGTTTTTTTGTGTGGTGAGGGTTGTTGTGATTGGAGTTTTTCGTGGGTGGTTTTGGTGGTGGAGTGGTGAGATGGGGTGTTTGCAGGTAGGGCGTAGGTAGGGCGTAGGTTGCTCCTAAGTTGCTCTTAGGTTGCTTCAAGGGTATTTGGAGGTGTTTTTTGGAGGGATTCGTCAATGTTGGGCGTCGCGGTATTTGTTTTGGTCTTGTCCTATGATGTTGAGGTAGCTTTGGTAGCGTGTTGGTGCGAGTTGTAGGTTATCGAGTGCTTGTAGTACGGCGCATCCGGGTTCGTGTGTGTGTGTGCAGTTGGGGTATCGGCAGTTGTGTGAGAGTGCGAAGATGTCGCGGAAGTAGAGGGCGGTCTCGTTGGGGTTGATGTCGATTAGTCCGAAGCCGCGTATGCCAGGGGTGTCGATTATGTCGGCGTTGAAGTCGAGGTGGTGCATTTCGGCGAAAGTGGTGGTGTGTCGTCCGGTGTTGTTGGCTTGGCTGATGGTGTTGGTGCGGATGTTGAGTGAAGGTTGTAGCGTGTTGATGAGCGTGGATTTGCCTACGCCGGAGTGTCCTGTTATGGCTGTGATCTTGTTGGCGAGGAGAGATTTGAGTTGGTCGTATCCTTGGAGCGTGGTTGAGGAGAGCGTGATGGTTTGGTAGCCGAGTGAGTTGTAGAGCGATTGTCGGTAGGTTAGTTCATTGAGTTCTGGTTGTGAGTAGAGGTCGACTTTGTTGAATGCAATGATGGAGGGGATGTCGAAGGCTTCGGCGGATGCGAGGAATCGGTCGATGAAGGTGGTGGAGGTTTCGGGGTGGTTGATGGTGGTGAGTAGTAGGGCTTGGTCGACGTTGGCGGCTATTATGTGTGACTCTTTGCTCAGGTTAGTGGAGCGTCGTATGATGTAGTTACGTCGTGGGCATACTTGTGTGATTAGGTAGTCGTTGTTGTCGGAGGAGATGATGACATGGTCGCCTACTGCCACGGGGTTTGTGGTTCGTGAGTTGGCGAGTCGCATTTTGCCTTTGAGCCGGCATTCGAGGGTTTGTCCGTCTTGTGTTCGGATGGTGTAGGTGCTGCCAGTGGAGCGTATTACTGTGGCTTGTGTTGTCATGGTGCGTGTTGGGTGTTAGTTGTGCGTGGCTACTATGGCGAGGAATTCCCAAGTCAGGGAGCATGGGCCGTGTTGTGTGAGGGTGTGTGGGGAGTTGTGTGGGTGTGCGCCGATGCCAGACAGGGCAATCATGCGTAGCATTTGGATGTGTGAGGGGAAGTGTTGTGTGAGGGTGTGGTGGTAGGTGTCGATGATGGAGAAGTGTGCATGGGTGAGTGCGTCGAGCCATTGGTTGAGGGTGGGGTAGGGTGCGGGTTGACCGTCGCGTAGTTCGGAGAATGTGTCGGGTCCGTATGTGGCGAGGGCGAGGATGGCGTTGTGGGGTAGGGAGGCGTGGGCTTTGGCGGGCAGGTCGAGTGGATTGTTGAACCATTGTACGGCAGAGGAGGAGATGATGGCGTCTGCTTTGGGGTAGGATATGGTTTCGGCGTTGGCGTTGAGGAGGGATAGTTGTGTGTGTGGCAGGGAGTGGAGTTTGAGTTGAGCTTGGGCGAGCATGGTGTCGCTGATGTCGAGGAGTGTGAGGTGTGAGGGGTTGACGAGTGGGGCGAGCAGGGCGGAGAGGGTGCCTGTGCCGCATCCTATGTCGAGGATGTGAGCGTTGTGGGGTATGTGTGGCGCAGTCATGCGTGCGAGTTGTCGGGCGAGTTGGAGTTGTATGGTTGCCGCCTGGTCGTAGGTTGCCGCACTGTTGGAGAAGCGAGAGGATATGTCGTTGAGGATGGAGGTCATGTTGTGTTAGAATGGCCAGTGCGGGAAGTCGTGGTTAGTGATGAGTTGAGCGTGGGTGTCCCACCAGTTGTGTTGTGCTGCGGGAGGGAAGATGCGGTCGTGTGAGGTGATTATGGCGTGCGACCAGGTGTGGGGAGTGGGGTGTGGCAGGGATTGGGCGTTGAGGATATGTTGGAGTTCGTCGGCTTGTGAGGTTAGTGTGCGGGAGAGAAGGAGATGGGTATGTTGGGTGGGTATGGCTATTTTGCGGGCGAATTTGAGGCGGTTTGACTCGGACCAGTTGTCGATGGTAAGGCGTATTGCTTGGGCACCTATGCCGAGGTTGTGGTCGGCTGGAAGTGGTGTCCCGGCTATGGCTGTGGTGCGTATTATGGGAAGGTCGGGGTTGTCGTGTAGGAATGATTCGGCTGCCCATACACCCATTGACCATGCCTTGATGGATATGGAATGGTATCGTGAGAGGTTGAGGGGTAGGCAGAGGTCGGAGTAGTTCCAAATGAGTATTGTGGGAGTGGAGATGTTGAGGAAAGGTTCGAGTGAGTCGTCGAATCCCCATCCGAGGAACCATAAGGTCACGGAGTCGGCGTGTAGGGCGTCGTGTAGGGGCTTGAAATTCATGGTTTGTGGTTGAGGATAATGTTGACGAGAGGTTCGAGTTGTTGCTGTGACATATTGGCTTTGAGGGAGAGTCGTAGACGAGCTTGGCCTATGGGGACGGTAGGGTGGCGTATGGGGAGGACATAGAAGCCGTTGTCTTGTAGAGTGCGGCTCAGTGCGAGGGCATTGGCGTTGCTACCGCAAATATAGGGAACAATGTGAGATGCACCGCCAATGGGAGGTGTTATGGATAGGGCAGAGGTGAGCCATTGAGCGAGGGTGCGCAACATGGAACGTTGCGAGTCCATGGATTGGAGTTTGTGAAGGATGAAGCGAGTCCATGCGACATTTATAGGGGGCAGCCCCGTGGTGAAGATTAGAGTTCGGCAGCGGTTGATGAGCCATTGGCGGATGGTGTCGGAGGTGATGGCCCATGCACCGCAGGAAGCGAGAGCCTTGCCGCATGTGCCGATGATGATGTCGGCCTCGTGGACGAGGTTGAGCTCTGCCATTAGACCTGCACCGCCCTTGCCACGGGCACCTACGGCATGAGCCTCATCGACATAGAGGTAGAAGCCGAACTCATGCTTCATGTCGACAAGTTCTTGCAGTGGGGCTTGGTCGCCATCCATGCTGTATATACTCTCGACGATGACGAAAGTGCGACCTGTTGAGCCATGGCGTTTTTCAAGGAGGCGTCGCAGGTGGGAGGTGTCGTTGTGATTGAAGCGTGCGAAAGAGGTGCCGTTGGCTGCTGCAAGTCGTATGCCGTCGATAAGGCTGGCGTGAATGAGTTTGTCTGCTATGATAAAGTCGTCCTTGTCGGTGAGGGCAGGAAGGATGCCAGTGTTGGCATGGTATCCGCAGTTGAAGACGAGTGCGGGGCGATTATATAGTGAGGAGAGGTCGTTCTCGAGTGCAACATACTCTGGGTGGTTGCCTGTGAGTAGTCGGCTTGAGGAAGCGCTCATGGAGGATGTGATAGGGGTGTATTGTGAGATAAACTCAGGCCAAAGGGAGACATCGTCGGCAAGTCCCATGTAATCGTTGGTGGAAAGGTTGAGCATGGTAGACGTGTCGGCCGTAGGGAGCGAGCGTAGACAGTCGCCGGCACGCAGATGGTCGAGTTCTTTGATGAAGTCAATCATGGGCAGGAGGTTAAGACATGGAACGTACACCAGCAGCGAGACCGTGGCAGAGGTGGATTAGGCTGTCGTCGTCGATGATGTATTGGGGCATAATGTAGACGAGTCGTCCGAAGGGGCGAATCCATACGCCATTATCGACGAATACCTTTTGTAGACGAGCCATGTCGACTGGTTGCTTAGTTTCGACAACACCTATGGCACCGAGGACACGCACGTCGGCTACTTGCGGCAGGGCGGCGAGGGGCGATAGTTCGGTGCGCATGATGGATTCTATATGGGCAATCTTGGTCTGCCAGTCGTGGCTGAGGAGCTCGTCTATTGAGGCACAGGCGACAGCACAGGCGAGAGGGTTGCCCATGAATGTGGGGCCATGCATGAAGCATCCGGCCTCACCGGCGGAGATACTTTGAGCCACTTTGTCGGTGCATAGTGTGGCGGCGAAGGACATATAACCACCAGTGAGGGCTTTGCCGATAGTGATGATATCCGCCTTGACATCGGCATGCTGACAGGCAAAGAGTCGCCCAGTACGGCCAAAGCCTGTGGCAATCTCATCGGCAATGAGGAGGATGTCGTTCTCATCGCATAGCTGACGTACGCCACGGAGATATTCTGTGTGGTAGAAGCGCATGCCGCCAGCACCTTGCACTATTGGCTCGAGTATTATGGCTGCGAGCGAGGAGCCATGCTCTCGAACAATCTGCCGCATGGGTTCGAGGTCAGAATCGTCCCATTCACCGTTGAATGGTATTTGTGGGGCGGTGGCGAAATATTGGGCTGGAAGCTGCCTGCAGAATAGACCGTGCATGCCTGTGACGGGGTCGCAAACGCTCATGGCATGCCAGGTGTCGCCGTGGTAGCCACTTCTGATTGTGGCTATTTGGCAACGCTCGGGGTGACCTATGGCGGCTTGATATTGTATGGCCATCTTGAGGGCAACCTCGACACTTACAGACCCTGAGTCGGAGTAGAAGATCCAAGGAGTGTGTGGTAATAGCTTCACAAGACGTTTGCCGAGGTTGATGGCCGGCTCATGGGTTATGCCGCCGAACATGATATGGCTCATTTTGGAGATCTGGGTGGTCAGGGCGGCGTTGAGGACTGGGTTGTTGTAGCCATGCACAGCGCACCACCAGCTGCTCATGCCGTCGACGAGTTGTCGGCCATCTTCAAGATATATGTGGCATCCTTCAGCGTGAGATACGCCGTAGCAAGGAAGCGGGTTTATGGCAGAGGTGTATGGATGCCAAAGATGGTGGAGGTCGAAATCGTAGTCTATCATGGATCTGAGTTATTTAGATTGCCATTCGGGTTTAGTGTCACGGCCACAGTTGCGGAATAGGCGCATATCATCGTCTATGCCACCCGTGCCTGTGGTGGTCAGCATGTCGCCGACAATAGATGCGTCTATACCGCAGGCGAGAGCTTCGGCTTGGTGATCAACAAACTTGATGCGTCCACCTGCCATGCGAATCTCGGCAGTGGGGTTGCATAGACGGAATATGGCGAAAGAGGTAAGTATCTCCTCGGGTGATAGGGGAGGACGGTCTTGTAGAGCCGTGCCTTTTATGGGTACGAGAACATTGATGGGGATAGATACCGCATGGACATCGTCGCGGAGGAATATGGCCATCTCAATACGTTGATCCATCGACTCTCCCATGCCAATGATACCGCCCGAGCAGATGCTGAACCCTATCTCTTGTGCCCAGCGTATTGTTTGGAGTTTATCTTCTGTGGAGTGTGTGGAGCAGAGTGAAGGAAAGAATGATGGGGCAGTCTCGACATTGCAATGGTAGTGGCGCAGGCCAGCGTCGTAGAGCTTTTGCAACTGCGATTTTGACAGCAGGCCCATCGATGCGCAGAGACCGATATTGGTATTGGCGGACACCTTGTGGTATATATCGACAACGTGGTCTATCTCCTTGTCCGTCAAGCGACGACCACTTGTGACGAGTGAGAAACGCCCCACGCCCTTTTGGGCATTATGGAGAGCCATATCGATAGCTGCTTGAGCGTCGATTAGGGGGTACTCGTCAATGCCCGTATGGTGCTTATGACTCTGTGCGCACCATTTGCAATCTTCGGGACAGCGGCCTGAACGTGCATTGATGATGGAGCAGGTTTGAAAGTGATCGCCACGAAAATGATGGCGTATATCGTCGGCTACCTTGTAGAGTGTTTGCTTTTCGGAAGTGAGAGAAGCGAGACGTGCCTCGTAGAATGTGATTTTATGGCCAGCCTTTACGCTCTCGCCGAGTGCTATGAGTTGTTCCTTGTTCAATGGGTTGGGGATTAAAGATTAGAATGTCGTTCTTGTGTAATATGAAGAACCCGCATTAGGAGATATACTCCCGATGCGGGTGTGGTGTTCATGAAGGAAATGTTGACGTATGCGCACGATGCAAAGTCACGACACGGGCAGGAGCGTCGCTAATGCGTACGGGAAAAGTTGGGAAAAGAATATCAAGGGGTGTAAGTCCTGGTGGCGCATCGTCATCATCATCGTGTGAAGTACGTCGCATGGGAGTTGGAATCAGCGCAAGCACGAACTTACGACCTGACTTGAGCATCTGGGCATTGGCAATGGATACATTCACCACCCCTATCACTACATGGCGATGCAGGCTCGACAGTACAGCCCAAGGGCTACGACTCCAACGCTTGAATATGAATGGGCGTGGCGAGGATAGCCTGCGGGCGAACATTGTGAAGACGTTTTACAGGTTGTTGGCCTTAAGTAAGACTGCCATCTGCTCTTGCACCTTATGCGCCTCACGTGCCGCAGCGTCGGCAAAGTCCGTACCATTAGATGCGTATATTATAGCGCGACTGGAGTTGACAAGCAGACCACAATCTTTAGTCATGCCATATTTGCATACTTCCTCGAGCGAACCTCCCTGCGCACCTATACCAGGCACGAGTAGAAAGCTTGTGGGAGCAACACGGCGTATATCCTCGAACATCTGACCTTGAGTGGCACCTACCACATACATCATCTTGTCATCGCCAGCCCATTCCTGACTCTTGCGAATGACCTTCTCGAAGAGACGTTCTCCACCCTTATCCTCGGTGAGTTGGAAGTCGTGACTACCCTTGTTGCTTGTCAGAGCGAGGAGTATGACCCACTTGCCCTCGTAGCCGAGGAAAGGAGTAACGCTATCCTCTCCCATATAGGGAGCTACCGTGAGGGCATCAACATCAAGGTCTTCAAAAAATGAGCGGGCATACATTGCACTGGTGTTGCCAATATCCCCACGCTTAGCATCGGCAATGATGAAGTGCTTAGGATAGTTCTTGCGGATATATGCGATAGTCTCCTCAAGAGCCGCCCAACCCTGGCGGCCAATACATTCGTAGAACGCAAGATTGGGCTTATATGCCACGCAGTATTGGGCTGTGGCGTCGATGATGGCTTTATTGAAATCGACAACTGCCGTGGGTGTGCCTTGAAGATGTGTGGGGAGTTTACGAGTGTCAGTATCAAGTCCTACGCAGAGGAACGACTGACGCTCACGGATTATAGAGATGAGCTCTTGACGATTCATTGTGTCGATGTTATAGTTCGCTTTCCTTGAGACGCTCGGCATTCTCTGCTACGATGAGGTGGTCGATGCAGTCTTGTATGTCTCCGTCCATGAAGGCGGCAAGGTTATAGATGGTGTAGTTTATACGGTGGTCGGTGATACGCCCCTGCGGATAGTTGTATGTGCGTATCTTGGCAGAGCGGTCGCCAGTCGACACCATGGTCTTACGACGCTTGGCAATGTCGTCCACATACTTCTGATGCTCCTTGTCGTAGATGAAAGTACGCAGACGACTCAATGCGCGCTCCTTGTTCTTAGGCTGGTCACGCGTCTCCGTACACTCGATGAGAATCTCCTCTACAAGCCCCGTATTAGGATTCTTCCAATTATAACGCAGACGCACACCCGACTCGACCTTATTGACGTTCTGACCACCCGCACCCGAACTACGGAACGTATCCCACTTTATCTCACCCTCGTTAATCTCTACATCAAACGGCTCAGCCTCAGGCAATACCGCCACCGATGCAGCCGAAGTGTGAACACGCCCTTGAGTCTCAGTCACAGGTATACGCTGCACACGATGCACACCCGACTCATACTTCAACGTGCCATACACCTTCTCACCCGTCACGGTGCAGATGATCTCCTTGAAACCACCAACGGCACCCTCCGAACAAGACGACACCGTCAGATGCCACCCCTTAGTCTCGCAATACTTCGAGTACATGCGGAATAGGTCCCCAGCAAACAACGCCGCCTCATCACCACCCGTGCCGCCACGTATCTCGAGCACAGCGTTACGGTCGTCCTCTGGGTCGGCAGGCACGAGCAGGAGCTTTATCTCCTCCTCCAATACGGGTATCTTCTTCTCAAGCTCCGCCGCCTCGTCACGAGCCATCTCCTTCATCTCGGGGTCCGACTCGTTAGTGAGGATATCCTTAGCCTCGGCAAGGCCATTTATGGCGTTGACATACTGCTCACGAACCTTCAGTATGTCACCCAGATCCTTATATTCCTTCGATAGTTTTACGTAACGTTTCTGGTCGGCTATGACGGCAGGATCAGTGATGAGTGTCGATACTTCATCAAATCGAGACGCAAGACCATCAAGTCGCTCAAGTATAGTATTATTGGTTGCCATTAAGATGGTTTATTTCAGAGCTTTACTAATCATACGATACGACGCCCACAGCCATACCAAAAGAATCACAATCTTAGCAATACGACCGCCGACAGTGTCGCCACCCCACTGCTTCACGAGAAGCCCGCAGATGGCAACAAGCACACCCGCGCACACCACCATGAGCCCCACACGTGCCACCTTTACCCGAGTCGACCCCATACCCTAATACTCAAACGTCCCAAACTCACTCCTTATAGTGAGCCTATTACCCCTACTCGGCTCAATATGACCCACCACCTGTGCGTCAATATTGAACGATTTAGATATCTCGACGACCTCCTCCGCATCATCCGGACTCACATACACCTCCAAACGATGCCCCATATTGAACACCTTATACATCTCCTTCCAGTCCGTCCCACTCTGCTCCTTGATAACCCTGAACAACGGAGGAACAGCAAACAAATTATCCTTCACCACATGCACATTCTCCACAAAATGCATAACCTTAGTCTGAGCGCCACCCGAACAATGCACCATGCCATGTATCGCCGGACGCATCCTGTCCAACAACTTC
Organism: bacterium; assembly: GCA_963620665.1. Taxonomy (GTDB): domain Bacteria; phylum Bacteroidota; class Bacteroidia; order Bacteroidales; family Marinilabiliaceae; genus W3P20-009. The sequence goes on from CAVFBA010000036.1 coordinate 15,378, forward strand.
CTGACCACAGGAGCATACGTACGAGTAGGACTCAAAACAAGCTTACCCGCGTTAACAGGCGACCCCTCAACCATGTCATCCAACCTAAGACCCCCCGAATACACCAAATCCTCCGGCACAGCCGAGTCATACGTCTCCGGATACCTCTCCGCCAGATACTTCGAGAAAACATCATGCCGAGCCGAAGTCAAACCATTACTACCCATACCACCATTATACTCCCGCTCATACGTCGCCCGACCACTCGACGACAGACCCACAATCACATCACCAACACCAATATTCGCATTATCTATCACATCCCGACGACGCATCCTACACGTCACCGTGCTATCCACAATTATCGTACGAACCAAATCCCCAACATCCGCCGTCTCACCACCCGTAGCATACACCCCCACACCCATCTCACGAAGCTCGGCCAACAACTCATCCGTACCATTGATTATCGCACTGACAACCTCACCCGGCACCAACATCTTATTACGCCCTATCGTACTCGACACCAATATATTATCCACCGCGCCTACACACAACAAGTCGTCAATATTCATAATCAACGCATCCTGGGCTATCCCCTTCCACACCGACAAATCACCAGTCTCACGCCAATAAGCGTACGCCAACGAACTCTTCGTACCCGCACCATCAGCATGCATGATATTGCACCACTCCGGATCACCACCAAGCACATCCGGTATAATCTTACAAAAAGCCCGTGGAAACAAGCCTTTATCTATATTCTTGATAGCATTATGCACGTCCTCCTTGGCAGCACTAACGCCGCGCAACGTGTATCTCTCCTTAGATGAGCTCATTGACTGATATCTGTCGTCCACAATTCAATTAACGGTACGCCTCCCGCGAACCTAACCGCAAAGTTACGCTTTTTTACACACTTATACCCCCTTTGACCCCCACCCCACAACTTATACCCATTCTAAAACCCCACACCCCACTCCCCAAAAAGCCACGCAAGCAACCTACGAGCAACCTACGAGCAACCTGCACCCTACCTCAACACCCCAAAAAACACCCCAAAACACACACACCACTCACGAAAAACTCCAAAAAACCTCACAACTATTTCGTTACTTTGCGACATAACATCCACCCATACCCCAACATGACCATCCACATCTCACACGAAGCACACTCCCTCCCCGCCTTCAACATAGCGCAACAAGTCAACCAAACCCTCCAACACTCCCCACAACTCGTCATAACAGCACCCCCAGGAGCCGGCAAATCCACACTCCTGCCACTAACCATGCTCCAAACACTCACACCACCAAACAACAAAATACTCATACTCGAACCACGACGACTCGCCGCACGACAAATAGCACAACGACTCGCGCACCTCATCTCACAAAACGTCGGACAAACCATCGGATACACCATCCGATTCGAATCCCAACGCTCACAACAAACACAAATCGAAATAATAACCGAAGGAATCCTGACACGACGACTCGTCGCCGACCCAACACTCGACGGCATCGGCATACTCATATTCGACGAATTCCACGAACGAAACCTCTTCGCCGACACCGCGCTCGCACTCGCACGACAAACCCAACAACTACTCCGACCCGACCTCCGAATCGTCATCATGTCCGCCACAATCAACACCACACAAATCTGCCAACTCCTCAACGCCCCACTCATCCAATCCCTCGGACAACAATTCCCCGTCAACATCCAGCACCTCGACGACTGCGACCCCCTCAACTGCCCACAAGCCGTCGCACACGCCATAACACATGCGCACGCCCACAACAACGGCGACATCCTCGCATTCCTCCCAGGAGAAACCGAAATACGCAAAACACAAACACTACTCCACAACCACCTCGGCACAACACAAATCCTCCCACTCTACAGCCTCCTCCCGCAAACCGAACAACAACGAGCCATAGCGCCAAGCCTGCCCGGCCAACGCAAAATCGTACTCGCCACACCCATAGCCGAAACATCACTCACCATCGAAGGCATACAAACCGTAATCGACTCCGGACTATGCCGACAACCCATCTTCAACCCCCAAACCGGACTAAGCCACCTCCAAACCACACGCATCTCACTCGACATGGCCAACCAACGAGCCGGACGAGCCGGACGACTCGCGCCAGGCACATGCTACCGACTATGGACCCTCGCCACCGAACACCGCATGGCACAAAACCGACAACCCGAAATCCTCACAGCCGACCTCGCACCCATCGCCCTCCAAATAGCCGCCTGGGGCGAAACCAACCCACAACAACTCCCCTGGCTCACACCACCACCCGCGGCACACCTCTCACAAGCACAACAACTCCTCCAACTACTCGACGCCATCGACAACTCCGCACAACTCACACCACACGGACACCACCTCGCGCAACTCCCATGCCACCCCCGCATCGCGCAAATGATATCACTCGCCACAACCCCAAAACTACGCGCACTCGCCGCCGACATCGCCGCCATACTCGACGAACGAGACCCACTCGCGCAAAACCCGACAGCCGGAGCCAACATCGCCCTCCGCATCGAAACCCTCCGACACTCACGACAACAACCACGCAACACCACAAACCCCTGGACACGCATCGCCAAAACAGCCGACCAATACCGACACCTCGCACACGCCACCAACACCACCGACAACAACTTCTCCGACACCGACGCCGGCCTCCTCCTCGCCGCCGCGTACCCCGAACGCATAGCCGCCGCGCAACCCGCCCGACACGGACAATACCTCCTCTCCTCCGGCAACCCCGCGCAACTCCCACAAACCGACAACCTCGCCGCCTCACCCTGGATCGTCGCCGCCAACATCAACGCCGACAACAACGGACGAATACACCTCGCCGCCCCCCTCAACCCCCGCGACCTCCAACACATGACCCGACAACGCGACACCATCACATGGGACATGAAACACGGCCAAACCATCGCACAACGAGAAACCCGAATCGGCAACCTCATCCTCGACACAAAACCCATCCCCAACCCAAACCCCTCACTCATAACCAACGCCATCTGCCAAGCCGCGACAAAAGACGGAGAACGCATGCTCGACTTCAACAACACCGTCACCGCATTCCAACAACGAGCCGCGACAGTCTCACAATGGCACCCCGAACTCCACATCCCCGACATATCAACACCCGCGCTCCTCGCCTCCGCGCCCGACTGGCTCCCACCCCACCTCGGCAAAGCCACCACGCTCCCCGAACTCAAACACATCAACCTCCTCCACGCCATCCGCGCGCTCATCCCACACGACACACTCCTCGCCATCGAACGCCTCGCCCCACAACAACTCACAGTCCCCTCAGGCAGCAAAATACAAATCGAATACCGACCCGCCCCACAACCACCAATCCTCCGAGTCCGACTCCAAGAAATATTCGGAATGAAAACAACACCCGCCGTCAACGACAACCAACAACCACTCCTCCTCGAACTCCTCTCCCCAGGATACAAACCCGTACAACTCACACAAGACCTACCCAACTTCTGGGCCAACACCTACTACCAAATCCGACCCGAACTAAAACGACGATACCCCCGACACGCCTGGCCCGACAACCCCCTGACCGCCACACCACTCCGAGGCCCCAAAAAACAATAACCCCACACCCCTCCCCCCCCCCTCCCCCAAAAAACCACCCCAAACCAACAACTAAACCCACACAT
>CAVFBA010000036.1:19077-20738 GCA_963620665.1 bacterium
CCGAGGCCCCAAAAAACAATAACCCCCCACCCCCCCCGCCCCCCAAAAAACACACCCCCATCCAACAACTAAACCCACACATCGCGCCCAACTCAACATAAACTCACTATATTTGCAAAACAATATCATCTCATACAACGTGGAAAAAACAAGCTACGCCATCGGCATGAACATCGGCGCCAACCTCCTCCAGAGCGGCGCCAAAAACATCAACATCGAAGCACTCTCACGTGGCCTCGCCGACACCCTCAAAGGCAACAAAACCGAAATCCAACCCCGCGAAGCCGGAATAATCCTCAACCGCTACTTCTCCCAACTCGAAGAAAACAAAAACTCACAAACAAAAAACGAAGGACAGGCATACCTCGACGCCAACGCACAACGAGACGAAGTAACAACACTCCCAAGCGGACTCCAATACGAAATACTCAAACAAGGAGACGGACCAAAACCACTCCCCACCGACACCGTCAAATGCCACTACGAAGGCAAACTCATCAACGGCAACATCTTCGACAGCTCCTACAAACGCGGAACGCCAGCCAACTTCCCCGTCAAAGGCGTAATCGCCGGATGGGTCGAAGCACTACAACTCATGAACGTAGGCTCCAAATGGAAACTACACATCCCCTACAACCTCGCCTACGGAGCACGAGGCGCCGGCGAAGGAATACCACCCTACGCCACACTCATCTTCGAAGTCGAACTCCTCGACATCCTCAAATAACAACACACCCAAACAAATAACTACAAAATGAAAAAATTAATCCTCTCCCTCGGCGTCATCCTGACACTCGCCACATCATGCAACTGCGGACCAAACACCTCCGCCAAACTCACCAACCAACAAGACTCCATCAGCTACGCGCTCGGAGTCGTCGTCGGCAACTCCTTGGCAATGCAAACCAAGCAAATGCCATTCGACACCATCGACCTCAAAACCTACGCCAAAGCCATCGCCAACAGCAAACCCTCCCAAAAATACCTCTCCTACATCCAGCAACAACTCGACACCATCTACACCGACCTCTTCATGACCGCCTGCCAGTCCCAACTCGCCTACGGCAAAGCAGCCATGACCCCCGAACTCGCCGAAGGAATCCTCAACACCAAAGCCTCCGCCAAACGCGTCGCACTCCAGAAAGAACGCGACGCGCAAGCCGAGCGCAACCTCCAAGAAGGAAAATCATTCCTCGAAAGCAACGCCAAATCCGACAGCGTCAAAACAACCGACTCCGGACTACAATACAAAATCCTCACCACCGGCAAAGGCCCCCACCCAGCCAAAGCCGACCGAGTCAAAGTCAACTACCAAGGCACACTCATCGACGGCACACAATTCGACGCCAACACCGAAACCACATTCTCACTCAACGGCGTCATAAAAGCATGGCAAGAAGCAATACCCATGATGACCGTCGGCTCCAAATGGACCATCTACGCACCAGCCGACCTCGCCTACGGCCCACGAGGCGCAGGCGACAAAATCGGACCAAACGCCACACTCATCTTCACCATCGAACTCCTCGACATCGTCAAATAACACACCCCAACGCCGCAAGGCGTAACCCCAACGCGAACGCGTAACGTAGAGACGCCCCCCCACGTCTCTACTTTTTTTTCACCCCCAAACGCCGCAGGCGTACCCCCCACACCACACC
>CAVFBA010000037.1:0-20422 GCA_963620665.1 bacterium
CCCCCATGTAAACCCGTCCGCCCGCGGCGTCTCACCTAAACGCCGAAGGCGTACCAAACTCCCCCAACCCACCGCCCAAAACGTCTTTACTCCCCCCTACATCTCTTTCTCCCAATTTTTCCCTAACTTCGTACACTCAACAACATACACCTACATCCTCATGACCATCAAACCTATCATAGCAGCATCCATCCTCGCCGCTTCCCTCTCCTGCTCCGCCCTCGCCGGCGACAAACCTACCATCAACGTCACTCCCGTCGCACAAGACCCCGACGCAGCCAACGGCGGCATAGTCTACGCTCTACCACAAACCGTCATACAAATTCAACTCACCGCGCAAGTCGTCGTATCCACCACCGGACCATACTACCAATACTCCACACGATACCTCAACCTCACCGACGTCGTGACCGAAAACTCCACCAAATGGCAGCTCCTCAACGCCAACGTCTCAACCATCGGCAAAGTCGACTTCTCACGTCGCTACAAAATATCCACCACCGACAACACCACACTGCCTGCCATATCACTCACCACCGACGGCATACTATCATCTCTCAACGCACCCGCCACACCTCCACCACCACACCCGCATAACCCCGCACCACAAACCCCACAATACTACTCCTTCGCCAACGTCCCTCTCTCCCAAAACGTCCTCGCTCGAACCTCCAAAGCCGCCATGGCCGAAGAGTGCGCCCTCTCCATCTACTCCCTCCGTGCCGCACGACTCGCGCTCATCTCCGCCACCCCCGACAACCGACTACCCGACGCCGGCAGCCTCGCACAAGCGCTCCACAACATCAACCAACTCGAGAAACAACACCTCGAGCTCTTCACCGGGCACCGCGACACACTCATCATCACCAAGATCATCGAAATCATGCCCGACTACAACGGAGCCAACAGCACCGTCCCCATACGATTCTCCGAATCCGCCGGATTCCTCGACGCCATGGACCTCAGCGGCAAACCCATCTATGTCGACCTCGAATTCGACGACTCCGCCAAACTCAACGAGCTCCCAAAAACCTCAAAACAACGCTCCAACGAACCTCTCAACGGCCTCTTCTACATCATCCCCGGCAACGTCACCGTCAAGGTGCTCGACCGCAACATCCCACTCGCGCAAGTCAAAATACGTTGCACGCAAAACGGACAGGTAGCTTGCCTGCCTGCCTCACAAATCCTCTCCAACATCATCTCGCTCGACAACGCCACAGGCGCCATAATATCACTCTCCCCAATCTCCCGTTAACACCTTAACCTCGCTCTACTATGGCTAAAATAGACAACTCCAACCTCCTCCCCCTCCAACCTGCCCTCCTCTGGCAACACTTCCGCCAGCTGACTCTCATCCCGCGCCCCAGTGGCCACGAATCCGCCGCACTCGACTATATCGCCAGCGTCGGGCAATCCCTCGGACACGAGGTCTTCCGCAACGGCGGCAACGTCATAATCCGCGCCAAAGCCACGCCAGGATACGAAAACCTCACTCCCGTGATCCTGCAAGGTCACTCCGACATGGTCCCGCAGAAGGACAACAACTCCAATCACGACTTCACCTCCGACCCCATCGAGACCATCATCGCCGATGGCAAAGTCCACGCCAACCGCACCACCCTCGGCGCCGATAACGGCATAGGCATAGCCGCAGCGCTCGCCATAATATCCGACCCCAACGCCCCGCACGGCCCACTCGAGATTCTCGCCACACGCGAAGAGGAGACAAGCATGGGAGGAGCCTCAGCCCTCGAGCCAGACATCCTCAAAGGCCTCATGCTCCTCAACCTCGACTCCGAGACTTTCGGCGAGATATACATCGGCTGCGCCAGCGGCATAGACGTCACAGCCTCTTTCCAATACGCCCGCGTCGAAACCGCCGATACCGATGTGGCCATTCAACTCTCTCTCGACGGACTCAAAGGCGGTCACTCCGGCATGGACATCAACCTCGGACGCGCCAACGCCAACAAACTCATGGCGCGTTTCCTCAAATACTCCGCCGCCAACTACGAGAGCATGCTCGTCTCCTTCAACGGCGGCAATATGCGCAACGCCATACCACGCTCCGCAACAGCAACAGTCACTATCGACGAGGAGGATTACGACGACTTCCTCGAGGCCGTCGACGAGTTCGAGGATATGTTCCGCTCCGAATTCTCCTCCACCGAACCACAACTATCCTTCACAGCCCAAAAAGTCAAACTCCCCGCAACCGTCATCGACGAGCAGTCCGCCGACGACCTTATCAACGCGCTCCAAGGCGCCCCCAATGGCGTCATAAAAATGAACCCCGACCTCCCCGGCCTTGTCGAGACATCATCCAATATGGCCATCGTCAAAACCAACAACGACTCCATAACAGTCAACTTCCTCGTCCGTAGCTCCATGGAGTCCGAACGCGACGACGTCTCCTCCTCCATCGATAGCATCTTCCGCCTCGCAGGCGCAGAGGTCGAAACCTCCGGCGAATATCCCGGATGGAAACCCGACATCCACAGCAAAGCTCTCGCCACAGTCAAGTCCGCATTCAAAAAACTCTACGGCGCCGATCCTGCCGTGACTGCCGTTCACGCCGGCCTCGAGTGCGGCATAATGGGCGAGACATACCCAAACTGGGACATGGTCTCCTTCGGCCCAACAATATGCCACCCACACTCCCCAGCCGAGTATGTCGACATCAACAGCGTAGCTCAGTTCTACAACCTCCTCCGCGAAACCCTCATGAATATCCCCCCAATGAAATAACAACACAATGAAACTCTCTTTCATAACTCTGCTCCTCGCGCTCCTCGCCTCTTCCTGCGTCCCGACAAGCCAGTTCCAAAAAGCGCAAAAGGCCACTGCCGATAACCAACGCAAAATAGAAGAACGCGACGTCACCATCGACCAACTCAAAACACAAATAGGTGAGCTACAGTCGCAAATAGACAACTGGAAAGCCAAAGCCGACAAACTCGCGCAAGACACAGCTCTCGCCGGAGTGCGCAACAGAACTCTCTCCAACCGTCTCGACGTCCTCCAAAACGACCTCGCCGCACTCGCAGCCAAAATGGGCGACGTCCCAGAATACCGCTCACTGATGAGCCACCTCGCCCAAATGCAAGACGAACTCGTATCAAGCAACGATAAACTCGTCGACTCCGAGAAGAGCCTCGAAGAAAAGAAAACTCTGCTCGCCGAAGCCAACAAAGCTCTCGCCGACAGCGAAAAGCAACTACAACACAGCAACGACCAACTCGCCTCTCAAAGCCGTGAACTCGAATACCAAAAGCAGTCCCTCGAGGACAAGAATAGGCAACTCGAGGAACAACGAGCCGAGATTGAACGCCAAGCAGCGCAACTCCGCGACCTCGAGTCTCAACTGAAAGCTAAAGACGAAGCCATGGCGCAACTCAAAAACACCATAGCCTCCGCTCTCGTCGATTTCAACCCCGACGAACTGACCGTTCTCCATAAGGACGGCAAGGTCTATGTCTCTCTCGAAGAAAAACTACTCTTCGCCTCAGGTCAATACGATGTCAACAACAAAGGTATAAGCGCTATCCGCAAAATCGCCTCCGTCCTCAAAGACGTCAAGTCCGATATCGACATATCCGTCGAAGGCCACACCGACAACGTCCCCCTGCACGGCCAAGTAATCGAAGATAACTGGGACCTCTCCGCCAAACGAGCCACGTCCGTCCTCCGCATACTCGTGGCAGGTGGAGTGCCGCAAAACCGCATACAAGCTATCGGACGTGCCGACACCGCGCCAGTGGCCGACAATACCACCGACGAGGGACGATGCAAAAACCGACGCACAGAAATCGTCCTGACACCCAAAATCGACCAAATACTCAAAGCTCTCTAACGGCCACCAATGAAGCCCTTCCTGCTCTCCGTAGCCACGCTCCTCCCACTACTACTCCCCATCACAGCCGCGGCCACAACCCCCGACTCATCCTTCGTCAAGAAAGGCTTCTCCTTCGGCATCCTACCTGCCATATCTTTCGACTCCGACCTCGGCTTCCAATATGGCGTGCTATCCAACCTCTACTGGTATGGCGACGGCTCACGCTACCCCGCCTACAACCACTCCCTCTACGTCGAGTGGAGCCGACACGTCGCCGGCACCATGCTATGCCGACTATACTACGACTCCCCCGTGGCGCTACAACACATCTCCCCAACACTGCGCCTCACCACCGACTTCACACTCCTACGCGACCTCCTAATGGATTTCTTCGGTTTCAACGGACAACAATCCATCTTCAACTCCCACCTCGTCAACAACGATAACCCTCAGTACCGCTCCTCCGCCTTCTACGCTCACCACCGACGAATGATCCGCCTCATGGCCGGAGTGCGCCACGACTTCCCAAACTCACACTTCTACTCACAATTCGGCATCACTGCCTTCAACTTCCTCTGCGGCCCCGTCCGACGACATAAACTACAACATCACGCCCCCGACACTCCCTCGCTCTACGACCTCTACCTCCAATGGGGCGTCATACCACACGACGAGGCCTCCGGAGGCACCAACGCCTTCTTCCGACTCGGCATAGGCTACGATTCCCGCGACAACGAAGCCTTCCCAACGCACGGATTCACCTCCGAACTCCTACTCGCCGCCGAACCCACTCTCTTCACCTCGCACTCCAAAGGATTCCTCCGACTAACCGTCAACCATCAACACTACTTCTCCCTCGGCACTCCCGACCTCGTCCTCGCTCTACGCCTCACAGCGCAAAACCGCCTCGCCGGGCACGTCCCCTTCTACCTCCTCCCGCACATCACCACCAACTACCTCCGCTCCTCCTCCTCACAAGGCCTCGGAGGCTCTAAAACCCTGCGCGGCATAATGCGCAACCGCATCGTCGCCGACGGCATAGCCATGGCCAACATCGAGCTGCGATGGCTCTTCTCACGTTTCCAACTTCTCAACCAGCAATGGGCGCTCGGCATCAACGCCTTCTCCGATATGGGCACGACCACTCAGTCCTACCACATCGACACCTCACACGTCCCCGACAACCAACGCCCACTCTTCTTCCGCCAATCCACACACGACGTCCTCCACGCCTCCCTCGGCGCAGGACTCAAAATCCACATGAACGCCAACTTCATCGTCTCTGCCGACTATGGCCGCGCCTTGCGCTCCGACGACGGCTCCGCTGGCTTCTACATCAAAATGAACTACCTCTTCTAATCTCTCCCCACGACCCTATAACCTCTCTTTCCCAATGTCTAAAATCATAGACTTCATCCGCAACTGGACTCTCCCCCTCGCAATGCTCTTCGGCACGCTCTTCTACGTCGCCTTCCACACCCTCGACTTCCTCGCCCCGCTGCACCCCTACGTGTGGGCGCTCGACAGCGTCCTCACACCAGGATTCATATTCATGCAACTCCTCCTCACCTTCTGCCGCGTCGACCCGCGCCAATTCCGTGTCCGCCGATGGCACATCTACCTCCTACTCTTCCAACTCTTCGGGTGCACCGCCTCCTACTTCGTCCTCGCGCCCATATCACCCACCCTCGCGCAAGGCGCCATGGTCTGCATGATATGCCCCACAGCCACAGCCGCAGCCGTCATAACCACAAAACTGGGTGGCAACGCCGAGACTCTCATCACCTACACCCTCATGGTCAACATCCTCGCCGCAATCTACGCCCCACTCGTCTTCCCCCTCATCTACTCCCAAGGTGGCATCGCCTTCCTACAAGCATTCCTCCTCATCCTCAGCAAAGTATTCCCTCTACTCATATTCCCATTCCTCCTCGCACAACTCTTCCGACTACTCATACCATCGCTCCACGCTTGGCTCCGCGACCACTCGTGGATGGCATTCTACATCTGGGGCATGGCCCTCGCCATGGTAATGGGCAAAACCGTCAAAAGTATCGTCGACGACTCCGACGACCTCATGCTCGTCATTTCCCTCGCTCTCATCTCTCTCGCCACTTGCGCCGCGCAATTCCTCTTCGGCAAAGTCGTCGGCGGACACTATGGCGAACGAATCACAGCCGGACAGTCCATAGGACAGAAAAACACCGTCCTCGCCATCTGGATGGCACAAACCTACCTCAACCCACTCGCCAGCGTCGCACCAGGTGCCTACGTCCTCTGGCAAAACATCATCAACAGCTACCAACTCTGGAAACAACGAAAACACCACACCTCCACCCCTAACCCCTAAACGCCGTATGCCGTCCCCCCAACGCGCAAGCGTAATGTAAACCCGTCCGCCCGGAACGTCTCACCCTTAATCACACGAAAAAGGCCCAGGACTCACGTCCCAGGCCCATATATCTGCGGAAACAAACCGCTACTTAACCATCATCAATTCCGACTTCCCATTCTCCACTTTCACCACTACGCCCTTGTTGTTCTCCACATTCACCCTTCGCCCGCCAAGGTCATAATATTGGGCGGGGGTGGTGGTGATGCTTGGAATATCCAAAGCCGTCTCCTGCATGTGACCATCAAAATAATAAAGCAAGTTCTGCTTGTTGTTGTCACCTATCCACGTCGTGTTGGGGTCGTAGAGAAGGGTGGCCTGACCTTGGGGAAAGACGCAGGAGCCAGTGGCGGCCTTGTCTTCTGTATTGTCATCACCAAGAAGGACATAATGCTTTTTCTCCGGAGTGCCGTTCGATTTCATTATGACAGTTCCGAGCATGTAGCAAGAATTGAAAGCGTTATGACCGATATATTTCAAAGTAGCTGGCAAACTGACAGAGGTGAGGCCTTCGCACCAAGAAAACGCCCCTACCCCAATACTCTGAATCCCATCTGGCAGACTGACAAAGGAGAAGGAACTGCACCCAGAAAACGCATTGTCTCCGATAGATGTCACACAATAAGGTATCTCAATCTCTCTCAGACGTGTGAAATATGAGAAAGCACCGTAGCCTATTGTCGCGACTTTAAAGGTTTTATCGAATACAACATTCTCTGTTGTCGCCGCATAGTCAGCAAACTCATGCCATGCCACCTCGTCGCCACTCAAGGTTAGTGTCTTGGTGGCGGCGTCGTATTTCCACCCCTTATTTGTTACTTCTGTTGAAGTGAAGAAATTATTGAAATATGAGCGTAAATTCTCTGTGTCAGAATCTCCTATCCACGTCTTGCCCTCATCGTACACAAGTGTCGCTTGGCCCTTAGGAAATACATTTTTACCTGTGGCAGTCTCATCATCGGAGTCCCCGAGTAGTATGCAATGCTCATTTTCAGAAGTTTCGTCCGACAGCACCTTGACTACTTTCAAACTATAACAACCGAACGCCCCATCCCCTATTCTTTTTAGGCTTGCAGGCAGGCTGACCGTGGTGAGGGAGCTGCAGCCTGAAAACGCAGAGTCCCCAACACTCTCAAGCCCCTTAGGCAGACTGACCCAGGTGAGGGAGAAACAGCAATTAAACGCATTGTCTCCGATAGATGTCACACAATCAGGTATCTCAATCTCTTTCAGACTTGATAATAAAAGGAAGACACTACTGGGTAATTCCGCAACACTAAAATCTTTAGCGAAAACCACATGCTCCACAGAGCCGCGATATGACCAATCAATTTCATCAATCTTGTCCCCACTAAGTGTGAGCGTCCTGGTAGTTTCGTCATACTCCCAGCCTGTGCCACTTTGGGCGGAAGCGATGCCAGCCGCCATAAGCACGGCTACCACCAACATGCTAAAATATCGTAATAATCTATGAACCATAAGTTTTGTGTTAGTTATACATTAGTTTATCAACTTCGTCAGTAGTGATTAACAACGAAGCGCGAATGTATTAAGAATTTAAGGGGGTAATTAATTTTTGTTAAATCATGAAGTAGGGGAGCGGAAAAAAGCAGTTGGGTTGGGAGGTTTTTGGGGGGATGGAGGGGGAAAGGGTGAGACGTTCCAGGCAACGTCTTCACACCGACCGTGGATCAAGGTAGGCGTTCACGTTTAGGATACGCCTTGCGGTGTTATGGGAGACGAATGGATAAAAGAATCCCGCCCGAGGTTTCCTCACCTCGGGCGGGATTTATAATGGGCCGCATCATGTTGGATGTTTAAACTCCTAAAGATAGGATTTGGGTGCCTCGCTACTCAGTAATCTTCCTGCCGCACTATCGCGAAACCACCTCGCGGTGGCGAAGCCCGCCTTCGTAACGATTAAGCGTCGCCCGTTTAAGTTTGTAATGTTGAGTTTAACGATCAAATACCCGATGCGGCTTTTTCTCGTTCGCTCATCACAAATATAACTACTTTTCTCTTCCCTCCAAACGTTATTCGCACTTTTTTTTCACTCGCCACGCAACGTAGGCCATCCCGTGTCGCCCCATTCCACTTTGCGCAAGATGAGTTCCGACTGCCCGTCGGTGCGCTTATAGGCGTGCAACGCCATATAGTCCTGACCGCGCAATGTTGCCATGGCGCAATGGCCGTATGCCACGTACCGCTCGTTGTCCGCAGCAGGCAGGTCCACTCTCGTGCCGCCACCGAGATCCATCCTCTCGCCCGACTTGTCCACATACGGGCCGCGGATATCCTTGCTTCGTCCACAAACCACGTGATATGTGCTCTCCTCGCCCCGGCAGCAATAGTCAAACGATACGAAAAGGTAGAACCAGCCGTCGTGCTTGAATATGAATGGCGCCTCAACCGCTCCCTCGCCTGGCTTCTCTGAAGTGTCGTCGGGGTTTATCATCTTAGGGCGTGCCGATATCGTGTGCCACTCTTGCGGGTCGGCTATCTGGCTCAAGTCGTCGCTCAACCTCACCATCTTTATGCCGCCCCAGAAACTGCCGAAGTCCATCCATGCCGACCCGTCTGCGCATATCGCTATGTTTGGGTCTATAGCGTTCCAGAAATCTCTGTTAGGGACAGACTGCAATACCAGTCCTTTGTCTTCCCATTTGTATGCCGCGCTGCGCCTGTTGAGCGTCTCGTTTGTCAAATGACCTATGACAGATTTGTTCGTGGCGAAGTTTGATGAGCAGTAGAACAAGTGCCACAACCCACCATGATATATGATGTCGGGAGCCCATAGGTGCAACGATGCCGTCGGGTTGCGCTCTTTAACCCATTCAGGCAGCTCCTCTATGCATGGCCCGTCAAACTCCCATGTCTCAAGATCCAAGGAGCGCAACTGATGTATGCCATGTCCTGTGGTGAAGGCGTACACTGTGTCACCCTCGATGGCGATAACGGGGTCGTGTGCCCAAGGGCGCTTAGCGTCGAACTCTGGACGTGGCGGTCGACGTGTAGAGTCGGGTGGCGCCATTCTCATGGTGTCGGGTCCGTTGGGTGCGCTCTCTGGTGCGGCACCATGTCCGCCGCATGCCGTGAACGCTATGGCAATAGCTATCACTGCGCAGGTCTTTATCTCTCGTATCATTAGCCTTTATTTCGTATTCTGTTACAATGGTAGCCCGAGGGTGTGCCTAAATTTAACCAGCCACCAACCCTCCGACTTAACATTTCTAAATACGAAGTTGGGCAAAATGAGCATCCTTGCGGTGGACAAAAATTTTCTTTAGGTGGACAACCGCCCCTAATGGACTATACTGGGCACTTTTCTCTACTACTCCCCACCCTCGTCTACCTCCTCGTCCACCTTGTCACCCTTTTCCCCCTCTCTGTTGGACTCCACAGCACTTTTTCTCACTTCCGTGCCAAGCCACTCATCCGTCAGTCGTCGTCCCCTCTCCACAAAATAATATATGTCGACAAGGTCGTATATGGGCAGCAGCATCAGCATATTCCTGACCAACGCCGTGCGCCATCCCACGCATGCGCCATCTGCCACCCTGACAATCACCAAGCCATACAACCCTTTCCCCATGCCACCACCCCAACTGTCGCGCAGCAGGAAGTAAGCCACGCTGGCCACCTTCCCAAACACCCCAGGGAAGGTAGCCAGCGTCATGCTTAGTATAATGTCCACAGCCAATGCCGCCTCACGCTCTATGCGAGGCTTGCGGATAAGGCCTGTTATCATATCGCCTACCGTGGACATGCTGTAAATTATTTCTTGCGCATCACGATGCTGATAGGCACACCGCAGAAATCCCATTCCTTGCGTATCTTGTTCTCCAAGAAACGTTTATATGGGTCGCGCACATACTGGGGCAGGTTGCAGAAGAATGCGAAGGTGGGGAATGACGTGGGCAGCTGAGTGACATATTTTATCTTGACCACCTTGCCTTTAGTCTCGGGTGGGGGATATGCGCCGACGGCAGGCAGCATATACTCGTTGAGTTGCGCCGTGCCGACTTTCCTCTTCATGTTGTCGAACACGCGGCAAGCCTCTTCCACAACCTTATGAATGCGTTGCTTGTTTGGCACGGACGTGAAGATGATGGGTATATCGGTATAGGGGGCGAACTCCGCGCGGACATGGTCCTCCCACTTCTTCATCGTGTTGTTGCTCTTCTCAACCAGGTCCCATTTATTCACCACCACCACTACGCCCTTCTTATTGCGCTCTATGAGGCTGAATATCTTCTTGTCCTGAGCTTCGAGACCACGTGTGGCATCGACCATGAGCACACACACGTCGGAGTTCTCTATCGCCCTGACGCTGCGCATGGTAGAGTAGAACTCTATGTCGTCCTTCTCCTTGTTGCGTTTGCGCAAGCCTGCCGTGTCCACAAGGTAGAAGTCGCGGCCGAACTTATTATATCGCGTGAAGACGCTGTCGCGCGTTGTGCCGGCTATGTCGGTCACGATGTTACGTTCCTCTCCTATGAAGGCGTTGATTATCGAGCTTTTGCCCGCGTTAGGACGTCCCACGACGCAGAACTTGGGGAGGGTGTCGTCAATGTCGCTTGTCACGTCGTCGGGCAGCATCTCCAGTACCTTGTCGAGCAAGTCGCCCGTGCCACTACCAGTAGCCGCGCTTGTGGCGTATATGTCGCCAAGTCCGAACTTGTAGAACTCATGCATGCCGGCCATCTTCTCGCCCGTATCGGCCTTGTTGGCCACGATGAGGACGGGCTTGCGAGCCCTGCGCAGCATGTCGGCCACCATGTCGTCGTAGTCTGTGACGCCTGTCATGACGTCGACCACGAACAGCACCAGTGCAGCCTCGTCTATCGCGAGCTTCACCTGCTTGCGTATCTCCCCTTCAAAAATGTCGTCTGAGTTGTTTGCGTAGCCTCCAGTGTCGATTATGGAGAACTCTTTGCCGTTCCACTGGACCTTGCCATACTGACGGTCGCGGGTGACGCCTGCCACCTCGTCCACTATTGCCTGTCGAGTGCCAATAAGGCGGTTGAACAGAGTGGATTTGCCTACGTTAGGGCGACCCACTATTGCCACGATGTTTGCCATTACTTATGTGCTTTGTTTTGTTTGTTTCCCGATGTCTTGCGGCTTCACAGCCCCTCCACATCGGCGGTTTCCCAAGTGAGTGAGAGTCACCTGAGCCGCTACTCTATTAATCGACGCGAAGTTAACCTTTATTTCCTTACCACAAGGATGCTCGCCTCATAAAGAATCCAAACGGGGAGGCTCACCAATGCCAAGGTCAACGCGTCGGTGGTAGGCGTTATTATGGCCGCCAACACCACTATCACCACTATCGCGTGCCGCCTATATTTGCGCATCACACTGCGCGTCAATAATCCCATTCCGCTCAACACCCGTGCCACCATGGGCAACTCAAACAGCACGCCCATCATTAGGCACATCATCAGCAGATTGTCTATGTAGGATTCTAAGGTGATCATGTTAGTGACCTCTGATGTCACCTCATACGTGGCCAAAAACTGGTATGCCAATGGAAAAATCAGCACATACGCCAGTGCCGACCCTATGGCGAACAATATGGCACCCCATATAAAAGCCACGCCCAGCGCCCGCCGCTCGTTAGGATACAAAGCCGGGAGTAAATAGCGCGCCACCATCCACGCCACAATAGGAGCCGAGCAGCATAGCCCCATGCCCAAAGCCACTTTGAAGTGCATCATCAGCTGCCCCGACAGGCGGGTGTTTATCAATCCTCCGCTCAGGTCGGGAGGCTCAAGTCCGCTGAATATCTTGTATAGCACGAAGTCGGAACGTGACGGCCACATCACGATGCCAAATATCACATCCTTCAGGCAGAAGCACACCACGGTAGACACGGCTACGACAAGCAACGACCGCACAAGCAGTCCCCGCAAATCGTCTACATGTTCCCAAAATGTCTTCTCGACTTCCTCGCCCATCACGTCGCCTGGCAGACTACTCTCCCTCCTTTTTCTCTTTCTTCCCCTCTTTCTCTACTTTCTCGCCCTTCTTCTCCTCCTCCTTCTCCTCGTTCTCCTCGATGGTTGTGGCACCGCTCATGCCGTCGCGGAAGCTCTTGACCCCCTTGCCGATGCCACTCATCAACTCGGGGATTTTCTTGCCGCCGAACAACAGCAACACCAGTATGGCTATGACGAGTATCTCTGGCCCACCAAGGCCCAACAACAGTAGCTTCATATCTCTTGCTTTTAATGCCTATCGCATTGTTTCTCACAACAAAGGTACTCTTTTGGCGCATATATGGCGCACACCGTACGTCAGCGTAGCCTTTTTTTCAACGAATGTGACTTTTTGTCTTATTCGCCCTTTTGTAGAACAGTTTGGCTCGCTTGTTGAAAATCTTTGGCAGCACTTGCGATTGTCTACACATTCGCGTCAAACAAAATACAGAGCGATATGGATATCAAGAAATACCTCCTGGCGTCAGCAGCCAGCCTCGCGTGCGCAGCCTTTGGCGCATACCTCTATTCACGTTACGTGGCCGCACAGCCGGCAGCGCAACCAACGGTGGTGGAACTCCCCACACATAGCGTAGCCTACAGTCAGGCAGCTCCAACCGACTTCACCACGGCAGCCGAGATGACCGTCAACAGTGTTGTGCACATCAAAGTCACGCAGCAGTCGCAGCAACAGCAGTATAGCGGCTCGGACCTCTTCGACTTCTTCTTTGGCCCAGGCATGGGGCGGCAGCAGCAACGCAGTCAGCCAGTGCAGGGAGCCGGCTCGGGCGTCATAATCAGCGCCGACGGATATATCGTCACCAATAACCACGTCATAGACAATGCCGACAAGATAGAGGTTGTGCTCAACGATAAGCGGAGTTTCAACGCCACACTTGTTGGCACAGACCCTACGACCGACATCGCCCTGGTCAAGATAGACGCTGACGGGCTTCAGCCTCTCGCATTCGGTAATTCAGACAATGTGCATATCGGAGAGTGGGTGCTTGCTGTTGGCAACCCCTTCAACCTCACCAGCACAGTCACCGCGGGCATAGTATCGGCCAAGGGCCGCCATGTGGGCATCAACACATCGAACATGGCCATCGAGTCGTTCATACAGACTGACGCTGCCGTGAATCCTGGCAATAGTGGCGGCGCGCTCGTCAATACACGTGGCGAGGTCATAGGCATCAATACCGCCATAGCCTCGCCGACTGGCTCATTCTCGGGCTACTCGTTCGCCGTGCCCGCCAATATAGCCCAGAAGGTGGCGCAGGACCTTATGACATACGGCGAGGTGCAACGCGCATTGCTTGGCGTCACGATTCAAGAAATTGACGCACAAAAAGCTGAAGAATTGAAACTTAATAAGCCAGAAGGCGTATTCGTGGCTGGAGTGTCTGATGGAGGCGCGGCAAAAGAGGCGGGAGTACAGGAGAAAGACGTGATAGTCAAGATTGACGATGAGGCAGTGAACTCTGTACCAGATCTGCAATCGCGTGTGGCGCAACATCGCCCTGGTGACTCTGTGAAGCTCACCCTCATACGCGATAGCAAGGAGAAAGAGATCATCGTGACACTCCGCAACCTACGTGGGACAACTGGCATCGTCAAAGGAAGTGACTCTGAACTCCTTGGCGCGGAGCTTGTCCCCATAACCGATAGCGAGGCGCGACAGATAGGCATACGCTACGGTCTGCGAGTAGCCAACATCTCAAATGGCAAGCTCAAAGAAGTTGGAGTGCGTGAGGGCTTCATCATAACCAAAGCCAACCGCGTGCCTCTGACGACAGTGCGTGACTTTCAACAAGTCATAGCCTCAGCCTCCGACGGACTTTTCCTGTCGGGCGTATATCCCAACGGACAAGTGAGATATTTTGCTATCGACCTGCAATAGATATAGACAACAACTCAATCAGACCTCGCCCCGCCATGGTGTCATAATCATGGCAGGGCGGGTTTGGTGTGCAAAAAATCATTAAATAATACCATGCGAAGGCAGAAAGGCATTATGTCGCAACGACATGAATATCGTTTTTGTTTAACTTCGCGTTCGCAGTTCCGACTGCGGGACTACAACAAAAAATCAAGTGGAGACCCGAAACAATGAGGCAACTTAAGATTTCAAAATCTATTACCAATCGCGAAAGCGCGTCACTGGATAAGTATCTTCAAGAGATAGGGCGAGAGGAACTCGTCAGTGTCGATGAAGAAGTTGAACTGGCTCAGCGTATCAAGCAAGGCGACCAGGCTGCGCTCGAGAAGCTTACCAAAGCCAACCTCCGTTTCGTAGTGTCAGTAGCAAAACAGTATCAGAACCAGGGTCTTAGTCTTCCTGACCTCATCAACGAGGGCAACCTTGGCCTAATCAAGGCTGCGGAGAAGTTTGATGAGACACGTGGCTTCAAGTTCATCAGCTATGCCGTGTGGTGGATTCGCCAGTCTATCCTTCAGGCTCTCGCTGAACAAAGCCGTATAGTGCGTCTGCCCCTCAACCAAGTGGGCTCACTCAACAAGATCAACAAGGCGTACTCCAAGTTCGAGCAGGAGAATGAGCGTAAGCCTTCGGCAGAGGAGCTCGCTGAGAAACTTGACCTCCCGGCCGACAAGGTGCAGGATACCCTCCGCGTGTCGGGTCGCCACGTCTCTGTCGACGCCCCCTTCACTGATGGTGAGGAGAACAGCCTCCTCGACGTGCTCGTGAACCAGGATTCTCCTAATGCAGACCGTGGCCTTATCAATGAGAGCTTGTCGCGTGAGATAGACCGCGCTTTGAGCACCCTCCCAGAGCGTGAGAGTGACATTGTCAAGTCCTTCTTCGGCATCGGGTGCCAGGAGATGACACTCGAGGAGATAGGCGAGAAATTCGGGTTGACGCGTGAGCGTGTGCGCCAAATCAAGGAGAAAGCCATACGTCGTCTGCGCCAAGGGCAGCGTTGCAAACTCCTCAAGAGCTATCTCGGCCAATAGGGCCAATCTTTTAGAATCGTAGAGTGAACATATAGAGTCCCCTCGCTGGCAGGAAGCCGGCGGGGGGATTGGTGTTTTATGTTAGTTTCTTTGGACAATCTGCCGATTGCTTGGGCGAAAAGGGTTATATTTGACACCGCAAGTAGGGAGGGTTTGTCGCTCTTCGCTAAGGTGGATTGTTCCGCCTTAGCTCTGCTTCCTTTTCATTTTCATTCAAAAGCGCTTAGGATAACAATGCAAGTAAGTTATGAGTAGTTTCAATGAAAATACAAGAGTGCAGGTGCCGGCTGCACTGCATCTATCTAAGTTGGGGTACACGTATCTCGACAACATCACTGAATACGATACCAGGACAAACATCCTTACTGACGTATTTCAGAAAGCAGCGAAACGCCTTAACCCCAAAATGTCAGATCATGAGGCTTCACTCTTACTGTCCAAGATAAACACCATTGCCAACAATGACGATTTGGGTCGTGAGTTCTATCAACTCTTGTCTACCAATAGTGGTGACAAGCTCATTGACTATGAGAATCCCGACAACAACGATTGGCACGTTACCACGGAGTTTACTTGCGAGAACGAGGATACTGAGGACGAGTTCCGACCTGACATCACATGCTTTGTCAACGGGCTGCCGCTGGCATTCATTGAAGTGAAGAAGCCAAATAACCATGAGGGCATCTTGGCCGAGTACAACCGCATCAACACGCGTATGAATAGGAACTGCTTCCGTCGTTTCTTCAATATCACGCAGTTGATGATATTCTCCAACAATCAGGAATATGACAATGAAAACCGCGTTCCTATCCAAGGCGCATTCTATTGTTGCACGGCAAAGCCAAAAGCTTTCTTCAATGTTTTCCGGGAAGAGGACAAGACATTCGTCAGCCAATATCCATATCGGCCCATCAGCGACGAGACGGAATATCGGATTTTGAGGCACCGCGGTTGCGTTGTCATCAAGGACGCGCCAGAGTATCAGACCAACAAGCGTGTAGACACCCCTACGAACCGCATAATCACCTCCATGCTTTGCCGTGAGCGTTTTCTGTTCTTGCTGCGCTATGGTTTTGCCTATGTGGAGCGCAAGATAGAAAACGAAGATGGCACGCATGGGACATGTCTTGAAAAGCATGTGATGCGCTATCAGCAGATGTTCGCTTTACGCGCCATACGCCGTAAGTTGAGCGGAGGCGTGAAAAGCGGTATCATCTGGCACACACAAGGCAGTGGCAAAACGGCTTTGGCATACTACTGCGTAAA
This sequence comes from bacterium, assembly GCA_963620665.1. GTDB lineage: Bacteria > Bacteroidota > Bacteroidia > Bacteroidales > Marinilabiliaceae > W3P20-009. The sequence goes on from CAVFBA010000037.1 coordinate 16,451, forward strand.
GAGCCTTACCGACTACTTTGCTCAGAAGAATGTCGTGGCCAAGTTCTATTTCATCGTTGACCGCATTGATCTCATGGTGCAGGCGTCCGACGAGTTTGCCGCCCGCGGGCTTATCGTCCACAATGCCGCCAGTCGCAAGGAACTGATGGATGACATCTCGAGCCGTGCCATTATCGACAACAATGAGGGCAAGGCTGAAATCATGGTTGTGAACATCCAAAAGTTCAAGGAGGACAGGGCCAAGGTGCAGGTGGAAGACTCATACAGTATCCAGTTGCAGCGTGTCTTCTTCATAGATGAGGCCCATCGTGGTTATAATCCTGAGGGCAGTTTCCTTGCCAATTTGCTTGAGGCTGACAAGAATTCCGTCAAAATAGCCCTCACGGGGACACCATTGCTCCGCGAAGAGAGGGAGTCGTGGCGAGTGTTTGGCAACTATATCCACACGTATTATTATGACAAGTCCATTGCGGACGGATACACTTGCAAACTGATGCGCGAGCCAGTGGATACGATCTACAAGGAGAGGATAGAGGAAGCACTCGACAAGTTAGCTGGTGACGTTGAAGTCAAGAAGAGCGACATAGATCGCAATAAGATAATTGAGCATGAGAGTTATCTGAATGCCCTGATTGAATATATCATTACTGATTTCCGTCGTTTCCGTCAAGAACAGGACGACAAAACGGTTGGGGCCATGATAGTCTGCAAGACTAATCCACAGGCACGCGAGTTGTATCGTCTGTGGCAGGAGCGTTTCGCATGCGGGCAGAGAGTACAACAGATGCAGGAAGAGCAGCTAAGCATGGCTGCAGAGCCTATGGTAGCGTATGGTTCTTATAAGCCGCTGAGGGCTTCGCTTATTCTCCATGATGAGGGTGACAAGATAGAACGCAAGGAATATATCGAAGAGTTTAAAAAGTTGCAGGAGGTGGATGTGCTCATTGTCAACAAGATGCTCCTTACTGGTTTTGACGCGCCGCGACTGAAAAAACTCTATCTTGGTCGTTCGCTTGATGGACATGATCTGTTGCAGGCACTGACGAGAGTGAACCGTCCTTATCATGGCTTCAAGTATGGCTATGTGGTGGACTTTGTGAACATCAAGGAGAACTTCGACGCTACGAACGACCGATACCTGCGCGAGCTAAGCCGTACGACAGATGACCAGACGGGGTCTGAAACCCAAGATGCGGGTCAGTCAATCTTTGTAAGCAAGGAAGATGTGGAGGCAAAGATAAGCGAGGTGAGGAGTGTCTTGTTCAATTACAACATCAACAATATGGAGGAGTTCCGCAAGCAGATCGATGAGGTGGAGAACAAGGACAGTCTCTATGAACTGCGCAGCACTCTCGCCGAGGCCAAAGCCATCATCAACCAAGTGCGTTCTTTTGGAGATGACGAGACGAAGGCAAAGATAGCCACCTTGCCGCTTGGCACTATTCCAATGCTCATCTCGGAGGTGACGCACCGCATTGAGCGCATCAACCTGATGGAAGGAACGGAGCATAAGAGCGACGTGTCGGCCATCATCAATTTGATTCTCTCCGAGCTGGAGTTTGAATTCAAGAAGGGGATCTCCGAAGAGCTGCGCATCTTCGTCAATGACCTTCGTGAACGGTGCCAACGAGTGCAACAGGAGTTTGAAGCCAACTTTGATACGAAGGAGGAAAAATATGTTGTTCTCTCCGACGAGTTCCGTAAATATTTTCGCGAGAAAGGGTTTGTGCCGCAAAGCACGGAAGAGGCGAAAGCGAGCATACAATATATGGACGGGGTGATGAAGAAGATACGCGAGATAAACCGCAAGAACAACAACCTCAAACGCAAATACAATGGCGATGAGTGTTTCGTGCGCATACACAAGCGCATCTGTGAGCAGAACCAGAAGCGCCCCGAGCGGCCTATCATCTCAAAAGAGGAATATGAGATTGCAGAAAACCTGAATCGGATGAAAAACGGAATAGACAGAAAACTCTACCTTGACATCAACATACTCAACAATGAGGCAGCATTCCGGCAGGATGTACTTGCCCTTATTGGCAAACAACTGTTTGACATGAACATCAACCTCAAAGACAGGAATTATATAAGCAACCTCATCACGTCGGAGTATCTGCAACAGCGAAATTGCGCATGCTAAACAAACAAGCGGTTTTTTATGAGCACTATCAATATATCGGAAGACACCATTGCGCTTATCGACTCGCTGAAGTCTACCACCAATGCATTCGGGCTGGCAGGGACTGGAAGTGAATACAAAATAGTAACGGAAATATTCCTTTACAAGTTCTTCAACGACAAGTTTGGCTATGAGGCCAAGCGTGACAAGATGTATGGAGAACGGCTCTCGAAGGCAGAGAAATGGGATGATGAGTATGACAAATTCACCGAGGATGAAGTGGAAGACCTCTTCAGCTACCTTCCGGCCTCTGTGCCTCGCCTGAAACCCGATCATACGCTTTCTCACCTCTACAACTCTTCGACAAAGGGAGACTTCTCGACTATCCTTGATTCCACGCTTGTTGATATTGCACACCTCAATGCGCAGACTTTCTCTGTGACCACGTCAGGCAAGAGCAAGGTGGACATATTCTTTCCCTTGACGCCATTTGTCACCGATGTGCAGAAGCGCGACGAGTTTGCGAGGTCTCTCATGCGCAATGTGGCGACGCACAGCTTTGAGGAAGTGTTTGCTGAAAAGTACGACTTTTTCTCGCACATCTTCGAGCATTTGCTCAAAGGATTCAACAATGCCGGGGGTGGCAAGTATGCCGAGTATTACACGCCACGAACCATAGCCCAGGTGATGGCGCGTCTGCTTGTGGGCGACAACCACGATTTGCGAAGTATTACATGCTACGACCCGTCGGCTGGAACAGGCACCTTGCTCATGGCGCTGGCGCACCAGATTGGTGAAGAGCGCTGCTCCATCTTCTCGCAGGACATTTCCGAGAAGTCGACGGAGATGCTGCGTCTGAACCTTATCCTCAACAACTTCGCCGCTTCGCTGCCCAACGTGGTGCAGGGCAACACGCTCACCGAACCGAGCCACAAGGAGCATAACGGTGTACTCCGCAAGTTCGACTTCATCGTGAGCAATCCGCCTTTCAAACTCGACTTCCCCGAATACCGCGACACGCTGGCAACGGACACCATCCGCTTCTGGGCTGGTGTGCCAAACGCCGTGAAGAAAGTGGACCCAATGAAGCCCAAGATGGCCATCTACACCTGCTTCATTCAGCATGTGCTCAATTCTCTGAAGCCATCGGGCAAGGCTGCAATCGTTATTCCTACAGGTTTCATCACTTCAAAGAGCGGCGTAGAGAAGCGCATACTGGAACGCATTGTAAATGAGAAGTGGGTATATGGTGTTGTCTCCATGCCCAGCAACGTGTTTGCCACCACTGGCACCAACGTCAGCGTCATCTTCTTCGACAAGTCGGCACAGGCCGACAAGGTCATCCTCATTGATGCCAGCAAACTTGGTGAGGAGTATAAGGAGGGTAACAACCAAAAGCGCCGTCTGCGCGACTTCGAGGTGGACAAGATTGTCACGACCTTCCAAAACAAGGAGACGGTGGACGACTTCTCCGTGGCCGTGACCTACGACGAGATTAAGGAAAAGGGCTACAGCCTCTCCGCCGGACAATATTTCGACATCAAGATCGACTATGTGGACATCACCGAGAAGGAGTTCAACGAGCGCATGGCTAACTATAAGACAACTCTCCAGGAGCAGTTTGCCGAGAGCCATCGCTTGGAAGAGGAGATACTGAAACAGCTCAGCAGTCTGTCGTTCAATGCAAACGCAGGAAAGGAATAACGCCATGAGCAACGAGATACAATTCATTCTCTACACGATGCCCGACGATGAGGGCAAAGTGCAATGGCGAATAAGTCGCAGACACATTCCGTTGACTTCTACCATCTCGATGCCAACAAGACCCAACGCATCGACTCTGACTTCGA
>CAVFBA010000038.1:0-19298 GCA_963620665.1 bacterium
GGGCGGGGAATGGGGGTGAGGGGTGTATTTGGTGATAAGCGAAGGAAATGCGGGGTGGGGGTATTCGTCACACTTACGACCGAAAAATGGGCGATGCGGAAGGTGAGAGACGGGCGGAAATTTGGAGAAGGGGCGTGGTTTTGGCGGAAAATTAGCGTCGTGGGAAATATTTGTTTTTTTACGAGAGAGTGGAATCGGAGCGCGGAGCATCTGGCATGCATCCGCGGAGCATCGTTGGAGCATCCATGGAGCATGCAAGGAGCATGCATGGAGCATATATGAGGGTTTTGGAGGGCGATTTTTGAGCGGATTGGGATTGATTGTCGAAAATGAGGCGTGAGATGAGGGGAGAGGGGGGGTATGGGCTTTGGTGCGCCCGCGGCATTAGAGAAGACATCGCGGAATAATACCGGGGTGGAGATGAAGGCATGGGAAAGGCGGCAGAGGTGATGAGACCTTTGCCGCCTTGTGCAACTGATAGCTATATGTCTGAAGATTGAGTTACTTGACTGACCACTCGAAGATGCCGCAGGATTGGCTCTCGGGCTGTCGGAACTGAAGACGTAGCGCAGTGGTGGTTATGGGGTCGAAATGGACAGTGCACGGGAGGCCACGTTTAGTGGGGTAGTTGTCGGGGTTGGGGACTTGTTGCCATTCGCCTTGCGGGTCAAGATAGAGGACAGACCAGGAGTCGGGGGTTTTACAACCGCCCCATGGTTGGTCGTCGTACCAGTAGACAGTTGCCGAGGAGACCGAGATTGGCTCATCGAATGAATATGACACCCATTCTGTTGAATTTTGCTTAGGCCACCAGTGGCAGTAGGGGATGCTACGGTCGTTCTCGTCGGCAGGGACGAGGCCATCGGCAACACTGCGGCGTGCGGGGACAGGTGAGGAGAAGTCTATTTTGGCTTTAGACGCGAGTGTGGCGGGTGCATTGGGGCGCACGGCGCGTACATCTTGGGGGAGCCAAACCTTCATGTTGCCGTTACCACGGTGAGCCCAGGCGAAATAAGGGATAAGGTTGAGGGTGTGGTCGGAGAGCGAAAGTCTGCCATCGGCGTCGAATTTGAGAGACTGGACGGGGGTGGAAAGAGTGACTACCGATTGCCCCTTGTAGAGCGAGAGAATGGACTTGAGAGAATCGGCGATGAAAGTGGCATCGGGTGTAGTGGATTGAGAGACCTTGGGGTCTTGGCTAAGGAGGAGGCTCATAATGTCGAAGTCATTGTCGGGCCACTCTGCGCAGTAGACGATAGGGCCACGCTCGAAGGACACTTGCCCACGGTCGGCTTCGACTTTGTTGTTGGCGCGGACGGTACGTACATCCATGTCGAAGTGCAGGGAGACCTTGTCGCCTTTTTTCCACTTGCGTGGAATGGTGAGATAGCCATCGGGAGTAAGGGTTGTGGGGACGGCTTCGCCGTTGACTTTGGCAGTATATGAGAGGCGTTTGTTATCGGAATAGTAGTATAGGTCGGAGGGGACTGGTTGACCTTTGAGCCATCCAGGGATGCGGATTTTAAGGTTAAAGTTGCCGGCTTTATTCTCGTTGATAGAGATGGTGATGTCGCCATCCCAGGGGTAGTTGGTTTGTTGGGATAGTTTCACGCTTTTGTTGTTGACCTTGAGAGATGAGGAGTTGGCGAGGAAGAGGTTGACATAGACATCAGTATCCTTGACCGCATAGACATATCCAGGGAGGGAGGGGAGAAATCGGCATATATTGCTGGGGCAACAAGCGCATCCGAACCATGCTTGACGCTGGTGCTGTCCCATACTTTCGAGGGGGTTGGGGTAGAAGAATCCGCCACCGTCCATAGAGACGCCACTTATGAGGCCGTTGTAGAGGGTGCGTTCGAGGACATCGAAATATTTGCTGTCGCCATGGAGGAGGAAGAGGCGATAGTTGACGTAGACGTTGCCGATGGCGGCACAAGTCTCGGCGTATGCGCTCATATTAGGCAGTTCGTAGTTGGCGCCGAAGGCCTCACCGTTGTTGGTGGCTCCGATGCCACCTGTGATGTAGAGTTTCTTTTCGACAATATTGTCCCATATACGGTCGATGGCATGGATGTAGGCGGTATCGCCTGTAAGGGCAGCGACATCTGCCATGCCTGCGTACATGTAGGAGGCTCGCACGGCGTGTCCTACCGCCTCGTCTTGCTGAAGTACGGGGAGATGGCTTTGCGAGTATTCCTGTTTGATGTCGGTCTTGCCACGATAGTCGAGGAAGAATTTGGCCTCGTCGAGATATTTCTTGTTGCCCGTGGCGAGGTAGAGTTTACAGAGGGCCATCTCGGCGATTTGGTGACCTGGCACGACGCAGGCTTGCCCATTATTGGGGCCTACTTCACGGACTACGCAGTCAGCATAGCGAATGGCGATGTCGAGGAACTTGCGGCTGCCCGTGGCTTGCCAATGTGCCACAGCACCTTCGACCATGTGACCGAGGTTATAGAGTTCATGGCTTAGGTCCTCTTCTTTCTCCCAACGTTTTGAGCCAGCCCAATAGTGGGGGTTGTTGGGGTTTTGCGTACGGGCTGTGTAGAGATACCCGTCGGGTTCTTGTGCCTTGCCGATGATGTCAATGATGCTATCGAGATATGCGACGAGCTTGGCATCGGGGTAGGTTTGAAGAATGTAGCTGGCTCCTTCGATGGTCTTGTAGGGGTCGGTGTCATCGAAACTTAGGGGCATGAGTTTGGAGACATCATAGGAGCCGTTTGGATGCGCAGCTCGTTCGAAGTTCTTGTATCGGCCTTCGGACTCGCATTTACTGAAGGCGAGAGGAATGGTGACCTTGCGAGAGGTCTCGAGCCGTTGTCCCCAGAAGGAATTTTCGTTGACCTTGACAGAAGTGAATGGGACGGGGGTTATGGGATAGCCGCCATTCTCGGCAGTCTTCTGGGCGAGGGCTGGTAGGGCGACAAAAGCCGAGAGAGAGAGAGCCGTCAGAGTGTGTTTCATGTGTGGTATATTATTGATTATCTACTTGTTATAAGGGATAAACTCGTCATATAGACGGAGAGAGTGGAGGTAGCCTTTGAATGGCCATACACCTTCGGCATTTAGTCCGAGTGTTATGAACTGTGAGGGTTTAACGAGGAGCTGAATGTCCTTACTGCTGATGAGAATGTCGTTGATATAGACGCTCTCCATTCTGCCGTCGAAGCAGATGTAGACGTGCTGCCACTTGCCTGCCAACGACGCCATCTCCCGATAGCCAGCATCCTCATACCAGCCATAGTGATTGATTATGCCGCATCGGGGCTCAGTGCCGTTGACAAGCATGAGTTTCTCGAGCTCATCATGGCTTGATGTGAAATCTGCGACACACTCGTTCATTTCGATTTCGGGGTTGAGAATCCAAGCCTCGAGAGTGTATGGCGCATTGTCGCGAATAGATGCCGGGAGGGAGAAGTTAGAACGATAGGCTTGAAGGCCAGTGAATTTGAAAGCCTTGCGACCGCAGATTGTGTCGACTGTGAGAAGGTGGTCGGGGGAGTCGAAAGAGGTGGTTTCAAAACTGCCAGTGAGACGGGTGTCGAGGGGGGCACCGTTTTTGATGGAGAATACGGTGTCGAGAACGTCGTAGTAATCAGCAGAGATGTCGACTACAAGCCCCTTAGAGATATCATCGGCTACGGGGAGACGAGTAATCTCAGTCTGAGAATCGAAGAGTTTCTCAGCGTCAGTCTGTTGCCAATTGTAGTAGCGGATATTGGTGATAGTCAGAGGTTCAGAGCCCGCATTTATGACAAGTTTGCCTTTAGTGAGGGAAACGTGCGTGTCGGAATCATCGATTTGAATCCATTGACCGTTGCGGTAGGCACTGATGGTTAAGGTGTGTGTTGATGAGGGTGTGAGCTGACTGTGCGACATGACCATTTGCGTAGCAGGTTGGAGAGTTACGACCTCGCGCCCTGATATGCGACTGCGTATGGCATTGCCCTGCGTCAGAGACAGGTAGCCGCCGAGCATGCCCTCATTGTTAGTCCACTGAGAGCCATTGAAGTCGGCAGCGGCCATGCCTATCCATTGTTGTGGTGCTGAGTTCTCGGTGGTGCTGAAAACTTTAATATTCCAGACGGCGCCGCCGAAGCCACGTTTCTGACCGCCTGTGTAGGTTAAACGGACGTAACGGGCTTTGACATCGCCGAAGTCGACCATTGGGGAGCCTGCCAATCGGTTAGCGCGTTTATCGGCGAAAGTTTGCCAATGCTGGGCATCATCGGATGTCTGGATGAGGTATTGGTAGAATTGAGTGCCGTATTCAAATTGGGTCCAGATGGTACGGATGGGAAGGCGTTCACCAAGGTCTATTTGCAGCCAGGCAGGGCCATCACCTTTGGGACGCCACAGAGTGCCGTTGTTGTCGTCGACAGCGTATTCTGGGCGGAAGTCGCTGTCGTAGAATGAAGACGCTGTGACTTTGGCACAGTAGGCAATATTTTGTGGTTGTGGAATCTCAGGATGCAAGTTGACTGCTTCATGAGTAGGTATCACCTCACGAATAGAGCCGTCGGGGGCGAACTCGAGTTTATCAATGCAGACTTGTCGATGGAATCCGCGGTTAGAATGAGGGTTGTCGTGACGGTGGTATACGATGTAATAGTTCTCACCCTCTTGAAGAATGCTGTGGTGGCCAGGGCCGTGTATAGTGCCATCGGCAGAGGTTTTGAGGATTACGCCACGGTAAGTGTAGGGGCCAAGTGGTTTGTCGGATGTGGCATAACGGACTTGGTAGCTGTCGTCTTCACAGTGACCGCAGGAGTACATGAAGTAGTATGTAGCATTTCTCTTTAGGACAAAAGGAGCCTCAAAGAAGTCGGTGACTTCGGTGTTAGGAATCAGGCGCGTCTGCGTGAAGCTCTTCATGTCGGAGTTAAGTTGTCCAGCACCACAACCGAAACCTTTGTATATACCCCAAGTACCCCAATACATGTAGACCTTGCCGTCATCGTCCTGGAAGGTTTGACCATCGAGGGTTATGGCATTGGTAACGAATCGATCTTCTACAAGGACAGCTTCGCTCTCACCGAGGACGTTTGTCCATGGTCCACGTGGTGTTTCGCCTACTCCGAGGTGGAGTTTGCAAGGTTGGCAGTAGAGATAGTAATATTTATTGTCGATGGTGTTGTGCATGACATCGGGTGCCCAGATCCAGTGACTGTCAGGCCAGTTCATAGGCATAAGAGTCCAGTTCTTGAAATCCTTGCTTTGCCATAGCTGTGCAGGTCCGAAACCTGCTCCGCTTCCATCGGTTGTGGCATATATGTAGTAGGTGTCGCCGAACTTTTTGACTGTCGGATCTGCAAAGTAGCCAGGTAGTACAGGGTTGCCAGCTCCAGGAGTGTTGTATTGTGCGTCTTGCGCAATGGCCGCTGGGGGTAATGCGGCGAGCAGTAATGCGCAGAGGAAATGTCTGTTCATGTTTGGTATGTGGTATTTACAGGGGCGTAAAGTCTATTTCTTGATGAGTTTGATGAGGAATCCACCTCCACCTGCCATGTTGATTTTTAAGGTAGAGGATCTTTTGAGTTCTTTGTTCTCAAGGATGTAGTCCTCAGCATCACGGTAGGCGTTGACACCATCGCGTAGTATTTGAGCATCGTATGTGGCATCTGCGTTGAGAAAGGGGAAGTTGAGGGTGATCTCACGGCCATCCCAGTTAGTTTGTCCAGCGACATACCAGTCATCATTGACTCGTCGTGCTGTGACAATGTATTTGCCGATTTCGCCTTGTGGGATGATCGTACGGTCGTATGAGTTGGGGAGAGAGGAGATGAAGTTGGTATAGATCTGGTCTGCTTCGTAGTTGGTAGGACTGTCGGCGAGCATTGTGAAGTGACTGTCGTGGACGACGTAGCATGCGGCTTGGTGACAACGTGTGCCCATTGAGATAGGTTTAGTATATATGGCTCGCCAATCATATCGTGTACCGTTGCGCATAGCTCCAGGGGTGAAGTCTACGGGTCCGGCCATCATGCGGATATAGGGAAATGTGACGTCATAGAGCGGCATATCATGGGCCTCGTCAGTCCATCGGCACTCCTCCATGCCGAAGACACTCTCATAATTAAGGATGTTTGGGTATGTGCGCTCAAGTCCAACCGGTTTGTAGATGCCATGGAGGTCAAGTATGAGATGATGCTTAGCAGTGCATGCAGCGAGACGCTCTACCATCTCGACGGCAGTCTGATCATCACGATCCATGAAGTCGACTTTGAAGCCTTTAACACCGAGTGTGTCATAGTGGGTACATATCTGCTCGAGATTCTCATCCATAACGTTGAATACTGCCCACAGGACAATCCCTACATTCTTTTCCTTGGCGTAGTTGAGCAGTTCAGGGAAGCGTATGGCAGGAATAGGCTCCATAATGGTGCCAGCCTTAGAATCGTACCAGCCTTCATCAAGTACTATGTAGTCGAGATTGTGTGATGCGGCGAAATCAATGTAGTACTTATACGTGTCAAAGTTTATACCCGTCGGGAAGTCAACGCCCTTGAGATTCCAGTCGTTCCACCATTCCCAGGCTGATTTGCCAGGCTTAATCCAGTTGGTGTCTCCTATCTTATTGGGGCGTGCAAGGGCATAAACGAGATTGTTGACAGGCATCTCGGTGTCGTCGTCAGAGACTGCAAATATGCGCCAAGGGTAATCACGTTTGCCGTCACTTTTGGCTATATAGTTCTCCGTAGCTGTCACGTGAGTCATGTGACGCCACGGGTAGTAATCCATTTTTGCCGGATATGGGGCGTGTGAGACACGAAGCTTGCCCCTTTCCGGATTAAGCCACAGGTTAGGATAGCTGACGATATCACTCTCGAGTATCGTAACCTTGGCACTATAACAGTCTATCGTTGCAGGAAGGAATACTGGTGCTTGACGCGCGGTGTCGAGTTTCGTGTTGGTGTAGACATTCTGAAATGCCATAGCGTAAGGGTTCTCAGGAGTCGTGGTGTAAGCCAGCCATGCCTTAGAGTCTGGGCCAAAATTATATTCACCCATCTCGCTTGTTATTGTCGTGACGCCTGTGCGACTTGTGGCAAAACGATAGGCGATGCCTTCATTGTATACTCGGAGTGTGAGACTGAACTCACTGTTTAGTCTCATAATGATTTGATTCCACTCCATATTGAAATTCTTCTGACGATAGAATGGCGCACTGATTCGTTCTGTTTTACGACTTGGGCGTGTAGCCGACATACGTGACCCACGTCCCACAATTGTGCCATCGGCAAGTGTCAGGCCAATTGGTGACGGACGCATGAGCATCTCACCTTGAAACCTTATGGCTAATGTGAGTTGTTTGTCTGTATTAACAATAGCAGTCAGTTTGCCATCGGGAGATGTGACTTCGTAATTACCAGCGCTGAGGTTCACCAGTGAGATGAACGCCACCACAAGTGTGATAAATCGTTTCATTCAGTATGTTGTTATCGTATTGTTTAAATATTAATTGTTAATGCGACTCTGCGTTTTATGTCGCACACTATGCGCATTATCATTGAGTTTTGTTGCGAAGATAAGCAATGTAACTGTTCATAAGGCGGAGAAACATCCACAAGAGTGAAAAAATCGTCCCTTGCGCTACTTTGGACGATTTTGCGCTCTTAGTGGAACATTGTTACATTTCGTTAAATATCGTGCTAATAACTTTGAGCACTCGATTAACAAGACAAAAAAAATTAGACACTTATTAATATGTATCATCAGCTAATAGTGATGGCGGCAGCCGCAATTCTCACTGCCCCAGCCTTGGCCATAGAGACGCAACGCTCCATCAAGGAGGTGAGCGCAGTTGTGGTCAGCTGCCCCATTGGCACTGTTCCCCGACTGCCAGACAGGGTATGGGTCACATATTCCGACGGGCATGCCGACTACCGACAGGTCCGATGGACAAACAGTGCCATTGCCGACGAGCAAGCCGAGGCCGACCTCACGAAACATACCGCAGGCTCCACATATACCATCAATGGACATATAGTAGGCGACGAGTCCACCGCCTACGGATTCCCTATCACCGCAACTATCAATATAGTCAGTGAACCATACGCCCCACCTGCATCCGAAGTGGCACACACTTTCCCCCTCGCTGACATCTCTCTCGACGGCAACAACCTACTGACCAGCAACCGTGACGAAGCCCTCGCCGCAATATGTTCATGGGACGTGGCACAGCAACTCTACAACTTCCGCGACACGTATGGTCTGTCAACAGACGGCTACTCCATGGCCGACGGTTGGGACTCGCCCGACACCAAACTCAAAGGCCATGGCACAGGTCACTATATGAGCTCAGTAGCCCAAGCCTACGCCGTCACACGAGACCCCAAGCAAAAAGAGATTCTCCGCAAGAACATCACCCGCCTCGTCAACGAGTTGCGCGAATGTCAGGAACGCACATTCGTATTTGACAAGAGCCTCGGACGATACCGCGAGGCACGTGACCTCGCCCCAGAGTCAGAAATACGCAACCTCAAAGGCACCTGGGCAGCATTCAACGAATACAAGCAACACCCCGAAAACTACGGCTACGGCTATCTCAACGCCATACCCGCACAACACTGCGCCCTCATTGAGGCCTACCGCCCCTACAACAATAGCGACTGGGTCTGGGCTCCCTACTACACCATCCACAAGGAACTTGCCGGTCTCATCGATATCGCTACCTACTTCGACGACACCGAGATTGCCGACAAGGCACTTCTCATAGCTAAAGATATGGGCCTATGGGTATGGAACAGAATGCACTACCGAACCTACGTCAAGAAAGACGGCACCCAAGACGAACGCCGTGCCCGACCTGGCAACCGCTACGAGATGTGGGACATGTACATAGCTGGCGAACTCGGCGGAATCAGCGAATCCCTCGCCCGCATCGCACAGATGACCTCCGACAAGGCAGCTGCCACCAAACTCCTTGAAGCTGCCACATATTTCGACGCACCCAAATTCTACGAACCCCTCTCTCGCAATATCGACGACATCCGTACACGCCACGCCAACCAGCACATCCCCATGATTATAGGCGCATTAAAGGTCTACAAAGGCAACGGTGAGCCTCGCTACTACAATATCGCAGAGAACTTCTGGCGTCTCGTTCAAGCCCGCTACGTCTACGCCCCAGGCGGTGTCGGCAACGGTGAAATGTTCCGACAGCCATACACACAAACCCTAAGTATGGCCACCAACGGTCTACAAGAGGGCGAAGCCACTGCCAACCCCGACATCAACGAGACCTGCTGCACATACAACCTCCTCAAACTCAGCCGCGACCTCAACTGCTACAACCCCAACGACGCAGCCTACATGGACTACTACGAGCAAGCCCTCTACAACCAAATAGTAGGCTCCCTCAACCCCAACCAGTACCAAACTTGCTACCAATACGCCGTAGGCCTCAACGCTACCAAACCCTTTGGCAACGAAACCCCACAATCCTCATGCTGCGGCGGCACAGGCTCCGAGAACCACACCAAATACCAAGAGGCCGCCTACTTCGCATCCAACAACACCCTATGGGTCGCCCTCTACCTCCCCACCACTCTCAACTGGAAAGCCAAGGGCGTGACCATCAAACAAGAGTGCGCCTGGCCCGCCCAATCCTCCACCATAACCGTCACCTCTGGCGAATCCAACTTTAGCCTGAAACTCCGCATCCCACGATGGGCAACCAACGGATTCTCCGCCACACTCAACGGCAAACCCATCGCAAACAACTTCAAACCAGGCTCATACGTCGAGATCCCCACCCGCCTCTGGAAGAAAGGCGACCGCATAGACATATCCATGCCCTACACCGTACACATCGAATACGGCATGGACAAACTACCCGCCGACGTGGCAAGTCTCGACGGCACCACCCTACCCTCCTCATGGGTCGGTACCATCATGTACGGCCCCCTCGCCATGACAGGCACCGGCGCCTCCACCTGGCGACAAGCCACACTAACCCTCGACTCACGACTAAGCCAAATAACCATCAATAAACAACGCGACGGCATACCATCTCTCACCATCGACGGTAAAACCTTCCTACCCGACTACTACCGTCACGAGAACTCCACCCACTACTATCGAATCACCACCTCCGACATACCTGCCGAGCAAACCGCCCAACGGCAAGCCGCCAACCTCGACGAACTCAACTCCCTACTATCACTCGCCACACAACGACAAGCCGAACAGGAACACTGGAACAACCTTACTACCAAAGTGCCAGACTACGCCCCATGGGCACCCAATGGCTACCAACGACTACTCGACGCCATAACCAAAGCCAAAAACCTCATATCCAACGACATCAACACCCTCTCCCCAGACGACGTCGAGACCGCATCCGCCCAACTAAACAAGGCAATCAACACCATGCGACCAGGCAACCTCGCCGAAGTAGAAGACCTTCGACCACTCACCGCCCTGCTCCGACGAGCCGGCATGCCCGACGATACCTCCTCCAACCCCCTACGAGAAGCCGTCGACTACGGCCGAATGGTCGTCCGATACGTCACCGACGGTAGCGGAACACACGACATGATCTCCTCCGCCATCCAAAAACTCAACCTCGCGCTCGGCAACAACTAACCACCTACGAATATCTCCAATGATACCATATGCCCCAAAAATACCCCCATGATACCCTAAAAACACCCCCCTGACCCCCTCAAACCAACCCCCCAATACTCACGAATTTCTCCAAAACAAACCCAAACACCCCTCTCATTAACAATCCTTCCCACATCATCTTAACAAAGACTACAACACAACCACACAACACAATAGTCTATTAACCCTTAAATCAATAAACTACACTCAACCAAAACCCACACACAACACTATCCTGTCAGACGATTTTTACGTCATTTTGGACTTTTTTATTAACGTTCCTAAACAGACGTGCATAATTTAGCGGCATGGAAAAACACTCTTATGTATTCGTTCTTAAATATCAAACAGACAAATATGAACAGCAATTCATTCAGCTCTAAACTATGGCTCCTGTTCACGGCACTGGTCATGTCCATGACCGCCGCCGCACAGAACTTCGAAGCCACAGGGCGCGTTGTCGACAGCAGCAACAGCCAACCCATTCCAGGCGTAACCGTCCTGGTCAAAGGAACTACCTCTGGCACCATAACCGACTTCGACGGCAACTTCTCCGTCAAAACCGAACAAGGCGCAACTCTCCTATTCTCATTCATTGGCTACTCCACACAAGAACAACCCGCAGCCAAAGCAATGAACATCTCCCTGACACCCGACAACACCGAACTCGAAGACGTCGTTGTAATCGGATACGGCACCCAACGCAAAGGCGACGTAACCTCCGCCATCACCTCCGTCAAAAGCGACGACTTCATCAAAGGCAACATCAACAACGCCGCCGACCTCGTCAAAGGTAAAGTCGCCGGACTCACCATCTCCAACGGATCTGGCGACCCCTCTGCCTCCGCCGCCATACGACTCCGCGGCGTAATCTCACTCAACGGCAGCAACACACCACTCGTCCTAATCGACGGCATCGAAGGAGGACTCACCACCGTATCCCCAGAAGACATCGAGAGCATCGACGTCCTCAAAGACGCCTCAGCCGCCGCAATCTACGGCACACGAGGTGCCGCCGGCGTCATAATCATCACAACAAAACAAGGCAAACGCGACGCCTCAACCTCCGTCAACTACTCCGGATACGCAAGCTGGGCTGGCTTCGCCAACACCCTCGACATGATGGACGCCAACGACATCCGAGCCGGACTGACCGACTTCAAAGACAAAGGCTACGACACCGACTGGCTCGACGCCATAACTCGTACCGCCTTCACCCACAACCACGACGTATCCATCAACGGCGGCACAAAGAAGACAACCTACGACGCAAGCTTCTCATACCGCGACCAACAAGGCGTTTTCATCAACACCTACTCCAAAGAAATGAGATTCACCGGCGGACTGTCACACTGGTTCTGCAACGACCTCCTCAAACTCCAATTCAACATCGTTAAACGCTGGCACGAAAACGGACCAGTCGACGCAGCCGCATCCTACGTCTACCGCAACGCCATAATGCGCAACCCAACAGAACCCATCTACAACGAAGACGGCTCCTACTACGAAGACATGTCCATCAACTACTACATGAACCCCGTAGCACTACTCAAAGAAAAAACCGGAGAATACAAAAACGAAGACACACGACTCACCGGCAACATCACCGTCGAACCCATCAAAGGCTGGCAAACCAACCTCCTCCTCTCTACCGACCGCTACAACGCGCACGACGAAGGATACTACACCTCCAAATACTACGACCAGGTAATCAACGGCCACACCGGATACGCCTACCACAGCTACTCCTACAACAAAACCGACAACCTCGAGATTACCTCCAACTACAAACACCAGTGGAACGACAACCACAGATTCGACGCACTCATCGGTTATAGCTACCAATACGAGCTCAACGAAGGCTTCAACGCCAACAACACCGACTTCATGAGCGACTACTTCGAATACAACAACCTCGGCATCGGCGGATACCTCAAAAAAGGTAAAGCCGGAATGGGCAGCTACAAAAACGACAACAAACTCATCGGCTTCTTCGCACGCGTATCCTACGGCTTCGCCGACCGATACAACCTCCTCCTCTCTATCCGACGGGAAGGCAGCTCCAAGTTCGGCGACAACCACAAATGGGGCAACTTCCCCTCCGCCTCCCTCGGATGGACCATCTCCAACGAAAGCTTCATGGACAACATCGACTGGGTCACCAACCTCAAACTGCGTGCCGGCTTCGGCGTGACCGGCGTCATTCCAAACGACAGCTACATCAGCCTCACACGATGGAACCTCGGATCCACCTACTACTACGACAACGGCGAATGGAAACAAGGACTCGACATAGCCTCCAACCCTAACCCCGACCTCCAGTGGGAAACAAGCAAAGAAGTCAACATCGGTCTCGACTTCTCATTCCTCAACGGACGCGTCGGCGGCTCCCTCGACTTCTACAACAAAAACACCTCCGACATGCTCTGGGAATACGACGTCCCAACACCTCCAAACCTCTACAGCACTACACTCGCCAACGTGGGCGAAATGCAAAACAAAGGCATCGAGGTCGCGCTCAACGGCACCCCATTCGAAAGCAACGAAGGCGTAACATGGAAAACTACCGTCACAATGGCTTGGAACAAAAACGAACTCGTAAGCCTCTCCAACGACCTCTACGAAACAGCCAACCAACACGACGAAGCATACCTCGGCGAACCCGTCGACCGCCCAACTCAACGAATCGAAGTCGGCAAAGCGCTCGGACAATGGTGGGGATGCCACACCTCCGGCCTCTCCGAAAACGGCATGTGGCTCATCCAAAACCAAGAAACCGGAGAATACGAAGAGTTCACACAAGACATGCAAACCTCCGACAAATACCACACCTACCTCGGCAATGCTATCCCTAAAATGAACCTCGGATGGAGCAACTACGTCGCATTCAAAGGCTTCGACCTCAACCTCCAATTCACAGGCCAATTCGGATTCCAAATCCTCAACGAGGCACGAGTATACTACGAAAATAACGCCTGCACCTACAACCGCCTCAAATCCGCCGCCGAACCCAAAAACGGCTACATCCTCTCCGTCGCCCAAAAGCAAAGCTTCAACGACTCCTACCTCGAGGACGGTGACTTCCTCAAACTCTCAAGCGCAACCCTCGGATACTCCATCCCATTCAAGGACAACAACTACATCAAAAACATCTACGTCTACGCCTCTGGCACTAACCTCTTCACCATCACCGGGTACTCCGGACTCGACCCAGAACTCTCCAACAGCGACCCACTCAACTCTGGCATCGACCGACGCGAAAAATACCCAACTCTACGCACCTTCACTCTTGGCGCTAAAATCAACTTCTAACCACAGACAGCAATGAAGAATATATATAAAGCCTTGTCAGCCGCAATGCTCGGCGCCGGACTAATCTCCGCTCCAGCATGCACCGACCTCGATGAGCATATCTACGACACGCTGGCATCCGAGACCCACGAATTCTCCAACGCCGAACTCGCACACACCATCGCGCCAGTCTACTCCAAACTCGCCACAGTCTACTGGGGCTGGTTCGGACACAACGACATCATGGAAATCGGCTCCGACGTCTGGACAGTCCCCTCGCGCATAGGCATCGGCTGGGGAGAACCCTACGTATCCGTGCATAAACACAACTTCCACGTCGACGGCGACTTCTACACCGTCAACTGGACCAACAACTACGCCGGGGTAAACGCCTGCAACCAAGCTCTCGCCAACGAAGCCATCGCCGGCAATAAAGCCACAGCCGCCGAAATACGCGCCTTCCGTGTCTTCTACTACTACAACCTCTTCAACCTCTTCCGCAACATCCCGCTCGACACAACCTACAACCACGAGGCCGGATGGCTCCCAACTCAAGCCGACCCAAAAGTCACATTCGACTGGATGGTCAGCGAAATCGAAAACGTCATGGACGACTGCCCAACCTCCGCCGAACTCGGCAAAATGAACAAATACGCGGCACACATGATCCTCGCCAAACTCTACCTCAACCATAACGCCTGGTTCCAAGACGACTCCGACAAATCCTACTACGAAAAAGCCGTAGCCGAACTCGACGAAGTCATCGCCGGACCATTCTCACTCGCCACATCCTACGACGCTAACTTCAAAGAAGACATCTCCAAATCCCCCGAAATCATCTTCGGAATACCACTCGAAAACAAATACGTCGGCGGCAACTACATGGCCAACCTCTGGATCCACAACGCCGGACGCACACGATGGAACTTCGAAGGCTGGGCAACCGGAGGAGGCATCGTCTTCCCTCAGTTCCTCGAAATATACGAGGAAGGCGACAAACGCATGAACCTCACTTGGACAGGCGGACAACAATTCGCCGAAGACGGATCCGCAATCCTCGTCGACGGAGAACCCCTCGTCTACACCAACGAACTACACTCCATCGACAACCCAGGATGCTACCCCTTCGAGAGCTACCGACTTATCAAATACGAAATCATCAGCGGCGACTACGGCACCAACTACGACGACGTGCCATTCTTCCGCCTCGCCGACGCCTACCTCATGAAAGCCGAGTGCCTACTCCGCCTCGGCAAAAACGAAGACACCGCGGCCGAACTCGTATCTCAAGTCCGCGCACGCTGCTTCGACGACGCATCCAAAGCAACAGTCACAGCCGCCGACCTCAAGGCAGGAAGCAAATACAACTACGGACACCGAGAAAACCAAGGCAAACAAGGCGAAGCCGACAACTGGATCATCACCGAAGAAGGCGGCTCCGACATCGAGTTCGGTGGACTCCTCGACGAACTCGCTCGTGAATTCGTCTGCGAAGCCCACCGACGAGACGACCTCATCCGCTTCAAAATCAACGGCTCCAACCTCAACGTCTGGAACGGCAAAAGCTGGTTCTGCAAAGACGCCACAACCGACAGACACAACGACATCTTCCCAATCCCCAAGGACGCCCTCGACGGCAACATCAAGCTCGTCCAAAACCCCGGATACTAACCCCTCAGTTTTTCATGCTTCTGTATCTTAAATATTAGTTTGTGGACCGCCGCACCCGAGGCTTGCACACTCGGGTGCGAACGGCTCCCCCCGACAACACGACACTAAGACCTTAACATCAATCTTTCCTACCATGAACAAATTACTCTACACCATAGCAGCGCTCACCCTCGCCACGAGCTTCACAGCCTGCAACGACGACGACCCAAACGACGCCGTCTCCAAACACGTCTACGCCGAAGGCGAAACAGTCTACCTCCGAACCGACGCCAACGCCAACATCGCCTACGCAGCCGAATTCCGCAAAGGACACGTCGTAGCCAAAACTATCAACCTCAAAGACTACGCCGAGACAATACAAACAAAAACAGGCATGACCGTCGACGACCTCATCGCAGGCCTATCCAACGGCTCCGTAGTCTTCTACAACATCAACCCCACTAAAGGCATCTGGGACGAGACCGCGCAAAACATCTCCAACGGCTGGAGCTACCAAGCCGACGGCACAATATCCACCAACAACCAAGCCGGCACGATAACACTCGACGCCGCCAACAAAGCGCTCATAATCAACGTCCCCGACAACTCAGCAGCCGGCATATCCTTCTCCGCCAACGTAGGATTCGCAGTGGTCAACGGCGCCGACTACGACAAATATGTCCGCTTCTCCGTATCATTCGCCGTGACCGACCCAGGCACCATAATCAAAAACCTCTCCATACCAACAGGCAACTACAGCGTCGCCCCTATCAACTTCACCGACGCCGACGTCGCCAAAGCAATCGAGGCATGCTTCGGCATATCAGTCTCCGAATTCAACAAAACCGTACAAGACGCCGCAGGCGACATCGAACTCTACATGGCCAACAAGGACGGCAACTGGTTCTTCGCCGAAGACGGCGTAAGCCGACCCGACTACACCGCCAACGGCATCGGCTTCTGGTGCGAAGCCGACGGCAAACCCCGCTCCTGGGGCTCCGGATGCGTCTTCTTCGCCGAAACCTTCGACGGCGGAATAAACATCGGCCGCTACGAAGATATAGCCTCCGGAACAGTCTGCCAATTCCATTTCATCTACGTCAGCAAAACCGACAAAGGCAAACTCATCGAATTCGTCGTAACCGCAACAATGGAATAACAAAAAACGCTAACCAATGAACAGCATCTCAAGCTTAGCGACCAATGGCGCCCTATGGGCGCTTTTGGCCGCGGCTCCTCTCCTGCCGGCTTGCTCCGACAACGAGGAGACCATAACATACCAAATCAACGCCGACACCTCACAACTTACCAAATCCATAGCTTGGAACGAAGTCGAATCCACAATCTCATTCACAGCCACGGCCGACTGGTCCGTCGTAGCCGACAAATCCGCCTCCTGGATAACCATATCCATCCCCTCCGGACACGCCGGCAACGTCAAACTACCTTTCGTCCTCGCCAAAAACAACAACGAGAACCCGCGACAAGGCAAAATAACCATCTCCTGCGGCGACCAACTCATCTCCATCACCGTAAACCAAGATGCCAACCCCTCAGCCGTTAGCATAATGGACCCCACAACCATTACCGACTACGACAAATACATCATCCCAGGCACTCACAACGACGGATTCCAAAAAGGACCCGAAGGCATGCTCCGCTCCGACGCCAAATGGTCCTGGTGGCGCATGAAGCAGAGCGAACACTTCTTCGTATTCTGGGAACCAGGTTTCGGCAACAACCCTAACGCCGACACCATCCCCGAAGCCATGCGCGTCGACATCGACGACCTCCTCGAAAAAGCCGAACTGTTCTTCGACACCAACGTCAATAAACTCAAAATGGCCACACTCGGCGAAGGCAAGTCAGCCCTCGACAAATACAAAATGCAAATCTACCTCCTCTACCAATCCGAATGGCTCGCCACAGGCTCAGGCTACGACGACATAATCGGCGCACTATGGGTCAACCCCTCAACATGCCAACCCGTAGGCTCAACAATAGGACACGAAATCGGACACTCCTTCCAATATCAAGTCGCCGCCGATAAACTATTCTCCGCCGACGCCGCATACCAAGGCTCTATCCTCCCCGTCGGCTTCCGCTACGGATTCGGCGAAAACGGCGCCGGCGGATGCGCCTACTGGGAGCAATGCGCTCAATGGCAATCCTACCAAGACTACCCCGACCAAGCCTTCTCCTCCGCGCACATCCCAACATTCCTCGCCAACTGCCACCGACGTTTCTGCCACGAATGGCAACGCTACGCCAGCTACTGGTTCCAATACTACTTCACCGAAAAACACGGAATAGAGGCCTTCGCACGCATCTGGAAAGAAAGCCAATACCCCGAAGACCCCGTCGACACCTACCTGCGCCTATTCTGCAATGGCGACATAAACACACTCTGGGACGACTTCTACAACTATGCCGCTCGCTGCGCCAACTACGACTTCAACGACGTACACCAATACCTCGCCTACAACCCGACGGCCACAAACTTCTCCACCAAATTCTTCAAAACAAACGACGGATACCAAGTAGCATACGAGAGCTGCCCAAGCGCAACAGGATTCAACCTCATCCCCGTCAACGTCCCAGCCGCCGGCACAACAATCTCCGCCACTCTCACCAGCCTCACCCCCGGCTCCGCTCTCGCCTCTGGCGACCCCGGCACCATCATCGATGGCGACGGCAAAACAGTCGGCAACACCACAACCTACAACAACCAGGCCAACGCCGACGAGAACTTCCGCTTCGGATTCGTAGCCTATCTCGCCAACAACGAATGCGTCTACTCCGAAATGCAATCCGGCAAA
This sequence comes from bacterium, assembly GCA_963620665.1. Lineage (GTDB taxonomy): Bacteria > Bacteroidota > Bacteroidia > Bacteroidales > Marinilabiliaceae > W3P20-009. The sequence goes on from CAVFBA010000038.1 coordinate 18,378, forward strand.
AACGGCACAGCGACATTCACCGTCCCCGAAGGCGTCGAACGCATCTCCCTATGCGTCACCCCAGCGCCAAGCTCCTACAACCGCGCCGAGTGGGACGACGACATGTCCAACGACGACCAGTGGCCCTACATCGTCAACTTCTCCAACACCGACCTCCTCGGCAACCTCACCCTAACGCCAGGCGACCCCTACAACGTCAACGCCGAACTCGCCGTCAACCTCGACTTCTCCTCCACCGACTACTGCCTCAAAACCTTCAACCTCCTCAACGAGGGCGTCATGGAGAAAATCGCGCAAGCCTTCAAACTCCAGCCTGCCGACATAGCAAGCGCAACGCTCGCCGCATCCGACGCCGCAGCAGCCTACGCCGCCGACACCACTTGGACCCCTGCCGAAGGCCAAATAGCCGTCGGCATAACCAACCCCGACGGATGGACATCCTACGCCTATAGCGCAAACGGAATAGGCTTCTGGATCGCCGAAGATGGCACAAGCAGCACCTGGGGCACCTCACCCATCTACTTCGAATACACACCCTCATCCTACTCCCTCGCCATCGGACACGCGCCAGGAGGCTCAAAACAAGGACAAACCTACGTCATTAAACCTACCTTCATATACAACTGCGGAGGCACCATCTACAAGGCTGTCATCTCAGTTAGCATGATCTTCTGATTGTTGTGATTTTCGCCCCGCAAAGGCCAACCTCTTTTGCCTTTGCGGGGCTTTTCCCATACATTCGCATACCATAACACAAAACACAAACGCGCAAACGCCCGCCCACACCATCTCCACTAAACCCTCCACCCCACACCCCCCACCCCACTCCCCAAAACACAAAAAACACACAACAACATGAAACACCTGACCCTCCTCCTGACCCTCCTACTCCCCCTACACCTCTCGGCACAACAAAAACTA
>CAVFBA010000039.1:0-18457 GCA_963620665.1 bacterium
ACCCAATGCTACCCCAACCCCCCGCACACCCTCCCAATGATAATTTGTCCCCCATCCCCAACAATTTGTCCCCCATAAAAAAATTCACCCCATGATAATTTGTCCCCCATAAAAAAACAATTTTTCTCCCATCACTCTCGCAAATTTTACTATACGACAATGCGCAGAGACGCCCCCACCCGACGCCTCTGCGTTCCTTTTATCACCCCCCTACCAACAACAAAAAAGCCCCGAATCTCTTCGGAGCTCCCTTTAAGCTTTGCCTTCTAATAAGCCTTGCCCTTTGCCTCGTCGGAAACCGTCAGTTTCTTACGACCCTTAGCACGGCGTGCGGCCAGAACCCGGCGACCATTCTTCGTGGACATCCGTTGACGGAAGCCATGCTTATTGATGCGCTTACGGTTCGAAGGCTGAAATGTCCTTTTCATCGTACGATTACTTTAATGATTGAATTCAAATCAAACGCAAAGATACTAATTCTATACTTCTCCTCCAACACCACAACCTATTGTTTCGACCCATACCGCTTAATCACATTATACGCCTTGAACATCCCAAGCTCCCCAGCCCTGCTCAAATCCCGTACGCCAGCCTCCTCACGCCCCAAATACAACTCTATAACACCCCTGTTGAAATACGCCTCCGCAAACTGGTCATACACCCCTATCGCCTTATCCAGCAAAACCACAGCACCCTCGAAATCCTTACGCTGGCACAACACAAGGCTCATGTTATAATACGCAAACTCATTATCAGGCTCCAACTCCATAACCCGCTCCAAATCCTTCACCACCAACTCATAATCCAGCACCGCCACCTCCTGACGCAAACTCCTCCCGCCCATAAGCTCTCCATCCATCTGACCATACCCGTCACCATCCATGCCACGTATCGTCTCCACCATCTTATACCTCGACGCCGCCCTGTTAAACAACGCCACCACATTCGTAGGCTCCTTCATGAGCGACGCCGAGAAGTCCGTCAACGCGCTATTATAGTTCATCACTATCGAATACAACGTGCCACGCAGCAAATACAACGACGCATCCCACGGATCCTCCTCCAGCCGCTTGTTCACGTCAGCTATCATCGTGAACACCTTGGCCGACACCTCGTCCCCCGCAACCTCCCTATTCGTCACCACCATCTTCATATCCGACACCCCCCTCGCGTTAAACCTCACCACCGACGGACTATAATACGGCGCATTCGGCAATAACGTGTCCGCCGAGAAGAACGACAAACTGAACGCCGGCTCCAAGTCTATCACAATATCCCTATCCTGCACTCGACCGCGTATCGTCTCCTTATTCTCCTGACGCAACTTGTCATCCGTATCCCCAAAATCCGCCACAACAACCATCTGGTCATACTTCTTCATGTCGCCGTCATTCTTGCCGCGGCTCTCCTTCTTACGCTCGCCCGGCTTGTCCTCCCTCTGCCCACTCTGCCCCGCCAACTGCCGCTTCGTCTTCTCCTGCTCAAACGTCATCGCCGTAAGGTAATCCTGCTCCGACCCCTTAGTGTCTCCCATCAACCTCCTTGCCACCGCCCTCTGGGCGTATGCCGGCCCAAAATCAGGATGCTTGGCTATGATAATATTCAAATCCTGCAAGGCATCCTGAGCCTGACCCAACTGCCCATACACTATCGCCCTGTTAAACAACGTGATGTCATCCGACGGGTCAACAGCCAACGCCTTCGAGAAGTCCTCCACCGCACGATTCAGGTCCCCAGCCTCAGCCCGCAACAACCCCCTGTTCTGATACGCCAACTTATTCCTCGGGTCAAGCCGCAACGCCTCATCCAGGTCAGCCTCACATCCCCTCATGTCGTCAAGGTTATACTTCGTTATAGCGCGGTTCACATACACAAACGCATCCTTAGGCCTAAGCTCCGCCAAATGGTCATAGCTCCGCAATGCGCCCTCAAAGTCACGCGTCTGATACAACGTCATGCCCAAATACGTATATGCCTCAGGCGAATACGAGTTTATCTTCGTAGCACGCTCAAACTCCCCCACCGCCGTAGCCGTATCACCCTTCTCCACATACGCTATGCCCCTATACAATATCGCCGCCACATTACGCTTATCCAACTTCAATATCTTGTCATACTGCCCTATCGCCATATCATACTCCTCAAGGTTGATACCCGCTATGCCCAAATTCAGCAGCATATTGACGTTGTCTGGCTCATACTTCAACCCCTCCTCAAAATCCGCCTTGGCCATAGCCGCCTTGTCCTGGCGCAAATGCACTATGCCACGCAGGTTATATGCCCCAATCAAAAAAGGGTTTATCTCCAACGCCACATTACAGTCCGACTCACAACCCGTCAAGTCCTCCAAATAGAACTTCGCCACCGCACGATAATAATACGGGTCAGCCAAATACGGCTTAACTATTATCACACGGTTGAAGTACTGTATCGACAGCACATAATCCTCAAAATACAATGCGTTACGCCCCACCTGCATCATCCTGTTCGTATTCACCTGCGCCACACCCTCGCCACACGCCACCACACACATCACGGCCACGGCCACCACACATAGCCACCCCCTCACGCTGTTCTTCACGCTATTCATCATCCTCTTCATCATCATACCCCTTTCTTTTCTTTTTCTTTAATAAATCATCAGCCATGAGCGAGAACATATCCGCATCCTCCTCACGATCCAAATGTCGGCATATTTCCACAAGCAGCAAACACGCCCCACGCGTCTTATCCTTGTTCAGCGAGTCCACAGCATCATCAAACGCCCCCTCCCACTGCCGCATATCACGCCGCGCCCTTGCCCTCAACAACAACGCCTCCGCCACCTTGACCTTGCCCCTTAACTTACCCTCTCGCAACACCACATCCAAATCCCCTATCGCACCCTCCGGGTCCCCACCCTCCAACATCAACCTACCACGCATCACCAACGCCTCACCATAGTCCGGCGCCAACGCCAACGCCTTATTCAAGTTAGCCTTAGCCGCACGAGTGTCGTCATACTTGTTCAAGCACTCCGCCGCAAGCAGATAATACTCATACGCAAACTCAAACGTCTTCTCCCTCATCTTCCTCATCTCCTCCATAAGCTCCCCTACCCTCCCCTCAAGCCTGCCTATAACCCCAAACTTACGCGCCACAAGCCGTCGCGCCGCCTCGCTACGCAACATGTCAGGACGCATAGCGAAATACTCCATAGCATCACACACCGCACCCCTGTAATCTCCATCCCCAAACTCCTTCACCGCACGCCTCACCATGGCATCCGCCCGCGCCGCGTCAAGCTGCCCCTGTATCAACCTCTCGTCATTAGCACCATTCGAGAACACCCTCACCGCCGCACTCGCTATGATATCCCGCGGAGTGACGGGAGTCCTCAACACCATACCCTGCAATGTCCTGCACCGGCTCAACGCCACATAGCACTGCCCACAGGCAAACGCACCCCTCCCCAAGTCCACTATCACATGGTCAAACGTCAAACCCTGGCTCTTATGTATCGTTATCGCCCACGCCAACCTTATCGGCACCTGGGTGAATGTCCCCAGCAAGTCCGTCGTGACCTTATGCTCCTTCTCGTCATACCTGTATTTCACATTCTCCCACTGCACAGGCTCCACAAAATAACTGTCATGGTCTATAACCTCCACCATGCCCTCCTCACCACTCTCCTCCGCGTCCACCTCCTTATACCCATAGTCGTCCGGGTCTCTGTCCACCCTCACCCACACCCCGTCATCCTCTATCCCCTCCACACGCCCCACAGTCCCGTTATACCACCTCCCCTCCATATCATTCCTCACGAACACCACCTGCGCCCCCACCTTCAACGTCAACAGCCTGTTCGTCGGCATTGCCGTCTCCGGAAACTCCCCCTGCACCTCCCCCTTCAGCGTCACCTCGCCCGTCTCCAACTCCGCCAACTTGTTCTCATTGATAAGATCCGACGCCGCCCTCGTAGCCGTCAACGTCATATACATCGTCCCCTCCTCCGGCTCAAATTCCGCATCCACCCTCGTGTTTATCAACTTCAAATCCTGAGGACGCGCCATGCCCACACGCACATTGTCCAGCAAGCTCAAAAACTCAACCTCCTTCTGCCTATACACCTTCTTCAACTCTATCTGCGTCAACCGTATCTGCCGGAACACCGCCGCCCCAAAGAAATACGGCGTCTGATAGAACAACCTCAATATGTCCCACTCCTGCCTCGACGCCACAGGCTCCAACTGAAACGCGTCTCCCACCATCAGCAACTGCTTACCCCCAAACGGCTCTCCCCTATGACCCTTGTTATACGTCCGCAGCACCCTGTCCACAAAGTCCAACACATCCGCCCGCACCATCGACACCTCGTCTATCACTATCAACTCTACCTCATTGAGCAGCTTTATCTTCTCTTTGTTGAACTTCTGCATCTCCTTCACCGCCCGAGGCGTAGAGAAACGCACATCGTCCAACGCCAACGGCTCCAACGGTATCTTGAAGAACGAGTGCAACGTCACACCCCCGGCATTGACCGCCGCAATGCCCGTAGGAGCCAACACCACCGTCTTCTTCTCAATATGCTCAACAATATACCGCAAGAATGTCGACTTGCCCGTCCCCGCACGCCCAGTCATGAAAACCGACGCCGTAGACTCCGACACCAGCCGCCACACATTCTGAAACTCCTTATTGTCAAGCTCTATATCCACGCCTAACGCATTGACGACCTATACACCCCACGCCCGAACAACGACGCCCGCTTGCTCACGCCTCGCCTCCCAAAATAATACGTCACGTCCACCAATGGCCATATCGCCGCCCCCTTCTCCACACGCTCATAATTGCCAAAACTCGTCAAGAACCCCAACTTAGCACCCAGCTTATACGAGAAGAAATACTCCCCCTCCGCCTGTATCTCCAACGACCCATGATGCTCAAACGTCCCAAAGTGATACGCCATGCCACCATGCAACGCCAGTCTATCCGTCAACCGCCCATCAGCCCACACTTTAAGCCGCCCCCTGAACCCGCTCCCCACCAATGTCTCTCCCCTATTAGCCAAGAAATGACGCGGCACTTGCGGCAAATCCTCCGCATCCGAGAAGTTATAACCCCCATACAACCCCAACCCGCCCGTCACGACGAGATATACCGACCCGTCACTGCAATTCTGATCCGTAAACCACGCCCTCGACAGCAACAACTCATGCCCCAGCTCAAACACCACCGGTATCTCCGCATCCTCATGTATAAACCCGTTCAAACCCAACCGCTGCCCTATGCGCATCGCCGGATACGCATTAGCCACGTTAAACCGCGACGACAAGAACCACCGCTTGTCATACACCCTCCACAACGCCTTGACATACAACGTCGGCCTCGCCACATCCAACGCCACATACGTCGACAGCTCCACACGCTCCGTCATACCCCACCGCGACGCCGATAGCAGACTCACATTGCCCGTTCCCCTATACACCACGTTAGCACCCTCCGCATGCCACAATATGTCATCGCGCACACCAATGAAAATCCTCCTCCTCTGCGACTCCTTCTCCGCCCCGTGCGTATCACCCTTTAGCGGATTGTAATAGTACGCGCCATTCTCGGGGTTGGTGTCTATCTGACCATAGACCGACATCGACCCCATCACCGCCAACACTATGGCTATGACTCGCGCCACATCTCTCATCTTCCGCTTTCGCCTTTACTATTTCGACACCTTCGCCATCCCCGTATACTTGCCCGCCTTGTTCTTCGGCACGTATATCACCAGCTTCTGCCCTATCCTGATCATGCTACGCCGTATGTTGTTCCAATATATCAGGTCATTAACCCGCACACCAAACTTACGAGCCACCGACCCCGGCACATCACCACTGCGCACCGTATACACCAACTTCACCTTCCCATCGGGCGTACGACCAGCATACATCGCCCCATGCGTGTCCGTAATCTTGACTATCTTGTTGTCGGGGAAATACTTCAGCCTGTCCCGCGCATACACCGAGTCCTCATACGCCGCAAACGAGAACGTGGCATCCACAGGCAACACCAGGCTATATATCTTCCCCTCCACAGCCGGCACCACGTCATGCTTATACTGCGGGTTCAACTGCCGTATCACCTCCGTAGGCACGCCAAGCACCGATGTCACCTGGTTGAAGTGCAACGGCTGATACACCATGACCGTGTCCGTAGGCTGTATAGCGTCGCTCTGCGTGGCGAATATGTTATGCTCCTTGGCGTATGTCATGGCGTATGCCGCGGCAATAAAAGCCGGCACATAACCCCTCGTCTCACGCGGCAGGTTATAGTATATCTTCCAGAAGTCCTTATGTCCGCCCGACCGCGCTATCGCCCTGTTCACATTGCCCGGCCCACAGTTATACGCCGCTATCGCCAAATGCCAATCCCCATACATGTTATACAGGTCCCGCAAGAACAACGCCGCCGCCTGAGTAGCCTTGACAGGGTCACGCCGCTCATCCACATAGCTCGTCACGTTCAGCCCATACCTCTTGCCCGTGTAATACATGAATTGCCACAGCCCCGAGGCTCCTACCCTGCTCAACGCATTAGTGTTTAGCGCACTCTCTATGATGGCCATATACTTCAACTCCTGTGGCATGCCATTCCTCTCCAGCACCTCCTCAAAGAGTGGAAAATAATAGTCCGCCAACGACAGCATCCTCTGCACCAAGTATCGCCTTTTAACCACATAGAGCTCAATGAAACGCCTCACCTGGTCGTTAAACACCATTGGTATCGGCGACATCATAGCCTGAAGCCTGTTCACGAACACCGAGTCTGGCACACCAGCTATGATGCTGTCCGCCACGGCCACACTGTCTGGCACAAAGTCATTGACCACCGGACGTGTACGTGTATACCATGCCGAGATGACGCTGTCCACCTCATGACGTGGCATCTCCGTGTTGAATACTATCGAGTCGGCCTCTGCCTCAAGTATCTCAAGTGAGTCGACCGTCATGTCGTCCTGTGCCGACACAACCTGTGTAGCAGCCAATGCGATTGTCGTCGCAAGCGCTATAATCTGGAATATGTGTTTCAATTGGTAGTGATTAGATGTTGAATAGTTTTTCCTGCACCATGTCCTTATACGACTTCCCTATCGGCACGTATGGCTCCACGCCGTCTATCTTCAGCTGCGCCCCATACAAGGCCTTAACCTTGTCTATGCGCACAATATAGCTCTTATGCACACGCATAAACAGGTTCTGCGGCAATGTCTCCTCAAGGTTACGCAACGACTCCAACGTGATGACCTTCTCGGGCTGCTTGCCATCCTCCGACTTGGTGTATATCGTGACGTACTCCCGCAACCCCTCGATATACAAAATGTCGTCAATACGTATGCGGTGTATCTTATGATCCGCCTTGGCTATCAATACCCCCTGGTTCACGTCCACCTCCACAGGCTGACTCTCCGCCACCTGCGCCACCTGATTTCCCACCGCCGCCCGCTGGCGCATCTCCCCAACCCTCTGCATAGCCTTACCCACGCACTGCATGAAGCGGTCGAACGAGAACGGCTTGAGCAAATAGTCCAGCACGTCAAGCTGATAACTCTCTATGGCATAGTCCGAATACGCCGTGGTGAACACCACGAGAGGGCGCACCGGCAACATCTTCAAGAAGTTCAACCCCGTGATATCAGGCATCTGTATATCCAAGAACATCAGGTCCACCCCACCCTCCTGTATTATCGGCAATGCCTCCAAGCCCGACTTGCAACTCGCCACAAGCTCCAAGTTAGGCACCTTCTCTATAAACTCTTTCAGCAGTATCCTCGCGGGAAACTCATCGTCCACTATCAAACAACGTATCTTACTTTGGCTATCCATACGGCAAATATAATAATGCTATGCGCTAAAAGTATCGATTTTTAAGAACACCCCAAACTCCGTCTCCGTCTTGTCTATCTTCATCTCATACCGCCCCGGATACAAGATATTCAGCCTCTTCCGCACATTCTCCACGCCTATGCCACCCACCACATCCTTGTTTATCGCTATCGGCGGCAACGAGTTACGCACCTCGAACACCAATATCGGCCCCAGCGTCTTGACCGTCACCTGCAACCATCCCTTCTTAGGGTTGTCTATGTTCCCATGCTTAAAACTGTTCTCTATGAACGGTATCAGCAGCATAGGCTCTATCATGAACTCATCGTTACACCCCGAGGCATCCATCCGTATGTTGAGGTCGGTGTCGGTCTTCAACTTCTGAAACTCTATGAAGTTGTTGATATACTCCACCTCTCTCTTCAACTTCACCTTCTTATTCTCACTGTCGTAGAGTGTGAAGCGCAGCATGTCCGAGAGTTTCAATATCATGTCGGGCGTACGCTCACTCTTGATGATGGACAAGGCGTATATGTTGTTGAGCGCGTTGAAGAGGAAGTGGGGGTTTATCTGCGTCTTCAAGAACTTCATCTCGAACTCTATATTCTGGTGCCTCATGTCTATCTCACGCATCTTGTTATTCCTCTCACGTAGATAGAACGAGTAGAGCGAGCTGACGAAGAGCATCCCCACGAGCGGCAACAACCATCGGAACGGTATGTTCAACGAGTCAGGACTCGGCGGCGACACCAGCGACTCCCTCCACGGGTCGAGCAGGCGCATCACGAGCAACGTCAGCACCATAAGTATCACCACCCCCGCCACATAGCGACGATAAAGCCCCCTGAACAAGTAGCGGGGCATCAGCATGTGCACATTGACGATGAACGCCGACACGCACACGATGAGCATCTTCACCACCATCGGCAAGAAGTATACCCCGTCCTTGATGAGCGACGGCGCGGCAAAGATGACTGCGAAGCCCACCACTATGGACACCTCCAGCCACAACCTCTTCGACGTTATAGCTTTGATCTTGAACATTACGCGTGTGATATCTCTAAATACAAAGAGAACCCCTCGGCCCTCACACGAGGGTATGGAGGGGCTCTCTCTTAATGTGTATAGTATGGCGCGGGCTCCTAATCCCTACGCCAGTGTGACAGACTAATCGCGCGTCTCACGGAACGCCAGCGGCTCGTATGCCCAAGTCTCGTTATAGAACGTGCCACCTGAGCCAGTGACGGTCATGTCGTTCGACGCTCCCGTGGTGAGGTAGCACACGTCGCGCTCGCCACGTCCGTCAAGGTCGCCACGCAAGGTGAACGTAACGCTAAAGATACGGAATCCACTCTCAAAGTCGCCACGAGGCACCCAGTAGTCATACTTGGGGTTATACTCCCATGTTCCCAGCGAGTTGCCGCTGAGGGTAGAACCCATAGTGACGTATGCGCGGCAATCGTCCGTGCCATCATCCATCACGAACGATGACGCGCCATAACGGGCAAGTGTGGTATACGCGTCGTCAAAGGTGTCGAACGACTGGTCCTTGGCATTACGCAACGTCTGCCACGTGTTAGTCTCGGCATCATAACGCTGGAACGACTGCGTAGCGCCGCCATTGCTGCCGCCAAACACATATCCGTATGCCTTGCCGTCAACATGGCACACAAACGATGTGGCACGAGTACGGGGCACGCCAATGCTCTGCACAGGAGTCCATGTCGAACCATCGAACTTATAGAAGTCGCCAAGGATATTATTGTCATAGTCCTCGCCACAACCCACGTATGCCACATTGTCGATGACGAATGCCGTGGCATAGCGCACTGCGTCGCCAGGATATGTAGGAGCCTTCTCCCACGAGTTTGTCTTGGGGTCGTAGCACCAGAAGTCGTTGAGGTAGTTCTCACCATCATAGCCGAGGCCTACATAACCTTTGCCATTAATCGAGAAGCCTACGCCACCATTACGTGCGGCAGCCTCGCGTGGCATAGATGCCACAGCCACATTGTAAGGCACGTTCTCCTTGTAATATTTCTGCGTCGTGGCAGCCTTAGCCGTATCAGTCTCCGAATAGAGTTTCTCATAACGGGCAGTCCAGCTGGGCTTACCCTCAGAGTTCAACGACACCATGTAGAAGTCACGGAAACGCTCCTGCTCCTCCGTCTTGTTGGTATTGGCGCCTGTGCCGATGAATGCGCATAGCGTATCGCCCACCTCAATCTGGAAGCATACAGCGCCACCACGTGGCACGCCAGGGAAATAGCTGTAGGTCTGATACCAGTTGCCGTATATTTTCTGCTCTGTCTCACCTTCACAGCCTGCCATAGATGCAGCCAAAGCCACAACACACAGCGACTTGAGAGTGTTAGCGAAAAATCGTGTCATATAATTCTTAAAAGTTTATTGCAAAGATAAGTAGTTTCAGTGGGTTGGTTGCCGTTTAATCAACGAAAGTGAACATAAGCCAGACGACAGTGCTGTCTATATCAACTTTAGTCCCTCTCGTTCCACAGCTCGTTGGGGATGAACGCCCACGTGTCGGCATAGAACTTGCCGTTAGAGCCCGACACCGTGAGGTCGCTCGTGCCACCTGTGGTAACGAAGCCCACCTGACGCCAACCCTGGTCGGCTATATCAGCCTCGAGCACGAACGACACGGCGAACTTACGTGGCCCGCCCTCGAACGATGCCTTCTGCACCCACCGGTCATTGAACGGATCATACTCCCATGTGAGCTGGCCACTGCCGTTAGGGCCACCCGTCGTGACGTATGCCCTCGTGTCGTTAGTATTGTCGTTCAGCACGAAAACCGTAGCGCCATAGCCCGCCAACTGCGTATATTGGTCATCGAATGTCTCCTCCGTAGCGTCACGCAACTGCGCCTTCTGCGTCCAGTCCTGCGCCTGAGGGTCGTAACACTCCAATGTAGATATTTTGCCACCATTAGTGCCGCCATAGAGATACCCCTTGCCGTTGCATACGAAAGCAGAGGCCTGTGAGCGTGGCACGGAGCATGACTGTATAGGCTCCCACGTCGTGCCATCAAAACGGTAGCAGTCGCCGAGGATATTATTGTCGGCATCCTCACCACCACCCACGTAGGCATAGCCATCGAGCACAAAGGCGAAGGCGAAACGCACAGCGTCACCCATATAGGGCGTTGTCTCCGTCCATGAGTTAGTGGCAGGGTCGTAGCACCAGAAATCATTAAGGCAGTCCGTGCCGTCAAAGCCAAGACCCACATACCCCTTGTTATTGAGGGTGAACGCCACGGCACCATTGCGCGGGTGAGCCTTAGACGGCATCGACGCAATGGCCTTGGTGCATGGCACGCCCGCAGCCCTTTCCTCGTCGGTCAGACGGTCATAACGCACCGTCTCCTGCAACCCCTCCTTGGTATACGTGAACATATAGAAGTCCGAGAAACGCTCAAACTCCTTCGCATTGGTCATGTTAGCTCCCGTACCCACGACAGCGCGCAACGTGTCGTCGACAACAATGGAGAACGACACGGCACCACCACGCGGCGTGCCAAGGAAATATTTATATGTGTTCCTCCAGTTACCCTGATGTATGTCGTTATCCTCCTCCTCGCATGCCGTGAACGAGAATGCCGCGGCGGCAAGAGTCAAGACTGTCAGGGTTTTAGCGAAAGGCCTAATCATATATGTCAGAATCTTCAGTAAGGTGTAATAATCGGGGTTGGTTAATCGAACTTAGAGCGCAAGAACCATGTCTCACGGATGTTCAGAGCAAGCTTGAAGTTGTTGAACTTCTCCTTAATCATACCATTGGCGAGTGTGCCACGCTTCTGGTGCTCATACGAGATGGTTATGGCGTTGCGTGAGCGGCCCAAGGGAACGGTCAAGCCCAACGAGAATCCCTTTTGCAGGAGGTTCACCGAGTGCAGGTCGAGATAGTCGAGGCCATAGAACCCTCCCACACGATAGCGCATGCGCTTATAGAACGGGTCTTCGGGCTTGCCAGGTGAATATTGCAGGCCACCCGATACGGTATATGTGTCGCGGAACGATACACTCTCCTTAAACTTCGTGTTCTCAATGTCGCCCCACTCACTGACCTTATACTCCACTGTGCCGAGAAACTTATGACGCTCGTAGGTGAAGCCTGCCCCATACGACCGAGGTATGTAGAAGCGGTTAGGCGTGGAATCGTCATTCTCAAGCTCCTGTATACTGTTGTATATCGTCTGGTCGTACGAGGTGTGCAGCCAAATCTTAGGTGAGTAGACAGCGCCAAAGCGGAAGTTGTTATCACCGATATTGAAGTCGAACTGCGTGCCGAGCTCCCAATAGATGTTATTGACGGCGTAGTTGCGTTTGTTGTAGATATCCTCACCACCGATACTCTCCGAGAAGCAAGCCTTCTCAAGATGCTCTATGTTACCCCACAGGACCGAGAAGTTGCCACCTATCGTCCAATGGTTGAAGAGCGTGAAGGCCGCATTGATGAAGGCTTGCGAGAGGCCGCCACTACCGCTATGCTCGTTGGTATACTGCTGGTCGGTGCCGACTATAGTCTTTGTCTCGTTCATCTTGTAGCCCACGGTGGAATAGGGTGCGTAGCCTATCGCCATGGCGAGCCACTTGCGTCCGCGGAAGCCCATCGTGATACCGTCGATATTGGCGGAGTAGATTGAGGCGTGCTCGTTATAGCCGCTACGCTCGTTGGCATAGAAGCCGCGGAACTGGAAGTTGAAGTAGAAGGTGAGGCTGTCGAGTTTGGCGATACCCGCCGGATTGGATATGTTGACCCACTCGTTAGGCGCAAGGGCGATACTTGAATGTCCAAGAGCCGCGGCCGCGGCATCCTCCTTAGGGGTAATCACGCCGACACCATACATCGAGTAGGGCGACGAGGTGCTATTTTGCGCAATGGCCACGGCATACGCGGCAAGGGCGCACGAGAGGGCGAGTAGACGTCTAACGTTCTTCACGGTCGAAGTTGTAGAATGTTACCTCGAGCACCGAGCGATGCAGGTCTACACCGTGCCCGTTGAATATCATAAAGTTATAGTTTGTAGGCTCCATGCCATTGCCCCACGTCAGGACGAGACCATTGTTCTCGTCGACAAGGTCTTTCGAGAGTATCGTGTTGATATAGTAGGTTATATCGGCATAGTAGTACATCTCGGAACGGTCGAAAGCGTCATATACGAGCGTGGAGTGCACATTGCCGCCCGCCGAGTTTATGACACTGTTGGTTATGACGTTGCCCTTGTTCACCTCATGGAGATAGAATGTCGTGGGTATACGGTTCTTGTCATAGCTGCCCACTTTAGGATAGAGTTTCAACACAGCCTTGACTATATGCTGATACTTGCTGAGGTTCTTAAGGCTCTCGATAGACGGGAAGTTGACACGGGTGTAGTAGCCCAGACCCTCGTACATGACAGACTGGAGGTCGGCCGAATCCTCTGCCACTTGCACATAACGGTGATAGAGCGTCTCGGGCGAGAAAGGCTCATCGGCACCCTCGTTCCACACGTTGTTGAACTGCAGGTTAGCCCCCATCATCTTGAACTGCCTCTCGACTTTGACAGCCTGGAAACCGCGTATATGGCTATGGAGGCATATCATCGTGGAGTCGGCATAGAAACCGAGCAACGCCTTGACATCGTCGGACGAGGATATCTTGATTCCCTTCAAGAACTTGTCGTAGTTCTGCTGCACGTCCTTGGTGCTCAGGTTGACCTGCGACTTGATGAACTCCACAAGGTACCGACCGAAAGTATCGTTAAGGCGGAAACGCAGACGAGGGCGTGAGTGTGGACGAGGTTTGAACACGAACGAGCCAAGCAACGAGTCGGCCGGGAAGGAGCGTACGTTATAGAAGTCCGACTCATTCTCGTCGGCGAACTCCAACTTCTGCGCAAGGCACTCCACGCGTATCTCGAACGGCTGGATAGTGTCACGGTCTTGCGCACACTCAAACTGGCCAGTATGTTTCAGCACGATGGTGCACGAGTCGTATATCTCCTTCTGGTTACCGTTCCAACCATAATGCGCCGCCGTGGCACCTGGGAGCTTAGGCTCATCAAGGCGCAAGTAGGACTCGGAGCATATAGTGCCTATGGCCTGCTTCTGCGCACGCCCCACCCATACCCTGTTCTGACTTGAGGTCAAGACGGAGTCCAGGCGGAAGGTCGACAGCTCGAGAGCCGTGGTCGACGTCATCTCGGCATAACTGTTGCTCTTGATTGTAGAGTCGCTAAGATGCAGATCCTCGTCACTGCACGCAGCCACGAGGGCAAGAAGGAGAGTCAGTACGGCAACGTATGGCGCAGCACCCGTGTGTTTGCTGTTGCCCTGACCATTAGAGATGTTGAGAGTCATTCGTGTGTCGGGAATAGACATTTCATTTCAGACTACAAAGAAACAAAAAACGCCCCAAACAGCCGCAAGGAAATCAACGAAAGTGGGGAATGGCACGACGAAGGGCATATCTGCACCTAAGAAAGGAGACTTCCACGAGACACCCAAAACAGCACGCCATAGACGGGCGGACATAAAAAAAACAGGGTAGCCACGCGAGTCCGTTGACTTCAGCTACCCTGCACCAATTCAAACACATCTATGAAAAAAGTACTATCTGCTTCTCGCTTTGGAATCTTGCCCCGGGCATGCCACTTCGGCATGACATGGTGCGCCATTACCTGCCGCGGCGTGAGTGCCGGGACATACCTGGACTGGAAGAAAGACAAGATGTGAGGGGGCGTGGCAACAAGGAAGTTGTGATGCTCGACCCAATCACGTCCCAAATATAAAGAACATTTCGCAAAGAGTGTCATATTTTGCTAAATGGAAATAGCGAAAATGAACACTAAGTGGCTAATTTATAAAGACTCTAAGTGCGTCATATACAGTTCGGAACAAGGTAAGGGAGTTACGGGACAAAAGGAGCATGCGACGAAGTGGCTTCGGAAATGCCAGAAAAGAGTAACACAGATTGGCGTAAAAGCGATATATTTCCCAACCAGGCAGACCCAACGAACGTGGCATATACAATAAAACCCCTCGCCTCGAATGGAGACAAGGGGCATATGGATAAGCGGAAACCGCTATTAGTTGCGCGAGTAGTTGGGAGCCTCTTGCGTGATAGCGACATCATGCGGGTGACTCTCGTTCATGCCACTGGCCGTGATGCGCACGAACTTGGCATTGTGGAGAGCCTCAATGTCCTTCGCGCCACAGTAGCCCATGCCCGAACGTATGCCACCGAGCAGCTGATAGACGACCTCATAGAGCGAGCCCTTATATGGCACACGCGCTGAGATACCCTCTGGCACGAGTTTCTTGACATCGTTCTCGTTATCCTGGAAATAACGATCCTTCGAGCCATGCTGCATAGCCTCAAGAGAACCCATGCCACGATAGGCCTTGAACTTACGACCGTTGAAGATGATGGTCTCACCGGGCGACTCCTCCACACCAGCGAACAAGCCACCTGC
Source organism: bacterium (assembly GCA_963620665.1). Classification (GTDB taxonomy): domain Bacteria; phylum Bacteroidota; class Bacteroidia; order Bacteroidales; family Marinilabiliaceae; genus W3P20-009. The sequence continues at coordinate 15,334 of CAVFBA010000039.1, forward strand.
CATCGTGCAACTTGCGCCAGCAGCGAGAGCCTTGACGAAGTCACCAGAGTAGCGCAAACCACCGTCGCCAATGATGGGCACATCGTTGTAGCCAGCCTTACGCAAGGCGGTATATACCTCATAGATGGCAGAGAGCTGAGGATAGCCCACGCCGGCTATGATACGAGTGGTGCAAATAGAGCCAGGGCCTATGCCGACCTTCACCGCGTCGGCACCAGCCTCAGCGAGAGCCACGGCAGCCTCACCAGTGCATATATTGCCCACCACGATGTCGAGGTTAGAGTAGCGTGCGCGCGCCTTCTTGAGAACCTCAATGACGCCACGTGAGTGACCGTGAGCAGTGTCAATGACGATAGCGTCGACATTAGCGTCAACAAGCGCGTCGATACGCTCGAAAGTGTTGGACGTGACACCAACGCCGCCTGCCACACGAAGACGGCCCTTGTCGTCCTTGCAGGCCATGGGCTTATCCTTAGCCTTGGTGATGTCCTTATAGGTCACGAGACCCACGAGCTTGCCGTCGTTGTCGACAACGGGAAGTTTCTCAATCTTGTAGTGCTGGAGTATCTCGGCAGCCTCCTTGAGGTCGGTCTTCTGGTTCGTGGTGATAAGGTTGTCCTTCGTCATGACATACGATATGGGCTTCTCCATATCCGTCTCGAAGCGGAGGTCGCGGTTGGTGACGATGCCGACGAGCTTGCTGTTCTCGTCGACCACGGGAATGCCGCCAATCTTATACTCCTTCATCATGCCGAGAGCGTCGCCCACGGTGCGGCGATGGTTGATAGATACAGGGTCGTAGATCATGCCATTCTCGGCACGCTTGACTGTTTCGACTTGACGGGCCTGCTGCTCGATGGTCATATTCTTGTGTATGACGCCGATACCACCTTCTCGGGCTATGGCGATTGCCATACGGCTTTCGGTGACGGTGTCCATGGCGGCAGTCACCACAGGCGCGTTCAGGGCTATGTGGCGCGAGAACTTGGTGGCCATGCTCACCTCGCGAGGAAGCACCTCAGAGTATGCCGGGATGAGCAGGACGTCGTCAAACGTGAGGCCGTCAGAAACAATCTTATCTTCTACGAACGACATTTGCTGGTTTTTATGATGGGTTAAATCTTATGAGTCTACGATTCGGCTATTTGGGCAAAGATAGCGCGAAAGGGGGACAAATGGAGCGCCATTAATGTTTTTTGTCATTCACGATGCTGGTCGGCAAGTAGCAGACGGAAACCATCGGTCATCTGCTCACGCTCTATGCCGTGCTCATCGCGGTAGATGATATACGCCTCGATGCCAGGATAAGAGTCTATCCTCTGGAGCGCGCTATCAGGGCCAAGCACCATGAGGGTCGTGCAAAGCGCGTCGGTAGTCATGGTGTTAGGGCCGACAACCGTGACCGACTCCATGGAGTGCGTCACCGGCAGACCATTGCGAGGGTCAATAGTGTGCTGCACACGCCGCCCGTCGGCTATATGGTAGCACTGCCGGTAGGAGCCGGAAGTCGACACGGCGCAATCCGTCACCTCGATAACGCGCCGCGTCCTACGGTTCAGCACCCCCGAGCCCTCAATAGGCTGGTCGATGCCAATACGCCACTTGCCGCCGCGCGGGTTCAGCCCACGGCAATGTATCTCGCCACCAATCTCGACCATATAGTCCGCGACGCCCGCATCATCGAGAACGCTCGCCGCAAGGTCGATGCCATAGCCCTCGGCAAGAGCATTGGCGTTAATCTTCATGCGGCGGTCAGCCTTGCGGACGACATCGCCGTCGATGGCTATCTTGTCCAACCCCACGAGCGGCATCACCGTGTCAAGCCCCGCCACTATGGAGTCGAACTGCTCCACAGAGATAGTGTCGTCGCGCAAATCGGCCGTGAAACGCCACAACCGTGAGAGCGGCTCGACCGTGATGTCGAACGCGCCATTAGAGAGATGATGGAAATGCTTAGCTTGCGACACCACATGGAGCAGAAGCGAGTCGGCAGCCACGGTGTCGTTGGCGTTAAGACGCGACAGGAGGGAGTTCTCGTTGTAGACCGACAGCGAGGCGTCGTAGGCTCCGAGTCGTGCCAAAATCTGCTTGTCGAGCGAGGAGTCGGCACGATAAATGAGGCTATAGTTTGTGCCGAACACGAAGCCAGTGTTGCGCTGGTAGGCGGGAAGGTGCGATTGGCACGCCGCGAGGGAGATGGTGGCGACCACGAGGAGAATATGGCTACGGAAGGTCATGTGTTGTTTGTTGTTGTCGTTGCTAACGGCAAAGATATGCAATTTTTCGGGTAAATGTTGGCAAGGCGCGGCAGATGTTCGGCAGCCATGTTCGGGCTCGGCTGGAAGAGGGATCACCAAATAGGCCGCGATGCCCCCTTAATGCTCCATGCATCCTCCATGCATCCTCCAAAGATGCTCCAACGATGCTCCGCGGATGCATGCCAGATGCTCCGCGCTCCAATTTCATTTCCTCGTAGAACAACAAATGGTTTTTTCGGACGATGTTCAACAACCAAAACCACACCCATTCTTCAAATTTCCGCCCCACAGCCCCCTCTCGCACCACCCATTTTCCAGTCGTAAGTGTGACGAATACCCCCACCTTTCGATTTTCATGTTAATACACAAAAACAAAGTGTTAAAGAGGTCGGCCAACCAGGAATACACATTTTTAATATATTGATTGGCAAGAAGTTATCACCAATAAATGATTTTTCGTCGTCACTACGGTTGAAATATACGCATATAGAGGCATCGTCTGCAACGTATCAACGCCACACCATAGGCGCATAATAAACCCGCACAAGGAGATGCGGGTGTGGTGGGAATATCTTATTTGGGGAGTAGTTTGAGGATTTGGTCGAGGGGGAGGCCGGTGCATTGGGCGACGGTCTTTGGGTCTACGCCACAGGCGAGGAAGTTCTTGGCGTTGTTGATTTTCTCATCTGTTCTGCCCCTGGCTTCGCCTTCGGCTAATCCTTCGGCTTTGCCCTCTTCTTTGCCTTGCGCTAAGCCCTGCGCCATGCCTTCGGCTAAGCCCTCTGCTCTGCCTTCCGCTCTGCCTTGGGCCAATCCTTCGGCTCTGCCTTCCTCCTTAGCGCAGTCCATGGAGTTGTGGAGGTCGC
>CAVFBA010000040.1:0-17940 GCA_963620665.1 bacterium
GAATACTGGTGAGGGTGTCGGCGTGGGATTTGGAGGGTTTTTGGGGGGTGTGTTGTGGAGGGGTGGTGGAGTGTGGGGTGTGTATAAGGTATAGGGGAGTTGGGTTTGTGGTGTGGATTTGGAGGATAGTGGGGTGTATTTTTGTAGATAATTTAAGGAAAATGGGGGCAAAAGTGGGGGAAAAGAGGTGGGAAAGGGGGGTAAAATGGGGTATTTGTGTGAGGAGTTGTGGCGAATGGTGGCGTTGAGGCTGTGAGGATGTGGGCGTAGCACTGGGATATAGAGGGCTGCAACATTTGTTAACGCGGGTGTGGGTGTGACAAATTGTCAGATGCGTGAGAAAGGCATGATTGTTGAAGGGGGGTGGAGTGGGATTGGTGTGGGCGATATAATGATTAACTTTGCGCGGATAGGGCAAGAAAGTAAGAAAAGGCGTCGGGTCGGGGGGCGGAGAGAGCCTCGTGGCGTGGCGCGAAGGAGACAAAACCATGGAACAGATGACATTATCGGAAGGCGTGCAGAGCGCGTTGAACCGTAGTCGTGAAGCGGCTAAGCGTTTGGGGCATAACTTTATAGCGCCTGAGCATATTATATTGTGCCTTGTTGAGGACACGGAGTGCACGGCGGCGGTGGTGCTGCGCGCGTTGGGTTTGGATTTGGTGGACGTGATAGAGCGTCTGGAGCGGATATTGCGGAAGATGGTGAGCGGAGGTGAGGTGGTGTCTCAGGATGGTCCGGTTATGCCGACGAAGACCACTGAGCGTGTGATGCGTTCGGTGAAGATGGAGGCTCAGTCGATGGGTTGCAATGTTGTACGTACGGCGCATTTGCTTCTTGCGGCGTTGCGGGAGGAAGACACAAAGATGAGGGGTTATTTTGACGGTATGGGGGTGACGTATGAGAGTGTGCGCGAGCAGGTTATGCGCACGTTGAACGTCATGCATGATGATGATGACGATGAGGGTCCGTTTGCGTCGCCGGAGCCTAACCGGGAGACTCGTAAGGAGGCGGCGAGCAAGACGGCGTGTCGTGAGCCTCAGGCGGATACGCCCGTGCTGGACAGTTTTGGTACGGATATGACGAAGGCGGCGAGCGAGGGGAAGCTTGATCCTGTGGTGGGTCGAGAGCGTGAGATTGAGCGTCTGTCGCAGATATTGAGTCGTCGGAAGAAGAATAACCCGATATTGATAGGAGAGCCTGGAGTGGGCAAGTCGGCTATTGTAGAGGGTTTGGCGTCGCGTATTGTGGAGAAGCGGGTGTCGCGGGCTCTATATGACAAGCGTGTTGTTGCGCTTGACGTGGCGGCGTTGGTGGCTGGGACTAAGTATCGCGGGCAGTTTGAGGAGCGGATTAAGGCGTTGCTCAATGAGTTGAGTCAGCATAAGGAGGTGATACTCTTTATAGATGAGATACATACGATAGTGGGGGCTGGAGGAGGCGGAGGGAGTCTTGACGCAGCCAACATACTGAAGCCTGCGTTGGCACGTGGGGAGTTGCAGTGCGTTGGCGCGACGACGTTGGACGAGTATAGGAAGTTTATAGAGAAGGATGGGGCGTTGGAGAGGCGGTTCCAGAAGGTTACTGTTGGCCCGACGACGCATGATGAGACGTTGGAGATATTGCGTAACATCAAGGATCGTTATGAGTCGCATCATAACGTGACGTATACGGATGACGCGTTGGAGGCGTGCGTGAGCCTTACGGAGAGGTATATGAGTGACCGTCAGTTGCCGGACAAGGCTATTGACGCTCTTGATGAGTCGGGGTCGCGAGTACATATAGCGAATATTGTTGTGCCACAGAGCATAACGGATATGGAGGGACGTGTGAAGGAGCTTAACCAGAGCAAGCTTGAGGCGGTGAGGTCGCAGAACTATGAGTTGGCGGCGAGTTTCAGGGATAAGGTACGCCGGGCGGAGAGTGATTTGGCTCGGGCAAAGGCTGAGTGGCAGGAGGAGGTGAGCAAGCATAGGGAGATTGTGGATGAGGCGAAGGTGTCGGAAGTGGTGGCCATGATGACTGGGGTGCCGGTTCAGCGTGTGGCGCAGGCAGAGGGTGAGAGGTTGATGCGTATGGGAGAGGAGTTGCGTGGTAGCGTGATAGGTCAGGATGGGGCTGTGGAGAAGGTGGTGAAGGCGATATTGCGTAATCGTGCGGGGTTGAAGGATCCACGTCGTCCGATAGGGTCGTTTATATTTCTTGGTCCTACGGGTGTGGGTAAGACGCATTTGGCTCAGGTGTTGGCGAAGTATTTGTTTGACACGGAAGAGGCGTTGATACGAATTGACATGAGCGAGTATATGGAGAAGTTCTCTGTGTCGCGGTTGATAGGAGCGCCTCCGGGATATGTGGGTTATGATGAGGGAGGTCAGTTGACGGAGAAGGTCAGGCGCAGGCCATATTCGGTGGTGCTGCTTGACGAGATAGAGAAGGCGCATCATGACGTGTTCAACATGCTGCTTCAGGTGTTGGACGAGGGTCGGTTGACGGATAGTCTGGGTCGGATGGTGGATTTCAAGAACACAATCATCATTATGACGTCGAACGTTGGGAGTCGCGAGCTTAGTGAGTTTGGGAGGGGGTTGGGATTCAGTCAGAGTGGTGGGATATCGGAAGAGGAGCGTCAGAATGGGATATTGCAGAAGGCGTTGCGTAAGTCGTTTGCGCCTGAGTTCTTGAACAGGGTAGATGACGTGGTGATATTTAATGAGTTGACACGTGTGGACATAGAGGGGATTGTGGGGATCGAGTTAGGCGGGTTGTTTGGTCGTATGGAGATGTTGGGTTATGGTGTGGAGCTTACGGGTGCGGCTAAGGTTTTTTTGGCGGAGAAGAGTTATGACTCGAAGTATGGTGCGCGGCCGTTGCGTAGGAGTATACAGAGATATGTGGAGGATGAGTTGGCGGGGAAGATAGTAGGTGGCGAGTTACGTAAGGGGAGTCGTGTGGTGATAGACTATGAGGCAGGGAGTGAGGGATTGACGTTTAGGGAGGATTAGGGGTAAAATAATAGCCGTGACGTCGGAGTGGCGTCTCGGCTTCTTTTTTGTGGTGTGCGACGTGGCTATTTGCGTAGCCTGAGGAGTTCGAGGATGGCCTGGTGGTTTTCTTCGCGCTCCTTTGGGTCGTGTGTGCTGCGGTAGATGTTGACTACGAGGTAGATGAAGGTAGCGATCACCAAGAGCGTCACGAGCACAATGAACAATGTGGCAAGTATTGATGGCATAGGTTATAGTGTTAATCTGCTGTTTGGTACGAAGATAGGTGTTGTATTGTTGCGTGACGGGAGCGGGGTTGTTGTATATTTAACGATTATTTATGCTTAGAGGGAGGCCGGGAGGTGCGGGGGTGAGGATATGGGGTAGAAAAGTGGTACATTTGTAGACGAAACAATAAAAGAAATGATATGAATCTTAAGTCGATACCGTTGATTCGGAACACGGATAGTGGGAACTTCTTTGTTATGGCTGGGCCGTGCGTGATAGAGGGTGAGGATATGGCGATGCGTATAGCGGAGCATTTGACTCAGGTGTGCGATCGGTTGCGTTTGCCGTTGATATTCAAGGGGTCGTATAGGAAGGCTAACCGGTCTCGTATAGACTCGTTTTCGGGTATTGGCGATGAGCGGGCGTTGAAGATATTGGGGAAGGTGCGCCAGGAGTTTGGAGTGCCAGTGGTGACGGACTTTCATGCGGCGAGCGAGGCGTCTATGGCGGCGGAGTATGTGGATGTGCTCCAGGTGCCGGCGTTCTTGTGTCGTCAGACGGATATACTGGTGGCTGCGGCGGAGACTGGCAAGGTGGTGAACATCAAGAAGGGTCAGTTCTTGGCTCCAGAGGCTATGTCGCACGTGGTGAAGAAGGTGGTGGATAGTGGGAACTCGAATATATTCATCACTGATAGGGGAACGATGATGGGGTATTATGATTTGGTGGTTGATTTCAGGGGTTTGCCTGTGATGCGGCAGTATGCACCTGTGGTGCTGGACGTGACTCACTCGCTTCAGCAACCTAATCAGGCGAGTGGTGTGACTGGTGGTCGTCCTGCGATGATAGAGACGATAGCTCGTGCGGGTGTGGCTGTGGGAGTGGACGGGTTGTTTATGGAGACGCATTATGACCCGTCGATAGCGAAGTCGGATGGTGCGAATATGCTGAGGTTGGATTTGTTTGAGCCGCTTATGGAGCGTTTGATAGCGATAAGGAGGGTGATCAATGAGTTCAGGTAGACGTAAGTTGGTGAGACATAGGGGGCAATGGGTCGTTAGTGCGGCCGTTGCCTCTTTTTGTTTTGTGGGTGTGGGAGGTTGTGACAGGGGTGTTGATGGGGAGTGTGTGTTGCGGTTGAGGGGGGATGACGGTGGAGAGGTGTATGTGTTGGGTTATGATGATGGTGGTGAGGTTAGGGTGTTGGATAGTATTGGTGGTGGTGATAGCGTGTGTGTGGTGGGTGAGGTGGGAGAGTTGCTGATGTTGAGGAGGTCGGGCGGTGGCAGGCCGTTGTATTTCATTGCGGAGCGAGGCGAGGTTGAGGTGGATTGGGGGAGGATGTGGGTAGGTGGTACGCGGTTGAATGAGGCAAAGCGTGAGTTTGAGGAGAGGTATGATGGTATGCGTAGGGAGGCGTCGGTGCGGTATGACAGTATTGCCAGATTGGCAGACATTGGGGATGATGACAAAAAGGCAGAGTTGGGGGTGTTGATGCAGAGGGAGACGCGTCGTATGGTGGATTATGTGATGGGGGTGGTGAGGGAGAATGTGGGTAATGGGTTGGGTCGTTATGCGTTCTTGTTTGGGGTGGGTAGGAATGGGTTGGTTGGGGCGGAGGAGTATAGGAAGTTGAGTGAGCGTGCTGGAGAGAGTGTGAGGAGTTATGGGCCTATCAGGAGGTTGGGTTTGATGAGGGATAACGCGGAGGCTACGGGGGTGGGTAGGATGTATAGGGATGTGGAGGTTGACGGTGTGAGGTTGAGTGATGTGGTGAAGGTTGGGGAGTTGAACGTGGTGCATGTGTTTGACCCGTATGATAGTGGTACCCCTGGTACGTTGAGGGTGCTGGAGGGGGTGAGGCGTATGGCGGAGGGGGTGCGAAGTAGTGAGGGTGGGGGTGGTGTGGTGGGGGTTAATGTGGTTAGTGTGTGTGAGTATGGTGGTGGGGATATTGTTAAGCGTATAGTGGGTAAGTTTGGGTTGGGATGGGAGATGGTGAGTGACAGTTTGGGGAGTGTTGTGGAGGGGTATGGGATAGAGAGTCTGCCGTGTTTTGTGATAATAGGTGAGGGAGGCGAGATTGAGGAGCGTGGGGTGGGGGAGGGAGCCCTTATGAATTGGGTTTACACGAGAATAGCAGTAAGATAGGAAGTAAACGAGAGATATTTACACCCGCCCTGATGTGATATTTACATCAGGGCGGGTGTTTTACTTGCGTAAACGAGCATAATGTGACAATATGGGGATACTGGGGTAGGCATGGTGGTAGGGTAGGGGTGAGTAAACGGTGGGATTTTACATATATTTGGGCTTAATATTACGGTATATATTGTACTTGTTTATAGGTAGTTAGGTGGTGTTATATATAGTGATAGGTTAGTAATAAGGGGGAATGTGGCGGTAAGGTGAAGTAAATGAAGGTAAGTTAGTGAGTAGTAGAGGTGTGGTAGGTGATATAATAGGGGGTAGAGGGGGACGAGTAAGTAAACGTGAGGTAACGATAAATACAAGTAAAGTAATAGGTAAAGAATAGTAAACAAGCAATTAGTAAGTAAAGTTACCGCATTACTATACTTTTACATTTGAGATAAAAAGCGTAAATTCGCATAGTAAAAAAGGATTTACTATGGAGAACATAATCAGTCCACAAGAGCGCATAAAGAAGATAGTGGAGATGACGGGTCTAAAGCGTTATGAGCTTGCCATGCGCATAGGGGTGAGTGGTGGGATGATATCGCATATAATGTCGCCTACTGGAAGGCATGCGGATATGACGGAGAACATGGCACGGCGGATAGTGCAGGGTTTTCCGGAGCTGCGGTTGTCGTATGAGTGGGTGCTGACGGGCGAAGGGGCGATGCAGGAGACGGGGACGAAGAAGCAGCCGACGTTGTTTGACCATGCGGAGGAGGTGGTAGGCGCGGTCAAGGAGGTGGCGGCGGAGTATGGGGGTGAGAAGAAAGAGGAGGAAAAGGTGGAGGAGAAAGTAGGGGTGATTAAGGAGGAGGTGAAGGAGAATGTGGTTGATGAGGGGGTGAAAGTGGAGGAGAAGGTGACAGGTAAGGTGGTGGAGGAGAGGCGTTTGGAGCGGATAGTGATGTTTTATAGTGACGGGACGTTTGTGGAGTATAGGCCTGGTGAGTAAGGGGATTTACATGGTGTAAAGACTGGGTTTACAGGTGGAGAGGGGAGTATGCGTTCGCGTTTGGGATACGCCTTCGGCGTTAGGTGAGACGCCGCGGGCGGACATCTCTACATTACGCATTACGGCGTTAGGGATACGCGTTCGCATTTAGGATACGCTTTCGGCGTTAGGGGAGACGCCGCGGGCGGACGTCTCTACATTACGCGTTCGCGTTTAGGATACGTCTTCGGAGTTAGGGGAGACGCGTTTGCATTAAGTGAGAGGGGTATCGTTTGTTATATTTTTGGGATGGAAATGTTTCCTGAAAAAATGAAGTGAGGTGGGGAGAAGGAGGAGAGGAGGATTTGGGGAGAGTGGAGGTGAGATTTGTTTCAGTATCGTTTCAGTATAATGGTGTGGAAATATCAGTATATCGTCACTATATTATCAGTATAATGGAGTATTTGGGGTGCATGGAGGCACGATGTACGTAGGGTTGAGGGGGTATGGGGGAGAAAATGGGCCTAAAAGGGGGGATGAGGGGGCGAGGAGAGGGTGAGTGTTAATAAAGGTTGCGTGGAGAGGGGTGTGAGGATGTGCGCGGCGGGTTTGGAGGTGATAAGGAGGTGAAAAGTGGGCGTGATGTTGGGGGTGTGGAGGAAAAGTAGGTAATTTTGCGGGAATAAAGCGTGATAATATGGCAAAGAAGAACATAGCCGACCTTGGGGTGCTGTCGAACAGCGTGATAGGTGAGGATTTATATTTGATAAGGCTGAAGGTGGAGGGTGTGGAGCCGGAGATTAGGCCTGGCCAGTTTGTGGAGATACGTGTGAAGGGTGCGGACGGAGTGATGTTGCGTCGTCCGATATCGATACATGATTATAACCCGGACTCGCGGGTTATGGAGCTGCTTGTGAGGCGCGCCGGGAATGGGACCCGGAAGCTTGTGGGTTGCCAGGCGGGGGATAAGCTGGACGTGGTGTTCCCATTGGGGAACGGTTTTGACATGTCGGTGGCGGGTGAGCGGCCGTTGCTGGTGGGTGGAGGCGTGGGCGTGGCGCCCCTCTTGATGCTGGGCAAGGAGCTGAGGAAGAGGGGTTCGAGGCCAACGTTTTTGTTTGGCGCGCGCAGGGCTGGGGCGTTGCTGAGGTTGGATAAGTATAGGGAGGTGGGGCGCGTGGATGTTGCCACGGAGGATGGTTCGGAGGGTACGAAGGGTTTTGTGACGGATCATGCGGACATGACGGTAGAGGGTTTGAAGGGATTTACGAGCGTGATGCAATGTGGCCCGACGCCTATGATGAAGGCTGTGGCGCGTAGGGCTCAGGAGGCTGGGGTGGAGTGTTACGCGTCGCTGGAGAACATGATGGCGTGCGGTTTTGGGGTGTGCCTGTGTTGCGTTACGGACACGGTGAACGGCAATAAGCGAGTCTGCGCAGACGGACCAGTATTCAATGTAAACGAACTAAGATGGTAAACACGATAGTAAACCTGGGCAACGGCTTAGAGCTGAAGAACCCGGTACTCACGGCCTCTGGCACGTTTGGCTATGGGTTGGAATATGACGACTTTTTTGACGTGTCGGAGTTGGGAGGCTTCATAGTGAAGGGTACGACGTTGCAGGCGCGGGAGGGCAATCCATATCCACGTTTGGCGGAGACACCTATGGGGATGCTTAATGCTGTCGGGCTTCAGAATAAGGGAGTTGAGTATTTTTGCGAGCATATATACCCGCAGTTGTTGAAGTATAGTAACAACGTGATAGTCAACGTGTCGGGGGCGTCGATAGATGACTATGTGAAGACGGCGGCACGTGTGGCGACATTGGACAAGATAGCGGCGATAGAGTTGAATATATCTTGCCCAAACGTGAAGCAGGGAGGCATGGCATTTGGTGCGGATTGCGCGTTAGCGGGCAAGGTAGTCGAGGCGGTGCGGGCGGCGTATCCGAAGCATCTGATGGTGAAGTTGACGCCAAACGTGACGGATATAGCGTCGATAGCCAAGGCTGTGGAGAGCGCCGGGGCGGACTCTGTGTCGCTGATAAACACCATGTTGGGTATGGCGATAGACGCTGAGAGGCGTAGGCCGGTGGTATCGACCGTCACGGCGGGGTTATCGGGGCCGGCAGTTAAGCCAGTGGCGTTGAGGATGGTGTGGCAGGTGAGCAAGGCGGTGAAGATACCTGTGGTGGGACTTGGCGGCATAACCAACGCTACTGACGCAGTGGAGTTCCTATTGGCGGGGGCAAGCGCGGTGCAGATTGGGACGGCCAACTTTCTTGACCCGACGACCTCGATAAAGGTGGTGCGTGGTATTGAGGAGTATATGGAGCGACATGGGATAGGGGATGTAAAGGAGCTGATAGGCGGGTTAATTGTGTAAATTTACTTATTGGAAGTGACAGACAAGATACGGTTTACTGCTACACTTGCCCTGCTTATTGCTGTAAATTTACCTATCATAGGACAAGTAAACGAAAGCGATACAGCCCTTGTAAATAGGAGTAAAGAGCAAGATTTACAGATAACACTACTCACGTGTACATCGGGTGGTGAGATATATAGTGCGTACGGGCATAGCGCATTGCGAGTACGAGATGTGGGTCGGGATATAGACATGGTGTTCAACTATGGGACGTTCGACTTTGGTACGCCGTATTTCGTGCCTAAGTTCTTGTGCGGTACGTTGGACTATATGCTGTCGGCTACGAGTTATTCGAGGTTTGTCGGGTCTTATAAGTGGGAGGAGAGAGGAGTTGTGGAGCGCGAGTTGTTACTGTCAAGGAATCAGAGGGAGGCGGTGGAGGAGTTTCTGGTAAGGAACATACAGCCTGAGAACCGGTTTTACAGGTATGACTTCTTCTTTGACAACTGCGCAACGAGGATAAGGGACGTTGTATTCAGGTGCGCGGGGGTAAAGGGTGGTGAGTGCATGGTGAAGGGTGAGGAGACATTCCGGGATTGCCTGCATGAGTATGTGGGGCCGGAGAAGTGGTATGGCGCGGGTATTGACTTGATACTTGGCGTCAGGGCGGATAGGCATGTGTCGGCGTATGATAAGGCGATGTTGCCCGACTATTTGGAGAAGCTATTAGACGAGGAGGGACTATTGGGGGAGCCTCGGGTGGTGCTGGAGCGTGGGGAGTTTGATGAGGACGGGGCGTGGAGCGTGACGCCTGTGATGGTGGCGTGGGGAGTGTTCGTGTTGACATTGGGAATCGTGGTATACGAGGTAAAGAGTGGTAAATGGTGTAAATGGTATGACTATATGATGTATGTGGTCATGACGGTATTGGCGTTGCTATTTTGGTTCTTGTGGGTGGTGTCGGAGATAAAGATCACGTCGTATAACTACAATGTTTTGTGGGCGTCGGTGTTGTATGTGCCGATGATATGGGCGTTAGCGGCGAGGAGGTGGAAGGCTTTGAGGGGTATGGCATGGGTGAATGTTGTGATGATAGCGGCATATATGGTGATAGTGGTGTTTGGCGTGCAATATGCGCCTTCGTTGGCGTTGGCGGCGGCTGTGAGCATGGCGTTGAGGGACGGCATGGCGATATACAGGGGGCGGGCGTGATACGGCTTAACCTGTGGCATAAGACGTTGATTGTGGGTGTGGCGTTGCTGCCGTTTGGGTTGTGGCTGACGCATAGTGACATGACGGTTAGTGGGGTGGAATATGCGGGTGCGGTGGGGAGCGTGGCGCGGTCGTATAGGGTGACTAATGATATGAGTGGTGACAGTCTTGTGGACATTTTTGGCGTACAGCTGAAGAAGTTCATGAGGCGGGAGAGGTTGCGTGGTGGTGTTAGTGTGGCGATAAGCAAGGGTGGCAGGTTGGTGTTTGCCAAGGGGTTCGGGTATAGCGACGTGGAGGATAGTGTGGAGATGGAGCCGTGGCACGTGATGCGTGTGGCGAGTGTGTCGAAGCTGATAACGGCTGTGGCGGTGATGCGTCTGGTGGAGAGTGGAAGGTTGGTGTTGGATCAGAAGGTGTTTGGGCCTACGGGTGTGCTTAATGACAATGTGTATTTGTCGATGCGTGACCCAAGGATGGGGCGTATCAGTGTGCGTAATCTGCTTGACCATTCGGGCGGATGGAGTACGGAGTATGGCGATCCGATGTTCATGGCGTATACTGTGGCGGATGGCATGGGGCGGGAGTTGCCGGTGACGATGGAGGATATTATCAGGTATATGCAGGGTAAGAAGTTGCATTTTGAGCCTGGCGCGTATTCGTCGTACTCGAATTTCGGGTATGGTGTATTGGGTGAGGTGGTGGCTAAGGCGTCGGGTGTGCCATATGAGGATTATGTGAGGAGTGAGGTGTTGGGGCCATTGGGGGTGTATGACGCGCATGTGGGGTATTCGCATAGGGAGGACAGGTTAGAGGGTGAGGTGTCGTATTATGAGCCAGATACGGCATATAGGACGGGTGATTATGCGGATAGGGGTCGGTTGTCGAGGAGGTCGTATGGCGGGTCGGATATTCATACGTTGGGTTCGGCTGGGGGTTGGGTGATAAGTTCGGTGGATCTTGTGAAGTTGATGTTGACGATAGATGGGTTTGAGAGTGTCAGGGATCAGTTGAGCGCGTTGTCGGTGGGTGAGATGACAGACCCGTGGTCGCGTAAGGATCCGTTGGGGTGGCGTAAGGTGGTAGTTGACGCATGGTTCAGGACGGGGACGTTGTCGGCTACGTGTGCGGCATTGTGCAGGCGTCCTGATGGTATATGTTTCGCCGTGACGATGAACAGTTCTAACGGGTTGGGGCCTAATCTGGCGGTGGAGTTGACGAATAGGGTGAACGAGTTGATAAACCGGGTTGCTGTGTGGCCGGATTATGATTTGTTGGCTGGTGATGAGCGGTGGGAGGGGTATAAGAGGATGGGGAGATGAGACGATGGATTTATAGATGACAGTGGGTTTCTCGTGTGGGGTTGGTACGCCTTCGGCGTTTGGGTGAGACGCCGCGGGCGGGGGTCTCTACATTACGCCTTACTGCGTTTAGGGGTACGCCTTCGGCGTTTTGGGGGAGGGTGTGGGCGGGGGTCTCTACATTACGCTTGCGCGTTTAGGGGTACGCCTTCGGCGTTTGGGGATATGCTTTTCGGTATTAGGTTAGAAGCCGCGGAGGCAGAGGATGGTGGTTTGTCCTTGGGAGAGGTTTATTTTGGCGGATTCGGTGTTACAGGAGGTGTAGGAGAGGTTGTAGGAGCCTGGGTCGAGGTCGAGGTCGGCGACGCGTATGTAGGCTGGGAGGGAGGTCCAGGAGCGGGTGTCGGCTTTTTCGGTCACGGCGTTGGCGATATTGACGAAGAGGCCTATATAGTCGTTTTGCTTGGCGGCGGCTTGGTGGAGCGTCTCTTTGGTGGCGGCTCGGAGGATGGCTTTGCCGAACTCACGCCACATACGGTCTTTGAGGCTCTGGTGGGCGATGGATTGGACATTCTCGACAAGGTCGGGGGAGCAGGTGTTGCCATTGAGGGATAGTGTGGCGTTGCAACGTGAGCCACGGTTTACATATTTGGGGAGCGTCAGGCGGACGTAGGAGAAGTCTTTGAGGGAGCTTTTCTCGGAGGGGGAGCAGTCGCCGAAAAAGACGGGGATTTGTAAACCATATTCCTCGTTAGTAAACGTAGCAAAAGTGGAATTGGAGGTCTTTACAAAGTCGTAGGAGAACTCGGTTTTTACAGGAGACATGCCATCGAGTAAAAAGATTAGCGCGCGGGCACGTTGCGAAGAGGAGCGGTCGTAAACCAAATTAAACCTCTTCTCGTAGGAACGGGCTTGCGAAGTAAACCCAGTGCGATAGGCGGTGCGGATGATGCCACGCTTGAGGGACTCGGGGACGGGGGTATCGTAGAGTGAGGAGTAGTCGTCGGTATAAATCTCGAGGGCGTTGCGATAGGCGATAAAGGCGTTATTGTTGTCGCCCGACATCTCGTAGATGTAGGCCATGAGGAGGTGGCCGAAGGCGTCGCGGCTGTAACGTTTGCCATTGTGCTTGCGGAAGGCGTCGGACTGTTGATCGAGTATGAGGTTCATGCGTCGGCATTCCACGAGGGCATCCTCCATGTTATTTAGCTTGAGGTAGTTTATGGCCTGGTAGAAGTGAAGCATGACGGACTCGAAGTACTCGAGCTCGTAGGGTCGGACAGTAGGGTTGGAGATTAGCGATAGAGCCCCGTAGGCGTAGTTCTTAGAGAAATCGTCGGCATATTTGTCGGCAGTGTCGAAATGCTTTATACTCTCCTGTGTATCGTCGAGCCAGAAGGAGGTGGTGGCATAGTTGAGGTCGTAGAGGACCTTGCTGTTTTTGGACTTGAGTTTTTCTTGTGAGGCGAGGTAGGAGCGTGCCTCGGAGTAGTTGCCGTCTTCGAATTTCTGATTGAAAGTCAGGGTTTTGGTGTAATATGTCTGACATCCCCCGAGGATAAGCACGAGGGAGAAGGTGAGGATAGAGAGGGTTAGCAGTCGCATAGTCAGTTGATATTGGACATCAAAAATAGCGAAAACATCCGAGATAAAAAGCAGAAAGAGTGTGGCATGCGGAAGGCGTTGAAAGATAGAAAGGTATAACTTTGCCTGTAGAACCTAACCTTAGAAGAGATGAGCAGAGCCTCTATATTGTTGATATACACGGGCGGCACGATAGGCATGATACAGAATCATGAGACGGGGGCGTTGGAGAGTTTCAACTTTGACCATTTGCTGTCGCATGTGCCGGAGATACGTCAGTTTAATTTGGAGATAGACTCGTTGACATTCTCGCAACCGATAGACTCGTCGGACATTGAGCCGTTGCATTGGAAGAAGTTGGCGCACATCATAGAGGAGAATTACGAGGATTATGACGGGTTCGTGATATTGCATGGGACGGACACCATGGCATATACGTCGTCGGCGTTGAGTTTCATGCTTGAGGGGCTGAGCAAGCCGGTGATATTGACGGGTAGCCAGTTGCCGATAGGAGCGTTGCGTACGGATGGCAAGGCCAACTTAATCACGGCCATAGAGATAGCGGCGGCGAAGAGGGCGGACGGGACGGCTATGGTGCCAGAGGTGTGCGTGGTGTTTCATGAGCAGTTATTCAGGGGCGACAGGGTCACGAAGATAGATACGGACAACTTCAGGGCGTTCGACTCGCCAAATTATCCACCGTTGGCGACATCGGGGATAGAGATTAAGTATAACATGGCGGCGATAGGAGAGAGGCCGCTGGGGCAGAAGTTCACACCACACGACGAGATGGATACGCACCTGATAATATTCTCGTTGTTCCCGGGACTTAGGACGGAGGTTGTGGAGAACGTGCTAAACTCGCCAGACCTTAAGGGGATAATCTTCAGGACATTCGGGTCGGGCAACGCGCCGAGGAACAAGGCGTTGATAGAGACGTTGACTGCTGCGGCGGAGAGCGGCAAGGTTATAGTGAACATCACGCAGTGCCATTCGGGATATGTGCATCAGGAGAGATATGGCACGGGGTTGCAATTGGCGGACGTTGGGGTAGTCAGTGGCAGGGATATGACGTTGGAGGCTGCGCTGACGAAGTTGATGTATTTGTTTGGCAGGGGTATGAGCGCCGAAGAGGTCACGGCAGCGATGAACGTGTCGTTGGCTGGGGAGGTTACGATAGTTGATTAGGGTAGGGGGCGTTTATTTTATAGCGTCCTCGATGGATTGTACGGCCTCGGCGAATTTGGGATCTGTCTCGATGAGGCCTTCTATGGCACGGCAAGCGTAGACCACGGTGGAGTGGTTGCGGTTGCCGAGATATTTGCCTATTGTGGCGAGGCTGTCTTTGGTGAGTTTCTTGCAGAGGTACATGGAGACTTGCCTTGCTACGACAATCTCACGTTTCTTGGTATTCTTTTGGAGGGAGTCGTGGTCGATCTTGAAGTGGTCGCACACGGCATCTATGACTGTCTCCTTGGTTATAGTCTCGTGTTTGGGTCGTGAGGCGTGCTCGGAGACGATGGATTGAGCGAGGTCGAGGGTGAGCTCGGTTTTAGTCACGGTGGAGTAGGCGAGTAGAGAGACGAGCGCGCCTTGGAGTTCTCGGGCGTTGCCACTGACATTGGCGGCGACATATTGAGCGACATCTTCGGGCAGGTCGAGACCGTCGGCTTCGGCCTTAGCCTTGACTATGCCAAGGCGTGTGGACTTGTCGGGCTGACGCACTTCGACGATGAGGCCGGACTTGAAACGGGAGAGGAGACGATCTTCGATGCCAGTGAGTTCGTTAGGTTTCTTGTCGGAGGCGAGGACCACCTGTCGTCCATTTTGCAGGAGGTGGTTGAATATCTGGAAGAAGGCGTCGCACGTTCCGACTTTGCCGGCGAGACCTTGCACGTCGTCGAGGATGAGCAGCTCGATGCGTTGGTAGAAGTGCATGAAGCCGTTGACGTTTTTGCCGGCGTTGGCATCCATATATTGGCGCATGAAGCGGTCGGCGGAGAGGTAGGCGACATTCATGTCGGGGTTGTCTTTCTTGGCTTTAGCTCCTATGGCTTGAATGAGGTGTGTTTTGCCTACTCCTGGGCCGCCATAGACGAAGAGAGGGTTGAAGGAGGTTTTGCCTGGTGCGAGTGCCACTTGCTCGGCCACGGAGACTGCCATCTTGTTGCTCTCGCCGACGACGTAGGTATCGAAGGTGTAGGCGCTGTTGAGCTGCGGGTCGACGACGAGGCCTCGCATGGCGACGACTTTGAAGGGGTCGTAGGAGGGAGGGTTGGCGACGAAACCGCCGTTCATCTCGCCGCCTGGGGTTTTATGTGGGGAAAGTGAGCTTACGCCGCCTGTGGAGACGGAGTATTTGAGACGAGCTTTGTCGCCGATAGCGACTTTGAGAGCTGAGGCGAGCTCGTTGATGAAGTGGTTTTCGATGTTCTCGACGAAGAAGGCAGAGGGGACCTCGACGGTGAGCATGTTACCATCGATAGTGAGGGGCCTAAGGGGCTCAAACCACTTGGCGAAATCCGCCGCAGTGACGTGTTTTTTGATATCCTCCAGGCAATCGTTCCATACTGCCTGAGGCGTCGGGGTCGTCTCCATTTAGTAGAATTTGCCTACAAAGATAGGCTAAAAAAATGGAATAAGGGAGGGTGGGGGAGGTAGGTGTTATTTTATGAACATAGTCATGTAGAGAGGGAGGTAGAGGGTGTTGGGTGAGGAGAGGAGGTTGTTAGTGTTCATCACGATAGAGTGGTGGGTTTATATAAGTTATTGATAATTTTTCGTTTAAGCATAGGGAGAGGCCGCGGGCGGGGGTCTCTACATTACGCATTCGCGTTGGGGGTACGCGTTCGCGTTGGGGGAGAGGGGGCGGGCTGACGTCTCTACATTACGCATTCGCGTTTGGGGTACGCGTTTGCGTTTGGTGAGAGGGTGTGGGCGGGGGGCTCTACATGGGTGGTTGCGGTAGATTAGTTTCTACAGGTGTGGATGAGGGGTTTTTGATAATCCAACTTAACATAATACAAATTATCAAACCGAGGTATATGTGTCGTGGGAGGTGGGTGTGAATGTGGTATTAATGGTTTGGGTGTGGCGTATTTGTGGGATGTCTGTGGTTGTGGATGTGTATGGAGATGATGAGAGTTTGGTTAGTAATGGTTGTTACTTGTCAGATGGGGCTGGAAGGCTATCTCACGATGGATGAGAGTTTGTTGGGTATGGGTTGGAATACAGCGGGTCAATGGACAGGAGTTTGTCTGACAATGGTTGAAGCTCTGCCTGACAGTTGATGTTGTCGGGCAGAGTATGATATGAGTGTTGGGAGTTGAAGGGATCTGAGGAGGATGTTATTCTGCCTGACAGTTGATGTTGTCGGGGATGGCGTGGTGTTGGCGTTTGGCGTTGAAGAAGTTTTGGAAGAAGGTGAGTTGTGGGAGGTTGGGGACTGGTGCGAGGTGGAATCCGTTGCGGATAATCATGACTGTGGGTTGTCCTTGTTGGTATGGGGTCCAGTATGGGAGGGAGTCGGAGTTGGGGTTGCCTGTTTTGGTGAAGTTGATCCAGTATTGGGACATGATTTGCGCGATGTGGGTTTCGACGGGAGTTGTCATGCCGGGGCCGTAGGTGTAGCCGTAGATGAAGGGCATCTCGGCCACGTGGCTTGCCCCACCCTTTCGGCTTGGGAGGATGGTGTTTTTGGAGTCTTGGTCGAAGTAGTAGAGGTAGACGTTGGATTTTCCGGTTTGGGTCTGGAGGTTAGCCCAGGCGTAGGTGGGCCAGGCGAAAGAGCCGTCGCGGAAGATGTCGGACAGTGCGAAGTAGGCTTCGAGGTCGTTGTTGGCTGGGTATATTTGGAGGAGAGAGTCGGCCCATTCGGCATAGGTGGAGCGTATGAGGGCTTGATAGTCGGCGGGAGGCATGGGTCGGGCGAACATGCTGCCTTCGTCGCTGTTGGTGCCTATGAGGACGTTGACGTCGTTGTATTTGCCGTCGGCGTAGAGTTTGTATTGGTCGTTGATTATGGCATAGCCGTCGACACAGGGCCAGAAGGATTCGAAGGGAGTGTTATTAACAATATCTTCAAATGGGGTTTTGCGCAGTTGTTTGATTGATTTGGCTTTGAGGGTGTTTTGGAGAGCGAGGCCAGCGGATTCGGAGTCGCGTGAGTTGAGTATGGCGGTGTTGCCGTTGCGTGCTTTGCCGACGGGCCAGAAGGAGCCTCCGCTCTCGGATATGGCGCCTTGGAAGAGTCCTTTGCAGAGTGGTGAGGCGCAGAGGATGCTGACGGAGATGCCTCCGGCGGACTCGCCAGCGATGGTTATCTTGTCGGGGTCGCCACCGAAAGCGGCGATGTTGTCGTGGATCCATTGGAGGGCCATGATTTGGTCGAGTATGCCGTAGTTGCCCGATATGTGGCGCGGTGATTCTTTGGCGAGGTCGGGGTGAGCCATGAATCCGAGTGCTCCGAGTCGGTATTCGATGCTGCAATAGATGACACCTTGCTGGACGAAGGAGTCTTGCGTGCCTGAGTAAGAGCCTGTCAGGAATGCGCCGCCATGTATCATGACGAATACGGGTAGTTTGTCGTTGGTGGATTTGGCTGGGGTTTGCACGCTGAGGTAGAGGCAATCTTCGCTCATGGGTATGTCGTTGCCGTTTTGGTTGGGGTCGACGGGTTGTGGAGGTCGTGCTCCCCAGGCGTTGG
Source organism: bacterium (assembly GCA_963620665.1). Classification (GTDB taxonomy): domain Bacteria; phylum Bacteroidota; class Bacteroidia; order Bacteroidales; family Marinilabiliaceae; genus W3P20-009. The sequence continues at coordinate 17,503 of CAVFBA010000040.1, forward strand.
ATTTGTAGACGCCTTGCCATGGTTGTTTTTCGACTGGTGCTTTCCAACGGAGGTTGCCTACGGGCGGCTCGGCGTAGGGTATGCGCATGTAGAGCGCGGAGCCGTTGTGGAGGACTCCCTCGATGTGGCCTTGCTTGACGGTGGTGCGTAGGAGCTGGGCGTTGGTTAGTTGGGTTGCGAGGAGTGTAGCCGTTATGAGGAGTAGGTGTTTCATGGTTGAGATGTTTTTGGTAAAGGTAGTGTTTTTGTGGGATAATGGCAAGGGGGTAGGTTGGGAGATGGGGGTGTCCCCTACCCTATTAGACCTTGCGGTTAGTGCGGGCGGGGGTTGCGCGGGTGGGTGGTATGCGTTCGCGTTTTTGGGGAGACGCGTTCGCGTTATGGGGGAAAAGGAAAGGCGGGGTTGTTGCCCCGCCTGGATATAGAATTAGTTATTTG
>CAVFBA010000041.1:0-17891 GCA_963620665.1 bacterium
TAGAATACATGCCTGTCACGCATGGGGTCGCGAGTTCGAGCCTCGTCCTCACCGCCACTAAGGTATAGAGAAGGGTTGAGCCTAAGAGTTTGACCCTTCTTTTTTTGTTGTATATTTTGCCTACGGGGTAGGTTTTTTTAGCGGTGATTTGGTTAATTTTGCGTCCTATAAGCCGCAGTGTGGCGGTCAAGTAAAGTAAAGGTTAAGAAAACGATGGTACAGGTCCTTAAGTTTGGGGGCACCTCGATGGGCACGGCGAAGAGCATGCTCGAGGTGAAGCGTATAATATTGAGTCATCCGGCTCCGACGATAGCAGTGGTATCGGCGGTCAGTGGAGTGACGGATATGTTGCTTGCGGCGGCGCAGAAGGCGGCGAGTGGTGAGGATTATACGGGGAGCTTGTCGGCGATAGTGGAGAAGCACAGGGTTATAATCGGGGAGTTGTTTGAGGATGCGTCGCGTGTGGAGTCGTTGTTGATGCCGATATTCTCGGATTTGGGCAGCCTGCTTAAGGGGGTGTCGTTGTTGAAGGAGTTGAGTGAGCGGTCGTTGGAGACGATATCGGGTTTTGGGGAGCGTTGTTCGTCGTTGATATTGAGTGAGTTGATGCAGGGGTCGCACTTGGTGGATTCGCGGCCATTGATTAAGACGTATAGGGCTGGCCGTAGGAACTTGGTGCTTGAGGAGTTGACGGCCAATAACATAGCGAAAGCGTTTGAGAAGATAGGTGACTATACGATAATGCCAGGGTTCATCTCGACGAATGAGAAGGGGGAGCCTACGACATTGGGGCGTGGCGGGTCGGACTATACGGCTGCGTTGGTGGCGGCGGCTGTTGACGCTGAGGTGTTGGAGATATGGACTGATGTTGACGGGTTCATGTCGGCGGATCCCCGTATCATCAGCCGGGCGTATGTGCTTGATCATTTGACGTATGAGGAGGCTATGGAGTTGTCGCATTTTGGGGCGAAGGTGATATATCCTCCTACGATATTGCCGGTGTTGCGTAAGAAGATACCTATCTACATAAAGAACACGTTTAACGCGTCGTATGTTGGCACAAGGATTGACGATGTGGAGAGTAGTGATGGGAATGGCAAGATCAGGGGGATATCGTCGATTAAGAATGTAAGTTTGCTGACATTCCAGATGGTGGGGATGGTTGGAATCTCGGGGGTGTCGATGAGGATATTCAAGGCGTTGGCGTCGGCGTATGTGAATGTGATACTTATCTCGCAGGCGTCGTCGGAGTTGACGGTGTCGTTTGTGGTGGAGACTAAGGATGCGGAGCGTGCGGCGGAGGTGATAAATGAGGAGTTTGGGGAGGAGATACGAACGGGTCATGCGCAGCCTACTCATGTGAAGAATCAGATGGCTGTGGTGGCTGTTGTTGGGGACAGGATGAAGCATAACACGGGGGTTTCGGGCAGGTTGTTTGACGCTGTGGGCAAGAGCGGCATCAACATATACGCGATAGCTCAGGGTGCGAGTGAGGTGAATATCTCGTTCGTGATTAAGGAGGATGATTTGCGTAAGGCTTTGAACACGGTTCATGACGCGTTTTTCTTGAGTCGTTGCCAGGTGTTGCAGATATTCCAGACGGGTCTTGGCACGGTGGGAGGCAAGTTGCTGGAGAAGTTGGCGGCGCAGGCGCAGAAGTTGAGGGACGAGTATAGGTTGATAATACGCGTGGTGGGCGTTGCGAATTCGCGGCTGACGCTTATAGACGAGCAGGGTATAGACCCGGCTCATGCCAAGGAGCGGCTTGAGAGGGAGGGGAAGCCATTGGCGAATGATGATTTTGCGGAGGAGATTAAGCGTTTGAACTTGGCGGGTTGCGTCTTTGTGGATTGCACGGCGAGTGCGGATGTGGCGTCGCTATATGACAAGATGTTGGAGAATAATGTGAGCGTTGTGACGGCGAACAAGATAGCGTCGTCGTCGGCGTATGAGCATTATTTGCATTTGAAGACGACGGCGCGGGAGAAGGGTGTGAAGTTTCATTATGAGACGAATGTGGGCGCTGCGTTGCCGATAATATTGCCTATCAATGACCTCATCAGGAGTGGTGACAGGATAGTGAAGATGGAGGCGGTGTTGTCTGGCACGCTTAATTTCATATCGAACGCATTGGCACAGGGCAGGAAGCTGTCGGAGGTTGTGGCAGAGGCTAAGGCTAAGGGGTATAGCGAGCCTGACCCGAGGGTGGACTTGTCGGGCAAGGATGTGGCTCGCAAGATACTCATTTTGGCGCGTGAGGCTGGTTATGGTTTGGAGATGTCGGATATAGAGTGCACTCCGTTCGTGCCGCAGGAGTATATGGAGTCGGCTGACGTGGAGACTTTCATGAGTCGTTTGTCGGAGCTTGACGAGAGGTATGCGAGTGTGAGCAAGGGGCTTGCGGCAGAGGGCAAGATACGCCGTTATGTGGCGACGTTTGAGGGGGGCAAGATCAGGGTAGGTTTCAAGGATGTGGAGGAGAGGGATCCTCTGTATTTCTTGGATGACACTAACAATATCGTGCTGATTAATTCGGACAATTATAAGGAGCATCCGCTTGAGGTCAAAGGTTATGGCGCGGGAGCGGATGTGACGGCAGCGGGAGTGTTTGCGGACATTATCCGAGTGGCCAACTTGTCGTAAGATAACACAGGAAACAATAGGAAAATGAGATTCTATAGCACAAACAACAGGAATCATGTTGCTGACCTTAGGACGGCGGTCTTGAAGGGGTTGGCGCCGGACAAGGGTTTGTATATGCCCGAGGTCATACCAGTGTTGCCCCAGGAGTTTTGGGACTGGGTGCCAGGGAAGAGCATGGGCGAGATTGGCTTTGAGATGTTGAAGCATTATTTCTGCCCGGACATACCTGAGGATAAGTTCAGGGCTATGGTGGATGATGCGTTCAACTTCCCAGTGCCGGTTGTTGAGGTGAATGAGCGCATATCGTCGTTGGAGTTGTTTCATGGTCCGACGTTGGCGTTTAAGGATGTGGGGGCTCGTTTTTTGGCTCGTGTGATGTCGTATTTTGCTGATTTTGGCGGCAAGGCGATTAACGTGTTGGCGGCAACGAGTGGCGACACTGGCAGTGCTGTGGCTAATGGTTTTTTGGGTGTGCCGAATGTGTATGTTCATATTTTGTATCCGTCGGGATTGGTGAGCAGGCTTCAGGAGCTGCAGTTCACGACACTTGGTCAGAATGTGAGCGCATATGAGGTAAAGGGCGTGTTTGATGATTGCCAGAGGATGGTGAAGGAGGCGTTTATGGACGCTGAGGTCAACGCGGGTAAGGTTCTCACGTCGGCGAACTCCATCAATTTGGCTCGTTTCTTGCCTCAGAGCGTGTATTATGTGCATGCGTTGGCACAGATAGCGCGGGAGAAGTGGGGGGACTTGGTGGTGTGCGTGCCGAGTGGCAATTTTGGTGATATAACGGCCGGCTTGGTGGCTTATAAGATGGGTATGCCTGTTAAGAGGTTCATAGCGGCAGTTAACGCTAACAAGGTGTTCCCCGAGTTTTTGAGGAGCGGGGAGTATAGGCCGCAGGCATCGATACACACCTTGGCGAACGCCATGGACGTTGGGGATCCGAGTAATTTCGCTCGCGTGTATGAGTTGTTTGGCAAGGACGTTGAGGCGTTGAAGAGGGTGGTGTCGAGTTATAGTTATTCGGACGAGGTTATAGGGAGGACGATAAAGAGCGTGAGCGACAGGTATGGCTATACGTGTGACCCTCATGGTGCGGTGGGCTTTGCCGCGCTTGAGGATAACCTTGAGGAGGGGGAGATGGGCTTGTTCTTGGAGACGGCTCATCCTGCGAAGTTTATAGAGACCGTGGAGAAGTTTAGCGGCAAGAAGGTGGAGACTCCTGCTCGGCTGGCTAAGTTCTTGGACGGTGTTAAGAAGTCGGTTGTGATAGAGAAAGATTACCACAACATTTTGCCGTCCTTGAAATAGGGTTTTGGCAAGCTGTTTGTATCAACCTATTAGTGTGGGGGCTGGGTGTTACCGGTTCTCACGGCGGGCGGATTGAAAGCGATCTGTCACTATATCCCGCCATTAACAAAAAAATAGAATGAAATGAAGAAAATTGGACTTGTGATGTTCATGCTGGCGACAGCAGTTTTCGCGTCGGCTCAGGAGAAGAGCGCGGACGAGTACAAGAATGAGGGCAATGCGTTTGTCCGCAGTAAGGATTTCGCTTCGGCGTTGTCGTCGTATAAGCAGGCGTTGACGTTGTGGGGGGACTCGGTGGATGATGCGACGGTGTTCAATGCGGGCATGTGCGCGCAGAAGACTAAGGAGTATGACCAGGCGTATGCGTTCTATGCTCAGTCGGAGCAGTTGGGGTATAAGGCTGCGGAGGCTGCGTATCGTATGACTCAGATTTTGAAGGTACAGAAGAAGACTGACGAGTATGAGGCGGCGATTAAGGCTGGCTACGAGAAGTATCCTAACGGTAAGACTGGCAGTTTTTTCAAGAAGGATTATGCCAAGGTGATACGGGACAAGGCGTTCAAGTTGTATAACGAGGGCGCGGAGATAACTAAGGCTATGCAGACGGCCAAGGCGGACAAGGTGGACGATCTCAAGGCTGAGGCTAAGGCTAAGTTTGAGGCGGCGTTGCCTATTGTTGAGGAGTCGTTGGCGGTTAATCCTGATGACGCGAACGCTAAGCAGATTAAGGATGGCATAGAGAAGCAGATAGCGGCGTTGCAATAGCGGGCTGTCTGAAGTTATAGGGAGGGGGGCGTCTCGTTTGGAGATTCGCCCTCCTTTCTTTGTGTGTGGAGGGGTGTGGGGTTTGTTGTTGGGGCAATTTTTTGGTATCTCACGAGGAAGCGTGAAAAAGTCGCGGAGCATCATTTATGCATCGTTTATGCATCGTTGGAGCATCGAGGTAGGATGCAAGTAGGATGTTTCGGGGGTTTCTGTGGGGTGGGTGGTGGTTTTTGTGGTGGTGTGGTGTGGGGTAGTGGTGTGTGTGGTTTTGGGCGCGTGGTGGTGACGGGGTGTTTTTGGGGTGTGGGAGGGGCGTATTCGGGAGGTGGCGGGGTGGTTGGTAGGGGAATACTGGTGGTGGTGTTTGTGGGGGATTTGGAGGGGTTTTGTGGGGTGTGTGGTGTGTGGTGGTTGGGGTTGTGGTGTATTATAAGGTATGGGTTGTTGGGTGTCGGGGTGTGGATTTGGAGGATAGTGTGGTGTTTTTTTGTGGAATATTGAAGGGTGGAGGGGGTGTTTTTGGGAGGTATGGGCATAAAAAAAGAGCCCATGTTGATGGACTCTTGTTGGCACGGGTGGAGCGACTCGAACGCCCGACACTCGGTTTTGGAGACCGATGCTCTACCAACTGAACTACACCCGTGTGTGGTGGTGACAGTGCAAAGTTAGGGTAAAGTTTTGATTTGGCAAGGGGTGTGGAGGGATTTTATGTGTGTGGTTGAGTAAAGAGAAGCGGCTCAGCCACTATGTGACTGGGCCGCGCTATCGCTTTTGGGGGGCGTTAGTAGGGGTTATAGGGCGTAGAGGTCGTGTGGGCCTTAGTTTTGCAGGCTTTTTGGGACGAATGAGAGTGGGACCAGCTCGTTTATGGACGCTACGTTGTATATGGAGTCTCGTCCGGCGAGTGAGACGTGTATGGGTGCGCCTTGGACGGTTTCCTTTTCGAGGAGGACTTGTCGGCATGCGGCGCATGGGGTTATGGGGTCTGCCAGTGGTCCGTTGTTGGTTTCGGCGTATATCATGAGTCGGATGATACGGGCTTCGGGGTAGTGAGCGTTGGCGTAGAAGACTGTCACTCGTTCGGCGCATAGTCCGGACGGGTAGGCTGCGTTTTCTTGGTTGGATCCTGTGACGACTTCACCGTTATCGAGCAGTGCGGCTGCACCTACCCTGAAGTTAGAGTATGGGGCGTAGGCTTTGTGCGCGATGTTTCGTGCCGCGTTGAGGAGCATCAGGGTTTGGTTGGTCTGATGCTCGCTTGCGGCGGAGATGGTGGTCTTTACCTCTACATTGTATTCCTTCATGGGTTGTGTTTATTTTCTGCCTGAGGCGTCGACGCGTTCGGCGATTTTGGTGCCGAGTCGTGCGTAGAGTGTTGTGAGGTCGTCGACGCAGAAAGGTATTCGGTAGCACCAGTGTTGTTGGAGGTTGCTTGGTACGTTGATTCGTTCTTCGAATGGCAGGAGGTGTGGCACGTCGTCCATCATGCCGGCATAGTCTTGTATGGGGTTGATGCATAGCATGGAGGGGGAGTGTAGGTTTTGTGAGATGATGTTGGTCACGATGTCGCCATTGGCTACCTTGGGAGTTTCACCTCCCCTGTGCATCATGTTGGCGTAGAACCATTCCACGTCGTTGCGGTCTTCTTCCCACCATCCTCGTATGGGTGCGATGTCGTGGCTTGAGGTGGCGCATACAGAGAGGTAGGGGTAGTATGATGGGGTGCCGAACCTTTGCCAGCTTTCTTTAGGCATACGCTGTAATTCGAGAGAGAGGATTTGTAGACGTTGCATGACGATGGGTACTGTGGCGGGGATCATGCCCAGGTCTTCGCCGCATACGAGCATGCCGCACTTTTTGAGCATGGCGCCCAGTCGTTCTTCGGCGCACTTTTTCCAGAAGTCGTTATGTCGCGAGAAGAAGAAGTCGTTGTAGATGTTCCTCACGGCTTCGCGTTCGTCATCTTGGAGTCGTCTGAATCGGTCGGTCTCCTCGAGCATGATACGAGGTTGCCATTCGCCTGCCTTGACGGATACGAACAGAACTTCGTGTAGCACGTTTGCGATGGCATTGCGCATTCTTTCTCGTGCGTTTGGCTCGACGTCCTTTTCTATCCACGAGTCGAACATGCTTGGGTCGAAGTAGCCATCCCTGAGCTTATGTATGCCTGCGCGATAGTTGAAGAACTGTTTTGCGCTTTCGGTATATTCCTGGAACTGTTTACGCAGGAACTCCTCTGTGACGGAGGGCCAAGCCAACTCGGATGCGGGTGTATGCACGCCACGCTCTTTGAGTTCCTTATCGCTAAGTGGCAATGAGGGAGAGAACACGCCCATGAGGCCGCTCTTGAAAGGGTAGGGTATCGACCATATTCTGAAGAAGCCCAGTATATGGTCTATCCTGAATGCGTCGAAGAACATCTGCATTCTCTCCATGCGGCGTTCCCACCAGTTGTAGCCGTCTTTGGCCATGACTTCCCAACGGTAGGTGGGGAATCCCCAGTTCTGTCCGTCGCGCGAGAAGAAGTCGGGTGGAGCTCCTGCCTGAAGTCCAAAGTTGAACAGTTCTGGCTCGGTCCATGCCTCGACGGAGTGTGGGTTTATGCCTATCGGCAGGTCGCCTTTTATGGCCACGCCCTTTTTGTGGACATACTCTATGGCGTCGCGTAGCTGTCTTTCGAGGTGATATTGTAGGAATACCCTGTACATCACCTCGTTATATTCCTCACTATCGGGGCGGAACATCTTCTCCACCTCTTCCTTGACGTGAGTGCTATGCTCGGGCCATTCGTTGAAGTTGGGTGTGCCATACTTGTCGCGCAAAGTGGCGAAGGCGGCGTAATCTTTGAGCCATCCTGCGTTATTGGCCAGGTACTCTTTTGTCTCTTTAGTTTTGATGAAGGTCTTGGCGACTTTGTTGAATAGGGCGCGCAGATTTTTATCCTTCCAGTCGCGTGTCCTGTTATATTCCACGCTCACCGTGTCGTTCAGATAGAGACCGGTCTCCCTCTCGAGCGAACTCATCCTCTCGCCATACTTGGCATACACCTCGTCTACCGAGATGTAACTTGGGTGTAACGCCATGATAGATATGGCGTTATATGGGTATGAGTCGCGCCATTGGCGCATAGCTGTAGTATCGTTTATAGGCAACAGCTGAATCACACGCAGATGTGCCTGCTCGCACCAGTCGGCCAACGGCTTAAGGTCGAGGAACTCGCCACACCCCCGACTCTTATGACTGCGCAACGAGAATATAGGCACAGCCACACCTGCCGCACGCCACAAGTCGCCATAGTTGAACCCGTTATACGAGTAGACCACGCTCTTGCCCGACAATGTGCGTGCCAGATGGTTCTCGCCCTCCTCATACCGCTTGAAGCAGTCGTTCGCCGTGTCCCATAGGCAGAACTTGAACTCCAGCTCTTTGAGTATTGGCATAGCCTCCTGCTCGAGCACCCACGTGAAGTTCTCACATCGACGCATCTTTATTGCGTTCGCCGTGTTCCAATTCACGAACTGCTTGCTCACTATGCGAATTTCTTCATCTTTGCCCACACGTGGCTCTCGCAGCACTATCACCATCGACCCCTGTTTCATGGCCGAATGCTTCACCTTGCTCTCCGGGAGGAACACCGCGCTACTGAACGCCGACGCGGCAAGGGCGTCCGATCCGCTCTGTGGGCTGCGCCACGTGTCGTAAATCTCCACGTCGCCTTTTGTCGCCGGCACGACTCGCCAATGACGCTCCTCTATCAGCCCGTCACGCATCTTCACCGCGTACCGGTATTCAAAACCGCCCGACACGCGTAGCGAATACTCACAGTTCCCTTCCGAGTCAGAACTCATCTCTTTCATCGACACTGCGGAATCTGCGTTCTCGCGGGTCTCTATCAGCACTGAATCGCCATACTCGGTCTTGTAATTGACATGAAAAGTCTTCAACATCAATATTATATGTTATGTTTTATTGGAGGCGGATTATAGCATTGGGGTATATTAACCACTAAGTTATATATTTTTCCCGCTCCCGCTACCCACCGCGACTCTAAAAAATCTACGCGCCCTCTCGCCCTTGCGCCTTTTTTGTGCTACTTTTGTCCCGTCTGTTAATCAAACACAACCAACCTTATGATTCAAAGGATACAGAGCCTGTTCATTCTCATAGCAGCCCTACTGCTCGCCACGCTCATCGTCTGGCCCATCGACTTCTATACCAACATGCACTCGCTCATCGAGTTGCACTGGGACGGTGTCTACGACGTCACCCCCGGCTGCGCCCAGCCGCTTGTCCGTTCGCTCATTCCGCTTGCCATAGTCATCATAGCCGCGCTCGCCCTCAACGCCGTCGGGCTCTTCCTCTATAAAAGGCGAGTGTTCCAGATGCGCCTCATCGGTATAGCCGCCGGCATCGAGCTGTGCCTTGTCGGCGTACTCATCTACCTTGGCATAAACCTCGCCAACGGCATGGGCCAGGAATGGCACGTATCCGCCCGTTGGGCACTGCCACTCATAGCCGCCATACTCGACTACCTCGCCTACCGACGCATATCCGACGACGAGGCCCTCGTCCGCAGCCTCGACCGCATCCGATAGCGCAGCCACCCATAGCAACAAGGCGCGGCCTCCCACCAAAGGAAGACCGCGCCCTCACTATGCTTATTTCTCAGCCTACGAGTTGAAGTGATACAAGAACACGATGTCGCCCGTATAAGCAGGCTTGCGCTGACCCTCGATCTCCAGCTTCACGCTCATCGTCGCCTTGGTCGTGCCACGCAAATTCAGCACCTCGCGAACCACAACGTGCAGACGCACCTTGCTGTTCACCACCACCGGCTGCTGATAGCGGAAGTTCTCTATGCCGTAGTTTATCTGGTCCTTGATGTTGCGCACGTCGACAATCTGCTCCCAAAGGTGCGGCAAAATAGACAACGTCAGGTAGCCGTGGGCGATAGTGTCGCCAAAAGCCGACTCTTTCTTAGCGCGCTCCACGTCGACGTGTATCCACTGATGGTCCAGCGTGGCGTCTGCGAACAAGTTTATCTGCTCCTGAGTGAACTGGTGCCACTCCGACACGCCAAGCTCCTGCCCCACAAGGGCCTCAAGCTCCGCATGGCTGTTTATAACCTTAATGCTCATGGTGTCTTTGTTTGATGTTTCAATCCGCAAATGTAATATTTATTTCTCGCTTCCGCGCAATATGGGCCTGATGCGCCCGCGATAGCCCTCATATTCACCAAATGCCCCTTTAATGCTCCATGCATGCTCCATGCATGCTCCATAGATGCTCCAACGATGCTCCGCGGATGCATGCCAGATGCTCCGCGAGTCAAATCCGTTTCCTCGTGAGATTCCAAATGTATAAATTCCTTAATGCATATCCGACAAATCGACACCCTTCCTCCAAATACTCACCGTTCGCCACCTCTCGCACCCCCCATATCTCGGCCGTAAGTGTGACGAATACCCACTTCGGCCATTCGTCATGTTAATATCCAAAAAACAAGGTGCGGCAAAAATCATAACTTGATGATATATAGGCTGATAGGTGGATTTGCGAAACCGCTACGCCATGCGACGCGCGCTGTGGTGTGCCCTACACGTCCGTGCCGCTCAGAAAATCGTAGACGTTAACCCATTCCACACCATTATCGTCCAAATGGCGCATCACCAGGTCCTCGGTTATAATCACCTTGCGGAAAGAGTCGTCAATCTTTAGCAGGCTCGCCTTTTCCTGCTGCTGCTTCTCTATCGTGGGCAGTCGGTAGGCCGACTGTACATACACGCGCTCGTAACCTTTGTTGCAAACGAAATCCACTTCCAATTGGCTCCTGCGGTACGCCCCGTTGTCGCCTTTCTCGCGAGTGTTCACAACGCCGACATCCACACGGTAGCCGCGTGTGCGGAGTTCATTGTAAATCAGGTTCTCCATCAGATGCGTTTGCTCTATTTGGCGAAATCCGAGGCGTGCGTTTCTCAGCCCCAAGTCCTCAAAATAGTACTTCTGCGGAGAGTCGATATACCTTCTCCCCTTTATGTCGTAGCGCGTGCAATGTGCGACGATGAACGAGTCTTCGAGCATCTCAATGTACTCCCTTATAGTGTTTGGGTGCACGTTCAGCCCCTTTATGCTCTTGAAAGTGTTGGCTATTTTCGATGGGTTAGTGAGGCTTCCGATGCACGATGCTATCACGTCGAGCAACTCATCCATCACCTCCGCGCCGCGTATGTTGTATCGTTCCTTTATGTCCGTCATGTAGGTCTTCTGAAACAGCGCATACAGGTAGTCCATCTTCTTCTGCTCGTCGGGCTCTGTGCAGACGTAGGGCAATCCGCCAAAAGTGAGATATTCCTTAAGGACCTGAGGCGACTCTTTGTTTAGGTTGGCGGAGCGGAATTCGGCGTATGTCAATGGGGTGATATGAATCTCCTCGCCCCTCCCGCGGAACTCCGTTATGACGTCTTTCGACAAGAAACGAGAGTTAGACCCCGTGACGTATAGATCGGCGTTTCTGATGCCGATGTATGAGTTGAGCACATCCTCAAAGTGCGGCACCAACTGAATCTCGTCAAGCAGGATATAATACATCTCCCCGTCCGTCATCTGTTGGTCAATGTAGTGCATCAGCACATCGGGGTCGCGGTATTCCTTGTTCCTTCGGTTCTCAAGGTCGAGTTCTATGATATGGCTCTCTTGGATGCCCTGCGCCAGGAGGTAATTCCGGAAAAGGACTCTTAGTAGATACGATTTGCCCGAGCGGCGTATTCCCGTCACCACCTTAATGAGCCCGTTATGCTTGCTTGCCACAAGCCTTTTTAGGTATATCTCGCGTTGTATCTCCATCCCTATTGCATTTTTCTGGTCATTTGACCACTTTTATTCCGCGAAGATAGCATAATGTAAGACATTGCGAATAACCTATTTACGTTGCGGCGGCAATTTCCTGTCGCATTTTCCTGGTCGTTTGACCGTTTTTATGCAATAGAAGGCGCGGCCCGTGGCGACCCTACATTTCCCTCTTCCCCACCACCAACCTCTCCCCGCCATCCCAACAACGCACCCCATAAACAAACATGCTGCTGCTCTCCCCAACCTTCAAACGACCACGCAACGCCTCGGCCGACAATGGGAAATTGCGCACCGCCACCGACGCGCCGCCGCACGCCACCCTACGCGCCTCGCCCAAACCACGCTTGCTGAAATCCCACACGCCCACCACGCGCAACCGCCGACCCGGGAATCCCGTCACCTCCTCATCGCCCGTATAAACGTGAGTGCCACGCCCCACGGCCTCCACCCCATACCTTGCGCACACCAACCCATACGCCCCCATCTTCATCATCTCCGCGCTTGGCTCATAAAGCCACTTGCCAATACCACCGCATACCCTCACTTCCACACCCTTCTCCTCGCTCATCCTGAACGCGAAATCCTCCCCGCGGCCATCACCCTCCACATGCACGGCATGCAACAACGGTTCATCCGTCCATGCGGCGCACATCCTGACAATCAGATCTTTACATTCGCCACCCGCCCCCACGGCATACACATCGCGCACCCCCCTCAACTCGCGCGCCACCATCTGCACATCGAGCAACGGCGACAGCTTAACCACCACGCTATCCGCCACCTCCATCATACGCCCCCCTATCGCCCCCACGTCGGGCTGGCAATCGCCAATGCGAAACACACGCCCCCCGCCCTCCGTCCTCCGCGAAGGGTCGATAAATATCGTACCCACCTTGCCGACCATTGACTCGAGGTAATCCTCTGCCTTGGAGCACACAAACTCCACATTATCAGCCCCCAGCACCCCATAATTATGACGCGCCGCGCGTACCGCCCGCTCGTCGGCGTCCACATACGTCGCACGCCTCACCCCCCTTCCCATGAAATAGCAATCCACGCCCAGCCCGCCCGTCAGGTCCAACAGGCTTTCCCCCTCGACCAACGACGCCCGCCACCGTGCCACAGCCTCCGACGAGCACTGCTGCAACGCCACCGGGAACGGGAAATAAAGATCCTCGCACGCCGCCCACGACGGCACTTTGGCTCCCAACCTGCGCCACCCGTCCACCTGCTCCGCCACATACCAAGGCCTCACGGTGTCGCTCCGGCGCACCCGCAAAGCGACATCGTGAGGCTCCCTGCCCCTGTTTTCCCTTATCAGCCGCCGCTCATCGTCGGTCGGCGTAAGGGCGTCGGGCGTTATGTTAGTCACTTCTTATCGGCCGTCATGTTAGAGGCGAACAATAGCAGACGGTTCGCTATGTTGGCCTCAGAGACTCCGCCGTCAAAGTCGAGCGCAAGCATGTTGAGCTCGGGATACACTTCCTTGAGCTTTTTCTCTATGCCCCTCACTACTATATGGTTGGCTATACATCCAAATGGTTGCATCGACACCACGTTGGTGCAGCCCTGCTTGATGTAGGCTATCACCTCGGCGGGCAGCAGCCACCCCTCGCCGAACTGTGCGGAGAGGCATATAATCTCGGACGCGTATTCGCTCTGCGTCTTGATGTCGATTTCGGGCTGGTAATACCTGAACGCCTCGGCCTCCTTGTCGAACTTGTGCTGTATCTTGGTTATCAGCGAGTAGGCCATGTCTATCACTACGGCCGGCACCTTGAACTTCTTGACGAAGTTTTCTTTGTTGAACTTGAAGTTGACAAAGGCGCGCAAGAAGAAGTTGTGTATGATAGGCGGCACGACCTCTATGCCATGATCCATGAGCCAATCTGGCACGTAGCGGTGAGAGTAGGGGTTGAATTTGAGGAATATCTCGCCTGCCACGCCCGCCTTAGGGTACGTCCTGTCGGCATATATGTCGATGGCGTTGAATTCTTGTGCGGCTGTGCGGGTCAACTTCAATAGTCCGCTCAAATCTTTCTTTTCGACCAATGGGTTGGCACGTTGCAAGAAGTCGTCGCGCAGCGCCCGTGCCGTGCCTTTGACTTTCTCCCTGACCGCTATCGCATGATAGAACACGGAGAGCCAGTCGCCGAAGAATACCGAGTAGAGCACGATAGGCGCGGCCTTGAAGAGGTTGAGCTTAAAGCCCGGCTGGTCTTCCTTGTCGGTGCCGGCTATGCCTATCACTGGGACCTGCTGGAACCCGGCGTCCACTATCGCCTTGCGGATAAGCGACGGGTAGTTCGTGGCGCGGCACTGGCCCAGCTGCGTGACTGCGACGGCCGTCTTGTCGAGGTCGTACTTGCCGCTCTGCAACGCTTTGATAAAGTCGCCCACGATAAGCGTGGCGGGATAGCAGACCTCGTTGTTGGAGTATTTCAGGCCAAGGTCGTTCGACTCGGCATCCGATATGGGCAATGATATGACGTTGTAGCCCTCGGTCTTGAATGCCGCGCCAAGCAGTGGCGAGATATACTCGGTGAAGAAGGGTGCCAATATGGTTCGGCGTTTTTTGTCTTCGTCCTCGAACTTTTTCGGGCGTATGAAGGGTTTGACTTCTTGCGCCGCGTCGCCTCCGAACTTGAGGCTCTCGATGAGCGAGCGCACACGGAGTTTCATGGAGCCTACGTTGTTTATGTCGTCGATCTTGAGCAGGGTGAGGCTCTTGTTGTGCCTATTGAGTACGCTACGGGCCTCATCGGTAAAGAAGGCGTCTGGCCCACAGCCGAACGAGGTGGTCTCGACAAAATGCACGTTGCCGCCTTGTCGGGCCGTCCACTGCGCGGAGTTCAATATACGGTTGACGAACGTCCACTGTTTGAGGATGAACGTCTCTTTTTCGTCGACATTCTCGCCTCTCACGATATCCTCGGTCAGCACATCCACGCCGAGCTTGGAGATCATTTCCGAGACTTTATGCTGAATCAGCGGGTCGGTGTGATAAGGGCGTCCGGCCAGGAGTATGACTGTGCGTCGTGCCTTTTGGGCCTCGCGGTATGCGTCGATATTGGCTTGCCTGAGGTTGCGCCCGAATTTCTCGTACTCCGCGAGAGCCGCGGCATGGGCACGCTTGACGGTTTTCTTGTCGATGCCCAAGGTCTCCATATAGCGGAACATCTGCTTCAGGAGGAGTTTGTCGTCTTGGAACGACACGACGGGCGAGTCGACAGGCTTAGATGTTTTAATCACTGACGCCACGACCTCGGGATAGCCTATGATGATGGGGCAGTTGAAGCTGCCCGTGACGCTCTTGTCTTCCCGACGTTCGTAGACCACGCGCGGGAAGAATATCCTGTCGACGTCCTTGTTGGCGGCAAGGCCGTAGATATGGCTGTGCACCAGTTTTGCGGGGAAGCAGATGTTGTCGGACATGACGGTGTGGACGCTCTTTTCGTAGTCGAGGAAGAGCGACGGGCGCGACAATACGACACGTATGCCGCACTGGGTGAAGAAGGTGTGCCAGAAGGGGAATTCCTCATACATGTTGAGGACACGTGGTATGCCTATTGTGAGGCGTGGCTCGGTTACTGTTTTTTCTGGCTCGTTAGCGCGGTCGAACAGGGCGTGGTATTTGAATACGCTCATGTCGACTCCCGCTTTTTCGGACGATTTGCCGTTGGTGAATATCTTCTCGCACTTATTGCCCGAGTAGTATATGCCGCCGTTTTTGAACTTATATTGTGTGATTCGGCATTGGTTTTCGCAGCCTTTGCACATCAGCGTTTTTTGCTCGAAGCTTGCGGCCACGAGGAATTCGTCTACCGCTCTGCCATCGGTCACGCCCTCTTTCTGGGTGATTCGTCGTGCATGAAGTGCGCAACCGTAGGCACCCATAAGTTCTGGCACGTTGTTGCAATAGACGGTTCTGCCGGTGAGGTTTTCGAAGGCCTTGACGATAGAGTCGTTGCGCATTGTGCCACCTTGGAGGACTATGTTCTGCCCGAGTTCGTCGTAGTTTTTCAGTTTCAGCACCTTGAAGAGGCAGTTTTTGACCACGGAGTATGCCAGTCCGGCGGCTATATCGGCGACCGACGCTCCTTCGCGTAGTACTTGCTTGACCTTGGAGTTCATGAAGACGGTGCAGCGTGTGCCGAGGTCGGACGGGTGTTGGCTCTGGCATGCCTTGGTGACGAAGTCCGATATGTCGCATCCCAGGGTTTGCGCGAAAGTCTCGATGAACGAGCCGCAGCCCGACGAGCATGCCTCGTTGAGTTCCATCCTTGTCAATGCTCCATGGTCCACATAGGTGGCTTTCATGTCCTGCCCGCCGATGTCGAGGATGAACGACACTTCGGGGCACATGGCATGCGCCGCGACATAGTGTGCCATAGTCTCGACCATGCCATGCTCGAGCGAGAATGCGGCTTTGATGAGGTCCTCGCCATAGCCTGTGGAGCATGCGCTTGTGATGTTGACGGCGATCTTTTCCTCCTTGGCACGTTGGCACAGTTTGCTCAGTCCATGTTTCACGGCGTCGATGGGGTTGCCGCCGTTATGGGCGTAGTATTTGAATATTATCTCGCCATTTTCGTTTATGACTGCTATTTTGGTTGTTGTGGAGCCGGAGTCTATGCCGAGGTAGTTATGTTTCGTGGCTCGGCTGACATCGACCACGGGGACGTAGTTTTTGGCTTTTTCGGCTTTCCAGGTCAGGTAGTCTTCTTCGTTTTTGAATATTGGAGCGAGTTCTATGGTTGTTTTGTTGTGGTGTGTCTGGTTTTCGGTTGTTTTTTTTTCGGGGGCGGGCGAGGTGAGGAGGTTGTGTAGGGATGCCATGGTGTAGGTGTCGCCCTCGGCGTGAGCCAGTGCGGTGCCCCAAGCTGGTATGACGTTGGCGTGTTTCTCGATGACGAAGTCTTGTTCGAGGGAGTATCCGAAGTAGTCGGCGAGTGCTTTGCGTAGAGAGGGGATGAAAGTCAGTGGTCCGCCACATAGGAGTACTTTGGGGCGGATCTCGCAGCCGTGGCTGAGTGTGCTTGCGGTTTGGACGGCGACGGCACGGAATATGGATGCGGCGATGTCGGTTTTGGGTACATTGCGTGCTATGAGGTTCTGGATGTCAGTTTTGGAGAATACTCCGCAGCGTGAGGCGATAGGGTAGAGTGTGGTGCTGCGGGCTGCCAGGCTGTCGAGGTCTGTCACTTCGACGCCGAGGCATAGGGCCATCTGGTCGATGAACGCGCCTGTTCCTCCTGCGCAGTTGCCGTTCATGCGGAGGTCTGTGACTTTGCCGTTTTTGAGGTAGACTATTTTGGCGTCCTCTCCGCCAATGTCTATGATGGTGGAGACGTCGGGGTGTATGGTTTTGGTGAATTCGGCGGCGGCCACAACCTCTTGGACGAAGTTTATGCGATATCGTTCTGCCACTCCGAGGCCGACGGAGCCTGTTATGGACAATGTGAATATGTCGTTGTCGCTTAGAGTCGTGGTAAGTTCCTCAAGGAAAGCCTCTATGGCTGCTGGCACGTTTGCTTGGTGACGCCTGTAGGAGGTGTATTTTACGTTTCCGTCTTCATCAAGGACAACAATCTTGGCTGTCGTCGACCCGACATCGAGTCCTATCTTATACATTAGCTGTTTGGTTCAGTGATCAATATAATTTGCACAAAATTATACATTCTGCCGGTATTTACCACAATTGCGCGCGTTAAATAGCGTAGGGGTGTGGGGTTGTTTAGAGGAAGTTGGAGAGTGTGATTGTGGCGGAGCGTGGCGTGAGTGTGTTCCAGGAGTTGGCGGGGAAGGAGAGTAGTAGTAGTCCGGCGGTTGGGAATGCGGCGGGGAGGGGTTGCCGGGACAGGTTGGCTACGCGGTATGTTATGTCGGGGTTATGCGCTACGAGGAGGAGGGTGTCGCCGTCGGCGTGTTGTGCTATGGTGTCGAGGAGTTGGTTGGTGGTGTAGGAGTTGTAGAGTAGTGGGAGGTAGGTTGGAGTTATGGAGGGGTTGAGTGTGTTGAGTATTTGCGTTGTGGTTTGTTGTGCTCGGAGGGCGTTGGAGGCTATTACGGATGTTGGTGTGACGTTGTGTTGTTTGAGGATGAGTGCTGTGTTTTGTGCTTGTTGTATGCCGCGCGGGGATAGTGGTCGGTCGAAGTCGTTGAGGTTGTCGGCGGTCAGGGCGTCGGCGTGTCGGATGAAGATGATGGAAGGCATGGTATGGTGTTAATTGGTTTTTGGGGTGTGCGTTTTTGGCGTTTTTGGGGACAAAGATAGTGTAAAGATGTTTTTTGGGGGTGGGGTGGGGGGTACGGCGGCG
>CAVFBA010000042.1:0-16301 GCA_963620665.1 bacterium
CACCCCCTCCACCGCCGCACCCCCCATGTAGAGACGTCCGCCCGCGGCGTCTCCCCTAACGCCGAAGGCGTACCACCCCCTCCACCGCCGCACCCCCCATGTAGAGACGTCCGCCCGCGGCGTCTCCCCTAACGCCGAAGGCGTACCACCCCCTCCACCGCCGCACCCCCCATGTAGAGACGTCCGCCCGCGGCGTCTCCCTTAACGCCGAAGGCGTACCCCAAACGCGAATGCGTAATGTAAAGACGACGTCCGCATCGTCTCACCCAGCCTACGCAAAACTATATATCTCCTCTGCCGATTTCCGCATCTTCTGACGCACCTCCTCTGTCGGGTCGGGATAACCAATCGGCAACAACGCCACGGCCTCCTCTGCCTCCCCCAAATTCATTATCTCATGCACCCTCGCGGCATCAAAATTGCACACCCAGCACGTCCCAAGACCCAACTCCGTAGCACGAAGCGTTATATGATCCGTCGCTATCACCGCATCCACCTCCGAATGCTCCTTACCATCCATACTCCGAACCCACCCCTTGTCATGCTCCGCTATAACCACCATCACCACAGGTGCCGTCCTTATCCATGCCTTCCCATACGTCTCCATCACCTTCTCCCTCAACTCCGGAGTCGTCACGCACACCACCCTGAACGGCTGCTTATTACATGCCGATGGCGCCATACGTGCCGCCTCCATCACCTGCACCAATACACCCCTTTCGGGCATCTCAGCCCTATACTTCCTCACCGACCTGCGTAAGATAATCGCTTCCTTAATATCCATAATTTTCCTTTTTTAGCAAAACTAAACATTCTCCCCCAATCTACAAAATTCCTTCTCTTCCTATTGACCTTCAATTACTTATCAACCACCACCCTCCAATGCGCTCACAGCTCGCACCCTCTCATCTACACCCGCCATCCGCTGCTCCCATCCCTTCAAACCCACACCCACGACTAACTCCCCATCACCCCACCTCAACCCGCAACGAATCGTACGCCAAATACATATTCGCTGGCAATGTCGGGCCGACAACCGATTGCAACCCCATATTATGCGATATATGTGTGAAATATGTCCGCTCAGCCTTAACCTCACACGCTATCTCTATCGCCGCCTGAAGACTAAGGTGTGCCGGATGCTCCAACGGGGCGAGCGCATTAAGAACCAAGGTATGCACCCCCCGCAAAAGCTCGATAGTAGACGCCGGTATAGTCTTAGCGTCGGTTATATAGCCAAGGTCATTGATACGATACCCCACTATTGGCAGGCTGGCATGCATCACCGGCAGGGGCGTTATCGTGAGGTCGGCTATCTTAAATGGGTCGAGCGATATGGGATGAAGCGTCATGCGCGGAGCTCCCGGGTATGGATGCTCCGAGAAGGCGTAATAGAGATTCTTCTTCACAGCATCGGCCACGTCAGGACGGGCATATATCTCTATTCCATGACGTTGCGAATAGTTCACCCCCCGAAGGTCGTCCAGCCCTCCCACATGGTCGTAGTGTATATGCGTCAGCAGCACTGCCGTAATGTCCGACTTGCCGTTGACGAGCATCTGCTGACGGAAGTCAGGACCCGCATCGATAAGTATGTTGGCGTTGGGGGTCTCAATATAGGCCGATGTGCGCAGCCGCTTGTCATGCGGGTCTGTCGATTGGCAGGTGGCGCACTGACATCCTATGACGGGTACCCCTGTCGAGGTGCCAGTGCCGAAGAAGGTTAGAATCATGGTCTATTCCTCTGTGTCTTTGGTGATGTCGGCAGCTGTCATTTGCGCCACGCGGATAATGTCGGCGGGTGCCACGAGCACCATCACTCCGCGCTGCCCTGCCGAGACGGTTATCGACGTCCAGTTGTTGACGCTCTGGTCTATGAATGTCGGGAAATGCTTCTTCATGCCTATGGGTGAGCACGCCCCGCGCATATAGCCCACGTTCTCAAGAAGATCTTTGACGTGTAGCATGTCGGCGCTCTTATTGGCCGATACTTTGGCGGCTTTCTTCAGGTCGAGCGATCTGTTGGCGGGTATCACGCATACAAAGAGGCCATTGCGGTCGCCTCGGAGCACAAGCGTCTTGAATACTCGGGATGGGTCAAGCCCAAACGATTCGGCGGCGTGCATGGCGTTGAGGTCATCCGGGTCAAAGTCGTAGGCCTTTATCTCATAATGCACTTTCTCCTTGTCAAGGATGCGTGCCACATTCGTTTTCGGGGTCTTCATGGTTAGGGGATTTGCTTAGCGAAGATAGACTTTAAGGCCGAGATAAGCAAGAACTTTAGGGTAGGGTGGGGGACTCAACGACATGGCAGATGAGTATGTGGTGTGACTTTTTGTCAATGACTACGACACAGGCACATGACACTAATGCCACACTGTCTGACGTATTGTCAGAGTCGCGGAAATGGCATACTTGTTGCTAAGTAGGGGTTCGCAAGTAAGCAATAAACATCAATCGATATGGCATCAGGAAAAATAGGGGTGTCCACCAAGGACCTATTCCCAATCATCAAGAAGTTTCTCTATTCAGACCACGACATTTTCTTGCGCGAGATTGTCTCTAACGCTGTCGACGCCACTCAGAAACTGAAGGTGCTGGCCGGTAACGGCGAGTTCAAAGGTGAGCTTGGCGATATGAAGGTGAGCGTCTCTGTCGATAAGGACGCTAAGACCATCACCGTGTCGGATAACGGCATAGGCATGACAGCCGAGGAGGTCGAGAAGTATATCAACCAAATCGCATTCTCTGGCGCAGAGGAGTTCCTCGAGAAACATAAGAATGACGCGGCCACTATCATAGGTCACTTCGGCCTTGGCTTCTACTCCGCCTTCATGGTGTCCGACCGTGTCGAGATTGTCACCAAGTCCTACAAAGAGGGCTCTAAGGCCGTGCGCTGGTCCTGCACTGGCGAACCAGAGTATACCCTCGAGGATGCCGAGCGCGATAGCCGTGGCTCCGACATCATCATGCACATCTCCGACGAGGAAAAGGAGTTCCTGGAGAAGAACAGAATCCAAGAGCTTCTCTCCAAATATTGCAAGTTCCTGCCAGTTCCAATAGTTTTCGGCAAGAAGACCGAGTGGAAAGACGGCAAGGAGCAAGAGACAGCCGAGGATAACGTCATCAACGACACAACCCCGGCTTGGGTCAAGAAACCAGCCGACCTGAAGGACGAGGACTACATGAAGTTCTACCACCAGCTCTATCCTATGGCCGAGGACCCGCTGTTCTACATCCACCTCAATGTCGACTACCCCTTCACTCTGACCGGCATCTTGTACTTCCCCAAGATTAAGAGCAACATCGACATCAACAGGAACAAAATCCAGCTCTATTGCAATCAGGTCTTCGTGACCGACAGCGTCGAGGGCATTGTGCCAGACTTCCTGACGCTCCTCCATGGCGTAATCGACTCGCCCGATATCCCCCTGAACGTATCAAGATCCTACCTTCAGTCCGATGGCAACGTGAAGAAGATCTCAAGCCATATCACCAAGAAGGTCGCAGACAGGCTCGAGGAGATCTTTAAGAACGACCGTGCCACATTCGAGAAGAAGTGGGACGACCTGAAGATCTTCATCGAGTATGGCATGCTGACCGATGAGAAGTTCTGCGACAGGGCTCAGAAGTTCGCGCTGCTGAAGGATGTCGATGGCAAATACTTCACTTTCGACGAGTACAAAACCCTTGTCAAGGACAACCAGACCGACAAGAACGACACCATGGTATGCCTCTACGCACACGACAAGGCGTCGCAATACAGCTTCATCGACAGCGCGCAGAAGAAGGGCTACAATGTCCTCTTGCTCGATGGACAGCTCGACACCCCGTTCATGAATATGCTCGAGCAGAAGTGGGAGAAGACTCGTTTCTCGCGTGTCGATGCCGACACTATCGACAAACTTATCGTCAAGAACGACGCTCCCGAACTAACCCTAAGCGTGGCAGAAAAGTCCAACCTCGAGGAGGTGTTCCGTGCCGTGACTCCCAAAGGTGACGCTAAGGCCAACTACACAGTATCGGTCGAGGCTCTTGGCGAGAACGAGCTGCCCGTCATCATCACCCAAAACGAGTGGATGCGCAGAATGAAGGAGATGAGCGCGGTCCAAGGTGGCGCAATGTCCTTCTATGGCGAGATGCCCAACACCTTCAACCTCGTCGTCAATGCCAATCACCCCTTGGTGGATCGTATCCTGAAGGAAATGAACAGCAAGACAACCGAGGCTCTGACCCCCGTAGCCGACTCTATTGCCAAAGACGAGGCCCGCAAAGCCGACCTCAACAAGGCCAAAGAGGGCAAGAAGAACGAGGAGGTGCCTCAGGCCGACCTCGATGAGCTTGAGGCCATTGACCGCCGCCTGGGCGATGAACGCAAGAAACGTACCGACATATTGGCAGACTTCGCCAAGGACGAGAAACTCGTATCACAACTCATCGACCTCGCCCTACTCTCCAACAACATGCTGAAGGGCGAAAGCCTCACCAACTTCATCAAGCGCAGCATCTCCTTGATGTAGCCAAGGCTCACAACCCAAACAGCCAAGGCACACAAACCAGATACATACAACCCTGGCCATATAAACCTGATATACGCAAAGCGGGGCGAACCGACAGGCTCACCCCGCTTTAATCATATCTAAATCCCCAAACGCCGAAGACGTCTCCTATACGCGAACGCGTAATGTAGAGACGTCCGCCCGCGGCGTCTCCCTAAATGCGAACGCATATAAACCCTAAACGCCAAAGGCGTACCACTCACCCCCAAAAAACCACCCATGTACACCCCCCATCCCCTCAAACCCACCGCATGGCGCATAAAACACCACCGTCTTGGCTCTGTCGCCCCGAACCCTCACATATAGACACAAAAAATAGCGGGGCAAACACTAAGGCTCGCCCCGCTATAATCACATCACGCAAAATCTTACTTCCAGAAATCTCCCATCTGCGACTCCGCAGCAGCCTCAGTCAGGTCGGGAAGGTTGCAGAAGAAATCAAGCCCCGTCTCCTCCTCCAGCTTATCGATGGTGACTGTATATTGGCGCAAGTCGGCCTCAGAGTATTCCGATGAACCATCGAGGGGCTTAATTTGGTCGTCATGAGGCACGAGGAAGGCTATTGCCTTATACTCCCCATCCTTCACTGCCAATATCGCCATGAAGTAATATGCGGGGCAGGCGAGCCCTTTGACGGTCATGCCGTTCGCATCGGTGGTAGGTGTCTTGCCATCCGCGCCTGCCGTTTTGCCGGTGAAGTTGATGAGGCGGTTGTTGATTGTGCCACCCTTGCACACGTAGACCGTGTCATACGTGTTGGCTTGCGTAGCGTCGCCCCAAGTGCGCACCTCGTCCTCCATGCGTCGCCAGATGCCAATGTTGAAGCCATTGAGCATAGGGCTCATGTTGCTGAAGTAGAAGGTCTGTTCGTTCATCTCCGTGCTGCACAGCCTATCGCCCGAGGCGCAGATGTGACCACGGTCCAGGCCGTCGTTGGTGTGGTTGTAGTTGGTGACCTGCATATCCTTGGGAAGGTCGGGGTCAGCCTGGAAAGCGTCGCTGCTGGCACGCTTCACGTTCTGCTGACTGTTAAACTTGTCCATAGTGTAGGCCACCCATGCGGAGTGCTTGAGCTCGGCGTTCCACTCGAGGGAGAAGTTGACGACGCTCTTGTTGTTGAGCGTGGCATAGTGGGCAACGAAGGTGTTAGACGTGTTGAAGCGGGGCATCTCCATGCGTGAGGCCACAGCACCGTAACCCGTGGTGTCGTTGGCGTTGACGTTAGGCTGGCGTATCGAGGCGGCCTGATAGAAAGTGATGGTGTCGTTGGCCGTGCCGCAACGTACTGTCAGTGTGACGCTGCGTGTGGTGTACGACGTGTTGGGCTCTGCCGTAGCGGTCAGGGTGAGGTCGCCGCTGCCGTATGTGGGGTCTACGGTCAGCCATGAGGGTATGTTGGTGACTGTCCATGAGGCGTTGGCCGTGACATTGATATTGGCCGTGCCACCCTGATTGTCAAACTGTACTTTGTCAGCTCGTATGGCCACGGCGTCATCCTCCTCATCGTCGCATGACGCGAGAGGTGCGGCAAGGAGGGCCGTGAATAGCAGCAGGCCATAGACTTTGAGTGTCTTAATCATCGTGATTGGTTATGTGTTGAAACAAAGAAAGGGGAGACGAGCCATGCGACTCACCTCCCCACATACTGTATTATCGTTTACTCTACCTCTTGGAGCGAATCCTCGACGTACTCGAAAGTACCCTTGGCTGTCAGACGGTAGGCTATGGTGTAGCTTATGCCGACATTGCTGCCATTGTTCTCCTTGCTGTAGTATGCCACGAAGTTGATGGTGTAGATGACGTCGACACCATCAACAAGGTCAGCATTGGGATAAAGCACACCGAGTACCTTAGCGTAGGTCGTGATGAGGTTTTGCTGAAGCTGCTCGAATATCTGCTCCTCAGTCATGCCATCGTAGGCTGACGACTGATCCGCTGCCTTTGATGGGCGCCAATCGACGTTGTTGTAGTAGGCCGAGCTGCCAGTGTAGTACTCGTTGTTGCCATAGCTTGTGACGTAGCCCTCACCCTTGGTGTTGCAATTGTTCTTCTTGTCGATATTCTCCCACACCCAGTCGGTCACGGCCTGATAGAACGCCTTGGCTGTGGCGTCGCTACGGTCGTAGGGCAGGTTGATGGTGACGCATGGGTCGTACATCCAGGCAGAAGACCTTACAAACTGACCCGTCGTTGTGGTGTAGGTCGCCGATGCTGCCCAAGCGTTATTTGAGTATGTGTATTCCGCAGCCTCGATATTGCTGTTGTAGTAGTATACAGCGGCAGCCTTGTCGCCCTCTTGTGCGTAGGGTAGCTTGACGCCGAAGAACTGAGCGAGGTATGTGGCAGGTTTATTCGACGAGCTGAAGTTGCTCGCAGAGATGCCCATAGCCGAATAGTCGGAAGGATTGACAACAAGTATGTCCGAAGGCTCTGACCACGATGTGCCGTCGTAGGAGTAGAGGGCGAGCTTAGTCTCCGAGTTGTCGGTGGCTGCCTTCAACGACTTGTTACCATCGGTGGTGAAGTCTGCACCCTCCTGATAGTCGGTCGAGACATATATGCCAAGGTAGTCAGACACCTCGTTGCCGCTGAAGAAGTTGGCCGCCCAGTCTACGGAGACGTATGGTGAGGTGGCCGACGAGAGGTCGATCTCCGCTGTCACGAACCAGCTCTCCGACTCATAGTTGGTCTTGTTGATGTAAGCTGATGCCTTGATGCCATACTTCTCGGTCATAGTCCAAACGTATGAGGCTGCTACGGGCAGGGTGACATCGTTCATGAAGTAGCCCTCGGGGAGGGTACTCGAGAGGAGGCTGTTCGATGCTATGATGCCAAGCTTAGAGTCGGCGTATGAGCCGTATGAACTGTATTTGGTGTCGTAGTGGATGGTCTTAGCCTTGTCGACATTGGTGATGGATACACCGTTGTCAGAGAGTGATACTGCCCAGTCGTAACCCTCGTCGCCAACTGATGAGGCGGAGTTGAAGCTGTCGTAGGTGCCTTTCATGTAGAGGTAAGAGCCATCGGCATTCTTCATGTTGAAGCCCTTAGTTGAAGCCTCGAGCTCTACGAAGATAGAGGCGGCATCGGCGGCAGATACCACATTGTCGGTGACTGTCACAGGGTCGCTGGTGCTATAACCGTAGGCTTTGCCGTCCTTAATCTTGCCGAAAGCGTAGTATGAAGCGCCATCTTTGGCAAGGACGAGATATTTGCCCGCTCCAGCAAACGAGGAGGCCAGGGCGTAGGAACCATCATCCTGCAAAGCGAAGAGGGTGGGGAGGACGTAGTTGTTGACGGATGCGTCGCCCACCTTGAGGTTCTTAACCTCGACTGTGCCTGCGAGGCTTGTGGTGCTCTGGTAGCGGAAAGCGAGACGTATGGTCTGACCGGCGTAGGTCGAGAGGTCAACATTGCCCGAGTTGACATAGCTCCAGCTGCTACCCGTGGGATATTCCGCACCCGAGAGCTTCGTCCAGTGGCACTCAGGGGCTTCACTGGCAGAAGATGATGGCTCACTGTCGGAATACTTGTAAGTCACGAGTACATAGTCGCCACTCTGCGCGTCGCTGATGGCAGTGGGCAGGAGGGCGGGTAGGGAGGCTACGGTCGATTTGGTGAGATATTGCGCCTTGGCAGTGCCGTTCCAAATCTTAGAGTAGTCGTCGGAGGTCAACTCGTAGGTCTTAGCACCGGCAAGCTGGCTGATATACTCCGGGGCATCGGTTGAGAGCTTGTAGGTGATGGTCACTGCCGAACCCTTATCGGCTGTGTACCACTTGTTGGCTACGAACTTGGAGAGATACTTCTGCGCAAGGGCGTCAGAGGGGAATGCCTTTGCGCTCTTGACCTTGGCGAGTTCTGCCGCCTCGTCGGTATTATCGGCAGTGTAGCCTGATATGGTTGAGTAGTCCGACTCAGTAAGTTCATACGAAACGCCAGACATGACGTTAGTCTGGCCTTCACTTACGAGCTCATCAAGACCCTCGAAATTGTCATTGTAGTCGTCGCACGCCGCAAGAGCTATGGCGAGGGCTGCAAATAATATACTTTGAGATTTCATTGTATGCTTATTAAGGGTTTAGAAAGAGACCTTGAGGCTAAGAGAGTATGTTCTGCCAAAGCCGTAGAATACCTTGTAGGCAGTGGTCCAGTCGTGCTTGTCGCCATCGGTAGCCTGTTGTATATACTCCTGGTCGAAGAGGTTGTTGACCTTGCCCGAGAGACGTGCACGGAGCTTGTCGGAGAGGTCGAATGAGTAGCTGGCGTCGACATCAAAGGTGTAGCTTGAGGGTATACGCCAAGGGCTGGAGTATACTTTACGCTTGTTGAACTCGATGTCGTTAGAGCTGAAATCCCAGTCGGCATAGTTGCGGGCAAAGAGGTTGTAGTCGGCACCGATGCGCAGACCCTCCATAGGCTTGAACTTGACACCGAGGGCTGCCGTGGTCTGTGCGGAACCACCAACCTTCACCTTGTCGAGCGAGAACTCCATATAGGCGTGGTCAGGACCCTTTGCGGCAGATGCCACATTGCCCTTGGAATCCTTGATTGGGTTGCCGGCAGAATCGTAGAAGTAGCCCTTAGGATCGGAATCCCATACCCAGTCGCCCATGGAGAACATGGCGTTGATGTCGACCCACTTGGCAGGACGTCCTACGAGTTCGACCTCAATACCCATGTGGCGTGCGTCGACACCCTCCATGTTGAAGAACCATGAGTCTTGCTCGCCATTCTCTTTGGTGATATCACCACGCTTGCTCTGTGTCTTATCCATCCACTTGGTGAAGTAGCCGTTGACTTTGGCACTGAAGGCATGCGACTCGAAGCCGTAGCCCACCTCGAATGAGGCGATACGCTCGTTGACGGCGTCGGGGTTAGTCTCGTTGCTGACGGTACTGGAGAGGAACGCTCCTCCCG
The DNA here is from genome assembly GCA_963620665.1 of bacterium. Taxonomy (GTDB): domain Bacteria; phylum Bacteroidota; class Bacteroidia; order Bacteroidales; family Marinilabiliaceae; genus W3P20-009. The sequence continues at coordinate 9,480 of CAVFBA010000042.1, forward strand.
AGAAGAATGGGGCGCGGCTGATGTAGCCGGCATTGAAGAAGACGTTGTTATAGTCGTTGAGGTTGTAGTTGGCGCCACCCTTGATGGTGTAGCCCCAGAAGTTGAGCTTGTCTGATTTGGCATGGCTGGCATCGTAGTAGAAGCGGTCGTAGCGCCAGTAGCAGGTGTTGGAGACGGAGCCGGCGAGGAAGACGTTCAGCTGGTCGAGAGTATACTCGGCTTGGGCAAAGATGCCACCCTGAACAGTGAAACCGTCGTAGTCGCGGTAGATGACGTCACCTACATGGAGTTTCTCATACTTGAAGTTGGGGTCGTTGGCCTTCTCGTTGTTGTAGGCCTTGACATTGGCGCGGTAGCGTTGGTCGGTGTAGTATTCGCCATTGAAGAGGTCGATAATCTCGTTGGTGTGGGTGCCCTTGTACCAGCGGAAGTCAATACCACCAGAGATGTTGAGGTCGTCGTTGACGTTGTTCTCGTAGTTGGAGACGAGGCCTACCCAGTTGTGGTAGTTCTTCGAGATAGACATAATCATGTCGGAGCCATGGTCGCTCGAGGCGTTCATCTCTTGTATCTGGTCGTAGGCGAATGTGCCATCCTCGTTGCGGAAGGTAGTGTTGAGGGAGCCGTTAGATGCGCCATACCAGTAGTTAGAGTATGTGGATGAGGTGCCTTGGCCAGAGTAGCCGTAGCCACGACCGATAGAGGTGTAGACGACAGTCGAGAGGCTCTGGTTGTCGGCAATCTGCCACTGGTGGTTGAGGGAGATTTGTGGCTTGTGGTAGACGTTGTGGGCAGAAGTCTTGCGCTCGCCATTGAGACCAAAGCCGTAGGTCGGGTTGTAGCGATATTCGCTCTCACCTTTCATGTAGTCCTTCACTTTCTGCCACCCTACGATGGTGAGACCGTCGTATGCGCTGCGCTGGTTGTGATGCTGCGGCGCGCCGAAGGCTGTCAGGGTGAGCTGATGGTTATCGTTGAGTCGCTTAGCTATGCTGGCAAACCAGTTATAACCCTCAAACTCCGTGCCTTGGACGTAGCCATTGCCCCATGTGCGAGAGAGGAGGACGGTGAAGGCCCAGCCGCGCTGATTCATGCCCGACGATACTGTGGCGAGCACCTTCTGGTAGCCGTCATTACCAAAAGAGTAGGACATGGCGCCACCCCTCTTAGACTCGAGTCCTTTGGTGACGATATTGATAGAACCACCGACGGAGGGCGAGGAAAGCTTGCTTGCGCCAAGACCACGCTGCGTCTGCATGCTGCGGGTGACGTCGCTCAGGCCAGTCCAGTTGGACCAGTATACACCGCCCCACTCCATGTCGTTCATCGGCACACCGTTAATCATGACTGCTATGTTGGCCGTCTTGAAACCACGCATATTAATCTGCGAGTCGCCATAACCGCCGCCTGCCTTAGTGGCGTAGATGCCAGGGGTGGACTTGAGTACCTCGGGGAACTCCTGGTTGCCGAGCTTCTCCTCGATAAGTTCGGGAGAGACTGACGACAGGGCCACAGGGGTCTTACGTGCCACGGCTATTGAGCTCTTGACGATGACATCCTCCATGACCTTAGAGTCGGTGGCCATATAGAGGGCGCCGAGGGTAGTCGTGGTGGCATTGACGGGAAGCGTCTCGTAGCCAAGGAAAGAGATTTCGAGATTGGCAGGCAGGGCGTCGACCTTGATGGAGAAGTTGCCATCGAAGTCGGTGACTGTGCCGTTAGTGGTGCCGGCGATAATGACGGCAGCGCCGATGATAGGCTCTTTAGAGGCCTTGTCGAGCACAGTTCCATTGACTGTCTTCTGTGCCATTGCGCATACTGACGTCAGCAGCAAAAGCATTATGCATGCTATGCGGCCAGCGCCACGCAAATGATTGGTTTTCATACTAAGGTTATTATGATTTCATGCAAATATACACACATTCTTATCAAACTGTGAACATCAAGATGCCATATATCAGACTATATAGAGGATTTTAACTATTGAGAGTAATACCCTATATGTCAGAATGATGTCCTGATATTACGAATCGCAAGGGAATCGTGGGTCGTGTTAGTATTCGCCTTCGGCAGTGGCCGCTTTTTCCTCGTCGGATACTGTGGCGGGAGAGTTGAAGCACTTCACGGCCTCGATGTGGTGACGGAGTATGTTAACAAGATTTTGACATTCGCGGAGCATGTTGATGTAGACCATGAGCACCTTGAAATTCTTGGCTGAGTCGCCATTCTGAAGTCGGTTCATGTGGTTGTGGCGCAGCGCCTTGAGCTCCTTGCGTATGGTGGAGCATGAGGTGCGGAGTGTCTCGTAGTTGTCGTAGTTGCCGCTCTGAATCATGGCGGCGGAGTTGGCGAAGAGGTCGGCCAGTTCGCGACGTACGGGGGCGAACTCCTTCACCGCGTCTTTGGGGAGTGGGTTGAAGCCATTGTCTACGTGGTCGAGCACGGGGTGGAGCATCTGGCGTAGCGTCTTGAGGTATTGCGCACGGCAGTCGATGCCCAATTGGAGCCATAGCCCGCTGTCGAGGAGTGATTGATCGCCTTGCTTAGCGGCCTCGTGCGACAGCTTGCCGAACTCTTGCATCTCTATACGGCGGTTACGGTCGGTGACGCGTCTCTCGCCCTCCAGTTGCACATTGACATGGCGCAAGGCACGCACGCGGCGACCAAGGAAGGCATCGACAATATCGTTGAGTATGGCTATGGAGTGGCGCATAGACTCCGCGTCTTGCGTGGCGACCATCTTGCCGAAAGAGTCGGCTGTAGAGGTATCGAACTCGGTGGTGGTGATGGCGACCTCAGCCTCATCTCTCTTCTTGTCGAAGAAGTTGCTCTTGACGACAACAAATATGGCGAGGAGCATGAAGGCGAACATGGCGGCGAAACCGAGGTAGTGCATCAGGGCGCATACCACAGCGGCGGATATGAAGGCTATGGCGGCGGTCATGAACCAACCACCTATGACAGTTAGGACACCTGTGACACGGAACACAGCCGTCTCGCGTCCCCAAGCCTTATCGGCGAGGCTGGTGCCCATGGCTACCATGAAAGTGACGTAGGTGGTGGAGAGGGGGAGCTTATAGTTGGTGCCTATGACGATTAGCACGGAGGATAGCACGAGGTTCACCGCGGCACGCACGCCATCGAAGGCTGCGCCCTCGGGCATCTCGGTGTGACGGTTGTCGAAACGGCGACCTATGGCCACCTTGACGAAGCGTGGCATGAATCGCTCACAGCTTGAGAAGAAGGCTTCCGTGTTGCGCACTATGCTGCGTGCGGCACGGCTGGAACCGAACATCTCGTCGGAACTGTCCTGGCGGCTAAGGTCGACACTGGTCTTGACCACCGCCATAGCCTTCTTGGAGAACACGAGGGCGAGTATCATGACTATACCAGCGCCGAGGAGGAAGCCTGTGGACGACTTGGCCGAGGTCATGAGGGATTCCATTGTGAAGCTGTCGACGTCGGGGCTGCCCGCATTCTGCCACTCCTTGAAAGCGTCGAGACCAGCAAGAGGCACGCCTATGAAGTTGACAAGGTCGTTACCCGCGAATGCCATGGCGAGGGCGAAGGTGCCGAGGAGTATGATAATCATAAAGACATTGACACGGAGGAAGTAGAGCAGGAATGAGAGGGCGGTGGAGGCAAGGAAGAAAATGAGCATCAGGAGACGCACATTAGTGTCGACCCACAGACGCGCCTCCTCGCTAATCATGGGCGACTTACCGATGCCCTTGAGGAAAATGAAGTAGGAGAGTACGGTGAAAGCGAGGCCACCAAAAATTGCCACGGGGACGACGCCCACCTTGCTGCTCTGGAAGGTGAAGACCAGACGTGTGAGCCACTGTACGACCGTGCCGCAAACGAAGGCGATGCCCACGCTCACAAAGATTGCGACAATCACGGAGAGACATTTGTCGGTGTTGATAAGGTCGCCGTAGGTGAAGCCCTCGGTCGAGGCGATCTTGACAGCTGCCATAAAGGTGGCTGCGCCAAAGAGCTCGAAGACAAGAGAGACAGTGGTGGACGTGGGCAAGCCCATGGAGTTGAAGCGGTCGAGGACGATGACGTCGGTCACCATCACCGCGAGGAACACCACCATGACATCGGCAAACGAGAAGTTGGAGGGCAGCATGATGCCGTGGCGTGCTACATCCATCATGCCAGCCGACATGAGTGAGCCGGCCAGGACACCAAGTGAGGCCATGATAAGCAGGGTGCGCCAGTGCGTCACTTTGGCTCCTATGCCCGAATTGAGGAAGTTGACCGCATCGTTGCTCACGCCGACAAAAAGGTCGACGATGGCGAGGATGAGCAGGAACGCGACAATTACGATGTAAATAGTTGTCATACTAAAGGCTGAAATGTTTATGGACGCAATGTTAGGGGTGTGGAGTTACACTGACGATAAACCAATGTTACAAAGCTGTTACAATGCGCAGTATCAGATATTTCGGGAGTTTGTAATGAAAATGTAACACTTAATGCTGGTAAAAGTCGTTTATTCGCGGAGATGCTAATAATGAACTAAATAGGGAAGCGATGACAGATAAAGCAAGAATCTTGATTGTCGACGACGAGCAAGATATAGTGGATATCTTGAACTTCAACCTCAAGACGGCGGGTTATGACGTCACGGAGGCCAACTCGGCAGAGGAGGCGCTGGATAAGATAAAGGCGCAGGGTGACCACCTGTTTGACCTCGTGCTGCTCGACGTCATGATGGGTGGCATGTCGGGTTTTGAGATGGCGCAGATTTTGAAGAGTGACCCCCATACTACCAATATGCCCATAGTGTTCCTCACCGCCAAGGGGACGCAGAACGACACAATCACGGGGCTTAACATTGGGGCGGACGACTATATCTCCAAGCCCTTCTCGCTTCAGGAGGTGCTGCTCCGGGTCAAGGCTATATTGCGTCGCACGGCGGGAGCGTCGGCTGCGTCACCCTCGGACAATGAGACTATAAAATTCCAGTCGCTATCTATCAACCAGAGCCGTAAGACGGTGGCTGTGGACGGAGTGGACATACCATTCACCAAGACGGAATATGAGTTGCTTAGGTTGTTGGTGATGCAGAAGGGGCGTGTGCTGTCGCGCGAGGACCTTATAGACAAGGCGTGGCCTGACGATGTCATGGTGTCGGACAGGACGGTGGACGTCAACATCACACGTATCCGCAAGAAGATAGGGCGTTATGCGGATAATATCGTCACTCGCCTGGGCTTTGGCTACGTGTTTGAGGGGTAAGACGATGGATATGAAAGTACCAGTAGAGCAACGGTTATTCCTCACGCTGTTGAGCATCTTTGCCATATTCGCGGCATCGCTGATATTATTCCAGCAGAGCCGTGAGAGGGAGTATAAGCGTGAGGCGATGAACTCGCGCCTGCAACAATATAATTTCCGCATCTATGAGAGTCTGCCACGCGACAGCGCGCAGTGGGAGAAGGTGGCATCCCTTATTGGCAAGTTGCCCTCGAATAACCTTCGCCTGACTATTATAGACCCACAGGGCAATGTGGAGTATGACAGTGAGCACAGCGATATCTCGAATATTGGTAACCACTTGGACCGAAGTGAGATACAGCAGGCGTTGAGTGTTGGCGCGGGCAACGACTATGACCGCAACAGCTCGACAACGGGGCGCAAATATTTCTATTCGGCCACATATTTCCCCGAGGAAAGTATAATAGTGCGCACGGCATTGCCCTACGACACGGAACTTATAGAGAGCCTAAAGGCCGACCAGCACTATCTGTGGTTCGCGCTATTCTTGATGTGCGTCATGGGCTTCATATTGTGGAAGTTCTTGAGCCGACTGGGTAAGAATATCGACTCGTTGCAGAACTTTGCCCAAAAGGCCGACCATAATGAGGAACTGACGGACAAGGAGATTAACTCGTTCCATAATGATGAGCTGGGCGACATAGCGCGGCGTATAGTGCGACTGTATAAGAAACTCAAAGACACGCAGGAACAGCAGACGCGACTGAAACGTGAGTTGACGCAGAACGTGGCGCATGAGCTGAAGACACCCGTGGCGAGCATACACGGATATATGGAGACGTTGCTCTCGAATCCCGATATACCAGCCGATACGCGACGCCAGTTTATGGAACGTTGCTTTGCCCAGACTAAACGGCTCAGCTCGCTGATACAGGATATCTCGGCATTGAACCGCCTTGACGACACCACATCGACATCGCTCACCAAAGAGCCTATCGACATCAACGCCCTCGTGACTAACATCATGAACGACACGGCGTTGCAGCGTGGCGAACATAACATAGAGTTTAAGAACAAGTTGGCGGCGAACATAACAGTCAAGGGTGAGTATTCGCTTGTGTACAGCATATTCCGCAACTTGACGGACAATGCCATAGCGTATGCTGGTGACGGCTCGACCATTGAGCTGAAGGCACGTGAGACGCAATCGTCGTGGTACTTTGAGTTCTCGGATAATGGCGTAGGCGTGCCAGAGGAGTGTTTGCCGCGTCTCTTTGAGCGATTCTATCGTGTGGATAAGGGGCGCAGCCGTTCTATGGGTGGCACGGGGCTTGGTCTTGCAATAGTGAAGAATGCGGTGATTCGTCATTGTGGGATAATTAATGTCACAAATCGTAAGGGGGGAGGGCTGATATTTTTGTTTTCGCTTAGGAAGTAGTGCGCTTTTTGGGGGTTGGGAATTACATGTGTGGGGTGGGGTTTGAGGGAATGTATCGCCTCTACATTACGCCTTCGGCGTTTAGGGAGACGCCGCGGGCGGACGTCTCTACATGAGTGTGTTTCCGACCGTGGGTTAGGAAACATGTGAGACGAAGC
>CAVFBA010000043.1:0-15155 GCA_963620665.1 bacterium
CCTCCTTATTCCCCCACCAACCTCAAAACCTCATCCGTCGTACGGACACTTTTCCTCACCCTTATAATACTTGCAAGCCTTGATTACATCTTCTCTATTCATAATGATTAATATCGAGAGTTACTATCCACAAAATACGTATTTTAGCTGTAATAGTGCGACTTTAAGACATCCAAGGAACTAACAGTCAAATGCCCACACCAGACCCCCTAACACTATGCCCACCCCTCACACCTCCTCATCACGAAATTGCAACACTATTCCCAGAAAATCGTACTAATTTAGTAGCATCAAAGCAACCCCCTAAAACCCACCCCAAAAATGCCTAAAACTATAATCTACCAGCTTCTCCCCCGTCTCTACACCAACACTCGAGACACCAACAAACCTAATGGCACGATAACAGAGAACGGATCTGGCAAGCTGAACGACATAAACGACAACGCCCTCCAGGCTCTTGTCAACCTCGGCATAACACACGTATGGTACACAGGCATCATACGCCACGCCTCCGCCACTCGATACCCCGCCATACCAAATAACGCCAACGCCAACGTCGTCAAAGGACAAGCCGGAAGCCCCTACGCCATAATCGACTACTACGACGTAGACCCCGACCTCGCACAAAATATCGACAAACGACTCGACGAATGGAGAGCCCTCGTGCAACGCACTCATGACCATGGACTCAAAGTCATCATCGACTTCGTGCCAAACCACGTGGCCCGACAATATCACTCCAACATCCGCCCCGACACTTCACTCGGCATCAACGACGACCCCACGCAACACTTCTCCCCGCAAAACAACTTCTACTACCTCCCCTCGCAATCCCTCACCCCACCCGTCTGCAACCTCGACGTCCCTTACACCGAGACCCCTGCCAAAGCCTCTGGCAACGACGCCTTCACCTCAGCCCCCTCCATCCACGACTGGTATGAGACTGTCAAACTCAACTTCGGACGCGACTACACACCCGGTGGCTCCGACCATTTCGACCCACGCCCCGACACGTGGAACAAGATGCGCGACATCCTCCTCTACTGGATACAGACGGGTGTCGACGGCTTCCGCGTCGACATGACACACATGGTGCCAGTCCAGTTCTGGCAATGGCTGATACCACAAATCACAGCACGCCACCCCAACACCACCTTTATCGGCGAGATATACGACATCAACAAATACAACGACTATATCAAGGCCGGATTCAACACCCTCTACGACAAAGTAAACTTCTACGACACCATACGCGACGTCATCACCGGCGCCGCACCAGCCAACACCATCACGCACATCTGGCGACGCACCGAGAACCAAGACCCACACCTCCTCTACTTCCTCGAAAATCACGACGAACAACGCATAGCTTCACAGCAATTCGCCGCCAACCCTCTACGCGCTCGACCAGCCTACACCCTCGCCCTAACCATGTCACGCGCCGCCACCATGATCTACGCCGGACAGGAACTTGGCGAGCCGGCCAACGATAGCGAGGGATACAGCGGACACGACGGACGCACCACAATCTTCGACTACTGGTCCGTGCCTTCACTCCGACGCAACGTCTCCGCATACAAGTTCGACGGCTCAGGACTCCTCCCCGAAGAACGTGACCTGCACAACTGGTACGCCCAACTCAACAACCTCGTCCAGCAGCATGAGGCGCTCTCCACCGGCAACTTCTACGACCTCCTGTGGATCAACCAGCACATCTGGGTCGACTCCGCCAACGTCTACGCCTACCTGCGCTACAATCAAGACGAGCGATTCCTCATAGCCCTCAACTTCGCCGCCACACCACGACGACAACGACTCCGCATCCCCGACGACGCATGGCGACTCATGGGCTCCACTTGGAACGAGTGCATCACACCCTACGACCTCATCGGCAACGCCCTATTCCTCGCACGCGACTCCGTCAACAACATCAAGCAGAACGGTCTCGAAGTCGAGATCCCACCACACGACGCCCTGATTCTCAAAATTTAGCACCCACCTACAAGTCACTTGCACAAAGCCAAACCCTTCATAAAATGGGTCGGGGGAAAAGGACAGCTGCTTAACCAACTTGACGCCCTCCTGCCCAACAACTTTAACTCATGGGACAACGTCACCTACATAGAACCCTTCGTAGGTGGCGGTGCCATGCTGTTCCACATCCTCCAGAGACACCACAACATCACCCGTGCGGTTATAAACGACATTAACCACGACCTCATACTCTGCTACCAGACGGTTCGTGACAATCTCGACGCCCTCATCTCCTCTCTCCGTCACATTGAGGCGCGCTACATCGCCCTGACCTCAATTGACGCCAAGCAGGATATGTTCATGCAAGTTCGGGCGCGTTATAACGAGAAAAACCTCGACCCTGTCGAGAACACCACGCTCTTCTTCTTCCTTAACCGCACGTGCTTTAACGGGCTGTACCGCGTCAACCGCAAGGGGCTCTTTAATGTCCCCTTTGGCAAATACGTCTCACCACAAATATGCGACGAGTTGACGCTCCGTACCGACAGTGCGCTACTCCAGCGGGTCGAGATACTCGAGGGCGACTTCACCCAAACGTTTAGGCACGCCCAATCGCCCACACTCTTCTACTTCGACCCTCCCTATCGTCCCCTTAGTGCCACATCCAACTTCAACGACTACACCAAAGACGCCTTCAACGACGACTCTCAACGTCGACTCAAAGAGTTCTGTGACACCATAAACTCCCTCGGTCACTCCTTCATGCTCAGCAACTCCGACTGCCCTGGCACAGGCCAACAAGAAGGATTCTTCGATGCCCTCTACCGCGATTACCTTATAGACCGCGTCATGGCCGCCCGCAACGTCAATGCTAACGGAGCAAAACGTGGCAAGATATCCGAAATCCTCGTACACAATTACGTCACCACCAAAGACTCTCAGCCGCTCCTATTCAATCCGACTGAGTTAGCCGACCTCCATCTCGCCCATGTATAGCAATTTCGACACATTCCAGTCTCAACTTAGAGAGACTAATCAGACGCTGGATTTCTTCTGCGACTTTGACAAGATCTCTCAGAATGTTGAGGACATCAAGCTGAGTCTCTGTATGCTCAACTCACTTATTGGCACGCCTGACCTTCGCAAAGGGGTCGAGACAATATGGCGCAGAGATAAGGCAGCCTTCTCCGTCATGGAGATACTCGTAGCCGTAAGGAACTCCGACAAGAAGAAAATTATCAACTCCTTAGGCCGATGTGTGCCTCTCGAGGAAATGTTCACCTCCGTTGATGGCGTGATGACCTTCCTTCATGATACCGGTCTCGCCGATATATTCCAAAGTCAGAAGATCACTAACCTTGTCGATTACGTCTTCGGTATTGAGACGGGACTTGATAGCAATGCCCGAAAGAACCGAAGTGGTCACATAATGGAACGCTCGGTAGCCAATATCCTATCACAAGCAGGCATAGCCTACCGTCAGGAAGTGTACTCAAGTGAATGGCCTGCCATATCCTATGCCCTTGGTGACGATAAGAAACGTTTCGACTTTGTCATTGAGACACCCTCAAAGACTTATCTCATGGAGGTGAACTTTTACAGCGGCGGCGGTTCTAAACTCAACGAGGTGGCAAGGTCATATTCTGATATAGCCCCTAAAATCAATGCCGTCGAGGGGTTCGAGTTCGTTTGGATAACCGATGGCGTAGGCTGGCTAAGCGCTAAAAACAAACTTCAAGAGGCGTTCAATATCATCCCCAGCATCTACAACCTGACTTCTATTCAGGACTTTATAGACAAAATCAGTAACAGCTAAGCCTGAGCTCCCAGTGCGCGCCTACTTCACATCTTCCAACCTCGACTTCACTATCGCTCATGGTGATTGTTTCAAACTCATGCCAGACTTCAACTTCAAGTTCGACATGATATTCGCCGACCCGCCCTATTTCCTCTCCTCGGGTGGCATCTCTATGCAGAACGGTAAGATTGTGTGCGTCGATAAAGGCGAATGGGACAAGCCTAAGTCACAGACCGAGATGATGGACTGGAACCGTGAGTGGCTCTCCCTTTGCCGTGACAAACTCAAAGATAACGGCACCATCTGGATTAGTGGCACTTACCATAACATCTTTTCTGTGGCCAACTGCCTCACCGAGTTAGACTTTAAGATACTCAATGTCATAACATGGCAGAAAACTAACCCACCAGCCAACATATCTTGTCGTTTCTTCACCTACTCTACGGAGTTCGTCATTTGGGCAAGGAAATCAAAGAAGACCCCCCATAAGTTCAACTACGACCTCATGAAGCGTATTAATGGCGATAAGCAGATGACCGACGTGTGGCGCATGCCGGCCATCGGCCAATGGGAGAAGACTTGCGGCAAGCACCCTACGCAGAAACCATTACGACTGCTGACCCGCCTGATTCTCGCTTCCACGAATGAGAACGATTGGGTTCTCGACCCCTTTTGCGGCAGTGCTACTACGGGCATAGCCGCTAACCTGTGCCGACGACGTTTCGCCGGGATAGAACAGGAACTCAATTTCTGCAAGATGGCTAAAGCACGACGCATAGAACTCGACGACCTCTCTCGGCGCAATAATCTCTTGTCTCACATTCCCGATACGCAGTTCATAGCCCAAGAGTTGTCACTCTCTGAACCAATCACAACATACGGCACCATCCCTTTCCCTGCTTAACCAACTTGACGCCCTCCTTCTCCCCCCTCTATATGCTCCATGTATGCTCCATGCATGCTCCATGCATGCTCCAAACATGCTCCGCGGATGCTTGCCAGATGCTCCGCGACTCTTTCCCGCTTCCTCGTGAGATTCCAAATTTTCCCCTCACCCCACGATTTTTCACCAATTCCACACCCTTACTCCAAATTTCCCCGACTCATCCACCTCCCGCATCGCCCATTTCTCGGTCGTGAGTGTGACGAATACCCCAACCTCGAAATCCCTTTACTTATCAACAAAAACCACCCCCTTTCACTAATTAGTCTTAACCTAACCATACCTCTCGTTTTTTCACCCTATATTTGCCGCGGCAACCCCACACTCTCGAACCAATGAACATCCTCAACGGGCAGGCCTTCAAAACCTCCGACCTGCAGCCCCTCACATACTCCCAATTCTACGACGCCATAATGTCGCTCCTCCAGGACGACTCCCGCCATTGCCTCGCCTACTTCGCCACGCCATGCGCCAACGCGCTACGCCTATACGCCTTCATCGCGCTCGACGATAATGGCTCCATCGAGGTGCTATCCGCCAACGTCAACCCCGACGACACTCTCCCCTCGATGACAGCCGAACGTGCCGAGCTACATGTCTTTGAACGCGACATACACGAGGCCTACGGCGTCAACTTCTCAGGGCACCCTTGGCTCAAGCCCCTCCGCTTCCCACACGACCGTAAGGCGGGGGGCGACATCTACGACTATCCCTTCTTCAACATCGAGAGCGAGGAGTTCCACCGTGTCGGCGTAGGACCCATACATGCCGGCATTATTGAGCCTGGACATTTCCGCTTCATCTGCGAGGGCGAGAAAATCCATCACCTCGAGATTCAACTCGGCTGGCAACATCGTGGCTGGGAGCGACTTATGCTCACCAAGACTAAGCCCCTCCAGCGTGCCATCCTTGCCGAGAATATAGCCGGCGACACCGTCGTGGGTCATGCCACGGCTTTCGCCCTCGCCTACGAGGCCCTCGCCGGCGTGCAGCCCGACCCCGTGTTGTCTTTCGAGCGCACTCTCGCCCTCGAGCATGAGCGCATCGCCGTCCATACGGGCGACCTCAGCGCCATCTGCACCGACATCGCCTATCAGCTTGGCAGCGCCGTATTTGGCCGCCTGCGCACCCCAATGATTAACTTCTTCCAGAAATGGTGCGGCAGCCGCTTCGCAAAGAGCCTTATACGCCCCGGCTACACCAATTTCCACTTCACCGATGCCCTCGCCGACGATTGGCTAAAGACGGCCGAAGCCTTCGAGCCACATTTCCGCGAGATGGCCGACCAAATGTTCGACCTCCCGTCTGTGTTGTCGCGTATCGAGCGCACAGGTGTAGTGTCGACCGAGACCGCGGCACGCCTGGGCCTCGTGGGTATGCCCGCCAAGGCGTCAGGACTCGCCCGCGACGTCCGTGCCTCGCACCCCTACCTCGACTACCAGTCCCTCAATATGTCGCCCATCGTCAAGCAGTCGGGCGATGTCTATGCCCGCGCCCGCGTGCGCTACGAGGAGGTGCTACAGTCGCTCCGCAATATCCGCCACCTTATCGAGAATAAGCCCACCAACACCCCCGCCCCCGCCTCGCGCAACCTCACCCTGCGCCCCGACGAGTCTGTCATATCCCTTGTCGAGGGATGGCGTGGCGTGCTGTGCCATGTCGCCCAGACCGACACCGAGGGCAATATCACGACCTACAAGGTTGTCGACCCCTCACTCCACAACTGGATGGGCCTCGCCCTCGCCGTCCGTGGCAACGGCATATCCGACTTCCCCATTTGCAACAAGAGTTTCGACCTCAGCTACTGCGGTCACGACCTATAATTCCCACAATGTTAGAGTCTCTCAAAATCCTCTTCCATCAAGGCCGTCAATACATCCCCGATGTCACCACGACCGATGTCCCGGGTGAGTTCCGTGGCCGACCTGTCATATCCGATGCCGTTGTCGATGAGACCTCTCTTGTCGACCTGTGCCCCACGGGCGCCATATCCTCCTCGCCCCTGAGTATCGACCTCGGGCGGTGCGCCTTCTGCGGCGAATGTATGTTCGCCTGCCCACAGAAGATTTCCTTCACCAAGGACTACCACATCTCCACCGCCGACCGCGACGCGCTGATAGTCCACGCCGGCGACAACCGTCCCATAACCGTCGACCCCGACAAGGTGCGCCGTGAGATTCGCCGTCTCTTTGGCCACTCACTTAAATTGCGACAAGTCTCTGCCGGTGGCGACGGCAGTTGCGAGATGGAGCTTAATGCCACGGGCAATGTCAACTTCGATATAGGCCGCTTCGGCATCAGCTTTGTAGCCTCACCACGTCATGCCGACGGCATAGTCCTGACGGGCCCCATATCCGAGAACATGGCCGACCCCTTCCTCGACGCCTATAATGCCGTGCCAGACCCCAAGCTCCTCATCCTTGCCGGCACCGACGCCATAAGCGGCGGCATATTCGACGGCAGCCCAGCCCTACGCCGCAGCGTCCTCGACAACCTCCACGTCGACCTCTACGTGCCAGGCAACCCCGTCCACCCCCTAACATTCATCAACGGCATACTCTCCCTGCTCGGAAGAAAAAATCGTTGACCCCCCTTGCATTCCCAAGTTTTTTATATCTTTGTAGCCGATTTGAGTGCCGTGTCACCTACGCCCAAGTGGCGGAATTGGTAGACGCGCCAGTTTCAGGGACTGGTGGCAGCAATGTCGTGCAGGTTCGAGTCCTGTCTTGGGCACTGGCATAAATCGCACGAGGTCGCCTCATACTGAGACGGCCTCTTTTCTTTTAGACTATGTTAGACAAGAACTACGAGATTCACTTCGCACCCCTGCAAGGGCTCACCGATGCCTCTTTCCGTCGCCTTCATGCCCTGCTGTTTGGCGGTGTCGATTTCTACTACACCCCCTTCATGCGCATTGAGCGCGGCCTGTTCCGCAAGCGCGACCTGCGCGACCTCGCCGAGGATGCCCTCCCCAACCTCGTCCCGCAAGTCTTGCCAGGCTCCGCCGACGAGCTCGAGCACCTCCTCGAGCCTATCCTCTCCAAGGGCGTAAAGCGCGTGGATGTCAACATCGGCTGCCCCTTCCCCCCCGTCATGGCTCACGGGCGTGGCGCGGCTCTTATCAACAACCCCGACAACCTCCTCAACGTTCTCCAAGGCATAACTCGTCTCTCCGCCGATATAGAGTTCAGCCTAAAGATGCGCCTCGGCTATTCCGACCCCGACCAATGGCGAGCCGTCATAGACGCCATAAACGCCACACCCCTCCGCCACGTCACCATGCACGCCCGCATAGCCAAGCAACAGTATCGTGGCGAGTGCAACCTTGATGCCTTTGGGCAGTTCTTCGCAATGTGCAAGCACCCCGTGATATACAATGGCGACCTCCTGACAGTGGCCAATGTCGACGCCATAATAGCACGTTGGCCTGCCCTCCGGGGGGTCATGATAGGGCGAGGCCTGATTGCCGACATGGCTCTTGGGCGCAAGCTCCGTGGCGAGGTGGTAGACGACTTCCCCTCCGCGTTCCGTCAGCTCCACGACGGCATGATGGCCGACGCCCAAGCCCGCATGACCGAGCCTCGCCAAGTGGCAGAGCACCTGAAACCCTATTGGGACTACTTCTGCCAAGACGACGCCTACCGCCGCGACCTCAAAGCCATACGCAAGTCGCGCAACGCCGAGCAATATGAGGCTGCGGCCGCCCCTCTCATCAACAAGATGTCCCGACAGTAACCCCTATGCCAGCCGAGCCATTCGTATGCCGGGCGGGATGTGGCGCATGCTGCATAGCCATATCCATCAGCTCCCCCATACCAGGCATGCCCAATGGCAAGCCGGCGGGTGTCCGATGCGTCAACCTCGACGACAATAACCTATGCCGCCTGTTTGGCAGCGCATTGCGTCCACGGGTATGTGGCGGCTTCACGGCAGAGCCCGACTTCTGCGGCCATACCAACGAGGAGGCTATGGCTATACTCTCCGAACTTGAGGCCTCGTGCCGCCCATACGGCGCAAAAGTTGGCGGATAACTTTTTTATACCACTAAAATTTATTAACATTGCACCGTGTGCTACACTATCGTTGCTACGGTAGCAGTAGGCATACCCAGTTTTTTCATGAATTTGGGTTAGGTTAGGATAAGGTGTCGACGTGAGTCGACACCTTTTTCGCTCATATATGCCTCCTTTTGGCACGGTTTGTCATTATTGCCCTCCCACGCCCTCGCATTTCGCCGCGCCCCCTATTTGTCGCCACCCCCTCGCAATACGCCTAAGGTGCGGAAAAATGCCCTCTAAGACGGCAAAAAGGCATATTCCACTTGCTACGGTCTCGGAAATGTTGTAATTTAGTACGTTAAATATGTGGGCGTTGACGATGACTTGACCCCTATCGCGTCGTCGCCCGCAAGTACGAAAAACTCAACACTTTATAATGGCAGAAGGAGAAAATATAATTCCTGTCAAAATAGAGGAGCAGATGAAACAAGCCTACATCGACTATTCGATGTCGGTCATTGTGGCACGTGCCCTCCCAGACGCTCGTGACGGCTTCAAGCCTGTTCACCGCCGTATCCTCTTCGGCATGAGTGAATTGGGACTCACATCAGACAAGGAGTTCAAGAAGTCGGCGAGAATTGTCGGTGACGTCCTCGGTAAGTATCACCCTCACGGCGACACGTCGGTCTACGACGCCATGGTGCACATGGCCCAGAGTTGGGCGTTGCGCTATCCCCTTGTGGATGGTCACGGCAACTTCGGCTCTAACGATGGTGACGGCGCCGCGGCTATGCGTTATACCGAGGCACGTTTACAGAAGATAGCGGAGGACCTCCTTGTTGACATCGACAAGGACACGGTCGATATGCAGAAGAACTTCGATGAGTCGCTCGACGAGCCTACGGTGCTGCCTACGCGTGTGCCGACGCTCCTCGTGAACGGCTCCTCGGGTATCGCCGTAGGTATGGCTACTCTCATGGCGCCGCACAACATCAACGACGCCATCAACGCCTGCGTGGCCTACGTCGAGAATCCCGATATCGACATAGAGGACCTCATCAAGGTCATCAAGGCGCCCGACTTCCCTACGGGTGGCACTATCGTGGGCTACTCGGGTGTGCGCGACGCGTATCTCACGGGTCGTGGGCGCATTGTGGTGCGCTCTAAGTACGACATTGAGAATATCGATGGCCGCGACTGTATCGTCATCAAGGAGATACCCTACATGGTCATCAAGTCGGACTTGGTGTCGAAGATTGGTGAGCTTGTATCGACAAAGAAGATAGACGGCATAGTCGACATCAACGACTTGAGTAACTATGAGCATGGCGTGCGTATTGTCATCGAGATACGCAAGGATTGCATACCCAACGTCATCCTCAACCACCTCTTCAAGAACACGCCGCTCCAGTCGAGTTTCTGCGTCAATAACATCGCCATTGTAGACGGCCGTCCTCAGGTGATGAACCTCAAGGACATCATCAAGTGCTTTGTCGACCATAGGCACAATGTCGTCATACGCCGCTCTAAGTACGAGAAGCGCAAGGCGGAGGAGAGGGCTCATATACTTGAGGGCCTCATCATAGCCAGTGATAACATTGACGAGGTTATAAGCATCATACGTGGCGCAAGCAACAGGGACGAGGCACGCGCCAAACTTATGGAGCGTTTCAACCTCAGCGACATACAGTCGAGGGCTATCGTCGAGATGCGACTTGGTCAGCTCACAGGATTGGAGCAGGACAAGTTGCGTGAGGAGTATAAGAGGGTGAGCGAGTATATCGACTACCTGACACGCCTCCTTGCCGATGTCAAGATGCAGATGGACGTGATTAAGCAGGAGCTTATAGAGGTGCGCGACAAGTATTCGGACGAGCGTCGCACAACGATAGAGTATTCCGACGGGGAGTTCAATCCCGAGGACTTCTATGCCGATGACGATGTTGTGGTCACGGTGTCGCACATGGGCTATATCAAGCGCACGTTCCTCAACGAGTTTAAGACCCAGAACAGGGGAGGCGTAGGCTCACGCGGCTCGAGCACACGCGACCAGGACTTCATAGAGCACCTCTATCATGCGCGTATGCACGACACGATGATGTTCTTCACGAGCAAGGGCCGTTGCTTCTGGTATAAGGTGTATGACATACCCGAGGGCAATAAGAACAACAAGGGACGCGCCA
Source organism: bacterium (assembly GCA_963620665.1). Taxonomy (GTDB): domain Bacteria; phylum Bacteroidota; class Bacteroidia; order Bacteroidales; family Marinilabiliaceae; genus W3P20-009. Next base: position 10,897 of record CAVFBA010000043.1, read on the forward strand.
TACAGAATATCCTCAATATTGAGGGAGACGACAAGGTCAAGGCGTTCATCAACGTCCGTGGGCTGAATGACCCCGAGTATACCAAGAGCCACTATATCGTCATGGCTACACGTGACGGTATTGTGAGGAGGACAAGCCTGAGTGAGTTCTCGCACCCGCGTAATATTGGCATTATTGCCATCAAGATACGGGAGGAGGATGAGTTGCTCAAGGCGATACTGACGGATGGCAAGCAGCAGCTTATGATGGCGTCGAGTGACGGTCGGGCTATATGCTTCGCGGAGGAGACTCTGCGTGTCATGGGACGTACGTCTATGGGCGTGAGGGGTATCAGGTTGCGCGAGGGCTGCAAGACTGTGGGCTTCGTGTCGATTGACCCTGAGGAGCCTAAGGATATATTCGTGCTGAGCGAGAAGGGATGCGGCAAGCGGTCGAAGTTTGACGAGTATCGCTTCCAGGCTCGTGGCGGCATGGGTGTGAAGACGCTCAAGATAACCGACAAGACGGGTGCGCTCATTGCGGTAGACACCATCACTGATGAAGACGACTTGATGATTATCAACCGTAGCGGTATCACGATACGCATCAAGGCGACGGACATCAGGGTGTCGGGACGCGCCACGCAGGGCACAAGCCTTATCAACCTCAGCAAGAAGGGCGACCAGATTGCGTCGGGTGCGATAGTGCCTCATGAGGATGAGGAGGAGCAGCCGGCAGAGGGCGAGTCGGGCGAGAGTAGCAACGAACCAAACAACAGTGACGAAGGTCGTACGGACGGAGAGACTCCTCGGGAGTAGTCGGTAGACCTTCGGTGTACAAAAAAACATAATAATCAAATGAAGAGAATACTATTTATTGCCGCGGCGGCTTTGGCCACCATGCAGGCATACGGACAGAAGTCCAATGTGAATGCGGCTGAGAACGCCTTGATTCTCCAGCAGTATGACAAGGCTAAGGAGTCTATCGACGAGGCTCTTGCCCACGAGAAGACTAAGGACTATGCGAAGACGTATATCGTGGCAGCAGAGGTCTATACGCATCTGATAGCCAACGATGTGTCTAACGCGGAGAAGGCTAAGGAGTTCATCAAGGAGGCGCAGCGTCTTAATGAGCAGGGCGATAACAGGGGCAAGGGCATAGGCAAGTTCACCAAGGATTTGGAGAAGGCTTATGGTAAGATTGCCAACGCGGCGGAGATTGCCGCAAGCACGGCGTATAACGAGCGGAATGACTTCAACACAAGCAAGCTGGCGTTTATATTCGACTTGTGGGTACGCTCTCAGGCAGCGGACTATGATGAGCTTTCCGACTCGTTGATCATCACCAATACTGGTATCGCGTCTATTAAGGCAGAGGATTGGAAGACCGGCTCTGAGTATTTCTTGAGGGCAGGCCGCTTGAAGGTGGGTGGTCATACGTCGTTTATTCGTGCCCAGTATTGCTTTGAGCAGATGGGTGACACGGCGAGCATAGAGAAGACCTTGAAGGAGGGCTTTGAGGCATATCCTGCTGAGAGTGATATGATTAACACCTTGATTAACTATTACATCAAGGTTGGTAAGAACGAGGAGGCTCTTGTGTATTTGAACAATGCCATAGAGCGTGACCCGAACAGTGCGCAGTATTACTTTGCCCGTGGCTGTTTGAAGGAGCGTTCGGATGTGGAGGCAGCTAAGGCTGACTACATTAAGGCTATCAGCCTTGACCCGAATAACTTTGGCGCGGCATATAATATCGCCGTGGTTTACTATAATGACGCGTTGAACCTCAAGACGGCGGCGAGTGGTGAGCGTGACAACGTTAAGTATAACGCCATGATGCAGGAGTCGAACGGTCTGTTGGAGAAGGCGGTGCCCTATTTCAAGAAGGCGGCCGAGATTGCGCCGGACTACACTCAGAAGCGTGAGGTGCTGACGAACCTTCAGCGCACGTATTACACGTTGCAGATGTATACTGAGAGCCAGCAGGTTAAGGCACAGATTGACCAGCTTGACGAAGAGCAGCAGCAGAAGCAGCAACAGCAGCAGTAGAAGGAGTTAGCATAGTATAGAGCAGGCGGGGGCTTGGCTTTCGCCTGCTTTTTTTTGTATGTGATGGATAAGGCAGTAGAGGAGCTCAGGCGTTTGCGTGTGTTGCTTGAGGTGGAGCGTGATAGTGAGCGTGAGGAGTATCTGGTGACGAACCAGGGAATGCCGATAGAGCGTCTTGTGAGTCGTGGAGTGGCGTGGTATCCGGTGCGTGTGGGGAGGAGTTATTATAACTCGCTTAATGAGTTTGTGGTGGAGATATTGAGGGATGGTGGTGAGGAGTTGGATTCGAGTATTGAGAGTGGGAGTACGGTGCGGATGTTCACTGTGGAGGGTGGGTTGAGGAAGCCGATGGGTTGGGTGTCGACGGTGACGTATGCGGATGCGAGCCGTATGGTGGTGAGTTTGCCGAGTGTGGCTGAGGCGTCGTCGTTGGCACATGCACGAGGGTTGGGGGTGCAGTTGTTTCTTGATGAGACGAGTTACAGGACGATGTTTGAGGCGTTGGACAGGGTTATTGGAGCGGACAAGGGGCGGTTGTCGGAGTTGCGGTCGATAATGCACGGGCTGCGCAAGGCGGGAGTGTCACAGGTTGTGCCGATGCGTTACCCGTGGCTGAACGGCAGTCAGGAGGCGGCGGTGAATAAGGTTGTGGCGGCGAAGGATGTGGCGATAGTGCACGGTCCTCCGGGTACGGGGAAGACGACGACGTTGGTGGAGGCTATATGTGAGACGTTGCGTAGGGAGAGCCAGGTGTTGGTGTGCGCACAGAGCAATATGGCTGTGGACTGGATATGCGAGATATTGACATCTCGTGGTATAAGCCTTGTGCGTGTGGGTAATCCTAAGCGTGTGACTGATAATATGTTGGAGCATACGTATGAGCGCAGGTTCGCGAGTCATCCGGATTATGGTCAGTTGTGGTCGTTGCGTCAGTCGATACGGAGGTTGCGGAAGGGGAGGGGAGGTCATCAGAGTATAGCGCGTTTGACGGAGAGGGCTGTGGAGTTGGAGATTAGGATTAGGAATGACATCATGGCGGGGTCGCGGGTTGTGGCGTGCACGTTGATAGGGTCGGCGAGCAGGGTGTTGGAGGGTTGTAAGTTCTCGACGTTGTTTATAGACGAGGCGGCACAGGCTATGGAGCCGGCGTGCTGGGTGGCGATTCGTCGTGCGGGTCGTGTGGTGTTGGCGGGAGATTATATGCAGTTGCCGCCTACGGTGAAGAGTGTGGAGGCGATGCGTGGGGGGTTGGGGATGTCGTTGATGGAGCGTGTGGCGGGGTGTCAGGGTGATATGGTGACGTTGTTGACGACTCAGTATCGTATGAATGAGGATATTATGCGGTTTTCGAGTGAGTGGTTTTATGGGGGGAGGCTTCATGCGGCACGTGAGGTTGTGGAGCGGGGTTCGTTTTTGGATTTCGAGAGTCCGGTGGAGTGGCTGGAGGTGTCGGGCGAGGTGGAGGGTGATGGGGTGGAGGAGTTTGTGGGAGGGAGTTTTGGGAGGGTTAACCGGGCTGAGGCGCGTGTGGTGTTGGGGAGGTTGCGGAGGTGCATAGAGTCGATAGGCGGGGAGAAGTTTTTGGAGGAGGGGATAGAGGTTGGCGTGATTTCGCCGTATAGGATGCAGGTGTATTTGCTGCGTGGGATGCTGAAGTCGGACGTGTTTTTTAGGCCATATCGTAAGTTGCTTACGGTGAACACGGTTGATGGTTTTCAGGGTCAGGAGCGCGATATGATAATAGTGAGCATGGTGCGGTCGAACTCTCGTGGCGAGATTGGTTTCCTGGGCGATTTGCGGAGGATGAATGTGGCGATGACGCGCGCCAAGTCGAAGTTGGTGATAGTGGGGAATAGCGAGACGTTGTCGCACGTGAAGTTTTATGGGGAGTTGTATGCGTATGTGCGTGGTGTGGAGGAGAGGTTTAGGGAGAGGGATTGAAGAGTGTGGAGGTGGTGGAGTAGGCGGGGGATTAGCGCGCCTTGCGGCGTTTAGGGGTACGCCTTCGGCGTTGGGGGAGACGATGTGGGCGGACGGGTGTACATTACGCGTTCGCGTTTAGGGTACGCCTTCGGCGTTAAGGGGAGACGCCGCGGGCGGACGTCTCTACATGGGTTAGCCAAGAGTTGTTTGTTAAGAGGGTGGGTTCGAGATTGGGAGTTGCGAGTGTTGGGGATTGAGAGTCAGAGGGTTGGGGGATGGTGGTGGGAGTAGAGTTTGTGGTGTCGG
>CAVFBA010000044.1:0-15091 GCA_963620665.1 bacterium
AACTGCCTTTTAGAGGTGTTTCTTGGCCAAAATCATCGTTTTAGAGGCTCCAAAAATATCTGAATATCAACGCTATGTGTTATAAAGTATTCAAGGTGGAAATGCCATATTAACATTCAACTTTCAAAGGTTTGGGAGTTCTCGGACTGTCTCCCCCAGCCTTCAAGACGCTCCATCTTCTCAGTTTTAACTGTTCCCACATAAGTCTCAATTGAATGACAATGAAACAGGTGAACCTATATGCGCATGAACCGATTTGTCAATTTTAACATATCGGGGGGGTAGTTTGAAATAATGATTAAATTTGTAGTCGTGTTTCGCTGACGAGTCAAGCAATTCACCATCGTCAGTATTCACCAACACAAGTTAAGTTAATTCATCTACTGAATAAACAACCGTTACACTCAAAAACATACTGAAGTGATAGAATTAAGCAACAACGAAACCGTATCCTTGAATGGTGGAGGTTCTGCAACTGTCATCAAGGAACTTGGACGAGGTGGTCAAGGTATCGTCTACTTGGTAAAAGTCAATGGGGAGCAGAAGGCTCTAAAGTGGTACATGAACGCCCCAGACGACAACTTCTACCACAACCTCGAATACAATATAGCCCAAAAGGCCCCTTCCCCAGCTTTCCTATGGCCCGAACGTCTCACCGATAAACAGAAGGGCAGCTATGGCTATATCATGGGCCTCCGTCCTCAAAATTATTACGAGTTCGGTCAGTTCCTCCTCCTCAAGATCCGTTTCAAATCTTTCTTTGCCGTGCTGAACGCTGCCATGATGATTTGCGAAGGTTTCAACAAACTGCACATTAAGGGGTACAGTTATCAAGACCTCAACGATGGCAACTTCTTCATCAACCCTGACACTGGTGATGTCCTAATCTGCGACAACGATAAGGTAATGCCCCAAGGTAGGAAGTCTGGCATCATGGGCAAAGCGCGTTTCATGGCTCCCGAAGTTGTCGCTGGTAATGCTCCTGATAAGAGCAGCGATCGCTACTCCCTTGCCCTCCTCCTTTTCGAGCTCTTCTACTTCAACCACCCCCTCGAGGGCGCACGGGTCGCCGCATGCCCCTGTATGACCGAGACGAACGAGAAGAGATTTTACGGCAGTGAGGCCATTTTCATCTTTGACCCTAACGACAAGTCAAATCTTCCTGTTCGTGGTCTTCACAACAACGTCATAAATCGTTGGTCACTCCTTCCCGCCATTCTCCGCGATGCCTTCATCAAAGAGTTCAGTCAGGATTGTTTGAAGAATCCTACCAAACGCAAAATTGAGCGGGAGTGGCAGAAAGTTATTTCCTCCGTCCGCGACTCTCTCATCCAATGCCCCCATTGCGGCGAGGAGACCTTTGTGAACATTTCCAGCGTGTCGGATTGTTGCATGGAGTGTAAACGACCAATTGATCTTTCTAAGCGTCTCGCATTCGATAACCGTCTCATCCCATTGGTCAACAACAAGAAGATCTACTTCGACAATGGCAACAAGCCAAACGCTGTCGTTTCTGCCGACGCTAAAGGTTTCTTGATAGTAACAAACACTTCTTCTGAGAAGTGGACCGCCGAAACCCCAAGTGGTAAGATTAAATTGGTCGCACCCAATGAGTTCTTCCCTACGAGACTTGGCATCAAGCTGAACATTAATGTAGGTGACCTGATGCATAAAGCAGAAGTCAAATCTTTGTCTAATAATTAAATATTGTACTATGTCACTTATTGGTGAAACTGAAGGCGTTCCTCGCCGCACAATGACCCTCTTCTTCCTCGTCGACACGTCAGGAAGTATGATCGGTGACAAGATTGATGCCGTCAATGATGCCATTTCCAACGTTCTGCCCATGATTGACGACATCTCCAAAACTAACCCCGATGCCGAGATAAAGGTAGCAGCCCTTGAGTTCGCTTCCAATGTCAATTGGATCTATGATGAGCCTAAGTCAACTGGCGACTTCACTTGGATGGACGTTCAGGCTGGAGGTGGCACCGCTCTTGGTGTGGCGTGCGAAGAACTCAAACGCAAACTGTCCCGTAGCGGGTTCATGCAATCTGCCAGTGGCTCGTATGCTCCCGCAATCATCCTCCTCTCTGACGGTGTGCCGACCGACGATTACACCCTTGGTCTATCACAGCTCAAAAGCAACAACTGGTTCAAGAATGGAATCAAGATTGCTATCGCCATCGGTGACGATGCCGACCAAGATGCTCTTGCTGACTTCACAGGCTCCTCCGAAGCCGTCTTCACCGTCCACAACGTTGACGCTTTGAAGTACCTCATCCGACTCGTTGCTGTCACATCTTCAAAAGTGGCCAGCAATTCTGCTTCGGCAAATAGCTCTTCCAAACAGAGTACAGTGGTTTCAACAATCAATGAGAATCTTTCCACTGTTAACGAACTCCCAACGTGGGAAAATGAAGATTGGTAAACCAAAATCATCCGCTATCCATGAAAGCTCTGAACCACACTTGCCAAGGCGCAAGTCATATCAAGGTTAATAAGGTTTGTCAGGATGCCTCATATAGCTTTTCATCCGAGAGTATGTCCGTCGCTATCGTTAGCGACGGACATGGCGGAGACAGCTATTTCCGTAGCGATGTAGGCTCACGCTCCGCTGTCGAGGCCACACGAGAGTGTGTCGAGGCCTTTGTGAAGGATGTCGACAAATACATCTTCAGCGGCAAGCCTTTCACAGAGAGAGGTGCTAATACTTCAAACGATAAGGGCGACAAAGCTGACGAAACTCTTCGTCGGCTTTTTAATGCAATAGTCACAAATTGGCGCATGAAGATTAATGCTCATAAGAGTGACAATCCTTTGACTGAGGAAGAAAAAAGCAAATTAGATCCTAAAAGTGTAGCTGACTTTGAGGCAGATGTCGATCTTGAGAAGACCTACGGTTGCACTCTCATGTGCTATGTCTGCACTCCTGACTTCTTTTTTGCTTTTCATGTTGGCGATGGCAAGTGTATTGCCTTTAAGGCAAGTGGCAAATGGTTCGAGCCTATCCCATGGGATAACAATTGCTTCCTCAATAAGACAACATCCCTTTGCGATAGTAAGGTCTTCGATGAATTCCGTTTCTGCTATTGTGGTGACGGAACAAGCCCTATTGCCGTATTCCTTGGCTCCGATGGCATCGATGACACCTTCGGACCTACGGAGAATATGGTTGATTTCTATGTCAAGATTCTCAAGGAACTCAACGAGAAAGGGGTTGAGTCGACTCTTGCAGATCTTCAGTCAGCCCTTCCCACGTTAAGCGCAAAAGGTAGTAAAGACGACATGTCAGTCGCCTGCGTTTTTGATGATTCTGTCTTGCCTGATATGGTACCCCACCTTGTTGACTGGCAACGCCAGAATGTTAAGACCAAAATCTCAAAAATCAACACTCGCATTCAAACGCGAATGGATGATGTGGTTAGGTTTAATGGTGAGATACCTAAACGCCAGAAATTGCAGGATATTATAACCAAAACAAAGAATGAGCAAGAAAATGCTAATCTGTGCGTTTCCAAGTGCTCTAATATTGTAACTTGTAGCAAGGAGGAAGTCAAACGACTACAAAGCGAGCTAGACTGTGCAAAAAAGAAGCTCGACTCTGCCAATGCGGCACTTTCTGATGCCAATAAACGTAGTCAGAAGCTTGCTGAAGATATAAAACAGCATGAGGATAAACTCCGCAAATATCAACGGTTGCAAATCGACATCGACCTCGCTAAGAAAGAGCTTTCACGGGCTTTCGACGAAAAACGCTCGCTCGCCAATGAGTATGATAACTTGTCAAAAGAAATCCAAGGCGAGTCATTCACGCCTTATAATGACGATATAGGCTTCGCTATTTCCCCCTCTGCTGACAAACAATCAGTAAGTACAGAAGAAGACCCTATTTCAACGTCAAATGATGAGAGCAGTAACGAAGAACCGCCACATAACGTTCCATCTTCCTCCAACTGCGCCCAGGCTCAAGGCTCAAGCACTGTCAATCGATCAGATGACGCATCTCTTTCCGCCGATTCTACGGTAAAATGTGTTGCTAACAGTATCGCGAGCGTACTAAATGCTGTAAAGGCTTTTTTCAAACGTTTGATAGCAAAGTTCAAGTCAGGAAAGCAATTTGAATCAGCGATAAGCAAATAGTGCTGCTATGGAGTTGCATGTCGTCATCAAGCAGATAGTCAGTCAGCATGATGCTAATATAGTCACTGAGCCAAGGTTAGCCTATATGCTCTCTGACCTCAAAGGTTTCGAGGAGTGTCAGGCCATGAACAAGATCATGCGAGACACCATAAAACAGGGCTACGCAAAAAAGATATTCGATGGCACTTATTGCGGCAAAGCCGACATAGCACAGTTTGCCTCTCTGACAAAATACCGTGATGATCTTGTCGCATATGCTTTCGACTCCTTGCTTTTTGCCCTTGGGAAAAGAGCCGCTGTCACTGTGCCGATATCTATAGGATATGATCCTTATCAAATAGGACCCCGTGTCGTGCCTCCTGCGCCAAAGCAAAAGCCGTTTAAGCCTTTGTCTCCCATTCTCGCGCTGCTTCGCCAAAAATCAGCAAAATCTTTTGCTAAGGGACGTTTATGGGATGATTTATATAGCAAACTCGATGAGTATGATGAACTTGTCAGGAAAAAGCAGGAGGAGATAGATTGCCAGGTGGCTAAAATCGATCAGTATGCCGCAAGCGTTGAGGACAGGTTGCAACGTTATATGGGTGAAATAGAACAGCTGGCTCAAAATCAGACGATGAAATGGGATTCTATAAGAAAGCAGATAGAGTCGTTAAATAAAAAAGAACCAGGGAAGTCAATATTTGATTTTCTGACACACAAATCCAACCCTTAGATATCTTGTATTTATTGCGTGTCTGCACAAGGTTGTCTGACAAACAGATGGAATGTAACCCTCAACTCAATATACTTTTTTGTACAAACCATTTTGATTCATTTGTGAAACAATGTCCAACATTATAGACAAGGTAAGGAATTTCTTCCATAGATCCAAGAACCCAGACGCTGAGCTTCAAAACGTTCTGAAAGATTGTGAGAATGCTTCTCAGGAAGGTTACAAAATGGCCAATACGCATCTTGATGAAGTGCGTAAATCAATTGTCGAGGCTGCCAAGGTAATCTCTAATTGCGTCTATGAACTTGACAAAAGCAACTATTCCGACCCGAATGTCAAGAGGGATGTTAAAAGCCAACTCGATAAGGTGAATGGTGACTTTTTCGTGACCTACAACAAGGCTTGTGCCGAAGTTCAAAAGAAACACGAGGAAACCAAGCTCTTTAATATCACAGTTTTCGGTAGCACTACGGCTGGCAAGAGTACGCTTATGGAAATTCTCACCAAAGGCAATGGTGCATCAATAGGCCATGGTGCTCAACGCACAACACGAGATGTCAGATCTTACAAGTGGAAAGGCATGCAAGTGACCGATGTGCCTGGCATTGAAGCGTATGGTGGCGAGGAGGACGATAAAATGGCTGAGGCTGAAGCAGTCTATGCAGACCTCATCTTATTTCTCATCGACCCATCTAATCCGTCCAAGCAGGAAGCTGATTGGTATATCAAACTTCAGAAAAAGGACAAACCTATTGTCTGCGTCTTCAACTATCATATGAGCCTACCGAGCAACAACAAGAAACTGTTGAGCAATAATCTCGCCAAAATAGCCGTAATGAAACGCGATTCTGGCACTTTGCAAGCCATTGCTCAATTTAAACAATTTCTTGGCAATCAACAGATTGACGAAGTGATAGTGCATCTGCTTTCTGCATTTCTTAGCCAGCGCGAAAAAGACCCTAAACTCCATCAAAAGCTAAGGGATGTCAGTAACTTCTCCGAGCTAAATCGCAAAATTATAAGCTCCATAACTCACGATGGCTTACTCTATCGATGCCGTTGCTATCTTTCCATCGTCGATGCTCCAGTCTTTGAGCAAATGTCTCAACTCTTCCTTTTTAGCACACTCCAGTATGATCAATGTGCTCAAGTGCTCGATTCGAAAAGAGAGTTCGACCAGTGGGTAGAAGAGTTCAATGGCAGAATGCGACCATCAATCCGTCAACGTGTAACTGCCGTGTTTGACACGCTTCGTGGTGATGTGCCATCATTTGTAGACAATTATGTTGAGGATGAAGAGGCCAGCTCCATTTGGGAGAATCATGTGGAACAAATGGATGTGGAGTCCCAATTGCAGGACATCATGAAGGATATTGTTAATGATTGTCAAACAGGAGTTTCGCAACGTTTTAAGGACTTGCAGAGGTATCTTAAGATGTCAACCGACCTCAACAAGGATACGTTCTTCAGATTCAATGGTGGTAGAGTGACAGATTGGAAACATGCTATTGGCATGGGTTCAAATATAATTGCTGCTGGGTTTGGAATAGCAGGTATCTTTTTCCCTCCAATGCTCCTTGCATCCGCTATTGTCGGCCTTGTCGGCTGGATCTTCGACTCTCATTCTGAAAAGCTTGAGCGTCAAAAATCCCAAATGACCGACAGACTCAACGACAGCATCGATGAAATGGAGCGACAAGCTCAGCAAAGCATTTCAAAATGTTACAAGGAGAATGTCTTAAAGACACAAAATGAGGCTAAATCCCGATTCAACTCCTTGGCCTACACACTTCGGGCGCTTACCAATTCAGAGCGGCAACTCGCTCTTGGCCTTTGCAAGAATCACGTAATGCTCTCTCGACAACTTGTCTACTTAATGGTTAAAAGTTCAGGAGTTAGCCTTAAGGGTGTAGTCACCGTTGCACGCATTCCTGCTAAGCGATGCTGTATAGTGGTGCGTAGTCGTGAGGCTGTTTCCAATAAACTCGTGAGCATTCTGAGCCAAAAACTCGGTAATGGAGAAGATGTTCGTTTCGTCGAGACCAACCCCGATGAACGCATTGAGGCACGTGCGCAAAAGCTCCTCAATTATTTTAAAGTCTCAGCCACATGCCGTCTTGCCAATGCCGATGGAGGACGGCAAAATGTTCTATACATTCCTAAGAAGAATTATTCACAAACCGATCTCGACTCTATTCTCCTTGTTGAGCAAATCGTTTCAACTCACATAATACCAAAATCTTATGGAAGATCTTAAACTCAAGCGTTGTGCGGAATACGCTCAAAAGTTCTTCGCTTTCACCAAGAAGACTTTTGCTAACTCAACGAATCCTAATATCAAGACTTTAGCTGCTAAGGTGCCGAACTCTTTCACCGAGGGCGACAAGAAGATCAGTGTCGTGTTCGCTGGCGAGTATGCGTCGGGTAAATCAACTATCATCTCACTATTGACAGGCATGAAACTCGAAATCGGAGGTGGGGTTACTACTCAAAAATGCTCTTCGTCCGACTGGAATGGTGTCACTATCATCGATACCCCTGGAGTCCATAACCAAGGCCGCCCCGACCATGATGCTATAACCTATGATGCCATAGCTAAAGCCGATCTGATCATCTTTGTGACAACTGTCAAGGGATTCAGCAACCATGTTGGTAGTCATTTCCGCGAGCTTATCATCGATAGGCACAAGGGGCGTGAGATGATGCTTGTCGTCAATAAGATGTCCTCCATGAATGACGGCAACACTCCCGAACTACAACGAGAAATTCGCGATAAGACTTTTCTGCCAGTTGTGTCACCCGATTTCAAGCCAGAAGATTTCTATATCTCGTATGTCGATGCAGAGTCTTATAAAGAGTCTCTCTTAGAACGAGATCCTGCTGCCAAGCGCGAACTCGAACAAGAGAGTGGCTGGGCTAAATTAGTGGCCAATATCAATAAATTCATTGCCGATAAGAAGACGCTCGGTAAGACAACAACGACTCTATTCCGTCTTGAACAGCTCATTTGCGATGCTAAAGCAGAATTCAAGAGTGGTGATGTCTGCGTCGATGGCTCTATTGGCGTTCTCAATGGTGCACGCAGAATCTATTCTGAAGCTGCGAACAACATCAGACGAAAGTGTAAAGACCTGGCTTCCGCGCAGAGCGGCGAGATATACAGAGTCCGAGATAAGGTTGTTTCTCAAATCAATATCAGCTCCACCCAACAGCAGCTTGAAGATAATCTGAAGTCTGCAAGTAATGATGCCGAGCAAATTTGCAATGGCTATATCTGCCTACTTAACCAAGCCATCGACGCTGAATCTAAGTCTATCGACCAAAAGCTTGGAAATTTCGCCAATTCTCCCTTCGTGGGGCAGCTAAAGAGTGCTATCGAGAATTCGTACAATATCTCATTCGACAGTAATGGTGGAAAGCTACCTCAGGCCGCCAACATTGCGAAGAAGGCAGGCAGGTTCGGTGATGTCATTCTCAAATTGAGCACCAAGAATCCTAACTCCACTATCTTTCAAATCTTCAAGTCCTCATGCTCATCTGGCACTAAAATGCATGACACTGTGCTAAAAGTTGGACATTTCTTCGGACATAAATTTCGCCCTTGGGGAGCGACAAATTTTGCACGTGATCTTGCTGTTGGCGGAAAGGTTCTTGGCGCTGTCGGATCTTTAAGTAGGGGTTGTTTTCGAATGTCTTTCTATGCGCAAAGAGAGGAAGCAAGAGCAAGCGCTTGTGGAAGCAAGGCAAACTGTAAGCCATAATTTCAATAGTTATGCGCAGACAGTCGAACTTGAGTTCAATGAGAAGACTAATACGTGGGTTGAGCAAAACATAGGCAGCAAGATTAAAGAGATAGATCAAGAGGTGGCTCAACTCGGTAGTCTCCAAAAGCAGACAAACGATGAAGCCAAGACCTATGACGACCTCCTCTTGAATTTACGCAAATTCATCGACTCGGTTCAAAGAGCATGATGTCCACACGGCAGCAATAATATTCTTGGTTTGGTTTTGTTCTTAACAACATCTCATGCTTCTCGAGCCTACCAAAAGCCGTCACACCTGGAAACCAGATGTGATGCATTGTAAAATTCATCAGCTACTGTGATGGTTAAAATATTTGGTTTCTCGGCAGAGTTCGACTTTGTGTGCAAGGATGTCCCTTTTGCTGTTTCTTGGGAGACTCTCCATGCTGATTCTGTTGTTTTGAAAGGATATGGAGAGCAGCAAGCTAATGGCTCTGTCAAAGTGCACGTGGCAAAGGATTCTGTATTTGAGTTGTTTGTACGTGACAAGAATGGTCATACGCAGACAGCAAAGTGTGCTGTTCATGTGATGCCAGCTCCCACGCTCCTTAACTTTAGACCTCCATATTTTGATGATGCTAATGAGTTAATTGTCGAGACAGAGGTTGCCAAGGTTGACATTATAAATCAGATCAGAATCAATGTTCCACAAGTCGGATCTAATGTGGTTAGCCGTGCGAGAGTTGGCATCCCTGATGTTGTTAACGCTCATCCAAGAGTGAGCCTTAGTAGGCAAACATCGGCGAAACCGCCAAGGTTGTCTATGCGCCTTAATGAGTCGCCTTCTAAAGGAATATGCAAATCTTTGCGTGACATTCTTGGCGAGCTATTACGAGAGATGAAAACTAATTCTTCAATAGTAAATAGGTAAGATATGAACACAGCGAAAGACAATGGGTCTGTATACGACCCCGGGAGGCCGACTCCTATTTTCCCGCAACATCTTCTAAGATTCAACAAGCTATGTCCGACACGCAGTCTTCATCTGACCTTGATGATTTCTTAAAAAAAATGTTCTCTCAAATCGCTGGGGAAATACCCTTGCAAGAAATCATCACGCAACTTCCGCAACTGGTCTCCCTTTTCAATGGCTCCGAAGGTGAATCCAATCACCTCCTCGTCGCCTCTGGCAACCTCTCGCAAATAGCCACGCTCAACCAGGGCGTCATGAAACCCTTGGAGCTCTCTTTCAAGGCTATCCAAGGCAGGTGCTACAAAATGGAGGAAGCTCTATCCCCTAATTTCGACGTGGAGGATATTGTGGGACGGGGTTGGACGCTCATTGATCGCGCTTTTGGAGGGGATAGGACTCTCAATGCCATAAATAAGAAAGCGAACGTCATGGGCGAACGATTCGAGTCTGTGCTCGAGGGCTACAACCACGCCTGCAACGTTGTCGCTCAAGAAGCCGCCGATTTCATGGTGCTGCGAGCCGATGTCCAAGGTGTGTTCTTCCACTATGCCGATACCCTCCTCTCCATCTTCGGCGACAGAATTAAAATCGCCCTCCCCGAACTCTTCGACTTCTCTAAGATCGAGTCTCTCGACACCGACACCATGTGAGCCAATCTCTACTCCCTGCTGTCAAGTGTCACGGGCTTCGTCGACTTAAAACTCTCCGAACATGCGAAGATCTCCAAAGCCTATATCGAGAAGATGGACCTCGCCTCAAACCTCTATTACAGCGGTAGTAAGTTGGGCAGAAAAGCTGGAGTTGCCATAGCCATCTTTGACTCTATCAGTAAACTTGCCGCTGTCGAGAGCATGAACCAGCAAGCTGAAGCACAACTCTCAAACCTTCGCCAGACGCTCGCCAACTACATGGCTTCTGTCACGGGCGACCTCCCAAGGCTCTCCATCATAATGCAGACTTTGCGCGACTCCTATATCCCCCAGGCTCTCAACGTCCTGCAGCGTGGCACGTCTTCCCTCGACGATATCTATCGCTCAATCCTTAACGCCATCTTCGGCTCTAAAGACGAGGCCTCGCACTTCTACGACAAACGCCTGCAACTCATCGCCAATATTGCCGATTGCAACTACTCCATGGATCGTCTCGACGACACCGTCAAGGCAATGCAAGTCAAGTGGGATGATGCCGATAAATATTTCCAGAGGACCAAAAACAGTACTCTCGAGAGGGCATACAAGGCAAAGGCTTACCGCGATGCTGTGAAAGACAGGATCATAATGGCCGAGAAACAGAAGGAGGCCGAGAAGATCCAAAAGACCAAATATGAGGCCGAACTCGCCGCAATGTCCAAGTATCTCAAAGAACGTGTTAATGATGGTGGCATCATGAACGACTACAACTTCCGCGACGACGTAGTCACCATGATCTCACTCGTCGCCGTCGCAAAACGTGTCCTCTCTCTCGGCCTCGATGATAAACTCACCAAACCGCAAGAAGTACATGAGTTCCTCGCACAACCTCTCTTCCCCGACGAGGTGCGCTCCGACATCGACTACTGCATAACCGAACTCCAGTCTCGCATCAAAAAGCCTATACCAGTCGACGAGAATGGCAATGTCCCGCAAGACAGCCTCAATGTCGCAGTCAACATGTCCTACAACGCGATGGTTGACAACCTCGCCGACTTCGGCAGGTCCACACTGATGCTCAAAGAACAACTGAATGCCGAGAAGTTGGCCATCGAGGATTACAACCGTCAGCTCGCCGAAATTCAAAAAAGCTATGCCGATTTGGCTGCCAAGGCTGACATCCAGTCCGAGACTATGCTCAAAGTCGCCGCCCAGCTAGATGCCGCAAAAAGCCCAAAAGAGGTCAAAGAAGCATTCCTCGCCATGTCAGGCGGCAGCCTCAATATCTCCGACAAGGAGTGGAACGACTTCTTCGGCGACAATGGCTCAATCTCCATATAATCAACGACTAAACAGTTGTCTTAATTCACATAAGTCATGAGACACAGAAAAGTAGATGACTTCATAAAGGAAAATTTCACGGTCATTTTTCAACTTCCAACCGCCAAGGCCTTCGTCAGAGACAGAAATCCGCCCGACGATGACTTCCATCGGGAGGTTAACTCCCGAATGGATAAAGACCCAGAATTCGCCAATGCAATAGAAGAAGCCAAGAGACTCGAAGAAAAAACGCGTCTCCGATCCAACCTCTCCTGTCTCTTCGGGCTGGCTTTCATTATCGGTTGTATCGCCCTTGTTGTCTACGGTGTTAAGTCCTGCTGTAACTCTAAAGAACCTCCCCCCCATCACTCCAAGTCGGTGCCATACTCTCCCCCTGGTTCGTCATCATACTCTTCCAATGGTTCGTCATCATACCCTTCCTCCTACGTCGACCTCAATCTCCCCTCAGGCACACTATGGGCTTCTAAAAACCTTGGTGCCTCTTCCCATACGGATGTAGGCGACTACTACACCCGCCACGATATCAGCGCCAGCAGCTCTTTCGATGTCTCTTCCCTCCCCACCATCGACCAGATGAAAGAACTCCATAAATACTGCACTTGGGTGTGGACCAACTCCTACCAAGGCTCCGGCGTTAAAGGCTATATCGTCTCCTCCAAACGCAGCGACAGCCAGATCTTCCTCCCCGCCGCTGGCAACGTCAAGAACGGCAACTACAGGCGACGCAACACCGATGGCGACTATTGGCTCGCCAACTCCAAAGGCGCCGACCGCGCCTACAACCTCGATTTCACGCAGACATACATCAAGACAGCCGACCATAGCCCAGCTACCATGGGCTTCTCCGTCCGTCTCGTTTCCAAATAATAATCTTCAAACAACTAACATCATGCCAACAGTATTCCGTGTATGGCCCAAACGTGTAAAACGCTCCAACGGCCAAGTCCTCACCCCAGAGATGTTCGTCATCGTCACCACTCAGGCATACACCTCCTCCCCCTTCAACAACGGTGCGCAAGAACTCAAAGCCGCCTACCTGCGCGAGTACGGCTTCGACTACTCCCGCTCCTGCTGTTCCCAAGCCGATTTCGACTTCATCAAGCTAAGTTGACAACCTCTTATTCACGTGTCAGCTCATGTTGAGGTCATTGTTGCACCGGCTCATGGCGCTCCTCCTCGCATTCCTTCTCTCCCTCTCCGTTTGCCCAATTCATGCTGTCGAGGCGGTTCCCGCCCCAATCCCCGCCCTCTCCCAGTCCAACGCCACAGTATTTCGCGTTTGGCCTAAGAGAGTCATCCGCTCCAACGGTCAGGTGCTCACCCCCGAGCAGGCCATCATCGTTACCGTCCCAGGCAACCCCTACACTCCCTTTGCCAACGGCGCCAAAGAAATCAAGGCCGAGCTCCTCCGCCTCTACAACTTCGACTACAAGAAAGCCGACTGCAAGCCCAACGACTTCAACTTCAAGAAGCTGAGCTGACCCCACACCTCTTACTTCGCCCTCCCGCCACACCACAGCGGGAGGGCGATTCCCTTTTCCCCTATTTCACCGCCCCTCTTCACTGCTTTTGCTGAAACCCATCAATCAAAAACGCATCCTTTCCCCTTCATATTCTTAACCGCTCCGAAAACACGCACCCTCGCATGATGCCCACCACATTTTTCCTCGTTTCCTTTGCAATGTCGAAAGACAAACAACACTCCCTCCCCAACATAAACAAATATAAACCATACAATTATGATATTCTTCGTCATTGCTCTCCTTCTTCTCTCGGGCGCAGTCATCTCCACCCTCGTAGCCGCACAAAGCGTCTGCGACATCGTCAAAGGCAGCAACTCCCGCAATCGCTAACCTCGACACTCACGCCCCCGACTTCATCCTCTCCCCTGAAGCCCTCAAACCAAAAACAAACAACTTCTCCACAATACAACTCTCATAAAAACAACAACTTAAAACAATCAGACATGATACCAGTATTCCTCGTGGCAGCAGTTAAGCTAATTGGCGCAGCAGCCTCTGCCTATGTGGCAGTCAAAGGCGTAGGTAGCGCAGCCAAAGAATTTGGCAACGCCATCAAAGGCAACAACACCCCAAAGAAATAACGCCTTCCCTCTTCCCACTTTCACTGAAACAATAATATTTCAAAAAACAAGAATTATGAAGACAGTTTATTCCATGCAGGAGCTCGACTCAGCTTTCCGTTCTGGTGAGTCAGAAGTCCGCCTCGGCGGCTCTTTCGCCAAGACTTGCGCTCAGGCCATCGAGAAAAAGAATCGCATGAAGAGTGCCGCCAAGACCGTCGGTATTCTAACCGCCATCGCAGGCATCGCCCTCGCGCCCTTCACCTTCGGTGGCTCTCTCGCCCTCGGCGCCGTGGCAGGCATAACCGCCGGCTCCGTCACTCTCACAGCCGTCGAGCTCGCTATCCTCTGCGGCACAGGTCTCGGCGCCTATGCCATCTCCAGAGGCTACAATGTCAAAATCAGGCATCAAGATACTGAGTACATTGCTACAAAGCAGTAACTGCCCTCTCTTTATCTAATGTCTCATTTTGTAACTAACTGTCAGAGAGTCACATGTGAGACGTTGCCAGGAACGTCTCACATGCTTCCCAACTCCACGGTCGCAACCCACGCTTGCCCTCATGCGCATAAAACCTAACCATCGTGACTTACGTCATTAATTAATAACTTAGTACCATTGAAAAAATGTCCCAACACCAAACAGTCCGCATCGATAGCAGCTGTGGCAGTCATGACAGTTGGGATTAACTGATAACGGAATAATCAAACGACTAACACACACACAACCATGCCATACTTCCAACCTTGGATTGGACACAACTACCAATCCTCCAACCCACGTGTCCTCGTAGTCGGCGACAGCCACTATTGCGCCGACCCTTGCGACCTCCGTTCACAATGCGGTGTCCATGGCAACCTCCCCGCCTCCTCCATGGGGCGCTGCCAATTCTTCACCCAAGATGTGACACGCCGTTACCTCGACTTCCGTGCTGGCCGTGCCGAAGCCGAGGGATGGATGAAGCGCACCATCCTCACTTTCGATAAAATCTTCTACGGTAAGGACGATGTCACCCCCGCCGAGAGTCTCGACCTCTGGAACCGTATCGCCTTCTACACTTCGTCCAGACTGCCACCTCATCCGACCCCAGCAACTCCAACTACACCACCGACGACTACCGCCGCTCCACTCCCCACTCTGCCGAAGTCCTCGAATCACTCCAGCCCGACATTATTCTCGTCTGGGGTACCAAGGCCTACGACTATCTCCCGCCCGACGGATGGTCTGCCATCAACGATGTCTGCGGCGACTACACTCTCCGCTCTGGCCGTAAAGCTCGCTGCATTAAACTAACCCATCCCAGCCGTGCCTCCTTCGCCTCTGAGCATCAGAAGCTTACCCAATGCCTCAGCCTTTAAACAGTATTCCACCCCACACCCTCTCTCCTTAACCCCGAAGGCGTATCCTAAACGCGAATTCGTAATGCAAATCCCTCCTCCCCTCCCCACAACGCCGAAGGCGTG
>CAVFBA010000045.1:0-462 GCA_963620665.1 bacterium
TCGCGACCCCATGCGTGACAGGCATGTATTCTAACCAACTGAACTACCCCACCTTTCGGGACGTTCACTTACAAGTTCCAAGAACTAAAGACCGTTCAACCAGCTCCCTGATTGCGAGTGCAAAGTTAATACAACATTCCAACATTCCAACACCTCTGCCACAAAAAATCTCCTCCCTCACACCCTCATCCTCTCTTCCACCCAAAACCTCACCCTCTTATCCCCACATTTCACTCCCACACTTGACTGCGCAACACTCCCATTATCCGCCTGCCTGCCACAACCATCGTTATCGACAGCAATATCACCACCATGCCCACCCACGACACCAACCCCGGGCGCTCCCCAAACAACACCACGCCTATCAATACCGACGTCACAGGCTCAAACGCTCCCAACACAGCCGTCGCCGTAGAACCCACCAACCGTATCGCTTCCGACATCGCCGCCAACGAGATCAAC
>CAVFBA010000045.1:472-14770 GCA_963620665.1 bacterium
GACGGAAACAACGCCAACGCCAACACCAACACCCACTCCAATACCCCCTCCAACATCTGCACCTCACTGCAAAAACCAGTCGACACCACAAACAAAAACATCCCAAAGAACAACGACCAGAAACTCAACCGCACCGAGCTCATCTTACTCAAACAACTCTTCTGCACCACAACCATATACACCGCGTAACTCAACGCCGACGAGAACACTATAAGCAAACCCGCCACCGACGACGTCCCCTCCATCAACCCCTCCCAATCCAACATCACGATCCCCACAAACACCACAGGTATAGCCACCAACGTCACCATGTTCGGCCTCTCCCTGAACACCACCCACATTATCAACGCCACAAGCGCAGGATACACAAACAACGCCGTGGCCGACAACGACACCCCCAAATACTTATACGCCTCAAACAACGACAACGACGAATAGGCGAACAATAGCCCCATAGGCATAATCAACCAAAACTCCCTCTTCGTAAGTCGGAAACTCTCCCTCTTCAACAGCATCAAGACCAGCAACATCAACACCGCGAAAAAGTACCTGTAAAACAACACACTGCCCGTCGTTATCCCTAACGCATACAACAGCGGGGCAAAGGCGTTCACGCCATAACTCGACGATGATAACGCGGCATACATATAGCCGCGCATGTTATTCGACATATCTCTTGTTCTATTGTTGTCCTCTATCTTTCCTGTCACCCCACAACGCCCTCATACGCTCCTCTATGCGCTCCTCCTGCGCATTCTCCTGCGGCTCGTAAAACCGCCTCCCAACCATGCCGTCGGGCATATACTGCTGCTCCACGAAATGACCAGGGTAGTCATGCGCATACTTGTACTCACGCCCATAGTTCAACTGAGCCATGAGTTTCGTGGGCGCGTTGCGCAAATGAAGCGGCACAGCCAAATCTCCTGTAGCCTTGACCGTCTCGAGGGCGTCATTTATGGCCCTATACGCCGAATTGCTCTTCGCCGACGTGGCCAAATATATCGTAGCCTCCGACAACACTATACGCCCCTCGGGCCACCCTATCTTACTCACCGCGTCGAACGCCACGTTAGCCAGCAGCAATGCGTTAGGGTTCGCCAACCCTATATCCTCCGCCGCCGAGATGACCAACCTGCGGGCTATGAATTTCGGATCCTCACCCCCCTCTATCATCCGCGCCAGCCAATATACCGCCGCGTCAGGGTCGCTACCCCTTATCGACTTGATGAACGCCGAAATGATGTCATAGTGCATCTCGCCGTTCTTATCGTATGTCGTCTGTGTCTGCTGCAACACGTCTACCACCCTCTTGTCGTCTATCACCACCTCATCCGCACCCTCCTGCGAATTAACCACCATCTCTATGATGTTTAGAAACTTACGCCCGTCACCCCCAGAATACCTCACCAACGCACCCTCTTCCGCCAAACGTATCTTCCTCCCCTTCAGCACCTCGTCACTGCTCACCACCCTCGTATACAACTCCATCAAATCATCCCTCTCCAACGGTCGCAACACATACACCTGGCACCGTGACAGCAACGGCGATATCACCTCGAACGATGGATTCTCCGTCGTCGCGCCTATCAGCACCACGACACCCTCCTCCACCGCGCCCAGCAAGCTGTCCTGCTGACTCTTGCTGAACCGGTGTATCTCGTCTATAAACAATATCGGTGGCTCCGGGTTGAAGAAACGGCTCTGCTTGGCACGCTCTATGACCTCCCTGACGTCCTTCACGCCCGAACTTATGGCCGACAAGGTGAAGAACGGCCGCTTCAACTCGTGCGATATTATCCTCGCCAACGTGGTCTTCCCCACACCTGGCGGCCCCCACAATATAACCGACGACAACCGCCCACCCTCTATCATCTTGCGCATCACAGCGCCCTCACCCACAAGATGACGCTGACCCACATACTCGTCCAGTCTCTCCGGACGCATCCTCTCCGCAAGTGGCAACATCTCTATATCACCTTTACTTTGACGTATCCCATGCCACGCAACAGCTCCCCTACCCTCGCCCTGAAATCACCCTGAATCAATATCTCACCATCCTTAGCGCTGCCCCCTACCCCGCACGCCTGCTTCAGCCGCTTACCCAATTCCTTCAAATCGTCCTCCTTGCCCACAAATCCCGTCACCAACGTCACCATCTTACCCGCACGCTGCTTCTTGTCCAACGTCACCCTCAACGACTGGCGGCCAGCCTCAAGGGTCTCGGCCTCCTCTTCTCCCTCATGCTCATACTCATAATTGGCGTTGGTAGAATACACCACGCCTAATCTCTCTTTCCAATCCTGCTTTGCCATGACTATTTCCTCCTTTATTCCACCTCGCCAATCAGGTCATACGCCTCAGCACCCGTAATCTTCACCATGCTGAACTCCCCGACCTTGGCATTGCCACCGACCGTGACCTCGGGGTCCACCTCGGGCGAGTCGTACTCCGTGCGCCCCACATAGCCGTCACCCTCCTGCCTGTCTATCATCACTTTCATCACCTTGCCCACCTTCTCCTCGTTCTTCTCGGCGCTTATCTCCTCCTGTATCTCCATAATCTTGTCGGCACGCGACTCCTTAACCTCCTCTGGCACATCATCCTCGTAGTTCTGCCATGCGTACGTGTCCTCCTCATGCGAATAGGGGAACACCCCAAGACGCTCAAACCTCTCCCTCTTCACGAAGTCCACCAAGTCGGCGAAATCCTCGTCCGTCTCACCAGGATGCCCCGTGATAAGCGTAGTCCGCAAATGTATGCCCGGCACGGTCTCCCTTATCTCCGCCAACAGCTCCTCCGTCTGCGCCTTGCTTATGTGCCTGCGCATCTTCTTCAGCATAGCGTCCGACGAGTGCTGCAATGCCAAATCCAAATATTTGCACACTTTGTCGTTGTCCCTCATTACGCCCAATATATCCTTAGGGAATCCCGCCGGATAGGCGTAGTGCAGCCTTATCCACTCTATGCCCTCTACCTCGCTCATGCGCTCCACCAGCTCACCCAGCCTGCTCTCATGATACAAGTCCAACCCGTAGGACGACAAGTCTTGGGCTATGACCTGAAGCTCCTTGACCCCCTTATCCGCGAGTCGCCTCACCTCTTCCACAACCTCCTCGATAGGCCTGCTCACATGAGGGCCAGTAATCAACGGTATGGCGCAATAGCTGCACTTTCTGTTGCAGCCCTCCGATATTTTCAGATAGGCATAATGGCCTGGTGTTGTCAGGCTGCGCTCGTTCATCAGGTCACGCCTATAAGTCGCGCCAAGCTCCTCGATGATACCCGCCCAGTCGAACTTACCGTAGAACTTGTCGACCTCCGGTATCTGCTCCTTAAGCTCCTCCCTATATCGTTCACTCAGGCATCCCATCACATACAATTTCTTCAACTTCCCCTTGTGCTTGGCCTGGGCAAACTGCAATATCGTGTTGATAGACTCTTCTTTAGCGTCGCCAATGAAGCCACACGTGTTGATTATCGCCACCTCGCCTTTCGGGTGGTCGGAGTCGTGGGCCACCTTGATGTTGTTAGCCCGCAACTGGGCCATAAGACGCTCGCTGTCGACCAGGTTCTTAGAGCAACCCAGCGACACTACATCCACAAGTTTCATCTATTTGAATAAGGATTCCACAAACGACTTCCTGTCGAACAGCTGTATGTCGTCTATTCCCTCGCCAACGCCGATGTATTTCACCGGTATGCTGAACTGGTCCGAGACGCCAATCACCACGCCACCCTTGGCTGTGCCGTCGAGCTTAGTGATGGCCAACGACGTTACTTCGGTGGCTTTGGTGAACTGCCGTGCTTGCTCAAAAGCGTTCTGTCCGGTCGAGCCGTCAAGCACCAGCATAACCTCGTCTGGAGCCGTTGTCACGACCTTCTTCATGACGCTCTTAATCTTGGTCAACTCGTTCATCAGACCTATGTTGTTGTGCAGACGTCCGGCGGTGTCTATGATGACGACGTCCGCCCCATGGGCCTTGGCCGATGAGAGGGTGTCGAACGCCACCGAGGCGGGGTCTGAACCCATCTGCTGCTTCACTATTGGCACGCCAACCCTGTCGGCCCACACCTCCAGCTGCTCTATCGCCGCGGCCCTGAACGTGTCGGCGGCGCCCAATACGACTTTCTTGCCCGCCTTCTTGTATCGGTTGGCCAACTTGCCTATCGTAGTCGTCTTGCCTACGCCATTGATTCCCACGACCATAATAACGTACGGGTCGTCACCATGATCCACATACTCGGCCATGCCGCCCTCACGGTCATTCTCCTCGAGCAGAGCCCCAATCTCCTCGCGCAATATCCCGTTCAACTCACTGCTGCCGCTATAGGAGTCACGCTTCACACGCTCCTCGATGCGCTCTATTATCTTCAACGTGGTGTCTACGCCGACGTCGCTCGTTATCAGCACCTCTTCAAGCTCGTCGAGCACGCTGTCGTCGACCTTGCGCTTGCCGAGCAATATCTTGCCTAATTTCTTGAACAGACTCTCCTTAGTGCGGGCAAGCCCTTTCTCAAGACCCGCCTGATCCTCCTTGCTCTCCTTCTTGCCAAATAATCCAAAGAATG
The DNA here is from genome assembly GCA_963620665.1 of bacterium. GTDB lineage: Bacteria > Bacteroidota > Bacteroidia > Bacteroidales > Marinilabiliaceae > W3P20-009. Next base: position 5,042 of record CAVFBA010000045.1, read on the forward strand.
CCATCTCGTTTCGTATTTATGGGTTACTTATTCCGTTCCTTACACCTGGCTCCGCAATGCCACAATCTCTGTCGCCACTATCGCGGCCGTCTCGGTGCGCAGCCGCTCGTCGCCAAGCGTGCACTCCCTATACCCCTTTGCCAATGCCGTCTCTATCTCACCCTTCGAGAAATCGCCCTCGGGACCCACCAATACCAGCGTGTCGCGTCCGCCCTCGACAGACGCGAACAGATGCCTCTTATCGCCCTCCTCGCAATGCAATATGAACCTGCCTTCTGGGGAATCCATAGCCATCAAGTCGCTGAAACCGGTCAGGTCGTCTACAATGGGCAACCAATATTTCAGCGACTGTTTAGACGCCGCCAGCACTATTTTCTCTAACCTGTCGACACGCACCCTGTCGCGCTCTGAATGCTCGCACAACAAAGGCGTTATCCTCCCGACGCCTATCTCCACAGCCTTCTCGACAAACCACTCGAACCTGTCGATGTTCTTGGTTGGCGCAACAGCCATCCATATCTCGCCACTACGCTCACGCTCCTCGACACTCAGAACATCTAACTCGCATCCCCTCGCATCGGCCTTAGCCAAACGGCACTCATATCTCTTGCCGGCGCCATCGCCCACGTGGACCACGTCGCCGACCCTGTGGCGCATCACCTTGACGCAATGCGCGCTCTCCTCGTCGTTGAGCACCCTGCCAGGCGCAAAACCCTTGTCAATAAGCAACTCCATTATATCCCTCGATTATCTTCAAGACCACAATCACCACGGCCACGGTCAGCGCGAACGTGTAGGCCGAGACACGGGGCCCTAACTCACCAAACGACTTGCCCAGGCCGATCTTCAACGTCCATTTGTTGTGGTGCGTGATGACGAAGAAGTGCAACACCAGATGCAGATAGGCCTCATAGACCAAGCGCCCGACCACTATCCCCACTAACGCGCCCACGAGCACATCTCCCACAAAATGGACACCCTCGTAGACCCGGCCGTATGCGTTGAGCAGCGCCCACAGCCCTAAAGCCAGCCCCAACGACCAACGCCTCACCACCAGTAGGAAAAACGTGGCTATGGCGAAACAGTTGGCGGCATGCGACGACGCAAAGCCATATAAGCCACCGCGATAGCCGTTCACGGTATGAACCAAATATTGCATCACGTCGTCGTGCGTGGGGCGCAACCTCTCGAACAACGGCTTCATCAACCCCGACGACAACTGATCCGCCACCAGCACCATGAGGGCCACGACTATCACGGTCATCAGCCCTCGGCCACCCTGTTTTCGGAATATCGTCCACAGCAACGCCAAATAGAGGGGCACCCAGATCCATTTCGACGTCATGACCCAGAAAAAAATATCCATGAAGGGGCAGTGCTGGCCGTTCAAGAACAGCGTCAACTCCTTATCCCAAAATATCAACTCCTCCATCTCTCAGAATAGATAGTTATACCTTAACTGCTATACAATCAACATATTACACCACACCTCCGCACTCACTAAGGCCCACCTCACCCCGTATATCGTTCAAAATTACTCATTTCCCAAACACTAATGGCTACATCAGCGTCCCATGGCCCACATTTTCACTCGGTTTTGGGGGAGCGAAAGGCAAGGATGCGGAGATTGGCTACGGGGGTATATAAGTTGTGCGGGTTGCCATTGGGGGTTAGGGTTTGAGGTGACGTGGGGCGTGTTTTTGTTTATACTTAAAGGAATGAGAGAATGAGGTATTCGTCACACTCACGACCGGGAAATGGGCGATGCGGGAGATGGTGGAGGTGGATAAATTTGGCGAAAGGGTGTGGAATTGTTGAAAAATTGGTGTTGAGGGATTTTTTTGGAATTTCACGAGGAAAAGGGACCGGGTCGTGATGCTTCGGGTATGCTTCATTTATGCTTCTTTGAATAATCATTGTAGGAGTTTGGTAGGAGTTTTGGAGGAGTTGGGAGGGGGCGTTCACAAACACGGCATCATCCGCCGTGGTGTTTTTGGCATGGTTCTTGTATTCTTCATTTATGCATATCAACTTGTGGATTGGGCAACCCGCAAGACATACTAAATTAATAACATACAAGACATGAAAACAATTCTATCGTTAGCCATGCTGCTCCTCATCACCTGCACAGCGCAGGCGCAGAGGGACATCACCACCTTCCTTGGCATTCCCGTAGACGGCTATCTCAAGGAGATGAGGGAGAACCTCATGAACAAGGGCTTCGCACCCGTGCCAGGCGAGGAGTTTCTCGTGGGCGAGTATAACGGCGAGGACGTGCACGTCTACATCGACACTTACAACAACAAGGTTTACCGCATCGCCCTCGTGGATGCCGACATGCAAGACCCTGAGGGCATCAAGTCGCGCTTCAACAAGCTCGTGCAGCAGTTCGACAGCAACGACCGTTACGTTGGCGACAAGGACAGGCAAGATATTCCCGAGCATGAGGACATAGTGGTCGGCATGCGCGACAAGGATGAGACTTATCAGGCCGAGTTCTATCAGATACCCGACGTGGAGATGCTTGAGGATCTCCACAAGCATGTGGCTCAAGACTGCATCAAGGAACTCTCGGAGCGTGGGTATGGCGAGGAAGAGGTGCACAACGCCATCAAAGAGAGGATGGAAGAGATTGTCCTTGACATCACGAAGAAGAAGTCCGTATGGTTCCGCATTATGAGCGATAAGCCAGGTGAGTTCTATATCGCGATGTATTACGACAACGAGTTCAACAAGTCCAGCGAAGCCAACGGCGACGAGCTCTAACAGTTTATAACATAGCTTGCCCAACAAAGCCCGAGTCTGCACTGGCTCGGGCTTATTGTTTACTTTTTGATTCCAAAATAGCTCATTACATTGCGATACTCACCTTGTGCCGACAAACAAGTGTCCAAGAGATAGCCACGCACATGCTCCCACTCTTGCAATCCCCTATAATAAAACATCTTAACCTCATCACGTATTACAAACGGCACCACACGCCACCTCAAACACTCCTTGAACATCACCAACCGCCCCACACGCCCATTACCATCCTGAAACGGGTGAATGCGCTCAAATCGCCAATGAAACCCAATTATATCCTCTATCGCGACACTCTTCAACTCCCTATAATCGCGCAACAGTTCCCTCATGGCACGCCCCACATCCTTCGGTCTTGTCGTCTCCATCCCCCCCCACCTCATTAGCCAGCCGCTTATAACCACCCACATTAAACCAGTCACGCCTCTCGTCCGACGTCCCTGCTTTCAATATTCCATGCAACCGCTTTATCATGCTCTCCGTCAACGGCTCATCGGCATGCTCTATCACGTAGTCCACACACTTGAAGTGGTTTGTCGTCTCTATGATGTCGTCCACATTCAGTGCACTGCCATCTTCCATCTTCACTGTATTCGTCTCAAAGATAAACCGTGTCTGCTCCTTCGATAGCCTGCTTCCCTCGATATGGTTCGAGTTGTAGGTCAGTTCCACCTGGGTTTTGTGGTATATTCCCCCATGCAACCCCGCAGCACGCTCCTCTCGCAAAGTTACTCAGTCCTGTCGCAGAATAGACAGAGAACACGTCAAACACTCTCCGGAATAGTGCCCACTCATCATCATCCTTGAAATCAACATCAGTTATCGACTCGTCAGCCTCTATCTGCTTGTATCCATAACTCTTATACTTATTGTACGCCATAGTCATTATGATGGGTTGACAACGCAAATATACCCCTTTTCTTGCCGACATCGGCATAATCATTTCACATCCCCATATAATCAAAACTCACTCTTTGAAGATTATAGCCTATATTCGCACGTGCAATTAAAGACTCCCAGATACCCATGTCCTACCTCCACCCCCTGACCCGGCATCCCCTACCCCACCCCGACACCCCGTTCACTTTCCCATTCGCATACACACCCGACCCCCTTGCGCAAGAGGCCGCCCTGCTCCTCACCCGCCATCTCCAATCACAACCCAACCTCATAGCCGACGCCCGCAACGGCAAGATGTTCGGCGTTCTCATCTGCCACGACCATAACGGCAACCTCGGCTTCCTCGCCGCATTCTCCGGCACACTCGACGGTCAATTCTCTCAACCATATTTCGTACCTCCCCTACTCACCTTCGACACCCCAGGCTCCACATTCAAAGTCGAGGAGGAAGCCATATCGCACCTCAACTCCCTTATCACGCAGCGTGAAGCCGACCCACATATCCTCTCCCTACGCCAACAACTCGCCGACCTCACCCTCCACAACACCCAGACCCTCAACTCCCTAACCGCCACATACAACGCCAACCGACTGCAACGCCAGACCCTGCGCACACAACGCCCCGAACTCGCCGACCAGCTGAACCGTCAAAGCCAATTCGAGAAAGCCGAACTCAAACGCCAACGCACCAAACTCAACGAGCAAGCCACACTAATCACCAACCAAATAGCCACATACGATGCCTATACCAACACCCTAAAGGCTCAACGTCACCACCGCTCCATAGTCCTGCAACGATGGCTCTTCAGCCACATGAAAGCCCACTGTGCCGACGGCTCACTCATAAGCGTGCGCGACATATTCCTCGACGCAGGCAAGGGCATACCCCCGGCTGGCACTGGCGATTGCGCCGCACCTAAACTACTCAACTTCGCCTTCGCCAATAACCTCCACCCCATATCCATGGCCGAGTTCTGGATAGGCAACTCCCCTAAAGGCGAGATACGTATCGATGGTCACTTCTACCCCGCCTGCAACCAGAAATGCCGACCCCTGCTCTCTCGCATGCTACGTGGTTTCAATGTCGCACCCGACCCCCTCTCCTCCTCATACTCACCCACCGACATAGAGATCCTCTACGAAGACCAATGGCTACTCGCCGTGAACAAGCCACACGGACTAATCACCGTATCCGACAACCACTCACAACCCTCCCTCATGTCCCTCATACGCTCCATGCGACCCATATCAGGCCCCGGCTATGTGCACCGACTCGATATGCCCACCTCTGGCATCGTCCTGATAGCCAAAGACAAAGATACGCACCATGCCCTACAATCCCTCTTCGAGTCACGACAAGTGACCAAATCATACATCGCCATGGTCGAAGGACACCCCGACTCACCCTCTGGCACCATCTCACTACCACTCATACCCAATATCGACGACCGACCACGACAAATGGTCGACTTCATACGCGGCAAGGAGGCCATAACCCAATACTCCCTCATATCCTCCACCCCCACCACCTCACTACTACTACTACACCCCCTGACAGGACGCACACACCAACTACGCGTGCACCTCGCCAGCCCCCTCGGACTGAACTGCCCCATAGTCGGCGACAACCTCTACGGTCATCTCGGCCCACGTCTCATGCTCCACTCCAACGAACTCTCCTTCACACACCCATATACGAAAAAAGCGGTGCACATAGTATGCCCCGCCAATTTCTGACCTCGCGCTAACGCCTAACGTGCCAACTCCTCACGTAGGAACTGACCCGTATAGCTGCGCTCGCACTCTGCCACCTGCTCCGGCGTACCCTGCGCCACGATAGTGCCACCACCTCGACCACCATCAGGCCCCATATCTATGACGTAGTCCGCCATCTTTATAACGTCCAAGTTATGCTCTATGACTATCACCGTATTACCCCTATCCACCAACTTGTTCAATACATCCATCAAGATTCTTATGTCCTCAAAGTGTAGTCCAGTGGTAGGCTCATCAAGCAGATACACAGTGCTTCCCGTGTCTCGCTTAGCCAACTCCGTAGCCAATTTCACCCTCTGACTCTCCCCACCCGACAGAGTAGTCGACGGCTGACCAAGAGTTATATACCCCAAACCCACACTACGCAACGTGCTAAGCTTGTTATATATCGCCGGTATACTCTCGAAAAACTCCGTAGCCTTGTTTATCGTCATCTTCAGCACATCACCTATCGACTGACCCTTAAACATCACGCTCAACGTCTCCCTGTTATAACGCTTACCACCACACGTGGGACACTCCACCATGACATCGGGCAACAAGTTCATCTCTATAACCTGCACTCCCGCCCCCCTACACGTCTCACACCTGCCGCCTATAACGTTGAACGAGAAACGACCACTCTTATAACCCCTCAACTTCGACTCCGGCAACTCGGCGTATATCTTCCTGATGTCATCAAACACACCCGTATATGTGGCAGGATTCGACCGCGGTGTCCTTCCCAATGGCGACTGATCCACCGTCACCACCTTATCCACATTCTCCAACCCCTCAACCGAGTCATACAACATAGGATCCTTCAACGACCCATATATCTTCTGACTCAATATCGGCGACAACGTCTCATTGATAAGCGTCGACTTGCCACTACCCGACACTCCCGTCATACATATCAGCTTACCCAACGGAAACGACACGTCCACACCCTTCAAATTATTACCCCGACACCCCCTCAACGTCAAAAACTTGCCATTCCCCTCACGACGCACGCTCGGCACCTCTATCCTACGGCTACCATTCAGATATGCCGCCGTCATCGTGTCCTGCTTCATAACCTCCTGAGGCGTGCCTGACGCAACGACATAACCGCCCTTACGACCCGCACCAGGACCTATGTCAACCAAGTAGTCCGACGCCAACATCATATCCCTGTCATGCTCCACAACTATCACGCTGTTACCTATATCCCTCAGATGCTTCAACGAGTTTATCAACTTCACATTATCACGCTGATGCAACCCTATACTCGGCTCATCAAGTATATACAGCACGTTCACCAACTGCGACCCTATCTGCGTTGCCAACCTGATACGCTGACTCTCCCCTCCCGACAACGTCACTGCGCTACGACTCAACGACAAATAGTCCAACCCAACGTCCAGCATGAACCCCACCCTGCTGCGTATCTCCTTCAACACCTCTGCCGCTATCAACCGCTGCCTCCCATCCAACCTGTCCTCAAGCCCATTAAGCCACTCCGACAACTGGAGCATGTCCATATCCGACACCTCCGCTATATTCTTCCCGTCTATCCTGAAGTTCAACGACATCCTGTTCAGACGAGCCCCACCACACTCCGGACACACCACGTCCGATATATACTGCTCCGCCCACTTCTTCTCCTTAGCCGACGTGGCCTGATCCTGAATCGACACTATATAGCTCACGATACCATCAAACGACGGAAAGAAATTACTCGGCAACCCAAGGTCATCCTTCAAATGCAACTGCTCAGTCGTGCCATACAGCACAGCGTCAAGTCCCTCCTCCGAGATGTCCTCCACCGGCGTATCCAAGTCAAAACCATATATCTCGCCTATCGCCTCTATCTGGGCGAATATCAAATTCCTCTTAGCCTTACCCAACGGCTCTATCGCCCCTCCCGCTATACTCAACTTGTTGTTAGGTATTATCCGGCTCGCATCCACCGACGCGTAATGACCCATGCCCTTACACTTCGGACACGCTCCTTGAGGCGAGTTGAACGAGAACGAGTGAGGTGCCGGCTCCGGATACGAGATACCCGTCGTAGGACACATCAACTGCCTGCTGAAATACTTCAATCCCTCATCCTCCGTGTCAAGCACCATCATTATCCCCTTACCCATCTGCAACGCCGTGTCTATCGAATGCTTCAACCGCTTCCCGTCCGTACCTTCCATGCCATCCGACGACCTACGCACAGCTATCCTGTCCACCACCAACTCAATGAAATGAACCTTATACCTGTCCAACTTCATCCCTGGCACGACCTCCTTAACCACTCCGTCCACCCTCGCATATATGAACCCCCGCTTACGTATCCGCTCAAACAACTCCTTATAGTGACCCTTACGCCCCTTCACCAATGGCGCCAACAAACTGACCTTCCGACCATCATACGCCGTCTCTATCATGTCGAATATCTGACCCTCCGTATACTTCACCATCTTCTCCCCAGTCTCATACGAATACGCCTCTCCAGCCCTCGCGTATAGCAGTCGCAAGAAATCATATATCTCCGTGATCGTCCCAACAGTCGAACGCGGATTCTTATTCGTCGTCTTCTGCTCTATCGATATAACCGGACTAAGTCCCGTAATCTTATCCACATCCGGCCTCTGCGACCCACCCAGAAACTGCCGGGCATACGACGAGAACGTCTCAATATACCGACGCTGACCCTCCGCGTATATAGTGTCAAACGCCAACGACGACTTGCCACTGCCACTCATCCCCGTAAACACCACAAGCGCGTTACGTGGCAACGACACATCTATATTCTTCAAATTATGCTCACGGGCCCCATAAACATTAACCCGCTCATTATCCTCAAACTGGCCCTCCGCCAGCACATTTACCTCTTCTGACATTAGCTATTCCAACATCCTATAAAAATGACACACAGGACCATGACCCTTCCCTATCTCATACTCCGAACCCGCAGCTATCGCACCATTCATATACTCCTTAGCCGCAACTACCGCCGACGTCAAACCCCTCCCTCGAGCAAGACCAGCAGCTATCGCCGACGACAACGTGCAACCCGTCCCATGTGTATTACAAGTCCTAACCCTGTCCGACGGCAACTCCAACCGCTCCATTGTCACAACATTGCACAACACGTCTATCATCACATCCCCCTCCAAATGACCTCCCTTAAGCAACACCGACGTACCCAACCCCGTCAACTCCGACGCCGCCTCCTTCATATCCTCAACACTAACAATCTTCCGACCGCCAAGCAACGCCTCTGCCTCCGGTATATTAGGAGTGATAACCGTCGATAACGGCGCCAACTCTCTCTTAACAACCTCAACAGCCTCACGCATCATCAAGTCACCACCCGACGTCGCAACCATCACAGGGTCAAGTACCACCTTCCCCACCCCACGCTCCCGTAGAACTCCCGCCACAGCCCTCACCAACTCCACCGAATGCAGCATGCCAATCTTAACCGCACCCACATCCAAATCATCCAACACCGAACATATCTGACCCACAACAAACTCCACAGGCACATCATGAACCCCATACACCCCCTGGGTATTCTCATTCACCACCGACGTTATAGCCGCCGCCGCATAACAACCCATAGCCGATATCGCCTTGATATCAGCCTGTATCCCGGCACCGCCACTCGGGTCGCTCCCTGCTATCGACAGCACCACATCATATCGCTTGCTCATCTCTATCTTCTTTTCACGCGAATATACGCATTTCCAAACGCCTAAGTTCACCTATCCGCACCACAACTCCCTCCCCCACAGCTCCAACCCACACCCTCGCCACAACACACCACAAACATCAAGACCTGCCAGCCTCAACAGCCAGCAAGCCCCGACTAATGCCATCTCGTACCTTACGCCAGCTACACTAAGCCAGCACCCAAAGCACGAAAAACGTCAACCCTATCGCGTATATGGCAAACAAAATTATCCACTCCGCAGTCGAATATGGTATATTGCTCGCCTTACTACCCTGACGCACAGACTTGATAAGGTTCAAAACAAGAGGGGGAATACTAAACAAAAGAATTAAGACTACCGCTTTACCGAGAAAACCGAGTAACACATCTTGAAACATAGGCTATTATCTGATTATCGACCGCCCGAGCCAACGACCAACGCCACATACGGCATCAACGTCAACCCTTCTTAAGTCATTTTAGCGAACGCAAATATACAACATTTTTTAATTCTACACACCACAAAAACAACTTCCCACACCATCCACAACACCTCACCCACACATACCCCACACCTCCTC
>CAVFBA010000046.1:0-14294 GCA_963620665.1 bacterium
AAATCGCCCAAGGCACCGGCTTAACCCCAAAGCAGATAGAGGAAATCAAAAAGAATATGGCATAGGCCTCTTCCCCCCCCCTCACGCATACCCATGCATCCCACCTAACAGATAATTCACCCCAAAATACGTCATAATCACAGCGGCAAACGCAATAAGCAGATACACATGCATAGCACGCGCGCCACGGGCAGGAAACAACGACGGATGCAATGGCACAACATAGACAAGTAGCGTGATGAGAGCCCACACCTCCTTAGGATCCCACCCCCAATATCTCCCCCACGACTGACCCGCCCATACAGCCCCGATAAATATGCCTATGGCGAGGAACACGACCGCCACATAGAGCAGTATAAGCGATACACGCATAGCCGGGAGGTGACGCCCATTAGCGAGCGCAATGACGCTATTAAGCGCAATAATGGTGAAAAGGGCGTAGGCTATCATGACGCTTGCCACATGCAGCGACAGCCACGGCGAGTGCAACACCGGCATAAGGGGCGTGATATGGGGGTTGGACATGCCAATGTGCGCCACAAGCAAGGCAAAGCCCGACATCAGCAGGCACGCCGACGCAAGGAGTGCATGGCGACGCACAAGGAACACCGACCCCACACAAAGCGCAAGAGCAAGAAACAGCATCGTCTCATACCCATTGGCAAGCGGCCAGGCGCAAGCTATTATGCCCCGCACGGCAAGGGCGACGGTTTGCAGCACGGCGCATAATATGGCTATCCCAGATAGCAAAGTTCCACCCCATCGCACGCGCCCCCTACCCTCCCCTATCAACACCGCAAGGACTATGGCCACAAGCCCAAGGGTGAGCTGTATCTTGAATAGCAATGCCACGGGCTGCAGCCGCACATACATAACCTCAAGCTGCCTGCGCACTGGCGGTATGGGAGTCGGGGCAAGGCTGAAGGCAGAACCGTCAGTGAGCGATATTATGGCCTGCAGCCGGTCGTTTATGTCTATGGCGGCCTTAGCCCGTTGCTCAAGATAGGGCGTCAACAGGTAATGCCCATCAGGCGCGAAGAGCGACGCTGCGGAGATATACCCGTCAACAGGTGTAAGCCCCATCTGCCGTGCCGCGTCGGGATATTTCACTTTTATCATTGCCACATTCTGCCACTCGCCCGGGGCTGTCATCCAGGCCAGCACAAGGCTATTGGCCGATAGCGAGTGCCACGTGGCGCGCCCTGTCACCTTCATCGCAAAGTCGGCGCAATAGGTGTCTATGGGCGCAGGACGGTCATGATAGATAATGTCAAGCCGCGAGAACTTGTCACTCTGCGCATCAGTAGGAATGGGCGCTGATGGCAGTTCAGCGGTAGTGCAAGAGGTCAAAGGACAAACAAGTATAACGCCAATCACCGCTATTAGACTCTTTGACGAGAGTAGTCGCCTAAATCGCCCTTGCGGATTGACGAGTACGACGATTAGCGAGAGAAACAGCATAGCATAGCCAGCGTAGGTCACAGGCGTACCATACGGGTCATGATTTACGGTGAGTATCGTGCCGCGCATATCAGGGTCATAACTCGACTGGTAAAAACGGTAACCCCCAATAGAGAGTATACGGTTCATAGAGACAGTGGCACGCATGGTGTCAATTCGCAGATACGAGATATAGTCCTGCGGCGCGTCAGTATGCGGATAGTAGACAATCCGGAAGGAGTCAAGGGCAATGTCCGTAGGCAACGAGAGCAATGAATGCCCCTCGGCCGAGGAGAGAAACCGTGTTTGAGCATCACCATCCTCACGCAAATGCAGTATGCCCTCATGAGATGTAATGTGCGTAAGAAGCGCGCCAAGGGCTATAAGGGCAAGCGACGAGTGCAACAACAATGCGGGACGATTCCTGCCAAGTAGCTTTATGGCCAAAGCAAACCCCGACAACACAAGCACAGCCATCACTACTGTGAACCACGGCGCACCATAGAAGTAGCGCGACACGAACACCGTACCGCACCGCCACTCAACAAAGGTGGCAGCGGCAAGTATGGCCACAAAAAGGACGTAGGCAACGAGAACGACGCGCCTCACTATGTGCCATACGCCTCGCATCGCCTTAGAAAGGTCGGAAAGTGGTGCTGCGCCCATCAACAGCTATGCACTCCATCTCGATGAGCCATGCAGGGCGACATACAGGAGCAAGGGTTATGACGTAGGGCGTAGTGGGAAATCGCTCGGCAAACATCTCACTGACCACAGCATAGTCGGCAGGGTCACGAAGGTAGACCACTATTTGCATAATGTCGTCCATAGTCATCGCCCCCTCACCAAGCAACGCCTCGACATTCTCCCACATTCGGACTGTCTGACGACGTATATCACCAACATACAGCACATTCCCCTCACTGTCAATAGAGGCCGTGCCAGAGATATAGGCATGCCCACGGTCGCCAAACTCAAGCAACGTGCCACGCTCAAAGGTCACGCCATAGTCTATTGTCTTATTGAGATGGTCGAGGGCGTATAGATAGCGCTGCTGGGCAGGCTCAAAGCCCACAAGCGAGAACGTGCCAAGCTGGATGATAGCCTTAGGGTCGGGCGGCAACCCACCAATACCAGTCGATGAGACGTAGTGAGTCTGCGGCGTGAGCCCATTGGCCTCGAAGTTCTCCCTACGTGCCACAACCATGCCATGATACTGTATGTCAACATCACGCACGTAGAACCATGTGCGTATGCAGTTGTCGGCGATAGTGGCATGATACTTCGCCAATTGCGCCTCGAATGTCTCAAGCAGGACGCGCGTCTGCGTGGCAGAGTCCCCCTGTGGCATAATCATGCCCATCTTCCACAACTGCCGATAGCCATTATGATTGACCACCACAACGCCCTCATCGTCGGTATGCACATCGTCTACTCCCTGCTGAAGGTATAACCACAGTGCTATCTTGCTACCATCAAGGGGCGGCTGCTGTATGCACGAGACGCTCGCCCCCTCGTCGTTAAGGTCAATCATCTGCGGCACCTGGTTGCAGGCATCAGAGAGGAAGTAGCGTTTGAAGATGACACGTGCACCCACAAGGTCAGGCATACCGAGCAGCTCTTGCACGGCAAAGAGTAGACGTGAGTACTGGTCGGCAAACTCCTGCTGCCGTGGCTCAACATGGAATATGGCATGATACTCTCGCACACCGCCACTGTCTGGTGTGAAAGAGGCAAGTTGAATAGTGGCTCCAGTAGAGGAGTTGTAGAGAGAGTCGTACTTTTTCACAATATGGGCATTGAGAATGGGTATGGGGGAGGGAGAGGATGGAGGGGGAGAAATGTAAGGTATATCAATTCTCGTCAGGCTCTATGGAGTTTATCCACGATCTGATGAGCGAGAGAAGCGGGGCACGAGAGTCCTCCACAAAGAAGGCTCGATGGTCGTAGTGCACATTGTCGTCGCCCTGCTCAAGCACCTTGACGAGGAAGCTGTTGTCGGCATCTCCCGCAACGACAAGTGTCTCGTCGGGTTCCTTATGCGACTTCACACCCACAAGGTGCGCAAGGGCGTAATCCGTCGTAAGGTCAAGTCCCGCAGGTGGCTCATCTCCCTGATGACAACGAGCGCAACTAAGCCCCTGAAACACCGCGGCATCGACCGCCCCAAAAGGAGAGATGTCAAGTGCGCCGACATTGAGGACAATAGCCTCACTTGGGTCTTGACCCTCAGGAATGTCATACGAGTATATCGTAGCGACTCGCTGACGAAGCACATCGGCTACGGCAACCTGTATGCTCGTGGCGGCAGTGGTGACACGCGAGAGGGTGAGTGTGTCGACTGTCAAGGCGTCACCATCGTGCGGAAAGCTCTTCTGTATGAGCGAGTATAGGCTCTCATCGTCGTAGGCGGCAAGAACAAGCGAGTATGAGTCGTCGTCCCACTGGTCTACACCACTGAATGCGCCGATAATCTGCACAGTGTAGGCTTCCGATGTGTCCACATACACAGGGTCGTCCACATGACCATCGTCACAAGAAACAATGAAGAGGGGGAGTATAAGGGCGAGCAGGAGCACCACCCGCCACTTGACAAAGTTAAGACAAAAAGTCGTCATGACTGGGGATTTGTCGATTAGGGGAAGTTAGAATGTGTATTGAAGTTGCACACGTGCCGAGTGCATGGCTATGCCAAGGTCGTCATTATCACGGTCCAGCTGCGTCTCATGCCCCGTACGCCCTATGTACTGATACATTCCCGAGAGCTTAAGCCCAGAGTTGCGTATAAAGTAATTGAAGCCTATTGCAGGACTATTGAGTATGCCATCAGTAGAGGAGCCATTACGGTCATAGAAATCATAGCGAGCCGTCACTTGCCACTGCTGATGCACGAAGAAGCCAGCATTGATATATGCGCCCCAGTAGTTATATGTGTCAGATATCTTCTGACGGTCAGTAAACCCGACATGCATAAGGTACGCCTCCGCGCCAATATATAGGCGATTGTGCAGCCACGAGAGCTCAAAGCCCGCACGTGTGTCGTTGGTACTCTCACTCTCGCTCTCCACGTTTATACTACCCGAGAGGGCAATCTCCAACTTATTCTGGTCGAGCATCTTGGCATTACCTTGCGTACGTGGCATAGCCCCGAAAGGAGTCCACGTGAGACGCGCGGCATAGAGCAGCGAGGGTATACCCCAATCATCAGAGAATGTCTTAGTGGCAGAGTTAGACGACGAGCCACTGCCATTGAAGAGTCCCACCTCATAGCCGAATAGTGGCGAGGCGATATCTCCATGAAACATCACGCCAAGGTCAAAGCCAGTGCCAATAGTAGGGTTGACAGCATTGAGCGTATATGGCATGATGACGGTGGCAGTCAACGACGTGGGCAGAATGGGCATAAGAGTCTCACCAAGCGTGGTAAGGTATGCGCTGGTAAAAGGTGTCTTGAACTTACCCACACGGGCGGCAAAGTACTCGTTGGCACGTATGTCGAACCATGCCTGCTGCAACACGCCAGCACCCGACGACGCGGCATTGATAGAGAGGTTATAGGTGATACGGTTGAACGCCTTGCCCGTGAAGCCGAGTACACCGTAGGGTATAGCAAAGCCCGAGTTGGCCACATTGTCCTGGTTATAAGCCTTGTCAAGTCCCTCGTCATCATAAAAGTTGTAGTTGACGTTGGTCTGAATCATCAAGTAAGGCTTGAAGGAGAAGCTCTTATTAGGGCTCTCAATCTGAAACATACGGTCACTGCCTATGGTCACAACGCCATTGTCCGCGTCAAACGACTGGGCAGGTTGTGACTGCTGCGCAAGGGCGAGCGATGATAGAGCTGTAAGGGCTGGTATAAGGTATAGAGCTTTCATCGTGTTATCGTATTGAGGTTAAAGTGATTCGAGGAATTTAATTAGTGCCTGACGGTCGGCACGATCCATATTTCTAAACAGGTTCTTAGAGGCTTCACCCTCACCTCCATGCCACAAGATAGCCTCGGTGAGGTTGCGTGCACGACCATCATGCAAGAAGTACGTGTGCCCATTGACCGTCTCCTGAAGCCCTATGCCCCACAAAGGCGTAGTGCGCCACTCATTGCCACGCGCCGTACCACTGGTATAGTTGTCGTTAAGACCCACTCCCATAATCTCCGACCCCATATCATGCAACAGGTAGTCAGAGTACGGGTGGATAGTCTGCGACCCAAGCCAAGGCAACTCCGTACCATTGAGAAGCGTAGCGCCACGAGGACGTGTATGCAGCGTGGTGACATGACACAAGTGGCACTTAGCCTGATAGAACATCTGCTCGCCACGACTAACAGCCTCACGCTCACTCATAGTCTCGGTCGAACCATCACTATGTGTCAATGTGACCTTTGTCGTAGTGCTACCCTTGCGACGTGCAGGGACACCAAGTCCATGGAGATAGAGGTCGACACACTCCATATCTTCGGTCGAGACATCAAGCTTGTCATAAGTTAGCCCCATCATCGACCCCTCCTCCATCTGAAGCTGCCCCTCGCATATCTCCTCAGGGTAACGAGAGTTAGTGGAACCCATATCAGACGAGAATCCCAACTCCACGGTAAGGTCAAGGTGCTGCGCCTTATTGCCCGACAAGCCTACACTTTTCACACCACGCTCAGTGATGTAGTTCACACGCCCCGAGATGCCATACTCGGGGTAGTTGCTTTGCTGGGCGAGCTTCTCTATCTCCGCACGGTCTACGGCAAGCATCTGACCCATACCGACATGCCGCAGTGGTATACGTACCGTGCAGAAGAGGTCTTCTGGCTTAATCTCCACAGAATCCTTCTTTATGCTGTCCCACATCTTCTTATACCACTTGACCACAGTATAGTTAGGATGCGCCAACTCATACGCCTCACCATCGGGAAACGTGCCAGCCTCATAGTCATAACGCACCTGCAACTTGCCCTCGGCCGTGACACCATATATCGACTGGTCATGAAGCACACGGCCATACCCCTGAAAGAATACCCCATTCTTACGTGCCACATACACGAGCATAGACGACATGCCATTCTTACCCGAACCATAAACCGGCGTACCATCGGGGTCTGTGCCTATCTGATTCCACACACCTGGCGACGTGCGACCCGCATTGAAGTGGCACGAGGCGCACGAAAAACCCGCATACACAGGCCCATAATTATCCGAAACGTTATCATACAGACGGTTACCAGTCTGAAAACGTGTAGAGTACTTACCCGACAGCCATTCAGCGTCAACGTCATACGCCTTACTGGTGCTATAAAAGACAGTAGACGTGCCTGCCGAGAGATAGTAATCCTCAAGGTCACGCGAATGCTCCGCCTCGAAGGTGTCTACACCCTCAGAGTCAGGATCGCACGACATGAGCGCAAAGGAAAATAGTGATGCGATAGCAAGGGAGAGTCGTTTCATTGCGAGATTGTATACACAAAAACAATATTATACCACAATGTGAAGGGGGAAGAATTACTCCTCCCACCTTCACTATCAGGTCGTTAGGCAATTGCGCCTAATAAATCGTTACTCAGAATATGTACGTGCCTTGCCATCTTTGAAGATGAGGAACTCAAGCGTATGGAATCCACGAAGCGACTGAGCACTGGCTATCGCCTCACTCTCCTCGTCAAACTCCCCATCCCAATTGAGCTGCGAATAGTCGGCCGATGAGAGGATATTCTCAATGCCATTCTGGTCAAGTGGCCACGAGTCCATATTCGGGTCAAGACCCTTATCTGCCACAGGCCCATACAGAAACGCCTCACTTGTCTCCCACGGCTGACGCGCCGCGAGCCATGCCACACCACAAGCCGCAAACGTAGCGGTCGATGGTGCTTTCGCAAACGCCTGAACTGCCAAATAAAGGGCTCCGTTCTTAGCGGCAAGGTCAGCGTATGTAGGCAACACTACATTATCAACATACTGATCCACAGCCGCCTGAAGGGCATCGTCATCATCAAGCGACGCTACACACTTCTTCAAGTTCCCCTCGAAGAGGTCACATAAATCTTTGCACGCCGTTTGGGCTGCCACAGCCTCATCACTGCCAAGGTTATTGCGGAATGGCTGCGGGATGGCCTGTATCTTATCAATGGCGTTATTGATGGCATCCACAACCTTCGTATCAAGTTCCGCATTGGCTGCCTTGACGAGCGAAGAAAGTGAGTTAGCTGCTACGGTGCCATCTGTAGTGCCGTAGTATGAGTTGCGTATAGAACGGATATTGTTGCTATAATCGTCACGTGAGTGCCAGCTATACCACGACTCAACCGCAAGCACTGCCTTCTCCTTCTTGCCATCTGCCCACAGGCTTATAGGCTCGCCTATCTTCGACTCGCCCACCTCATTGGCTATCTCCTTGCAACCGTCGATAATCTGCTGGGCTGCCTCCTGCGCAGTGAGATCCGACGACTTGAAGTACGTGGCGTAGCTACGACCGGTATTGTTATAGTCCGTCGCCCAATCCGAATAGAGCGCAGTGGCATCGTTAGCGAGGAGCTTCGACACGATAGTCATGTAGTTCCCCCAGTTCTCGATGTTGTCAGCCGATGGGTCAACCGACGCAACGTGCACCTCCTCGTCATCATCGTCCGAGCATGCCGTGAAGGTGAACGCCACACATGCGGCAAGTGCCGTGAGTGATAGTAACTTCTTGTTCATTGCTGTTTTGTTTGTTTTTGTGTTATGTGCTTGTTATCTACGTGTATAACTATTTACGAAAGAACCACCCCACATACGCCACCCCAATAGAGAATTCATTCTCATGATGATACTCCGACGACCCAAACGGCGAGTCCGTCCCAATCCTCCTCGACGAGGCGTCCGCCTTGACCACAAGGTTCGGCAACGCATACCAATTGACTCCTGCCACCCACTTCGACACCTGACACCTCACATCCACCGTAGCATTATCATCGGCCTCCTCCTGCGGATTGAAGTACTCATATCGCACAAATGGATACAGCACAGGCCCACGATCCCGATAGAGTATATTCCGCAAGTTCGCGCCAACCTCCACCCCATACGCCATGCCACTCCTCGCCACAGCCCGCTCCGCCCCATGATGATAGCTCGACTTGTTCGACAACGTTACATTAGCAATAGCCGCCGCATTCTCCAAATTACCCCTGATATAGTTCGCACGTGCCGTGACATACGGGTTACGATACTGAGCATCAAACGACCACAACACCAACCGCGCTCCGTCAACCTTGCTATACTTATACGGCTTATCCGCATTCTCCGTGACATCTTGGCAATAATACACCGACGCGCCAACCCTTAACCCACGCACTCCCCCATAGTTCAGCCTCACGTAATATCCCGGCGACTTGAAGTTGTCCACCTCAAATAGTCCCTGCTTACCACTACCCACCCAATTATCTCGCCCAAAACCATCCGGATTGAGACCAGCGACAACCATCGCCTCATACTCAAACTGTGCCACTCCACCACCAAACGCCCCAAAGAAACCTATTCCCGTCTCATGCCAAGTCGACGGTATGATCGTCGTCTCTCCCTCCGGACGTACCGTCCCAAAGAAGTTCACCGGCTCATGATGTGCATTCGTCAACCCCAACCCTACTATCTGATGCCCCACCCGCACGTTAAACCCTCTAACTATATACCGCGTGATGTGCAACTGCTCAAGCGCGACCTCCCCTCCCATCTCCGTCTCCGTCTCATACTCTCCATTCTCCGTGTTCTCCAACTCCTGCTCCGAGCCTACACCACCCGCCTCAAACTCTATCTCCATCCCAAGATTCCACCTGTCATTAAACCTGTAGTCCGCAGCTATAACCGCACGCGGCATGGCTATCGTCCTGCGCTCGTCCGAGTTATCATTCCCTCCATAAAAACGATTGCGCCCATAATTGAGAAACGACGCCACCATCTCGCCATATCCTCCTACCCTGAACTTGCTATACGACTCATGGTCGTCCACATTCTCCTCCGCCTGACCCCCAAGACGCTCCAACCGTGTAGCCCCAGTCTTCGCGTCCGTATCAAGACGTCCCTCCTCCACCTGTGCCACAATGGGCAAGCCAACCGCCATCAACACCATAGCCCACATAGGCCGTAGCACTCTCAATTTACTCATCGTTGTCGTCGTAGTCGTGATTATTTAGACTTATTGTAATTCCAAGTGCAAAATTAGGCCTGTTCACTTTCTCGACTAATACTCAAAAATGACTGTTTTTACCCCACCCTCCTACCACTCCCCCTAATACCCCCATACTAACCCTCTTCACCCCTCTCCCTAACTCCTACACAACTCCTACAAAACTTCTACAAAACTTCTACAAAACTCCTACAAAAGTGCATCAAAGAAGCATAAATGAAGCATACTTGAAGCATCAACCCCCAATTATCTACCCCAAAAATATCCAACAATACCCTATCCCTCACCACCTTACAATCACAAACCTAACCCAAAAAAATCCCCCACCAACCCACAAAAAGCCACCAAAAAGCCCAGGGCGCGGCCACTCTCACGAATAGCCACGCCCCAGGGTCGTCCAACTTGGCTGTCAGCCGACAGTCTACCTACTTTATAGTAACAATCTTCACCACCTCTCCCGCACGAACCACATACATCCCACTCGCAAGCCCCTCAACCCGCGACGTGACCCCGCTATACACCACACGCCCCGATATGTCAAACACCAACACCTCCCCAACCTCTGCCGACTCAACGACTACAGCCGACCCACTAACGCCTATCCACGTGTCCACTTCCACCTCACCCCCCACAAGCGAGTTAGGCTTCTCAGCCGCATAATCCACCGAATACCCCACAACCACATTCGTCACAGCACGCGAGAATGTCAACGTGCCAGCGTTATATGCCCCAACAACCGCACTGACCACCTCGCTCATCGTATGTGTGCCATCGTTCACCGTAGTCTCGTTGCTGAACGTCAACATCAACTCACCATCACGATAAAACGTCACAGTCCCCTCCGGATTATAACTGATCGTGACATAATACGTCCCATCAAGGAATATCTGATACGCCCCCTTACTCTCCTCACTCATCACGCTCGATGCCGCACCCGACGCCACCGCATTATGCTCATAAAAATGCGACCCGTCATAATCCACAACCGACAAATGCAAATACACCTTGTCCGACACCGACGAGCCTATCACATCCCAGTCACTCACAACATTACTCACCAAGAAACTGAACGACACCCCCGTACTCTCACTAACTCCCGACAACGGAGCACCCTGGTTCATAAACACGTTCGACGCATACGACCCAAGCACATTACCCTCCTCCACAGGCAACGTCTCCACAAGAGCAGCAGGCGTATAGTCCACCCCATAACCCACAACAAGGTTGCTTACCGCGCTGTCAAACGTCAACTTGTTGCTCTTATAGTACTCAATGACCGCCTTCACCACATCCGACGGCTTCTGAGTAGTAGTCCCCGAGTCTATCGCGCCAACGGCGCACGTGTCATCAAATGTCAACATCAACACGCCGTCCCGATAATAGCCGACACTCCCGTCCGTATTGAAACTTACCGTGACGAAATACGTCCCGCCAAGGAACAACTGCCATGGCGCTTTGCCCTCACTGGACATCGCCGCCTGCGCCGCCGTACTGGCTATCGCATTGTGTTCAAAGTAATTTGTGCCAATATAATGCAATACCGACAAGTACATCCTGTAATCGTTGTCCGACGAGTGCAATATGCTCGTCCAGTCACTCGTCAAGCCTCCCACAAGGAAACTTATCGACAACCCCGTCTCCTCCGACACAAGCACCGCAGGATCCGTCCCAAACGTCGTGCCATCAGCGTAATGCGCAAGGATAGCGTTCCTGTCAAGAGGCAATATAGCGTCAAGCGACCGAGCCACCTTAACCGTCTTGCTCACCTCACTCCTCACACCACCACACGTCAATGTCGCCTTCAATGTCACCGACCCGTCCGTAGCCGTCGCAGGCACCGACCCATCGTTCGTCAACAATGTCTCGTCCGACGAGCTATATGTCACGCCAACACCGTCTATCGTCGTGGGCAACGTCACCACCTCGCCCGCAAACACCAACGTCGGAAGCTCCAAGCCAAGCTCATGAGCCGCACGCGCAACAGCCACGTCATCCCCAAAAGTCTGACCCGCTCCTGCCTTCTTATAACCCCATAGCGACTTGTCCACACCGTCCACTGCCGTGAAACACAACGCCTCGACATTCGTACCCTCCAAATACTGCCTCAAAAAACGGCCCTGATAGCTCTCAGTGTAATCCCCAACCTTGATAGATATATTTATCGTCGGCTCACTCTCCGAAGCGCTCCACGTCCCACTATACGCCCCCGACACCGTCCCGTCAGCACCAAAAGTTATCTCCTCCTCCTGCGCACAAACAAGGTTACTATAATCCGTGCCATTGCCATGATGTATAACACCCCACGTCCCCGCTATCTCTTCCCCTCCCACGGCTCCACTCAGTGCCGACTCACCACGATACTCAAACGGAGCGCACATTATCCGCCCATCAGCCGTTGTGAACAACTCATGAACACGAACCTGATGCCCCTCAGTCCCGTCGTCAAACCGCGTATGATACACAAGCCACATCCGATCCCCGTCAACCACGGCGCTGTTATGACCCTGAGCCACATACCCATAATCCATAAACCCCCAACGATAATAACTCATAAGACGCGTGCCAACACTACGGTTCACCTGACCCGCATTCGCCGAGCCATACTCGCCACTGTTGGAATACCGCGCGTCATCCCCCGATATGTCAGTATATGGCCCCGTGACGCTCTCCGACGAGAACACTCGCATATTATACCCACCCGTAGCCGTAAGACCTCCATACGTCACGAACAGCCAATACCTCCCATCATGATACTCCACATAACTCGCCTCGCCCGACACGTGGTTGCCGCCTGCTATCTTAATACCCTGATACGCATCCGAGTTCGCGTATACTATATTCATCTGATTCCATGCCGCATTTGCATCTTTCTGCTTATAACTTGTCTCATACGTATATGTCTTGTCTCGCAATCCCGTCGTCTCGTCCAACCGCATAATATACATGCCACCAAACCACGAGCCGTACGTCATCCACAAATTGCCATCCTCGTCATAAAACACACACGGGTCTATGGCGTTCATGCCGTATGTCCGGTTCTTGGTGCTGTTGCGACACCAGTAATAACGGTCCGACGTGTCACTGCCAGACTCCAGCACGTCCCACATGTCCGTCTTGCTCTCATTCTTGCTCGACAACCCAAACGAGTACACCACAGTCCCCTCACGAGTCCAATCGCCCGTCAGGCTCTCAGCCGTCAACAAGACTATCGACGAGTAAAAGTAATCCCCATTCACGCTCATATACATGCACCACTTCTCCGTCTTCCTGTTCCATATCACATCCGGCGCCCACAAATTGCCACTCACGTCATACGACTTGCTGCCCAACGCCGACCACGAAGCATCATCCGCGAATATCGTGGCATAGTCACTGCTGATGTTATTCTCAAACGTCTCCCAGTTCACAAGGTCATAGCTCTTAGCCCACGCCCTGTGCGACCCAAACACGCAATACACCTTCTTGCTCCCCGACGTCTCAACACCCGTCACCTTGCCATCCGCCCCCTCATACCCTATCACGATACTCGGGTCATGTACTGTGACATGACGTGGCGTCGCTCCGTCATACGTGGCGTTATACCTGGCCGCGACCTCGGCCTCCGTCAGTGTCGTCTGACCCGCCATCACCATCGACGACGACAACAGCAACACCGTGCCTAATAATTGTTTTAAGTTTGCCATTATTGTGGTATATTTATTTCACATCGCAAACATACTTTAGACCAGCCCCATACATGTGTAAAATAATGTTTATTTGGTGGACTATCAGCTATTATGCTTACTTTTACATCCGCCAACCATGACATCCACTAAGATGAAGATACGACCAGAGAACATTATGTCCTCCGACGCCCCCCTCTTCCTCGACACCGAAAGGCTCATCGAATAAAGTCAGTTTAATACTCTTACCATGAAGCAACTAACACTCATCCTCCCACTCATCCTCTCCCTCACCTCATGCGCCAACGACAACAACAACCCCTACAACGGCAAAACATTCTCAGTCCTCGGCGACTCCTACTCCACCTTCATCAACGCCGTCTCCCCCGACACCAACTACGTCTGGTACACCCCACAAGAACTCGAGCATAACTGCACCGACGTCAACGACGTCTCACAAATATGGTGGCACATCCTCGCCGACAACCTCAACATGACACTCCTCCAAAACAACTCCTTCTCCGGCTCCACCATATCCTACCACGGCTACGACAACGCCGACTACTCCGACCGCTCCTTCATCACCCGGGCACCCAACCTCCCCACTTCCGACGTCATTCTCATCTTTGGCGGCACCAACGACAGCTGGTCCGGTGCCCCTGCCGGCTCCTACGACTTCCAATCCTTCCCCTCCGACAGCCTCTACACCTTCCGACCCGCCATGGCGCTCCTCCTCAAACAACTCAAAGAACTACAACCCAACGCCGAAATCTTCACCATCATCAACTCCGAACTCCGCAACGAGATAACAGAGTCCATCATGGCCATATCCTCACACTACAACATCCACTTCATCAACCTCTACGACATCAACAAACAGTGCGGACACCCCACCCGAGCCGGACAAGCCGCCATAGCACGCGAAGTCGCCGCCTACCTCCTCCGCTAACCCCACACTCCCTAAACGCCGTAAGGCGTACCCCGAATGCGAACGCGTAATGTAGAGACGTCCGCCCGCGGCGTATCCCAAAAACGCCGTAAGGCGCACCCCAA
>CAVFBA010000047.1:0-14249 GCA_963620665.1 bacterium
GAAGTATGTGAGACGCCGCGGGCGGACGTCTCTACATTACGCGTTCGCGTTTGGGATACGCCTTGCGGCGTTAAGGGGAGAAGGGTGGGGAGAGAAGTGGGGAGGGGGAGAAGTGGGGGGGGGTTAGTCGGTGAGGGCGAGGAGGAGGAAGAGGAGTGGTGCGTTCCAGTTTATGGCGATTTCGTTGGTGGAGTAGCTGCATTCTTGGTCGGTGTAGGCGGCGGCGGGGAATTGGCTACGCTGGGAGTCGGTGCCGCAGTCGTTAGGGACTCGTGTGTTTGGTCCGCCTGCGAGGAATCCTGGGATGGGGCTGTGGATGCTGTCGGCGGCTGAGGGTCGGTGATGTATGTGCATGGCTGCTTTGGATCCTATGCCGGTGAGGAAGGAGTAGCCTGTGGCGTTACGTCCGAGGAGGTAGTGCAGGTCGTTCATGGCCGAGGCTTCGAGTTTTTGTGCGTTTGGTGCTCCGTTTTTGGCGAGGATGAGTTTGAGCATGGCGTCGTTGGCTACGAAGGAGTTGCTGCCCCAGTCGAAGTTGACGCGGCTGAGTTGTACTGGTGAGTTGTCTTCGATGCTTAGGAGCGTGTCGGCCATGGCGGTCAGGGCGGCGCGGGGGTCGAAGCCGTTGATTGTTTTATTGTCGATGAGCATGGAGAAGTAGGCGAGTGTTCCGACTTTGCGCCATTCGGGGACGCTGAAAGAGCCTTTGTGTTTTTGTGCTTCGAGGCTGTATTGCTCGTTGTTGGTGGTGAGGAACAGTTCGGTTGACGCCCAGAACCATTCGTCGTTGATGTCGGGGTCGGCGTAGTCGCCGGTTGAGACGTCGTCGGGGTTGGCGAATATGACTGCGGGGTGTTTGAGGGCCCATTGGTAGGCGTACTGCGCTTGTTGTTTGCAGGAGTCGGCGAGTGGTTTTAGGGATTCGGAGAGGAGGGGGAGTGTTCGTGCGGCGAAAGCCAAGGTGGCGGAGAAGTCGAGGGCTGCGGCGGTGCTTTTAGCTACGACGTAGCGTGTTTTGTGGCAGTCGGCAGGCATGATGAATCCTTCGAAGGAGAGAGTGGTGAGTTTGTGGTATACTCCGCCGTCGTTAGGGTCTTGCATGGTCATCATCCATCGGAGGTTGTAGAGTAGTTCGTTGACGATGTCGGGCAGGCCGTTGCCGGACTCGGGGATGTTGACGTTGAGGTTTTTGGCGGCGTTGGGGTAGAGTCGTGCCGCGAGCATGAGTGTGTAGGTTGTGATGGAGCTATTGACGATGTATTTGTTGTAGTCGCCGGCGTCGTACCATCCTCCGGGCATGGAGAGTACTGTGCCTTCGGGTCGTTTGGGGGAGGCGGCGGATTTGTGGACGAGGACGCTATCGTCGGGGTGTCCGGCGGGTCGCGCCCAAAGGCCGCCGTATTGCGGTGTTATGGCCATTGAGGCGCGGTTGTAGTAGTAGGCTTTGAGAGTTGCGGCACGTGCTTGGTTGTAGACGGTGTCGGCGATGATGAAGGGGTAGGAGAGGTGTGAGCTGTCGACGAGGATGAAGTAGATGTCGGGTGTGACGAGGTCGGAGAATACGATTTGTCGCACGGAGTCGCCAGCCTCGGCCCAGTATAGGGGTTTGGAGACGTCGCCTTGGTAGACTACTTGCTGGTTGTTGAAGTTGATGATGGAGAATTTGGAGGCGGGGACGGTGATGAATGCCATTTTCTGTGCGTTGGGCAAATAGCCGCACTGGTCGAGTCGGATTTCGGGGGAGAAGAAGCGGGAGGACGAGGATGTGTCGCATGACGGGCATGTTGTCAGCGCTAAGGTGGCAAGTGAGAGGGCCAGAAGTGATTTGTTCATGTCTTAAGGTTTAAAGATTACGGTGGTAAATTACGCATAAATAACTGAGTGAAACAAATTTTAGGGTGGGGAGTTGGGTGAGGTGATGGATTTTGGAGAAAATCGTAAGTAGTGGGTGTTGGGGTTGTGTGGGGTGTTGGTGGGGTGTTTTGGGGGTGTTTTGGGTGTTTTTGGGTGTTTTTTGGGGGGGCGTGGGGTAAAAAAAGTGGGGATGGTTTGTGTTTGTAAGTTGGTGTGTGGTAGTGTGTTGAGGGATATTTTTGGGTGTGATTTGTGAGGGTTGATGCTTCTGTGATGCTTCAAGTATGCTTCATTTATGCTTCTGGCATGCACTTTTGTAGGAGTTGTGTAGGAAGTTTGTAGGATGTTGGTAGGAGTTGTGTGGTGTGTGGTGAGGTTTTTGGAGAGAAGGAGGGAAAATGTGTTTGTGTTGAAAATAGTGTGTTGTTGGTGTGAGTTATGTGTTTTTGACTATCTTTGTGGTTAGTATATTATAACAAAACGGGATAGATTGAACATGGGAATATTCAGCTTTTTGTTTGGTGGCGGCAAGTACCCCACTACTGCTAAATATGAGGCTCAGCTTGAGCAGCGGAAGTCGGACTATACGAAGTTCCAGCGTATAGGCGGTGGGGCTGAGTTGAAGAGGTATGAGGAGCTGAAGCGTAAGCTGTCGACGAGTGAGTTTAAGAGTGCTGTGAACCATTTGAAGAATGACCGGTTCAATCAGACGGAGGAGTACAGGAAGGAGCAGGAGTATAAGTCGTTGGCTAAGAGCTCGGATATCAAGGATTATTTGAAGTTTGTGGGAGCGGGGAAAGACCGTATTGCGGAGCAGGCTATCAACTCGGCGGAGTATAAGGAGTATTTGTCGTTGCGGAGTGCTACTGACCCTGAGAAGAAGAAGCGGTTGAAGCAGTTGAAGGGAGACCGGACTGTTAAGACGGCTGTGCGTATGGCGGGGTCGGGGCTGTATAGGAACTACATGAAGGTACATAACTCTGACAGGCTGAAGAAGTATGAGGCGTTGAAGGAGTATGTGAATACGGAGGCGTTCGTTGCGAAGAAGAAGGATTTGGAGAACAGGAACCGGTTTAAGGAGAGCGAGCAGTGGCGTGAGCTTCAGGAGTTTGCCAAGCTTGAGGGGAATAGGGATTTGAAGTGGTATTATGAGTGCGTGAAGAATAACACGTTTGCGGATGTGGACAAGTGGGAGCTTGTGTTCTCGGACGAGTTCAAGGGGGGTAAGTTGGATGGAAGCAAGTGGATGACGGGTTATTATTGGGGTAAGAAGACGGCGGGCGTGACATATAGCCTGTCTGACGAGAGGCAGAAGTTTGATGATGGGAACATCAAGGTGGGGAATGGTCTTACTATCGCTACGCGTGCGTGCAAGGTGGAGGGTATGGCGTGGAATGCTCCGGTGGGGTTTGTCAAGGCACAGTTTGACGCTACGGCGGCGCTTGTCAATACGGGGGACGGGTTCCGTCAGAAGTTTGGTAAGTATGAGTTCAAGGTCAAGGTTAGTGGTGCCAAGGCGCCTGTGACGGATAATATTTGGTTGCGTTCGGATAACAACTTGGAGATCAATGTGGCCACGTTTGGTGTGGGCAAGAATGTGGTTATGGGGGTGAGCCATCGTGGGTTGAACAAGTTGGGGAGCGTTGGGGACGTGAACTATGGTTCGGACTACTACATCTATGCGTTGGAGTGGACGTCGGACAAGTTGACGTGGAGTGTTAATGGTGTTGAGGTGTACTCTACGAAGGCTAATGTGCCGCAGGAGCCTATGTATATTGGTATAAGCTCGAACGTTGTAGGCGAGGGGGATATTGCTAATGCGGATATGAGCGTGGCGTGGGTGAAGGTGTATACGCGTAAGTAGGCGTTGACGTAGCATAACAGGGTCTCGCGTCTTGCAGGGTGTGTGCCGGCAGTCGCGGGACTTGTTTTATATAGGCGTGATGATTAAGTTGAGCACACCGGTGGAGGTGGGTCGGTCGAAGGTGTCGGTGTCGTTTGGTCGGCCGATGCTTGTGTTGGGGAGTTGTTTTGCGGATAATATAGGTCGTCGTATGGGGATGTGTGGTTTTGACGTGGTGGTCAATCCGTTGGGGACGACATATAACCCGCTGTCGGTGGTGAGTAGCTTGGGGAGGGTGGTCAGTGGTCGGTTGTTTGTTGGGGGAGAGTGTGTGAGGGTTGGGGCGGGTGATGGCAGGGTGTGCTCGTTCAGTCATCATACGCGTCATGCACGTGAGACTGAGGAGGAGTTTCTGGCTCATGCTAATGGGGAGTTGTGTGAGGCGCATAGTCGTTGGGGTCGTGTGGAGGTGTTGATCGTGACGTTGGGCACGTCGTGGTGTTTCCGGCACAATGAGTCGGGGGTGGTGGTGACTAATTGTTTGAAGCGTCCTGGGGGAGAGTTCACACGGTTCAGGTTGTCGGTTGGGGAGTGTGTGTCGGCGTTGGAGGAGGTTGTGAGGATGGCTGGTGGTCGGGAAGTGATATTCACGGTAAGTCCGATACGTCATTTGGCGGATGGTGCACATGGTAATGCGGTGAGTAAGGCCACGTTGCTTATGGCGGTGGAGGAGGTTGTGGGGAATCATGGGGTAGGAGTGGAGTATTTTCCGTCGTTTGAGATAGTGTGTGACGAGTTGCGTGATTATCGGTTTTATGCAGAAGACATGACACATCCTACATCGTTGGCTGAGGCGTATATATTTGAGAGGTTTATGGACTTTGGGCTACCCGAGGGTGAGCGTGCGCAGCTTGAGGCTAATATAAAGGCGGCTAAGCGGCAGGCGCATAGGGAAAGTCGGGTGTTATAACATATTAGGATTAGGTGTGAAGGGTTTTTATGGTAGAGGTTTGATGATGTTGCTATGAACCACCGCTGAAAGATGACCACGTGAACACGCTGTGACAGCGCCTTGCTCAGAGAATCACGTTCGGTAAACGTTAAAGTGTTATATTTATTTTGATGGTGTTTTTTTTATACACATTTGCAATGCAATTAACGCCCGCCGGTAGGCGGAGGCTAATTCACAACTGTAAAGTTAACCCTTGTAACACCTCAAAAGAAAAATGAGCAGACTTACAAAGTTCTTAGGCAGCACAGCTGTCGCATTGTTAATGCTGGGTATCTCATCGCCAGCGTACGCCGTCGATGGTGACGGATGGGAGTTTGACGAGACGACAGGCGTGCTGACCGTCTATGATGACATCGAGTGGAACACTGAGAGTTCCAGCGGCACAGTTATGCCATGGCAGAATTTCCGTTCGTTGATCAAGAAGATAGTCTTCGATGATGAATTCTCGCAAGAGACCATAGGCTATGGAGCCTTTGAGGGCTGCTACACAGTCTCGTCGGTCAGCATACCATCGTCGGTGAAAGAGATAGGCAAGCGTGCATTCTATGAGTGCAAAGCTATGACGACGGTCACTATTCCTGATGACTCTGGACTCACCTCAATACTTGGCTATGCCTTTTATAACTGCGAGACGCTCAAGAAGATGACCCTGCCAGCGACGGCTACGAGCATTGGTGAGTACGCCTTCTACAACTGCGCCGCACTCACATCTATCAACCTGCCAGAGGGAATGACAACGGTTAATAAGTACGCGTTTAGTGGCACGACATCGTTAGCGTCAATAACACTGCCCTCGACGCTGGCAACGGTTTGGTATGGGGCGTTTTATAACAGTGGGATTGAAACGCTTGTGATACCGTCGCCTAATTTTAACATTAGCTACAATGGCTACTCCGGCTACAATGGTTCATTTGAGTCGTGTAAGAAACTCACTACGGTGACGTTTCCTGCCGAATGTGAAGAAGTAGCGATTGGTTATGCTGCTTTCAAAGACTGCGATTTGTTGAAGACGGTAGTGTTCCCTACGAGCTGCACAATTATGACAATAGGCGAATCGGCATTTGCTTCATGCACGGCACTTGAATCTGTCACCTTCCCAACCACATGTACTTCAGCGAGTCTTGCCGCGAAAGCTTTCTATAATACGGGGATCAAGTCGATAGAGATACCAGCATACGTATCAATAATTGGCAATGAGGTGTTTGAGTCTTGCGGCAATCTTACAACAGCCAAACTAATGGAAGGATTCAGATTTGTTTGTCGTGACACGGTCGGATATTACGACAATTACGACGGAGTTCTTCCTCTTTATGTACAGTCGTACGGTAAATACAAGGTCTATGGATACGACGACCCCTCTTATACTTTCAGCAATTGCAAAAGCCTGACATCTGTTGCTCTCCCCTCAACAGTCACTTCGTTGCCGAGTAGCACTTTCAAAGGTTGCTCGTCGTTACCCTCTGTTGATTTGTCGTATGTGGAGACTGTGGGCGGCTATGCCTTCTCTGATTGTGCTTCGCTTGCCAAGGCGACATTCAAGAAGAAAGTGACGAAGGAAATAGGCAATTATGCTTTCTACAACTGCCGATTCAGCACTTTGCGACTACTCACTGGACTCGAGACGGTGGGAGATTATGCTTTTGCGGAGAATAAGAACATGACTAAGATAACGTTTCCAACGGGGACGAGCATAGGAAATTATTGTCTGCAGAACTGCACTGCGCTGGAGAGTATCTCATTTCCCACGAACATAACAGCGATACCGAGAGGTGTTTGTAAGGGAGATGTGTCGCTGGAGACAATATGGTTCTTGGGAAAAGTGACGACTATTAATGAGTGTGCTTTCCAGAACTGCTCCTCGCTGGAATATGTTATCATCCCTAAGTATACAATAATAATATGCGACTATGCGTTTGACGGATGCACAGGGTTGCAATATGTGGAAATTGAGCCTGACGAGACGCGAACTTCGCAGAGCCAAAAAATATACTTGGGCTCCTACTCCAACTACTATAGTAGTGGCAACAATGTCTTTCCTGACTTTACAGACGGGTCGGTGCCATTGCGATATAACTCTGAATACACTTGGGTGGGTAATGTGAGCAACAATTTGATGTATTACTTCTCGAAGACGGAGGAAAGGACAGCGATTGAGGATGTATCTGAGACAGAGGAGATTTCGGTGCAAGGGAATGTGATTATGGCAAACGATGGAATTGTGGGGATATATGACCTTGCGGGAAGAAAGTACTCTGTCGGTAAGCCAATGCCACGAGGAATATATGCGGTGGTGTCGAAGAGTGGCACTCGTAAGGTGTTGATAAAGTAAGGAATTAATAAACTGAGATATAGGCGACTTGGCATGTGTCAGGTCGCCTATGCTTTTTACTCCCCTAATAGTGTGATGTATGACAACATCAGGGTATGGCCTTTGTATGCCGTATGGAATGCGCTGAAGAATGGTATGGTTTGCTGAAGACAATAAATCCGACTAAATTTGTGTGATAATAGAGGCACTGATGTCAAGATAGTCAAAGTGACTTGCGAAATGATGCCGAAACAAAACGAGACGCCACACACAAAGTAAGAAGTTTGGCTAAACGCGCGAGTCATATACGCACGTCGCTACTGCTCATAGCGGCCATAATGATGACAATATTGATGGGGCAACCTGGCGGAAGTCGGGCTGCCACGTTGTCATATTGGGACACGAGCGACACGACAACGATGAGAATTAACGGCGACTCACTACGCAGGGCTATGCACGCGGGAGATACCATCGAGACCGAGACGAAGGACACAACTGCCCTGAAGAAGAAGAACTCAATGTTGCTGGACGCCGAGGTAAAGTACGAGGCCAAGGACTCCATGCGTTTCGACTTCGAGAAGAAGAAAATGTACCTATATGGCGACGCCAAGATAGACTACGGCGACATATCACTGACAGCATACGCCATAGAACTCGATATGGACAGCTCTTTGGCATACGCACATGGCATAGTAGACTCACTGGGCGTCGAGTCAGGACTGCCAGTGTTTAAGGATAAGAGCGGCGAATACACAATGCGCACCATGAAGTATAACTTCGACACAAAGAAAGCCATAATAAACCACATCGTGACGGAGCAAGGTGAAGGCTTCGTGGTTGGCGACAGGGCTAAAAGGGTCAACGAGAAGGTCTACTTCATGAAGGACGCCAAGTACACCACCTGCGACAACCACGACCATCCACACTTCTACCTGAACCTCACAAAGGCCAAAGTGATACCAGGCAAGAAAACCGTGACCGGCCCAGCCTATATGGTGCTGCTCGATGTACCACTGCCAGTGGCACTGCCATTCGCCATAATACCCAACACCAAGTCCTACAGCTCCGGTATCATCATACCAAGCTACGGCGACGAGAGCACACGAGGCTTCTACTTGAAACAAGGCGGCTACTACTGGGCCGCCAACGAGTACTTCGACCTGAAGATATTAGGCGACATATACACCAAAGGCTCATGGGGCCTGCACATTTCCTCAACCTACAAGAAGAGATATAAGTTCAGCGGCAGTTTCTCAACCGACATTATCACCAACATTTACTCCGAGAAAAGCCTGCCAGACTACCAGAAAAACAACGACTTCTCCATACGATGGAACCACTCCCAAGACTCTAAGGCTAACCCCGACCAGACTTTCACCGCATCCGTCAACTTCTCTACAAGCTCCTACAACAAGAACAACATCGGCAACGTGGTCAACACACAAGCACTCTCAACAAACCAAAAAAGCTCAAGTATATCCTACAGCCGCAAATGGGCATGGAACCCCTTCCGTCTCACAGCCTCTCTCCTGCACTCACAGAACAGCCGTGACACCTCCATCAGCCTTACCATGCCCGACCTCTCAATAGCCTCGACGAGAAGATTCTACCCCTTCAAACCCAAAAAGTCAGCCGGCTCTTCCAACAACCCCTTCCACAACATCAACCTCAACTACACGATGTCAATGAAAAACAGCATATCGTGCAAAGAACGAGACCTGACCTTCGAACCGTCAAGCTTCTCTACTTTGTGGAAGAACGGCATGAAACACACCATACCCATCACCACCAACTTCAAACTCCTGAAATACTTCTCCTTCACTCCCTCCTTCAACTATACCGAGAGATGGTATCTCAACAAGACAAAAAAAGTATGGGACGAGGAAACACAAAAGATTGTCAAACTAAACCCAGAACAAGGTTTCAACAGAGCCTACGACTTTAGCATGTCAATAGGCACAAGCACCAAAATCTACACCTTCTACCGACCCATACGTGCCATATTTGGCGACAAGATCAACGCCATAAGGCACGTCATGACCCCCTCCGTAAGCGTGTCCTATACCCCCGACTTCTCAGACCCAAGGTTCGGCTGCTACGACAACTTCCAATATTACGACGCCAAGAATAACGAAGTAGTCGACTACAAATACTCCTTCTACGACGGCTACCTCTACGGCACACCAGGATCAGCCAAGAGTGGCAAACTCTCATTCTCGCTCGGCAACACGCTCGAAATGAAAGTCAAAACCGATAAGGACACGACAGGTTTCAAAAAGATAGCACTACTGGAAAGCCTTAGCCTATCAAGCGGCTACGACTTCATGAAAGACTCTATGCGCTTCGACAACATATCCATGAGCGGCCGCACAAAAGTATTTGGCACAAGCGTGAGCTTCTCCGCAGGATTTGACCCCTACGGCATCGTGGCCTCACCAAAAGGACAAGCCGTGAGGGTCAACCGTGGCGCCATAAAGGTCAACAACAAACTCGTTCACCTAAAAAACGCAAGCCTAAGCTTCGGCATACAATTATCACCCGATACCTTCAAAAAGAAAGACGATAATCAAACCGACGAAAACGAAGACGACTACGACGAAGACTGGTCCCTACGGGCCGCCGAAAGCGACACCCCCGAGGCAGGTGCGCAAATAGACAAAAACCTCAAACAAAGCGAGGAAAACGTAACCGACGACGGCTACGTGGCGTTCGACATGCCTTGGAGCGTATCGATAAACTACAGCCTCCGTGTCTCACAAGGCTCCTTCAAAGCCGAAACCGCCTCCTACGACTACAAAATATCACAATCCATAAACGTCAACGCCTCACTCTCACTGACTCAAAAATGGAAATTCTCCATATCCTCCGGATACAGCTTCGACGAGCACAAATTGTCGCAAACCTCAATTGGTATCACCCGCGATCTACACTGCTGGACCATGGGATTCAACATCGTACCCGTCGGCCTATACAAATCCTACTCGTTCAATATCGCCGTCAGCAGCAGCATATTGCAAGACCTCAAATACGACCAGCACAACAGCCCAAGGGATAACGGTCGATACAGGTAAAGCCCCCACAACAACAAAACCCCTCAATCCCCCCTCATATGCTCCTTGCATGCTCCATGTATGCTCCGTGGATGCTCCAACAATGCATCACAGATGCATCACAGATGCTCCGCGACTCATTCACGCTCTCTCGTAAAACAACAAATGCCTACTCCAACCACCCTTTTTTTGCCCTAACCACAAATCACCCCGCTATACCCACCTCCCACATCGCCCATTTCTCAGTCGTGCGACCCCCAATTTACCCCTTTCGTTACACCATTGTTCCATCTCCAAAAATAACACACCGCACCCGACAGCGATACACACCGCAACACCCTGACATATCGCCCATTACCACCACAAAAACCACAACCGTGCCTTACCCCTCCTTCTCCAACCCGACACCATACGTAAACTCTTCCCAAAAAAACATAAATTACTCCCCGCATGCTGCCCCATTCGCAACTTAAACCAATCTTTGTCGTTTGAAACCACTGAAACAAGACTGTAACAACAGCAATAACTGCCTTATGCAACAATTTAAAATCTGCCTCTTAGCAACTCTGACTCTCGCCCTGACTACCAACGTAGTGGCGCAGCAGCAGCTCACACGTGAGCAAATACTCTCTATGACCACCGACCAGCTCTCCGAGCTGCCACTCGAAGACCTCATGGCCGCAGTCGAGACCCTCGGAGTCTCCTCCGTCGACGAGCTCTTCAACCTCATCATGAACAAGAACGTCTCCTCGGCCTCCAAACACGAGGAAAGCTCCTTCACATCACCTCTCGCCACAACCGTCATCACGCAAGAAGAAATACGCTCCTACGGATGCTCCACAATCGAGGAGGCAATGCGCCTTATCCCTGGCATGATCGTCACTCAGAAAACAAATGGCGTATACGATGTCCAAATGCGCGGACTCAACAACATCCCCGACAATAGCATGCTCGTCTATGCCGAAAACAACAACACTCTCCTCATGGTCGACGGCCGTGTCCTCCACAACTACTCCATCGGAGCCATGAACATGGAAAACCTACCCATCGGCATCACCGATATTGAGCGCATCGAGGTCGTCCGTGGCGCATGCTCCGCACTCTACGGCGTCAACGCCATAAACGGCGTCATCAACATCATCACACGCAAGGCCAACGACACCAACGCCAAAATATCCGGCTCCTTCCAAATGGGAAACCAAGCCACTTTCGTAGGCGACGTAGCTCTCCGCAAAGCCTTCAACGACAAAATATCAGCCGGAATAA
The DNA here is from genome assembly GCA_963620665.1 of bacterium. Taxonomy (GTDB): domain Bacteria; phylum Bacteroidota; class Bacteroidia; order Bacteroidales; family Marinilabiliaceae; genus W3P20-009. The sequence goes on from CAVFBA010000047.1 coordinate 11,334, forward strand.
CCTTCAATATCCAGCAACGCCAACGACCCACAGATAAAGTCCGAACATTCATCAGAGCCACAAACTACATCGACCGCGGACACGTCCTCAAAACCGGACTCGCCACAGCCTACACCAAAGACCAAGTCGACGAGTATGTCAACAACGGAACACTCATCCCCGTCGAGCCTAACGAGCTTATCTCTCTCGACGACATGAACGACCTCCGCGAAATATCCTACGCCTCACACCTCGCCGTTGCCGGCGACTACTACAGCGCCTACAACACCGTGCCAAAAGAATACAACGACGCGCACAACCTCTTCCGCGACCCCGACCTCGCCCGTAAAACACTCGGCATAAACGCCTACCTCACCATAACACCAAACAGCAATGTCCGCTTCGACCTCACTGGCGGTTACTCCCACAACCACGTAGCACAAACCACACTCCTCATCAACCCCTACTCCTTCAACCAACGATTCCTCAAAAAAGGATACGTCAACCTCGCCGGACGAATCCACGACTTCAGCTTCCTCGCCAACTACTCCGCAGGCCCCGAAGACTACGCCATAGGACGCCCTGGCAACCAAATGAAAGGACAGCAAGTCTTTGCTTCCGGCGCCTACGACATCAACATCGGCGATGACGACTCCTGGGGCGAACTCACCATACGCCCAGGCGTAGCCTACCAATACAACTACTCCTACGACAAATACACATACTTCGACTATGGCGATGGCAAAGGCCCACAGCAGCTCTCCGGCTTCTTCAACGGCCACCCCGAACTATGGTCCATAGCTCCAAGCCTACGACTCGACTATCGTAAGAACGACTTCCGCCTGATTCTCTCATTCCGCGACGACAAAACCAACATCCCCGACAAATGGAACCCCTCCTCCCTCGCCTCCATCTCCTACAACTTCAACGACAAAAACTTCCTACGCCTCGTCTACGGCCATAGCGTCCGCTCCGCAAACCTCGTCAACACCTCCGCCTCTTTCCGCTGGCCTCGTGGCTATGGCATGAACATGCCCGCCGAGATGATTTTCCAAGGCGACGAAAACGGCAAACTCGTCAATATCGACAACTTCGAAATCGGCTATCGCGCCCAACCAACCAACGCCCTCCTCATCGACGCCGAACTCTTCTACTCCAAAAGCGATGGCTACGGATGCCTATCTTCCGACCGCTCCGAAGTCTACATCACCACTGGCAATGTCTCCGGCATGTACTCCGCCATATCTTCCTTCGACCTCGCCAACCCCTCGCTCGCCAATCAGATGACATACATGCTCATGCAGGCAGTCTACGACGGCTACATCTCAACTCGCAACTACGTACGCTACAAAAACCTCCCCTACAAGGTCAACCAAATGGGCTTCGGCATCAACGTCGACTGGATAATAACACCTAAACTCGTCGCCAAAATCAACGCCAACATACAGCGAACCACCATCGACAACTACTACTCCTACAACCAAACGCAGGAGATAACCAACCAGCTCACGCAATGCATCACCCAACTGGCAGCCGTATGCCCCGAGGTAGTCGGCAACCTCCTCGGCTACGAGTACAGCCAAGGTCTACAATTCTCCAAAATTGAGACCGACCGCACCGCCGCCGATTTCCTCGAAGCTATCACCCACACGGCAAATGTCGCCGTCAAGGACTACTACAACACCCTCTCTCCCGACCAGCAACGCAACTTCACACAGCAACTCAAAGACGGATGGTTCGCTGGCAACGACGAGGTCACTATCGACGGCGTCACATACCAAACCCCACTAACACTCTACTACTACCTGCGCTACGGCATCCTAAAGAAAGACGACGAAATACGCTTCGCCGACTCCGAGAGCATCCCACACGAGACCGTAAACAACCATAAACACAAAGCCACACCATCCGTCTACGGCATGTTCGGCCTCATCTACAAACCTCTCGACCAACTCAACCTCTCCGCCTACGGCAACTTCGTCGGCAAACGCTCTTTCAACACTCTCATGGGCACTCAAGAACTCGACCCAAGGTTCACCCTCAACCTCAAAGTAGGATACAAACCCGTTGAAGCCTGCGAGTTCTTCTTCAACGCCAACAACCTCTTCAACAAGAAAAAACAAGAGTTCGCCTACTCCGACGAAATAGGAGGCATCTACACCGTCGGTGTCAACTTCAACTTCTAATTTGGCACGGTATTTGCAATTTACATCCAAGAACACAATACCTAAAGACAAACACATGAAGAAACTCATACTCCTCACGCTCCTGCTCTTCGCCACACTCGCCTCTCAGGCGCAAATGGCCAAGTTCCAGGCCCTCTACCTCCTCCAGTTCGCCAAAAACACCTCCTGGCCTCAAGAGGACGACGGCAAACCTTTCATAATAACCATCGTCAGCGACAACGCGCTCGCCTCAGAACTCAAGTCCATAGCCGGCAACAAGAAGGTCGGCAACAGGCAAGTCAACGTCATCGAGGCCCCAACGCCCTCTGGACTCGCCAAGTCCGACATCATCTTCCTCGGCGAGTCAAAAAACAACCAAATGACCTCACTCGTCAACGCTCAGGCCGGCAATAAAGTCCTCATCGTCGGCGCATCCAAAGGCCTATGCTCCAACGGCGCCGGCATAACCTTCGTGCCAAATGGCGGCAAACTCAACTTCGAAATAAACGAAGCCAACATCGGACGCAACGGACTCAAAGTCGCTCCACGCCTCTACCAGCTCGGCACTCAGGTCTACTAACACAGCCACTACTCACTACCTTACTATATCGAGCCTGCCTCACCTCGGGGCAGGCTCTTTCTCTCTCCCACACACAACCCCTCTCCCCACCCCTCTCCCCAAACGCCGCAAGTCGTACCCCCTTAACGCGAACGCGTAATGTAGAGACGTCCGCCCGCGGCGTCTCCCACACTTCCCACCCCCCCGCCGCAC
>CAVFBA010000048.1:0-14247 GCA_963620665.1 bacterium
GGTTATAGGGGCGCGGTGGGTGTGGATTGTATGGTGTATAGGGATGTGGAGGGGAGTGTCAGGGTCAGGGGTTGTATGGAGGTGAATGTGAGGTATTGCATGGGTCATGTGGCGCGGGTGGTGAGCGGGTTGATGGGTGAGGGTGTGGTGGGGGAGTGGGGGATAGTGAGGGTTGGCGTGGATGGCGAGTGGGATAGTTATTGCGGGAGGATGGGTGAGGAGTATCCGTTGGTGAGGGATTCGGATGGGAGGGTGAGGAGTGGTTTCGTGCGTCTGTCGGGGTTGGGTAGGGGAGTGAGGTTTGGCGCGTGTGGCGTTTTCGGTGGGAGAAAGTAAAGGGCGGCTCGATATTCATCGGGTCGCCCATAAGTTAATGTAGAGGTACACTAACCAAAAACCTATAAGGTTTCAGTATTTGTTAGTTGCCGTAGCAAGTCTCGCCGTGCTCATATACATCGAGGCCTTCTTCCTCAACACGAGGAGCGACGCGCAGGCCGAATATCTTGTCGAGACCTTTGAAGACAATGAATCCCATAAGCGCGGCCCAGCATCCTACGACGAGTACACCAAGCACCTCAGCACCGAGGAAAGCCCAGCCATGACCGTAGAATAGGCCTTCGGAGGTCGAGAAGAAGCCCGTGAGGATAGTGCCGAGCGAGCCACATACGCCGTGCACGGAGCTTGCGCCTACGGGGTCGTCGATATGGAGCTTACGGTCGATGAACTCGACAGCGAAGACCATAACCGCGCCGCAGATAAGGCCGATAAAGACCGCACCAGCAGGTGATACCATGTCGCAACCGGCGGTGACACCTACAAGGCCAGCAAGGATGCCGTTGAGGGTGAGGGAGAGGGACGGTTTGCCATATTTGAACCAGCTTACGACGATGGACATGAAGCCGCCAGCGCATGCGGAGAGGTTGGTGGTGAGGAACACGTGGGAGATGGCGTCTTGGTCGTCGGGGGTAGATGCGGCGAGCTGAGAACCTGGGTTGAATCCGAACCAGCCGAACCAGAGTATGAATACGCCGAGGGCGGCGATGGTGAGGCTGTGACCAGGGATGGCCTTAGAAGAGCCGTCCTTATGATACTTGCCGATACGTGGGCCTATTATGGCCGCGCCTACAAAGGATATCCAACCACCAACGGAGTGGACAACGGTGGAGCCGGCGAAATCGTGGAAGGTGGTGCCGAAGGTGCGCATCATGAACGAGTCAGGGTCAGCGTTGCAGAGCCATCCGCCGCCCCATGTCCAGTGGCCAGATATCGGGTAGATTAGCAATGATATGAAGATGGTGTAGACGAGGTACATGGAGAACTTGGTGCGTTCTGCCATAGCCCCAGAGACGATTGTGGCCGATGTGGCGCAGAATACGGTCTGGAAGACGAGGAATCCTTCGCGGGGCAAGCCGTTAGGGTCGTGGAATGTGCAGTCGAAGAGGTGAGGCATCCCGACGAATCCACCGTCGCCGAACATAAACCCGAAGCCGATGAACCAGAAGAGGATAGAGCCGAGGGTGAAGTCGATGAAGTTCTTCATGAGGATGTTGGTGGTGTTCTTGGTGCGGGTGAAGCCGGCCTCGACCATAGCGAAGCCAGGCTGCATGAAGAACACGAGCATTGCCGCGAGGAGCATCCAGACGGTGTCTATGCCGCGTGAGAGGTCGGAGAGTGCGCTGGCGTCGGCGACCTCTTGAGCAGATGTGGAAGGGGAGATTAGGAGGATCGCGGCTATCAGGAGCGACCCTATTACGTATTTGGACTTAAGTGATTTCATGATAGGTAGAGGTTAGGTTAAGTGTGAGTTACTTGTCGTGAATGTAGAGGGTCTGGTCGCCATGCAGACCAGTGCGGATGGAGATGGCGTCCTCGACAGGTATGACCCAGATTCGTCCGTCGCCAATCTCGCCTGTCTGAGCGGCAGAGATTACAGCGTTGACGGTCTTCTCGACATTACAGTCGCGGACAACGATAGAGAGTAATGTGCGCTCGATGCAGCTGGTGTCGTAGACTACGCCACGATAGATGCGACCTTGCCGAGCCTTGCCGATGCCACGCACGTCGTAGTAGGAGAACCACTCGATGTCGGCAGCGAGTAGGGCATCTCTGACGTCGTCGAACTTAGTTTTCCTGATGATAGCTTCAATCTTCTTCATACTATCTGAGATTAGGGTTGGTTAAACGATTAGTAAAAGGTCGGAAGTCGTGGGGAACGGTTAGGTTATTGTTTGCAACTTCTGACAATGCAAATATAACTAACTGAAAGTAGATAACAAGTGTTTGCTTACGATTTAGTATCGATTTAAGTATAATACGTACGATATTTAAAGGGACTAAAGGGAAGGGAGGTATGTTATTTTGATTTATATTTGCGCAGATACAAACGTAAATGGAGAAGGCAATGAGATGGATGTGGTTAACGCTGCTGTTTATGACGGTGGCGATGGCGGGGTGCGTCAAGGAGGAGGTGGTAGAGCCAGAGGTGGTAGACGAGAGTGACAGCACGGAGGTGGTTGAGGTGGTGGACGTGACGCCCTACGGTGCCACGATACGAGGGTTGTTTGGGGAAGGGGCTGACTCGTCGACGGTGACAGGGATAAGGTTGTCGATGCAGAACACCAAGTATATCACGACCACGGGCGAGTTCATAAAGGCGCGTTACATAGGTGGTGGGCGTAGCGAGGTGCATATTGAGGGGCTGTATGCCGACACCACATATTACTTCTCGACCAATGTGGAGCGGGATGGGTTGATTAGGAATTCGGGTGTGTATAAGTTCAGGACGCATCGGTTGACGGCCGTGACGGATACTGCTGTCGACGTGTACGCCTTTGGCGCGAGGTTGGGGTTGACTTTGAGCGAGGAGGTGGAGCGAGGGAAGTATAAGGGTACTTATGGGGTATATTATTCGTTGCGTGAGCGTGTGATAAGAGAGCAGTCCACATTGTGCGACAGCCCGTATGTGGTGAGGGGTTTGCGTCAGAATCAGACCTACTATTTCCGGGCGTTTGTGATGCAGAAGACTGCTACAAGGGATGTGTATCTGTGGGGTGAGGTGCAGTCGTTTCACACTCCAGTGGTGGGTGTCGAGACATTGGATGCCGAGGAGGTGAACACGTATTCGGGTAAGTTGGGCGGTTATGCCAACGTGTTGTTCACGGATGTGGAGGAGATGGGAGTGTTGTTGTGCGAGAAGAACAGGGAGGTGACTTTGGACAGTGTGGGGGTGGAGTCGGATCAGATGATAGAGTTACTAAGTCCTACGGAGCTTGACGAGCGGGGTATGGGTAGCTATTATGCGCGTCCCACGGGGCTGAAGTCGGACAAGAGGTATTATTACAGGTCGTATGCCAAGATACGCGAGAAGGAGGGCAACAGGGAGGTTGTGAACGTGTATTATGGTGATTTGAAGTGGTTCAGGACGTTGGCTATTAATGTGTCGAAAGACGAGGCGGTGGATATGGGGTTGTCTGTATTATGGGCATCGAGGAATTATGGGGCGAGCGGGTTGACGGGTATGGGTGAGATGATGAGTACGGAGTCGGGCGAAGGAAAGGATTTCGGCGCATGGCGGTTGCCTACTGTGGAGGAGGCGGAGGAGCTTATGGAGAAGTGTAATTGGAGTTGGGGAGAGCGTGACGGCGTCAGTGGTGTGGAGGTGGTGAGTATGGATGGCAGTGCGATATTCCTGCCGGCTAATATGTCGTTGGGTGGTGATTACACGTATGGGGTGTATATGCTGGCTGGTGAAATGACCGAGAAAGGGTATTATAAGTCGCTGTTGTTCGTGAAGGATGCGTATGGCGATAGTCAGTGTGGCAAGTCGGCGGATAATGACGTGGAAAAGGGTGCGGAGATAGGGGTTCGTTTGGTGAGGGATAAGTAGAGTGTGGAAAGAAGAAGGGCGAACCTGAGATTAGGCCCGCCCTGTGTGAGGTTACTTAACGATATACTTCTTGAGTTTCTTGTCGCCTATCCAAACGACTTCGTTAGACTCGAGGTCGGATAGTTCGAGTGAGGTTTGGTAGTACACCACCTTTTCTTTCTTATACTGGTCGGTGATAGAGGTGATGTCGCCCTGGAGCATGTAGTCGGCACCAAGTTCACGTCCCCACTTCTTAGCAGTCTCCGACGAGGCGAAGTCTTGCTGTGCGGCACGCTCCTTACGGAGCTCCTCACGTTTCTCTCCAGCTTGCACGAGGCGTACTTTACCCGACTTGACGAAAGCCTTCTCTACATCTTTGATGAAGGTGTTAGCATCAATATGCTCGCTTGTGTTATTATATACGAGACCTACGATGACGACAGGTTTCTGCCCTTGATGTGCGCGCTGGTGGTTGGCAATCCAGTCTCCATCGAGAACTTGTGATACCATTTCTTCTGCTACGAGACGGCTGTCGGTGTCATTCCAGCGTCCACTGAGGTCGATTTGCTCGTCAACATCCACTCTCTCGACACGATGTCGGCAGCTTGAGAGTGAGAGAGCGATAAGTAGCGATGCTACTACGCAGGTAAGTGTTCTTTTCATTATTATAGTTATTACGTTAGTTGTCGAATACCATTTGCAGGCAGGATCGTATCTTGGCCGATGTGGGTTCGTGCGAGTCCGTGGCCTCGACTACGAAGTTAAGCATGCCTTGCGAGTCGAGTGTTGAGCCTGCTTGTCCTACGCGCAGATTGGCGTGGATGAATTTGACAATGTAGTTTAGGTTTGTGTAGTTGTCGCCGTTAATGATTATGGCAATATCGAATGTTGAGTTGAGAAGTGAAGATAGGGTAGGGGAGTTTAGTTTGAAAAAGAAGGAGATGTCTTTGGAAGTAATGAACACCTGGTTGTTGTCGCTTATGGGAGAGGCTTTAGGGTCGGGGCAGTATCCGAGGATGGATATTTGGGCGTTGGGGCACATAGCCTTGACCTCGTGCTTTAGGTTGGCGAGGGTTTCTTTGTCCGTGTCAGACGCAAGGGCCGTCACTATGATGATGCTCCGCTTGTCAGCAAGAGGCCCACGGAAAGATGAACCGTCATTACGGTTGGGGGTATAGTTGTTGAGCCAGTCGCCTATTTTCTGCCTTAGGGGGAGGAGGAAGCTACTCATTGTTGTCGTTTATGAGTTGTAACAGATCGTTGTAGTTGATGATGGGTACATTGAGTTTCTGCGCTTTCTCAAGCTTAGCCGGACCCATGTTAGCACCCGCCACGACGTAGTTTGTCTTGGCTGATATAGATGACATCACCTTACCACCATGTGAGGCTATGAGAGCCTTAAGGTCATCACGTGATATCTCATCGAATACACCGCTCACCACGAATTGCAGTGTGGCAAGTGAGTCGGATTGTTGTTCATGCTCCACAGCAGCCATTTGCAGACCAGCTTGACGTAGCCGTTCTATAAGCTTACGGTTATCTTCATTGTCGAAGAAAGAACGTACACTGCGTGCTATGACCTCGCCAATATCTTGTGCGGCCATAAGTTGCTCTATCGGAGCGGCAATGATGTTATCAATGTTGTGGAATGCTGCGGCAAGACGTTTGGCCACTGTTGCTCCGACGTAGCGTATGCCGATAGCGAAAAGAACTTTGTCAAAAGGTTGACTACGTGAGTCGCTTATGGCCTGTATGGCTTTGTTTGCGGATTTCAGTTGAAAGCCGGGAAGTTGCAAGAGGTCTTCTGCGGTAAGGTGGTAGAAATCGGAGATATCATGCAGCAGGCCATGACGGAATAGTAGGTCTATCTTCTCATCGCCGAGCTGGTCAATATCCATAGCCCCTCGTTCCACGAAGTGGGTAAGTCGGCCAATTATCTGCGGAGCGCAACCTATATAATTTGGGCAGTAATATGCGGCCTCACCCTCCATACGCACGAGTTGTGTGCCACAAACAGGGCATACCGTAGGAAAGTCTACTGGTTGGGCTCCAGGCTCACGCTCCTCAATATCGACACCTACAATCTTAGGGATAATCTCACCACCCTTCTCTATGACCACCATGTCACGGTTGTGGAGGTCTAAGTCTCTGATTATACCAAGGTTGTGAAGTGAGGCACGCTTGACTATCGTACCTGCGAGTGGCACCGGGTCCATATTGGCGACAGGGGTCACCACACCTGTGCGTCCCACCTGAAATGTCACCTCACGAAGACGGCTATGTGCCTGCTCCGCCTTAAATTTGTATGCCACAGCCCAACGAGGACTCTTCGCTGTTAGTCCGAGTTCCTCTTGTAGGGCGAGGTTGTTGACTTTTAATACTATGCCATCAATGTCGTAGAGTAGTTCGTGGCGCTTGACGTCCCATTCGTCTATGAAGTCGAATATCTCGCCTATGGAGTGGCAGAGTCGGTAGTTAGGTGATATCACGAAGCCCCATTGCTTTGCGGCATCAAGGCTCTCAGTATGCGTGGCATATTGGCGTTCGTCGGTGAGGACGTAGTAAAGCATGCACATTAGAGGCCGTTCAGCGGCTAAACTGCTGTTCTGAAGCTTCAATGAGCCTGCCGCAGCGTTGCGTGGGTTGGCAAAGGGAGCTTCGCCAATGTCAGCACGTTGGCGGTTCAACTCCTCGAATCCTGCCCTGGGCATGAGTATCTCGCCACGCATCTCGAGAAGGGTAGGGTAGTCACCTTTGAGTCTCAAGGGTACGGTTGGTATAGTACGCACGTTTCTCGTGACATCGTCGCCTACAGTGCCGTCACCGCGCGTAGCAGCCCTCACAAGTTGGCCGTCCTCGTATATAAGACTGATGGATGTACCGTCGAACTTCAGTTCACATGATATGTCGAGTTGCTGATGCCCAGTATCTTGACACACACGGTTATAAAACTCTTCCACCTCTTGCCTGCTATATGTGTTGCCGAGCGACAGCATAGGCCGCGTATGTCTAACTTGCTCAAACGACAAGTTCACGTCGCTGCCCACACGTTGGGTAGGACTATTAGGGTCAGCCATCTCAGGATGCGCCGCCTCAAGGCTCTGCAACTCACGCATCAGGCCATCAAACTCCATATCGGAGATAACAGGCGAGTTGAGAACATAGTAGTTATGGTTCTGCTCGTGGAGGTATTCGCGGAGATATGCTATACGTTGCGCCTCAGTCTGTGCCATAGTTATTGCTTATGTGCTTGCCAGAAATTCCATGCCTCGTCTGCCTGGATATGCAACATCTCAAGTCCATTCTTCACCGATGCCCCATGCTCCGCCGCCTTCTTTAAGAAGAGCGTCTCAAGCGGGTTATACACGAGATCAAAACATACATGCTCTGGCGTTATAAATCCATACGGTATATCGGGGCAACTGCCAACCTTAGGATACATCCCAAGGGGTGTGGCATTGACTATCACCGTATACTCCCTCATAATCCTCTCGTCTATATCACCATACCCCAACTCATCACCCTTAGGAGTCCTACTCACCAACCTCACCTCCAGCCCCAATTTCTCCCTCAACCCATACACCACAGCCTTCGATGCTCCTCCCGTACCCAACACCAACGCTTTCCTGTCGCTCGCCTTAATCATCGGACTAATCGACCTCACAAATCCCCTCACGTCACTATTATATCCCCACAACCTAACCTTACCCGACTCTTCACGCCCCACGCTCACCACATTCACCGCACCTATCGCACGAGCCTCATCCTCCATCCCATCCAAATAACCCATTATTGCCTGCTTATACGGTATCGTCACATTCAACCCCACCATCCCCTCATTACGCTCTATCACATCCATAACCTCCCCCGCACTATCTATCTCAAACAAGTCATACCGAGAGTCTATCCCCTCACGCTCGAACTTCTCCATGAAGTACTTCTGCGAGAACGAATGCCCTAACGGCTTACCTATCAACCCATATCTTTCCATATATCAATGCTTTATCTTATACTTGTCAAGTATCTTGCCTATCTTCTTCTCCTCAAACAACTTACTCAACGTAGGTTCACGCAACGCCTCAACTATTATCTCAGGCTTCCTCTTTGCCACACCCTTGACCAACTCCGCAGCCACACCCTCCTGCTCAAATACGAACGCATTAACATACGCCTCCACTATCTCCAAACCCGCTGGCGAGTCATACTGTATCTTACTATCGCGTATATAGTCTAATATCTTCGAATATTCACCCTCCTCCATCTTGCACAACCGCATCCTCACCACCTCAAACCACGCCAACACGTCATCTGGAGATACGCTCAACCCACGCTCCAAACACTCCAGACAACTATCCTCACTACCCAAATTCAACCACGCCTGAGCCAACGAATAGTAATAGTCCGCCACGTCACCCTTCAATTCTATCGACTTCTGCAACGCACCCAACGCCTTATCATTCTCCCCCATCGCCACATAACACCTCCCCAACAAATACCATGCCGTGTCCCACTTAGCACCCCACTTCTCCACCGTCATCTCAAAAAAACGCAACGCCAAGTCAAACCTCCCCTCCAAAGCCCAACAGTCTCCAATCTTCTGAAACACAGTGCAATCCAACTCGCGCAAATACCCCTCACCCTCATTCAACGCCACCAACGACACATACTCCGTGTAATAATCTATCGCCTCGATATTCTTCTCCTCTATCCTCATGGCGTCACCCATATTGTAATAAGGATTCGGATTAGTCGGACTGATATCCGCCGACTTCATATACGCCTCCTTAGCCTTTCCCATCTCCTCCCTCTTGGCATACGCAATCCCCAAATTATTCCACGCGTTAGCATTCCACACGTCCCTCTTGACTATCTTCTTATATGCCTTAAGGGCGTCATCCTCACGCTCCGCCTTATCCAACGCATACGCATAGTTAAACGCCAACTGACTGTCACTATACAACGCCTCCTCCGTCAAGCACTCATAAAAACTTATCGCATCATCAAACAACTGGAAATCAGCATAATTCCCCGCTATATTCATCACATACGACACCACCTCCTCCTCATCAGCCAACTCTACCGCCCTACTGAACATCTCAAACCCACGCTCAAAATCCGAATCAAAAAACACCGTAATATAACCCTCGCAATACTGAAACTCAGCCGTATCCTCGCAACGCTCACGCAGATACCCCAACAACGAACGCAACTGGTCAAAGTCACTCTCCATAACATACTGGGTAGCCCTCACAAGCAACAAATCCCCATTATCCGGATGCTCTCCCAAACCCAACTCCAACAACCTATAAGCCTCACCACGCCTACCCTCCGACATCAGGTAATAATAACCCCCACGAATCTCCTTTACATCCAAATACTTAACCGTGCCCGAGCTAATCCCAGACATCAACCGACGCAAGTACTCCTTGCCCTGCTCCTCATCCTCGTCTTCCTCCTGATACATCATATCCTGTCTTTTAGCATACAAATATAAGCATTCATCCGCAATTCCCACAACAACACCCACACTTACGAATATCTCCAACACACACAATACCCCTTTAATATCCCCAATATACCCCTAAAACACACCCCTATAACCACCACCCTACACACCCATCACCCACGAAAAACTCCAATCCAACACACAACTCACCACCCAAAAATCCTCCTCTCAAACAAAAAAATCCCACAACAATCCCCAACTCGTGTAATTTTTCATAAATTTGTACTCGCGAAACGGTCCACACCATCGCGCCCAAACAAACCGATAACAAACAAAACATTAAAACATAACAATGAAAAGAGCCATCCAAATCGTCCTACTACTCGTCATCGTAGCGCTCGGCTTCCTCGTCTACCTAAGCATCAACGAGCCAATCGAATACGAAAAACAGTACAACAAACGTACAGAAGCCGTCGTCAACCGTCTCAAACTCATCCGAGACGCTCAAGTCGCCTACAAAACCATACACGGCAAATACACCGGCAGCTTCGACACTCTCATTGACTTCATCAAAAACGGACAACTCAAAATGCTACGCATGGAAGGCGCGCTCAACGACTCACTCCTCGCTGCAGGCATGACCGAAAGAGAAGCCATCAAACTCGGAATAATCAAACGAGACACCGTATACATCCCCGTAAAAGACTCCATCTGCAAAAACTTCAACCCCGACTCCCTACGACGAGTCCCATTCGTCAACGCCGAATTCGAACTCGGTGCGACTATCCTCACCTCAAGCTCCAACCTCGAAATACCAGTCTTCGAAGCCAAAGTAGCCAACAAAGTCTACCTCCAAGGACTCGACGAACAACAACGCATCAACAAAGACAACCTCGCCAATAAACTCCAACGATACCCCGGCATCAAAGTAGGCTCTCTCGAAGAAGCCAACAACAACGCCGGCAACTGGGAGTAATATGCCCTCAATGGACGAAAACAACTTCTTCGCACAGCACCTCAACTGGCGAATGACCGAATCCTACAACATGTCCATCCAGTTACGACTGGATGGACTTTCCTTTTCCATACTCGACCCCGTAACAAACCAATACCTCGCCCTAACCAACCTCAACCTCACACAACCCGACCCCAACTACGCCCTACAAGAACAATACCTCCTCACCAACAAAACACTCAACCTACACTACCGACGAGTCACCATAACCATCGACACACCAACCTACTCACTCATCCCCTCTCCACTCTACGACCCACTACGAGCCGACACTCTCCTCACACTCAACGGCATACGACTCGACAACGACCACAAAACACTCACCAACAACATCGAGATGGCCAACTCCACCACCATCTTCACCATCCCAAACTTCCTCTACTTCTTCCTCCAATCACAATACCCAAACGCGCAAATCCTACACTCCACAACACCAATCATAACATCCTTGCTCCTCAAACGACAACAACAAACACCAACCAACAACGCCCTGCACGCCACACTCTCACCAGGCGCCATAACCATAACCACCGTAAAAAACAACCAACTACAACTCTGCAACACCTTCTACTGCCGTGAAACCCCAGACTACACCTACATGACACTCTACACACTCCAACAACTCAACCTCAACCCCCTCCAAACCACACTCACCATATCCGGCAACGTCAACCAAAACGACCCGCGAATAACACACCTACAACACTTCCTACCCAACATACACACCTCCTCACTCCCCAACTACTTCGACTACGCCTTCCCAACACCCCCACAACCACACCGATACAACACCCTACTACTCACACCCTTATGCGCATAATCGCTGGCTCACTCCGTGGACGACGATTCGACCCGCCACAATCCTTCGACGCCCGACCCACAACAGACTTCGCCAAAGAGAACATATTCAATGTCCTCACCAACTTCATCGACTTCGAATCACTACACGCACTCGACCTCTTCTCCGGCTCAGGCTCCATCTCCTACGAACTCGCCTCACGTGGATGCCACAACATCACCTCCATCGAACGAAACAAACTACACCACCACTTCATCCTCAAAACATCCGCACAACTCGGACTATCCAACATCATACACCCCATAAACGCCGACGCCCTAAAATACATCAAATCAACAACCTCAACATTCAACTTCATCTTCGCCGACCCCCCATACGCACTCCCAGAAGTCGACACCCTCCCAGACCTAATCCTACACTCCAACATACTCACCCACGACGGCCTCCTCATCCTCGAACACTCCACCCCCGGACGCTTCAACAATCACCCTAACTTCACACAAATACGTACCTACGGCAAAGTCAACTTCTCCCTCTTCAAACACATCACACAATGACTAACCACTTCACCATCAACTGCCGAGGACAACTCATCCCCACCGACAAACCACTCGTCATGGGAATCCTCAACGTCACCCCCGACTCCTTCTTCGACGGCGGCAAATACAACACCAACGACCAAATAAGAGCACGCGCCAACCAAATCCTCAACCAAGGCGCCGACATAATCGACCTCGGCGCATACTCCACACGACCCGGAGCAACAAACATCTCCCCCGACGACGAATGGCGACGACTCGACAACGCCCTGCACATCATCCGCTCCGAACACCCCGACGCCATAATCTCAATCGACACCTTCCGTGGACAAATCGCACGCAACGCCGTCACCCAATACCATGCCGACATCATCAACGACATATCAGCATTCGACCTCGACCCACAAATGCTCCCAGCCATAATCGACCTCCACGTACCCTACATCCTCACACACATACAGGGCAACCCACAATCCATGCAACTAAACCCAACATACACCTCGCGAGTCACACAACACGTCATCCACACACTCAGCGCCAAAATCAACACCCTGACAGCCAACGGAGTAGCCGACATAATCATCGACCCAGGATTCGGATTCGGCAAAACCCTCGACCAAAACTACCAACTCCTCGCCGACCTCCAACAACTACACACCCTCAACCGACCTGTCCTCGTCGGCTTATCACGCAAATCCATGATATACAAACTCATAGACACCACCCCAGCCGACAGCCTGACAGGAACAACCGTCCTCAACACACTCGCACTACTCGCCGGCGCGCACATCCTCCGAGTACACGACGTCCTACCATGCGTCCAAACCATCAAAATACTCAACCAACTCAAAACCAACTCCTAAATGCTCCCCTTCCTCGACATCCGCATCGTCGACATCCTCGACATACTCCTCAGCGCCTACCTCATGTACGCCATCTACCGCCTCATAAAAGGAACCATAGCCGCGCACATCGTCCTCAGCGTCATGGCCTTCCTCGTCATATTCATCATCGTCAGAGCACTCGGAATGAGCATGCTCTCCGCAGTCATGGGAAGCTTCGTCAACATCGGACTACTCGCCCTAATCGTCATCTTCCAACAAGAAATACGATCATTCCTAATCCTCCTAAGCACAAAACACACCATCTTCAAACGATTCAAACTCGACAAATACATCACCAAAACACCACAAAACAACTCCCTACAACTCAACGCCATAACCAAAGCCTGCGAATCCATGGCCAACACGCAAACAGGCGCCCTCATCGTCATCGCCCGACACATCGGACTCAAAGACTACATCGAAACAGGCGACCGCCTCGACGCGCAATTCTCACAACAACTAATCGAAACAATCTTCTTCAAAAACACCCCACTACACGACGGCGCCATGATCGTCTCAACAAACCAAATCATCGCCGCAGGATGCATCCTCCCAGTATCCAAAAACATGGAACTACCCAAAAACTACGGACTCCGACACCGCTCAGCAGCCGGCATAACCGAAATAACCGACGCCGTAGCAATCGTCGTATCCGAAGAAACAGGCGCCATAACAATCTTCGAACAAGGCGAACACTTCCCCATGGACACCCCGCAAGACCTCTACGAATACCTACGAGGAATATAAGCACCGCCAACAATGACACAACCCAAAATAGCCATAGCCGGAGTCAACACCCCACTCGGACGACAACTAATACTCACACTCGCACCACTACAACCCAAAATAATCCCCATACGAGACTCCGACCTCCGAATACCACCCCCAGCACTCGCCGAAAAAATCAACTGCGCCAACGCCATAATCAACCTCCACGGACAACCCACCGTATCACGATGGCGCGGACGAAAAGAATTCGACATATACTGCCAACACCTCCTCGCCATACGATCCATAGTCACATCACTCCGATTCACCACCTCCAAACCACACACGCTCCTCACACTCTCCAACGCCATGATCTACGACCCCTACGACGTCCACGACGACTACTCCGCCGTCTACGGCGACAACCTCATGGCCGAAATCGCGCAAATGGAAACAACAGAAGCCCTCAAAACAAAACGACACGCACCCGACACACGACTCATCATCGCACGAACCGGCTACATCATGAGCCGAGACCACGGACCATACCCACTCTGGGCCGCGCTATCACGCATCGGATGGGGAGGACGAGTAGCCGAAGGATACCAATGCATACCCATGATACTCGACAACGACGCCACACGAGCCATACTACACCTCCTCCAAACACCATCTGCCGAAGGCATCTACAACCTCACCATACCAAACATGGCCTCCATGAACGAACTCGTCAACGCCTTCGCGCACACACTCGCACGCAGCCAACACCGACTCCCGCGACTCATCCTCCAATTCATGGCCGGACGATCAGCCAAACTCCTCGAACAAAACTGCAAAGTCCTACCACGACGACTCCTCGACACCAACTTCCAATTCCTCGCCCCAACAGTCAACGACATCATCCACTCACTCCAACCACACTAACACCACCCCCCCCAACCCACCCCCCACCCCCCAACCCCAAACCCCAAAAAACACCCCCACTCTTGCC
>CAVFBA010000049.1:0-13636 GCA_963620665.1 bacterium
GTGTGGGATGGGGTGGAGTGGAGTGGTATTAGAATTTGTATAAATAGGGGGTGGATGGGTGGCGTTAGGATTATTTAAGGAATTGCGACTCGTCAAACTATTCGCGCCATTCGTCACCGCAATTCGCGTTATTGAAGCGTTAAAATGCGTTTTAAGGGGGTTGGAGGGGGGTGGTGAAATGGGGTGGTAGCGGGGGTAAATGTGCGAGGAATGGAAACCTTATGTAATTTAGCGTCGTAACAGAGTCCAGAAATAAGGAAAAAACTACACGGTCATTTAGTTGACCACCTCAGACAAAATAAAACACAGTGAAATGAAGACATTGGCAATCACGTTCGTATCGGCGCTGTTGATAGTAGGTGCCGCATTGCTCTACGACAATATGAAGGGCGTGGAGACGACGGAGGGTGAGATTATGGTGGGGAAGACAGTGGTGACGTATGACGCCACGGGTCGCGCGGTTAATGAGTTGACATTGACGACGAATGGCAAGGAGTGGAAGGAGACTATGATGAAGCAGATGAGTTATACGGGTAGCACTGTTGAGACGGCCACGTATGTTAAGGAGTCAGGTGAGTGGGTAGCTACGGCGCGTATGACGTATGAGAATGTGGAGGGTACGTTGGCGTTGACGAAGGTGGAGCGGATGGGATTGGATGGTCGGTGGTCGACCCAGGCGGAGATTGATTTGGCGGATTTGAGTGATGACGAGGGTATGATGAATGACATGGTGTTTGACGCGAGTGGGAATTTGATTATGAACGCTACGTATGTGTATGACGAGCAGGGGAGAAGGGGGATACAGAAGGAGGAGTATGACTATGAGCAGGACAGGCTTAAGCGCAGGGTTTCGTATGAGTGGGGAGAGGAGGGTGATTGGCAGAAGCAGATTGTATCGAACCTCATGGCGAGATAGAGGCGGTGATATTTAAGGATGAATATAAGCATGGGGGTGCCTCTCGGGAGGGGGGCATCCCTTTGGTGCGTTAAGAAAGGTGGGTTTGTGTGATGCTTTAATATTTTTAATCATAGGGGGTGGAAAGTGGATGTTGTGGGGTGGAAGTCGTTAATAATGCGTAAGAGAGGGAGTTTGGTTGCACAGTGAAAGGAAAAAAATAACTATGTTTGCAGGGTAAGGGCGTGAGAGCGTCCCAGGCAACAGACAATAGACAACAGCGCGAAAATACTGCCACAGAAGAGAACCCATAGTGACGAGAGCCGCGAGCTACGCATGAGTGAAGGATCTTCGGGACAATTGGAAGTCGGAACCGCAGACACGGCAGAGACCCTGAGCGCGACGTGTAGCATCACCGGCCCGTAGTGGGGGAGAATATATGGCAGAAGTCCAACCTATTTGAAAAGAACAACTTAGGATATGAAGTACATTCAGTTCGACAGCAAACTACTCCCGAACTTGGAGTATTCGCTTTTCAAAGAGATATTGCAGACCAATCGAGCGGGAGCATATTTGAGCACGACGATTATAGGCTGCAATACGCGCAAGTATCACGGCTTGCTTGTGTGCCCGTTGAAGGAGTTTGGCGGGGAGAGCTACGTGATGTTGTCGTCGTTGCAATGCAGCATATCGCTTGGGGAGAAGCCGTATAATCTTGGTGTCCAGGAGTATAAGGGGGATTTTTTCGAGCCTAAGGGTCATAAGTATATGACGGGTTTTGAGACGTCGCCATGTACGACGATGACATTCAGGGTAGGCGCGACGGTGATACAGCAGCAGTTCATCTTGTCGGAGCAAGAGAATCAGACGTTGATTCGGTATACGGTTCTTGAGGCTCCGGAGAAGTTCACGATGAAGTTGCGTCCGTTCTTGGCGTTCAGGAGCGTGCATGAGCTGACCCATGAGAACATGTCGGCGGACACTCACTATAATGATATAGAGGGTGGGGCGTCGTTTTGTCTGTATAGGGGCTTTCCGAGTCTGTATATACAGGGTAGCAAGAAGATGGAGTTTGTGGCGATGCCGGATTGGTATAGGGACGTGGAGTATTTGCAGGAGAGGTATAGGGGTTATGGTTATCGGGAGGATTTGTATGTGCCTGGTTTCTTTGAGTTGAAGATGCAGGAGGGTGAGTCGGTGGTGATTTCGGCATCGTTGTCGCCTGCGAACACTAAGCAGCTAAAGGCCAAGTTTGCCCGAGAGGAGAAGAAGCGTCCGGCGAAGGACTCGTTGAGGAGCGTGCTTATCAATGCGGCACAGCAGTTCACGGAGCGGGAGGCTGACGGCCAGTTGATGTTGAAGGCGGGGTTCCATTGGAAGAGGTCTCAGTTGAGGGACACATTCTTGGCGTTGCCGGGGCTGATGATATTCCAGGAGGATAAGAAGCCGTTTGATGAGATATTGCGTACGGCACTACCAAACCTTAGGCGGTTGTATATAGAGCAGGCGTCGACGAATAGCACGTCGATAGATATACCGTTGTGGTTTTTCAGGTGTCTGAATGAGATGGAGCGGTTCAGGACGGACAGGTTTGACAAGTCGGAGTATTATGACGTGATGAAAGACTTGTTGGAGCATTACTGGACGGGGGTACCTGGGAAGATGCACAGGTTGGACAATGGTCTTATTTATGCGAGGAATGAGGGTCATCCGCAGCAGTGGATGAATGCTCAGACGAGCTATGGCCATATGGTCACGCCGAGGTATGGTTGCGCTGTTGAGGTCAATGCCTTGTGGTATGACGCTATCGCCACTACACTTGATGCGGCCGAGAAGAAGAGGGACAAGGCATTTGTTGAGATATGGAAGCCGCGTTTGGAGCAGATAGGGAGGTCGTTTCTTGAGACATTCTTGAAGCCCGACGGGACGTTGTATGACAGGACAGACGGGGAGTATAAGTCGCCGAAGCTAAGGGCTAACCAGATAATAGCGGCTGGGTTGAAGTATTCGCCCTTGAGTCGCGAGCAGAAGAAAGCTATTGTGGACCAGGCCACGTCGAAGTTGCTTACCCCTTGGGGGCTTAGGACGTTATCTCCGGAGAGCGAGGAGTATCATGGCGCAGTTGATGGTGACGAGGATGAGAGGGCGATATGCGCTCATCAGGGCACGGCGTATCCGTGGTTGCTGTCGTTCTATGCAGACGCGTTGATGGCGGTTCATAAGAACTCGTGCATGGCTCAGTTGAAGAGGATAGCGGAGGGCTTCGAGGACGTGGTCAAGGATCATGGCGTAGGGTCGGTCAGCGAGAGTTATAATGGTAATCCTCCGTATAAGAGTGAGGGTTGCATCTCGATGGCGACGAGTGTAGCCGCTGTGTTGAAACTGTTGAAACTCATCGAACCAAAATAAAACACACACATGAAAGTACTGATGTTTGGATGGGAGTTTCCGCCTCACATTAGCGGAGGACTCGGCACGGCGTGCTACGGCATCACACGTGGCCTTGCGACCATCCCAGACTTGAAGGTCTTGTTTGTAGTCCCGAAGGCCTTTGGCGACGAGGACAAGAGCAAAGTAGAGGATATCATAGGCGCGAATAACGTGTCGATATGCAACAAGCGGATACGTTATGCTCAGCAGTCGAAGCAGCTGGACTACATTGAGGTGGAGTCGAAGCTGGTGCCATACGTGGATCCGGATGAGTATTATAAGCTGAAGACACTTAATGTGGGCGACGGCTTCAAGTACTTCAAGACGGATGACCAGGGTAAGTTCCACTTCTCGGGCGGCTATGGCGCTGACCTGATGCAGGAGATACGCAATTACGCCGTGGTTGGCAACGTGATAGCCCAGGAGAACACGTTTGACGTGATACACGCTCATGACTGGTTGACGTATCCGGCGGGCATAGCCGCTAAGGAGGCTACGGGTAAGCCGCTTGTGGTTCATGTACACGCTACGGACTTTGATCGTTCGGGTGGTCGTGTTAACCCGGTGGTGTTTGACATAGAGAAGCGTGGCATGGAGGCAGCGGATCGGGTTATCACGGTGTCGAACTTGACACGTAACACGGTCATAGAGAAGTATGGGATACCTGCTGAGAAGGTTGTGACGGTGTATAACGCGGTAGATCCTATCAGGAGTGACTATAACAACTTTGTGCACAAGGGGCTTGACGAGAAGATAGTGACGTTTCTTGGTCGTATCACGATGCAGAAAGGTCCGGAGTTCTTCATTGAGGCGGCACATAAGGTGCTTCAGAAGATGGACAATGTGCGGTTCGTGATGGCAGGTAATGGTGACATGATGGAGAAGATGGTGCGTCGTGCGGCGAGTCTGAAGATCATGGATAAGTTCAGCTTTACGGGTTTCTTGAGGGGTCAGGATGTGTATTCGATGCTGAGGATGAGTGACTTGTATGTCATGCCGTCGGTGTCGGAGCCATTTGGCATCTCGCCATTGGAGGCTATGCAGAGCAATGTGCCGGTATTGATTTCGTATCAGAGTGGCGTGGCGGAGATATTGACGTACGCCATCAAGACGGACTTTTGGGATGTTGATGCCATGGCAGACGCGATGTATGGCGTGTTGAACTATCCGTCGCTTGGCAAGATGTTCGCCAAGTATGGCAAGGAGGAGGTAGACTCGCTGAAGTGGGAGAACTCTGCTCGCCAGATAAAGAGAGTATATGATATGGTGGTAAAATAGGCAGCCCACCGTGTGAAATAATAAAAACAAGAGACGATGAAAAACATTTGCTTATTCTTCGAGCTTCATCAGCCAGTGAGGCTGCGCCGTTACCGTTTTTTTGACATAGGGAACGACCATTACTATTATGACGACTACGCCAACGAGAGCAACATCAACAAATTGGCTCACACGTGCTATTTGCCGACGAACAAGATACTGACGGAGCTTCTGAAGAAGTTGAAGGGGAAGTTCAAGGTGGCGTTCTCGTTCAGCGGGACGTTGCTTGACCAGTTGAACCTGTATGCGCCTGAGGTCATAGAGAGCTTCAAGGCTATGGTCAAGACGGGTCATGTGGAGATATTGGCGGAGACGTCGGCGAGCTCGTTGGCGTCGACGAGGGACATTGAGGAGTTCAAGCGTCAGGTGGCAGAGCAGGTCAAGACGATAGAGAAGACTTTCAAGGTGACGCCTACGGCATTCAGGAATACTCAGTTGATATACTCGGACCAGATTGGCGAGATAGTATCGTCGATGGGGTTCAAGGTGATGTTGGCTGAGGGAGCTAAGCAGACGTTAGGTTGGAAGAGTCCTGACTTCTTGTATTGCAACGCTGCTGACCCGCATTTGAAGGTGTTGGCACGCAACTATCACTTGAGTGACGATATCGCGTTGAGGTTCTCGAACCAGAGTTGGTCGGAGTGGCCACTCACGGCTCAGAAGTTCAAGAGTTGGCTTGACGGGCTTGACGAGAAGGAGGAGGTGGTGAACCTCTTCATGGACTATGAGACGTTCGGGGCTGTTCACTCGGCAGAGAGTGGTATCATGGACTTCTTGAAGGCGTTGCCAACGGTGATGCTTGAGGACAAGGGATACGCATTCGTGACACCGAGCATGGCGGCTCAGAAGTTGCAGCCTAAGTCGGCTATCAACGTGCCTACGGCTACGAGCTGGGTTGACGAGGAGCGTGACTTGACGGCATGGCTTGGTAATGAGATGCAACAGGAGGCGGTGGATAAACTGTATGCGTTGACACCGCTTGTGGCAGAGTGCAGTGATGAGGCTATATTGAAAGACTGGCAATATCTACAGTCGACCGAGAACTTCTACTATATGGGTACGAAGTTCTTTGCCAATGGAGCGTCGCACACGTATCACTCGCCCTACCCTACCCCATACGAGGCGTTCATCAACTATATGAACATATTGAGCGACTTTGCTGAGCGGTTGCGTCATGCCGTACCTGCGGCTGGCAATAGTGAGGTAAAGGCGTTGCAGGCTGAGAATGACATCTTGCTGAATGAGGTGTCGAGCCTGAAGAAGCAGCTTGTGAAGGCAGGCATAGAGCCAGAGGCGCGCAAGACGGCGGCTAAGCGTAGGACGGCCAAGGCTAAGGTTGAGGCTGCGGATAGCGAGGCTAAGGCGGTGAAGAAGCCAGCGGCCAAGAAGGCGGCCAAGAAGAGTGACCCCAAAGATTAACCCTTAATAACATTGAAGTCGGCTGGCGGAAGTGAGACTGCCCTTGTCACCCCCAAGACCTAACCCAAGGGGGCGGGCACAGAGGTCGGCCGCGGATTAAACAAACCAAAATGGACATCAAGCAAAACTTTGCTCCATCGACAGAGCCGATGTGGAAGTCTATCATCGTGAAGTCGAAGCTTCCTAAGGAGCTGTCGTGCCTCCATGAGTTGTCTCGCAACATCTGGTGGGTGTGGAATTATGAGGCTACGGAGTTGTTCAATGAGATTGACACGGAGTTGTGGCATCAGGTGGAGAAGAATCCTATCTTGCTGTTGGAGCGCGTGTCGTACACGAGGCTGAATGAGTTGGCTAAGGACGTGGAGTTCGTGGCACGTCTTAACGGCATCTATGCTAAGTTCCAGTCGTATTTGGCACAGCCATTTGCATACGAGCCGAGCATAGCGTACTTCAGCATGGAGTATGGCCTGTCGAATATTCTGAAGATATATTCGGGTGGTCTTGGCATCTTGGCGGGTGACTACTTGAAGGAGGCGTCGGACAGCAGGGTGAACATGACCGCTATCGGATTGTTGTACAGGTATGGCTACTTCAAGCAGAGCTTGTCGATCAATGGTGAGCAGCAGGCCATATATGAGGCGCAGAGCTTCCAGAGCATTCCCGTTGACGAGGTCAGGACAGAGGACGGCAAGCAGCTGTATATACCCATCAACTTCCCTGGCAGGCAGGTACAGTTGAAGGTGTGGCGTGTGAATGTAGGCCGAGTGAGCCTGTATTTGCTTGACGCTGACCATCCATTGAACAATGCGGAGGACAGGACACTGACTCACAGTTTGTATGGTGGAGACTGGGAGAACAGGTTGAAGCAGGAGATAATCTTGGGCATGGGCGGTGTAAGGCTACTGAACGCCCTTGGCATCAAGAGTGACATCTACCACTGCAACGAGGGTCATGCGGCGTTGCTGAACATACAGCGCCTTATTGACCTGACGGACAAGGGTCTGAACTTCCAGGAGGCGTTGGAGGTTGTGAGGGCATCGTCGCTCTTCACGACTCATACGCCAGTGCCAGCGGGGCATGACAAGTTTGACGAGGGTCTTGTAGGCAAGTACTTGGGGCATGTGCCTGAGCTACTTGGCATCTCGTGGCAGCAGTTCATACAGCTTGGCAGGGAGAATGACGGTAAGTTCTCGATGAGTGTCTTGGCGGCATATACGTCGCAGGAGATGAATGGCGTTAGCTGGTTGCATGGCGAGGTGACAAAGAACATGTTCAAGCACTTGTGGCCGGGCTTCACTGCTGACGAGTTACACATCAGCTACGTGACGAATGGTGTGCACTATGGCACATGGACGTCGAGCGAGATGCAGCGGTTCAACAAGAAGTATTTGGACGCTGACTTGCTGAAGGACGTGTCGAACAAGGCATACTGGGAGAAGATACAGGGCGTAGACGACGAGGCTATCTGGGACGTTAGGCGAGCATTGAAGAAGAAACTGTATGACTACATACATGCGCGTAAGGAGCAGACACTCTACACGACGAATGACCCGAGCCGTGCGCTTGACGTCATCGAGGGTCTGAAACCTGACGCTTTGACGATAGGCTTCGCAAGGCGATTTGCAACATATAAGCGTGCGCACCTGTTGTTCACCGACCTTGAGAGGCTCTCGAGGATTGTGAACAACCCAGAGCGTCCGGTGCAGTTTGTCTTCGCAGGCAAGGCGCACCCTGCTGACCAGGGCGGTCAGAACCTCATCAAGAATATCGTGGAGATATCGCACAGGCCAGAGTTCATCGGCAAGATTGTGTTCTTGGAGAACTACGACATGGAGTTGGCTCATAGGCTTGTGAGTGGTGTTGACGTGTGGATGAACATGCCTACACGTCCACTTGAGGCATCGGGAACATCAGGTCAGAAGGCCGAGTTGAATGGCGTATTGAACTTCTCTGTGCTTGATGGCTGGTGGTACGAGGGCTATAAGAAGGGAGCAGGTTGGGCTCTGACTGACAAGCAGACGTATCAGGATGCGAAGTATCAGGATGAGCTTGACGCCACGACCATCTACTACATGCTTGAGCAGGAGATTATCCCGTTGTATTACGATCAGCAGGACGAGATACCTCACAAGTGGATACAGGTCATCAAGAACTCGCTGTGCCAGATTGCGCCAGAGTTCACGACGAAGCGAATGATCACTGACTACCTTAACAGGTTCTACATTCCGCAGGCCAAGCGTGGAGCCATCTTGAAGGACAACAACTTCAAGGCGGCGAAGGACTTGACGGCGTGGAAGAGCAAGGTGAGGAGTATCTGGGATCAGATAAGGGTAGTGAACGTTGATATGCCTGACATTGCGAAGGAGCAGTTGGGCATTGGCGAGATATACCCGATAGCCGTGACGTTGGACAAGGTTGACCCGGATATTGATTTGGGTCTTGAGATGGTATTTGCGAGCGGTGATGACGAGAGCAACATGAAGGTTGTGCATGCAGAGCCGTTCACTGTTGTGGAGCGGAATGGCTCGCAGGTGACATATAAGGTGTCGCTTTCGTTGAACTATCCGGGCGTGTTCAGGTTTGGGTTGCGTATTTTCCCGACGAACCCATTGCTGCCTAACAAGCAGGACTTCCCACTGTTGAAGTGGATATAGTAGTGCGAGCTGCGTAGAGATAAGAAGAATGCGCCTCATCCTTGAATAAGGGATGGGGTGCGTTTTATTTAGTGTCGCGGTTGATATTTGCATGATTTTTCTTGGAGTTGTTATAGAATTACACTACTTTTGCAGTGCTATTGAGAGATAGGGGAGAGTAAAGAGATATTGCGGGATGGAGCAGTGGCAGCTCGTTGGGCTCATAACCCAAAGGTCAGTCGTTCGAGTCGGCTTCCCGCTACAAGTTAAGCCCTATCTTGAGATAGTTGGTATTGTTATGACATATTGCGGGGTGGAGCAGTGGCAGCTCGTTGGGCTCATAACCCAAAGGTCAGTCGTTCGAGTCGGCTCCCCGCTACAAAGAATCCTCGTTCGCCCAGGCGGACGGGGGTTTTGTGTTTATTGCCGCCCGCTAAAACTCTTTGAGCCGTCATGAGATTAGGGGTGGGCTGTCTGAGAGTTCCTGAACCTTTGAATGTAGACAAAAGAAATTAGGCGGGGCAGGGAGTCTCCCCCCTACCCCGCTTTGACCTGCTTTCTACTCTCTGATTTGGCCTCTCCTGCTTTGACTGAAATTAAAGCTGGGGAAGAGCCAGACGGATCCCCAAGGAGTAGTACCAGAAGCCAGGGAGGGTGGCGTAGCGATTCGAGACACGGCAGAACCAGGCGTCGTCGTTCCAGCCGCCGCCACGGAACACGCGGTCGTGCCCAGATATGGGTCCAGTGGGGTTGGTGGAGGGGGAGGATGAGTAGTCACCATACCAATCGGCGCACCACTCATAGACGTTGCCGCTCATGTCGTAGATGCCGAGCTCGTTGGGTTTCTTCATGCCAACGGGGTGGGTTTGGTCTCCGCTATTTTCGTTGTACCATGCCACTTCGTCAAGGTTATTGCTGCCGCTGTATTTATACCCCTTGCTTTTCTTGCCTCCCCTCGCCGCGAACTCCCATTCAGCCTCCGTGGGCAGTCGGAAGTTCCTGCCCGTGATGCTGTTCAGCTTGTTTATGAACTCCTGGCAGTCGTTCCACGAGACACATTCTACGGGAAGATTGTCGCCCTTGAAATACGAGGGGTTGCCTCCCATGACGGCCTGCCACAGGGCTTGCGTCACCTCGTGCTTGCCGATGGCGTAGCCGTTGAGGGTTACTCGGTGCGCTGTTTCTTCCCTATCATAAGTATCACCGCCTTGCTCGGGTGTGGCACCCATGGTGAACGTGCCGCCCTCGACAGGGATCATCTCGAAGGTTACTCCGTTGACGGTGAAGAATCGTTGTGGTTGCAAGAGATTACTCTTGGGCGTTATGTCTTGCATGGTGTGTTATGATATTTTAGTTGTGGTCAATAACGCTGACTGTTGAATCTTATTGCCGTCATCAGGAAAGATTTGACCGGAAAGGATAGAGTCCTTCGGCAAAAGTCGCAAGAGGCAACACGTGTGAGGCCAAGTCACGTGCGTCCATAGGCCTTTTCTAAGATATTGACGAATGTGACATTATGATTTTCAGTATTTTAGTTTGATGGGTCTGCATGTCGTCGGGGTTCCATTGCCCCCTGTCTTGGCATATTTGGAGCATTATTCTGAATTTCAATGAAGCCACACTCACTTTATTGGTTTTCGCACTGGAGTAGATGTTCACCTTATGGGCAGGCTCCCAATTTGAACCAGCACTATTAGCGTCAGAACCTATCATGGCGAAGTTGCCAAAACAGTTTATATTCTCAACAGTTGTTCCTTCCTCGCCGACATTTGCCTGCGGAAAGAAATGTTCCAAGCTTTTGCGTGTAGTAGAAAAGTAGAAGTCGTTAAAAGTGGAGAGCCCAAAATTTACACAACCAAGATCGTCGAAGAATTCCTTCTCGTTGCTTTTTTCCCCTCTAACATCATCTGCGTATTTCCTCCACAATTTATAGTCAGTGTAATTGAACACGAAGAGAGGTATCTTAGCGAATCCCATTTCGTAAATCTTATCAAAGACACACTCCTTGTCATTCAAATCAACATTCAGTCTTCCGTCTGGAAGCACAACTTCGTCGAAACTGTTAGGCTTTGGCTGTTTGTTCTCAGCGAGTTTCTCCTCATTCAAATAGACATCACAGAAATACTTGTCGGCCAATTTTCGCAAGAACGAAAGGTAGTTGTCTGTGTTGTCGTTCTCGAAGAGATGAAGCAAACAATAGAGGAGATAGTTTTTACGCTGTTTTGCGCTGAATGTGACTTCGAACATTGAAAGCAGATGTACCAGCTCTTGTTGTTTATTATCGTCTTCAGTCAAATTTACGAGTTCACCATCGTTCTTAGATCGTTGCAACCTCCACGGGTTACCTTGTTCCCTATCTTCACCAATTAGACGATGCACGATGTAATTGTCGAGATAGAATTTCGCCTTGAGCAGATTGTAGGCGAAATTCTTTACGCCTTCTGTGCTAAGATTAGCTTTATCAAACTCTGATAAAAGCTCCTTGTCATCGAGAGCAACACCAGAGTTGCTGCCATTCTCTCTGATCTTCGTGATTTTGAGCGCTATTAGCAACAAGTTAGGAAAGTCGATAACAGGTTGAAATTTGTCATTTGAATCAGAGTCTTTTTGCCCATTGTTATGCGACTCATCTGAATCCAAAAGATCAGATATAGATTTCTTTTCCTTTTCACCGCCAATGTCTGAGACAGGGAAGTATTCGAATGATTTCAGCACAAAACTCCCCTCATTGGACAAAACGTCCTTTTCGCCGCCAAGTTTTTGCTGAGCATAGCAGTTCATGCTGGTGCAAACCTCCCAAATTCTGCTAAATCTTGCCATGGAATCTTTGTCATCCTTGAGTTTGCCCAGCAACCTGGCTTTGACTATCTCATGTTTCTCAAGTTGTTCACCGCGAGAGTTCATCACCTCGAAATAGTGATTCAAATCGACATCTTTTGGCACTTGATAGTGTATAAGGTGAACGTTGTTCAAGAAGTAATTCTTGAATCCGTCTTTATCATTAACATTATCAATAGCCTGGCGTACAATGGCATACCCTTGTTTGATTGCTTGGTCACCTTCCTCATTTGAATCTGACAAGTGGGCTAACGTGGAGGATGCCGCTTTACGAGCGGAATAGGTCAGCACGTTCTTCACCTCGTTTATTTCGAGAGCTTTGAGGATTAAGTATATAGTGGTCAAGCGCTGTTGACCATCGACAACCTCGAAGATGTTATCATCCCGCTTATAAGTGACGAGAGTGCCAATGTAGTAGTTAGACTTAGGGTGGGCGAGCATCGAGTCGGAAACATCCTGAATAAATGTACATATCTCGTCTCGTTCCCAGGCATAATTACGCTGGTAGATAGGGATCCTGAATTTGGCAGGTTCACCATTCCCCACGCAATAGATTTGGCTCACAGAGCATTCTTCTAATTCTTTCATTTCTTAATCTGTTAAAAAGCCGTATTTCTCGAACAAAACCTGACAGGGCTTATGGAGCACACAAAAACCTGATCGATCACCGTCTGCTTGTTGCGGGTCGGGGCGTTTCAAGGAGAAAGTCTTAGCAGACAGAACACGTAGCAGAGTTGCAGGCGTGTCACATTCACCGATAAGCTTGTACAAGTTGAACGAGTTTATTATCTTAGTTTTTCCCATTACATAATTTGTTGCAGACACCCAGCTGAGGATCTTATACTGTGCCCTAAGTGAGTATGCCCAGACGAAGGCGTAGACTACAAACTGCTCAAAATGCTCCAACTCGTCTTCAGAGGGGGTTGTCGCAGAACAATATTTGTCCTCATAGAGCAATAAGGATGAGTCGAATAGCAAGCGGGCTATCTTACCTGTACTATCATTATAACATTCAATGGCTCGCATTATTTCGTTGGCTCTGCCGCAGGAGTACCACTTCTTGTCGTTGCCTCGAATGTTTTCTAACAAGGCATAGTAATGCGACGTGTACTCAAAGAATGGCTTGCCTGCGATGATTGGAGCTTCAAATTGGAAAGGAGTAACCTTTCTACATCCCGTGACAAATGGCATTGCGGATGCGTTCACCATCTTTGCATAGCAGTAAGCGGCCTTGTAGAACTGGGCGTATGGGGTGCGCATTGAGATCGTCACGCCCTTGAATATGTGGAGATTTTGCTCGTTGAGACGGTCTGGATCGTTGCCATTCAGCCATTGCTTGATGCGATAAAGATATTCTAAGAGTTCAGCTAATCGGCTCTGAGGGATCTGTTCCCACTCGTTGACGATCTGCTCAGTCTCGCATTCCGGCACATCGCTCATCTCGCGGAGATGGTACGCTTTAAGCAAATCGTGAGGATATAGGGCTTTGCCACGTGCATTTTGCGAGTCAAAGAACTGGAATGCCTCAGACAAATCGCTGGTTATGACAACGACCAACTCGCAGTGCTCTTTCACATAAGAAGCCAGTTCCTTTGCACTGTTTTTTTCTGTTTCATCCTCCTTGTTGTTTGTCATCTGAATAATTCGGCGCTGAAGCAACTTGTAGTTATTAGATATATTGCGCCTGTTGAAATCATTATCGCCCAATTCTTGCTCAAGGAAATTGCAGTCAACATGTAACGCCTTGAGCAGCAGCGAGAATGTTATAATTCTTTGTTGCCCATCGACAATGTCATAACTTTCTGGTTGATGATGCAGAATGAGGGTGCCAATCCGGTAGTTTTTCTTGCCGATTCTTTTTGCCTCGATAATATCATCAAGTAGCTGGCTGACGTTGCGGTCGCCCCATTTATAGGGGCGTTGGTAGTTGGGGATGGAGAGTTGAACATTGCTTACACTCTTGCCGTCGCAATCAGTCAATTTTTGATAAAGAAGAAGATGTGCAAATGTATTAAGAATTTAGGGGGGTAATTAAATGATATTAAACGCAAGGAAGGAAGCTTAATTCTTGTGATATTGTCGGGGATTGGGGTCATAGGGGGGG
>CAVFBA010000050.1:0-12854 GCA_963620665.1 bacterium
GTGTTAGGCCTGTCGCTAGCGTTCATCCTGAGCCAGGATCAAACTCTTCGTTGTATGACTTTATTGTTTGTCTCTTTACGAGACCCGAGTACCTGCTCGCCCCTCGCGGGGCTCGCTCTCGTTGCTTGGTGCTACCTCAACATGTCAATGTGCGTGGCTTCGTCCCGCTCCGTCTGGAGTGGCGAACCGAGAGGCGAAGTTATGGTGTTCTGCCGAACTTTCCAAATCTTTTTCGCGGGATGTCCGCCCGCCGCCCGGTCGTTCTCGAAAGCGGGTGCAAAGGTAGGGGAAGTTTTCGGCGTTGGCAAGGGGAGGGGCGGGGTTTTATGTTTTTTAACGGGAGAGGAGGGGGGTATATGGGCGTGAAGACGTTGGGGATGAGGGGGTTACAAATGGAAAGGGAGAGGGCGTGAGGAGGTAGCACGCCTTCGGCGTTGTGGGGAGGGGAGGAGGGATTTGCATTACGAATTCGCGTTGGGGGGGGGAACGTTACGGGCAATGGGGTTACAGCGGGCGTGGGTTGCTCGTGCGGGGTGGCACGCCTTCGGCGTTAGGGGAGACGCCGCGGGCGGACGTCTCTACATTACGCATTCGCGTTTAGGATACGCCTTTCGGCGTTGGGGGAGGGGAAAAATATTTGTTTGTGGTATCTTGTTGTGGGATAGGGGGTTAGAGGAGTGAAAGATGGTGGAGGCGGGGATTTAACAGTTTGTTTTTGGGGATTAACGTGAAAGTCGGGGGAAGGGGGTATTCGTCACACTTACGGTTGGAAAATGGGGGATGGGAGAGGGGGAGGATGGGGTGATTTTTGGAGGATGGGGGTGTTTTTGGGTGTTTGACAATGGCGGGAAATGGGATTTGTTGTTTGACGAGGAAGCGGGAATGTGTCGCGGAGCATCTGTGGAGCATCCGCGGAGCATCGTTGGAGCATCCAGGGAGCATACAGGGAGCATGCAAGGAGCATTATGGCGGCTTTTTTGGGGGTCGGTTTTGTGGGCTGGGGCGGGGGAGGGAGAAGAAGCCCCGCTGTCGTGGAGGGCAGCGGGGCTATGGAAAGGGGAAGGGGCTCGAGGTTATTTGATGTTGCCGACCTTGATGAGGTATTCCGCTATTTGCACGGCGTTGAGGGCAGCGCCCTTGCGGATTTGGTCGCCAGTGAGCCAGAGGGTGATGCCGTTGTCGTCGGCGAGGTCTTTGCGGACACGGCCGACGTAGACGTCGTCTTTGCCTGCGGACTCGAGGGGCATGGGGTAGACATAGTTCTGCGGGTCGTCGACGAGGGTGACTCCAGGGGCGTTGGTTAGTGCGTTGCGGACTTGGTCGACGGAGAGAGGTTTCTCGGTCTCGATCCAGACGCTCTCGGAGTGGGAGCGGAGGGAGGATACGCGGACGCATGTGGCGGAGGTGCGTACGTCGGAGTGCATGATTTTGCGTGTCTCGTTGTACATTTTCATTTCCTCCTTGGTGTAGTCGTTGGGTGTCATCTTGTCGATTTGAGGGATGACGTTGTAGGCGAGCTGGTGTGGGAACTTGTTGATGGTCTTGGCTTCGCCGGTCTCGACGAGCTCTTTGTATTGTTGTTGGAGCTCGGCCATGGCAGCCGCTCCTGCTCCGCTTGCGCTTTGGTAGCTGGATATGTGTATTTTCTTGATGTGTGAGAGTTGCTCGATGGGTTGAAGCACGACTACCATCATGATGGTAGTGCAGTTGGGGTTGGCGATAATGCCTCGAGGGCGGTTGAGGGCGTCGGCCGCGTTGCACTCGGGGACTACCAAGGGGACGTCGTCGTCCATGCGGAATGCGCTGGAGTTGTCGATCATGACGGCGCCATATTTTGTGATGTCGGGAGCGAACTCTTTGGACACGCCGGCGCCAGCTGACGCGAGGACGATGTCGATGTCCTTGAAGTCGTCGTTGTGCTGGAGTTGTTTGACGGTGAGTTGTTGTCCTCGGAAGGTGTATTGCCGTCCTGCGCTACGTTCGGAGCCGAAGAGGACGAGTTCGTCGAGAGGGAAGTTTCGCTGTTCGAGAATACGGAGGAATTCTTGTCCTACGGCACCGCTTGTGCCAACGATAGCGACTTTCATTGTGTGGGGTATGTGTAATTAGGGTTATATTTGCGAAGCTTGTGCTCGTTGCAGATGTGGCAAGGGGCTGTGGGCTTTGCGTTTGTGTTGTTGTTTTGGGTTCAAAATTATGGAAAAAGTAGGAATTGGCGTGATAAAATCGTCTATTGGTGTTGTTTTTATGTTGTTTTGGTGTTCATTGTCGGTGGAGGGTCAGGGGGTTGTGATTAATGAGATTATGGCGACGGCGAGTGAGGGGCGTGCGGACTTTGTGGAGGTTTATAATGGTGGGGGTGTGTCGGTGGACGCTGGGGAGTTGATTGTGGCATATTGGGCGAAGAGTGGGAGGAGGCGTACGGCGCGGTTGTGCGAGGGTAGTTATTTGATGGCGGCGGGGGGGTATGTTGTCGTGACGAGGGACGGTGAGGCGGTGAGCAGGTTGTTCACGGTGGAGGATGAGGGGGCTGTGGTGGAGTGTGGGAGGTTCCCGGTGCTGGCTAAGGAGGGTGTGGTTGCGATTATGGACGCGGATAGCGTGGTGCTGGATAGCGTGGCGTATAGGGAGGGGTGGCATCATCCGTTGCAGAAGGAGCATAAGGACGTGTCGTTGGAGAGGATTGACGTTCTTGGGGGGTCGAATGACGCGAGCAACTGGACATCGGCGTTGGAGTCGGCGGGTTACGCTACGCCAGGTGGCAGGAATAGCGTGGCGAGGGATGGGGATGTGGTTGGCGCGGGGATGTTGCGTGTGAGCCTGGGTAGTGAGGTGATATGTCCACGTGGGGACGGCGTGGGTTTGCCGAGCGTATTGGAGGTGGGGGTGTGGAGTGGGGGCGATGTGTCGGGTGTGAGTATGAGTGTGTATGATGGAGAGGGCAGGTTGGTGGCACGTCCGGTGCGTAATCGGGCGGTTGGGTCGGGCAGGGAGGTGTTGGTGTGGGATGGTCGTGGGGAGGATGGGGTGGTTGTGAGGGCGAGGTCGTATGTGGTGGTGGTGGAGGCGTGGGAGAGTGGTGGGGGTAGTGGAGTGAGGCGTGGAGTGGTCACGGTAGTGGAGTAGAGGGGGTGTGGTTGTGATTGGAAAAGGTTATTTTTGTGGTTATGAAAGTTGTTCACATAAATAAGACGGACGCTGGTGGCGGGGCGGCAGTGGCGGTGTGCAGGATACATAAGGCACTTAACGGGTGTGGAGTGGAGTCGTCGGTTCTTGTGGAGGAGGGTCGCAGTGGCATATCGGGGGTTGCGTCGACGAGTGAGAGCAGATGGGATCAGGGGGTGGACTTTGTGCATTTCGTGGAGGAGAGGTTGCGGATATTGCCTCATGAGCGTCATCGGTCGATGCGTTATAATTTCTCGATTGCGAGTGACGGTAGGGACTTGTCGGGTCATCCACTTGTCAGGGAGGCTGATGTGATACATTTGCATTGGATCAACCAGGGATATTTGTCGCTTGAAGGACTTGAGCGGTTGGTGGCGTTGGGCAAGCCGTTTGTGTGGACGCTGCACGACATGTGGCCGTTCACGGGTGGTTGCCATTATGCGGGGACGTGTTTGGAGTTTAATGAGCACTGTGGGTTTTGCCCGTATCTGCGTGATCCGAGCAGGAAGGACTTATCGTCGCAGGGTTTCAGTAGGAAGAGGGTGCTGTATGAGAAGATGAATTTGAGCGTGGTGAGTTGCAGTCAGTGGTTGGACACGTTGGCTAAGAGTAGCGCATTGTTTCATAGGAAGTATTGCGTGAGCATACCTAATCCGATAGACACGGAGGTGTTCAAACCGTTGGACAAGGTGGAGTGCAGGCGGGAGTTGGGGTTGCCAGTGGATAAGAAGTTGCTGTTGTTTGGTGCGGCTAAGGTTGGCGACATACGTAAAGGATTCAGGTATTTGATTGAGGCTTTGAGGATTATATCGGACAGTTTCCCTGCGATAGCGCATCAGATAGAGTTGGTGGTGTTTGGCCGGATGGACAGTGAGCTATATGGTATTGGCGAGGGGTTCAACATACATGAGATGAACTTCATTAGTGACACGTCGACGTTGGTGAAGTTGTATAATGCAGCGGATACGTTCGTATTGCCGTCGTTGCAGGATAATTTGCCGAACACTGTTGTCGAGAGCCAAGCTTGCGGTACGCCTGTGGTGGGATTCCGTATAGGCGGTGTGCCTGAGATGGTGGAGCATGGCAAGACGGGGTTTCTGGCAGAGGCGAAGAACTCATTGTCGTTGGCTAATGGCATATACTCGATGATGTTCTTCAACCATGAGCGTCAGAGGGGGTATGTGGCGGAGCATGCGAAGCAGTTGTTTGGAGAGGAGGTCGTGGCCAAGCGTTACGTTGAGGTATACGAAAGAGCTTTGCAGAGCAATGTCAAGTGAAAGGCAGCCTACGGTGAGCATCATCACCATAACATATAACGCGGCCGGCACGTTGGAGCGTACGATAGCGTCGGTGGAATGTCAGGATTACGCAGCGATAGAGTACATTGTCGTTGATGGGGCGTCGACCGATGGGACTATGGAGATTGTGGGTCGGCATGTGGCGACGGTTAGTAAGTACGTGTCGGAGCCTGATGATGGGCTGTATTTCGCCATGAATAAGGGCTTAGAGATGGCGACGGGAGATTACGTGTGGTTTTTGAATTCGGGTGATGAGCTGAGGGAGAGTGACATTGTGAGTCGTATGATTGAGGCGGGAGATAGGGATACGGATGTATTTTATGGTGACACTGTCATCACGAAGATGGATGGGAGTGAGGTGGGGAAGAGGCGATTAACCCCTCCAAAGGTGCTTACGGCGGATAGCTTCAGGGACGGGATGTTGGTGTGTCATCAGGCGTTCGTGGCCCGGAGAACTCTTTGCCCGATGTATAACACCCGATATAGGTTGTCGGCAGATTATGAGTGGTGTCTGAAGATATTGGAGAAGAGCCGCAGTACGGTGAATACAGGTTTGACGTTGGTGAGATTCTTGGATGGCGGTGTCACGAAGCAGAACATCCCTTCGGCATTGCGGGAGCGTTTCATGATTATGTGCGAACATTTCGGGGTGTTGTCGACTGTGGCTCGACATGTGCCGATAGCGGTAAGGTTCTTCTGGTATTGGATTACACGGGGGCGTTTTTAAACCATCGAGCATGAAAGATCTGAAGTATTGGGGTCTTACGAGTTTGGGACTTTTACTGGGCTTGGCCGCAGTGGTGGCGGTAGTGTGGTATAGCTGGAAGATGAGCGAAGAGATAAAGAGGGAGAGTGAGTTCATGGCCAAAACGTTCGTGAAGACGACAGACTTCCTCTTTAAGACCGAAGACCCGACTGTGGCAACCTTCTACTTAGAGTTGACGAGAGGTAACGAGTTCGTGCCTATCATGTATCGCAAAGGGCAGGACAAGGACGGACGTGACACCTTCGTGTTTCGCAACATTGGCGAGAATGACAAAGACTCACTAAATTACAATAGGCAACTTAAGGCATGGAACGAAATCAAGGCAAGTGGAGACTCTACGACAATAGAGATTGACGGTGAACGACTGACCGTCTACTACGGCAACAGTGCCATGACGAGATACCTGGGCGTCATCAGCCTTGCCCCATTCGCAGCTGTTGTATTCTTCCTGATGATAGCATACTACGTGTTCAGCCGCAAGCAAAGAAGGGAACGCGACAATGCATGGAAATGCCTTGCCATGGAGACCGCACATCAGCTCGGCACGGCGATAACAGGCCTGAAAGGTTGGCGAGACTTGCTCGCAGAAGGCTTCGACGACCCCAAGACCGTAGCGGCAAGCGTAGGCAAAGATATTGAGCGCATAGAAAGCGTATCCGACAGATTCTCACACTTAGGCAACACCAAACCCCTGGAACACGGCCCAATAGTAAAAGACCTACGCGCGGCAATAGAATACATAGACCACAGGACTGCCCGAAATGTCAAGGTAATCCTCGACACAAAAGACGGGGACAACGACGTGGACATCATCATGCCCCACGACTCAACCCTCCTCCAATGGGCAATAGAGAACATCTGTAAAAATGCCGCCGACGCCATGAAGGAGACCAACGGCGGCGAAATCAGAGTAACCCTACGTCACGGCAAGAACGAAGACGCGGTGATAGACATCTCCGACACCGGCAAAGGCATGTCCGCTTCAACCCGACGACACATCTTCGACACCGGCTTCACCACAAAAAAACACGGCTGGGGCATAGGACTCGCACTCGCCAAAAGAATCATCGAACAATACCACAAGGGTAAAGTCTACGTCCTCAACAGCGAGATAGGCAAAGGCACCACCTTCCGCATCGAACTCAAAAACAAGGCTTAGACACTATACAAAACTCATCCGCATCCATCAATGCGGGAAACTTACGACGCACCTCCGCCACACTCTCCGACCTCAACTCCGCCTCTGCCACCGACACCTCACCATCCCCACACCTCACCACCTCATTCCCCCATGCGTCATACACCACACTATGCCCAACATACGATATGCCCCCCGCGCTACCCACCCTGTTCACTCCCACCACATACGACTGATTCTCTATCGCACGAGCCCGCAACAACGTATCCCACGACATCATACGACTCGCCGGCCAATTAGCCACATACACTATCGCGTCATACCCCACATCCACACTCTGCCTGCTCCACACCGGAAAACGCAAATCATAACACACCAACAACAGAAACCTCACCCCACCAATAGTCACCACCACCCGACCCCCTCCCCCACTATACGACCTCCCCTCACCGCCCATCGAAAACAAATGACGCTTATCCGACACCCTAACCGCACCATCCCCATACGCCACCACAAACCTGTTATACACCCGACCACGCTCCCCAACCAACACCGACCCGCCTATACTGCCACCCACCCCGACCGCCATCTCTCGCATCCAACCCACAACACGCTCCCCATCTCGCACATCACCCTCCGTCGGACTCTCCACAAACCCGCTACCAAACATCTCCGGCAATACGTAAAAATCCACCCCTCCATGCGACTTTATCATACCCTCCGCACGACACAGATTACCCTCCACATCACCAACGCATATATCCGTCTGCAACAACGCTATCCGCATATCCTAACGTATCTTCAATATTATACAATACGCATAAAAACCACACTCCACTCCAATTTCCACCCAACAAGCTACTTAGGAGCAAGAAAGGAGCAAGGAAGGAGCAACCTGACACCTACATGACACCCCAAAAAACACCACCCTAAAACACCCTCCACACCACCTGCAACTTACGAATATCTCCAAAAAACACATCCACCCACCCACAACGCGAATCTACACATTTAACCCCTACCCAACAACGCGAACCTCTTAATCCCCCGTTGAATATCCACCCGCAACGCTTTGATATTAATTAAATAAGTGTGAATTTTGTACACCTCCCCAAACCACACCTTCACACATAACCTTCTACACAATGAGCCAACAACAGAGGAGACTTCTACTCGGCGACCACGCCGTAGCCCTCGGCGCTCTGCACGCCGGACTTAGCGGAGTTTACGCCTACCCAGGCACACCCTCAACCGAAATTACCGAATTCATACAAGACTCCAACATCGCTCGCGACAACAACGTCCACTGCCGATGGTGCACCAACGAGAAAACCGCCATGGAAGCCGCGCTCGGCATGTCCTACGCCGGCAAACGAGCCATGGTTTGCATGAAACACGTCGGAATGAACGTATGCGCCGACGCCTTCGTCAACAGCGCCATGACCGGCGTCAACGGCGGCATCGTCGTAGTAGCAGCCGACGACCCCTCCATGCACTCCTCGCAAAACGAGCAAGACTCACGTTTCTACGGCAAATTCGCCATGGTCCCCATACTCGAACCCTCCTCCCAACAAGAAGCCTACGACATGATGAACACCGCATTCACCATGTCCGAAAAACTCAAACTCCCAATCCTACTCCGACTCGTCACACGCATGGCCCACTCACGCGCCGTAGTCAACGTCAACACGCAACCCAAACCACAAAACCCCATCAACCCAGCCAACGACAACTGGGTCCTCCTGCCAGCCATAGCACGACAACGAAACAACGCCCTGACCGCCAAACAACCACAACTCGTCACCTTGGCCGACACCTCACCCCTCAACCGGCTGACCACCAACGGAACACCTAAACTCGGCATAATAGCCTCTGGAATAGCCTACAACTACGTCCTCGAGAACATCAACGAACTAGCCGACTACGAACTACTCCAACTACAACAATACCCACTCCCAGTCGACACCCTCCGACAAATGGCGCAACACACCCACCGACTCCTCGTAGTCGAAGACGGCCAACCCTTCGTCGAAGAACAACTGCGAGGCATCCTCCCCACCGACACTCAAGTCCTCGGACGCCTCTCCGGCAACCTCCCACGAACCGGCGAACTCAACCCCGACAACGTCCGAGCCGCCCTCGGCCTCAAACCGCACCACCTCCACCAGCCAAGCAACAACGTCGCCGCACGCCCGCCAGCCCTATGCCAAGGCTGTGGACACCGAAGCGTCTACGACGCCCTCAACAACGTCATCCGCAACACCTACCCCGACACTAAGGTCTTCGGCGACATAGGATGCTACACCCTCGGCGCGCTCCCACCATTCCGCACCCTCAACAGCTGCGTCGACATGGGAGCAAGCATAACCATGGCCAAAGGCGCCGCCGACGCAGGCATCACACACGTCGTGGCCGTGATCGGCGACTCCACCTTCACGCACTCAGGAATGACCGGAC
Source organism: bacterium (assembly GCA_963620665.1). Taxonomy (GTDB): domain Bacteria; phylum Bacteroidota; class Bacteroidia; order Bacteroidales; family Marinilabiliaceae; genus W3P20-009. The sequence continues at coordinate 8,825 of CAVFBA010000050.1, forward strand.
TCCTCGACGCCATAAACGCCAACGCACCCATGACCGTCATCATCTCCGACAACCTCACAACAGCCATGACCGGCGGACAAGACTCCGCAGGCCTCAACAAATACGAAGCCATCTGCCTCGGACTCGGACTCGACCGCAACCACCTCTTCGTCGTCGAGCCACTGCCAAAAAACATGGAAGACATAGCCAACACCATCAAACAAGAACTCGACTACCACGGCCTGTCAGTCATAATCCCACGACGCGAATGCATCCAGACACTCACACGCAAAGCCAAACAAAAAGCCAAACAACAAGACTCAAACAACTAACATGAAAAAAAACATCATACTCTCCGGCGTCGGCGGACAAGGCATCCTCTCCATCGCCACCATCATAGGCGACGCCGCAATGTCACGAGGCATGTTCATCAAACAAGCCGAAGTACACGGCATGAGCCAACGAGGTGGCGACGTCCACAGCCACCTCCGCATCTCCGACGCCCCCATAGCCTCCGACCTCATCCCGCAAGGCGCCGCCGACATCGTAATCGCCATGGAACCCATGGAAGCACTGCGCTACAAAGCAAGCCTGCGACCCGACGGATGGATCGTCACCGCCGCGCAACCACTCATCAACATCCCCAACTACCCCGACATCAACAAAATCACCACCGAACTAAACTCCTTCGGCAACGCCATAATCATCGACGCCGACCAAATAGCCAAAAACAACGGCACCCCGCGAGCCACAAACATGGTACTCCTCGGCGCCGCGTCACATATCCTCGAACTCGACGCCGACACCCTCTCCGACAGCGTCCGACACATCTTCTCCTCCAAAGGCGAACAAATCGTCAACAGCAATATCAACGCGCTACAGCTCGGCGCCAAGGAGGGCGCAAAAAAATGAACAACACCCCCATGCCCCGCGACATAGTCGACAAAGCCAAAAACTCACTGCACCTCGCCAACTTCGCCAAAGCCAACATCCGCGAGATAGTCAGCGTAGCCAACAAAGTCGAAGCCGACACAGGACTCAAATACGTCCGCATGGAAATGGGCGTGCCAGGACTGCCACCCGACGCCATCGGCACCGCCGCCGAAATCCAAGCACTCCAAAACGGATGCGCCGCACGATACCCCATGCTCGACGGACTGCCCGCGCTCAAAAACGCCGCCGCACACTTCGTCAAAGCCTTCACCAACGCCACAGTCGAACCACGGTGCTGCATCCCCGTGTGCGGCTCCATGCAAGGAGCATACGCCACATTCATGACCATCTCACACGCCACCCCGCAGCGCGACACCGTCCTCTTCATAGACCCAGGATTCCCCGTCCAAAAAACGCAACTCGACATCATCGGACTCAAACATGCCGCGTTCGACATCCACCACACCCGAGGCTCCGCCCTCCTCGCCAAAGTCGAAGAATTCCTCAAACAAGGCAACATCGCCGCCATGCTCTTCGCCAACCCAAACAACCCCTCGTGGACATGCCTGACCGACAACGAAATCCAAGGCATCGCCGCCCTCGCCGACAAATACGACACCCTCATCGTCGAAGACCTCGCCTACTTCGGCATGGACTTCCGCAAAGACATCAGCCACCCAGGCACCCCACCCTTCCAACCCTCCGTCGCCAAATACACCGACCGCTTCGTAATGCTCATCTCCGGCTCCAAAGCCTTCAGCTATGCCGGACAACGCATCGGCGTCGCCATAATGAGCTCCGCGCAGTTCGACCGACAATACCAAGACCTCGCCGCACGCTACGGAGTGCCCAACTTCGGCTCCGTATTCGTCAACCGCATACTCTACTGCCTCTCCAGCGGCACCGCGCACTCAGCGCAATACGCCCTCGCAGCCATGCTCTCCGCCGCCGCCAACGGCAAATACAACTTCCTCGACGCAGCGCACGAGTACGGACGACGCGCCGAAGCCATAAAAAACATCTTCCTCAACAACGGATTCCACCTCGTCTACGCCGACGACATGGGCGAACCACTGGCCAACGGCTTCTACTTCACCGTCGGATACCACAACATGCCCGGCGCGCAACTCATGGAAGAACTACTCTACTACGGCATCAGCATCATCAGCCTCGACACAACAGGCTCACACGAGCAAGGCCTGCGGGTCTGCGTCTCCTTCGTCAACCCCGAACAATACGACACCCTCAACCAACGTCTCCAGCAATTCAACAAAGACCATCACACCAACATCTAAACCTCTGATAACCCTTCACTCACATGTGGAATAAAACCAAAGAGGGCATGGACCCTCAATCACGCCGACAGCTCCAAGGAGCTCGCCTACAAAAACTCGTAGAAAGACTCTACCACAACGTACCCTTCTACCGCCAACGCCTCCAGGAAATGGACATCCTCCCCTCCGACATCACCTCAATCGACGACATCCGGCGACTACCCTTCACAACAAAGCAAGACATGAGGGACAACTACCCAACAGCACTCTTCGCCGCGCCACGCTCCGAAATAATCCGAATCCACGCCTCAAGCGGAACAACAGGCAAACCCACCATCGTAGGCTACACACGCAAAGACCTCGCCGTATGGTCCGAATGCATCGCGCGCAGCCTCTACGCCTGGGGAGTACGCAACACCGACACCGTGAGCGTCGCCTACGGATATGGACTCTTCACCGGCGGCCTCGGCTTCCACGACGGCGCGCAGCACCTCGGCGCCACCGTGCTGCCAACCTCCACCGGCAACACCGAAAAACACATCAGGCTACTACGCGACCTCCAAGTCACCGTCCTCGCCTGCACCCCCTCCTACGCCCTACACCTATTCGAGACAATCAAAAAACTCGGCTACTCCATGGACGAATTCGCGCTACGCATCGGATGCTTCGGAGGAGAACCCTGGACAGAAAACATGCGACGCGAAATCGAATCCAACATGCACATCAAAGCCTACAACATGTACGGACTGAGCGAGATAATGGGACCCGGCGTGGCATACGAGTGCGAATGCCAATGCGGCTCACACTTCAACGAAGACCACTTCTACCCCGAAATAATCGACCCGCAAACACTCGAAGTCCTCCCCGACGGCCAAAAAGGAGAACTCGTCATAACTACACTCACCAAAGAAGGAATACCACTCATCCGCTACCGCACACGCGACCTCACCTCGCTCCAACACTCCACATGCCCCTGCGGACGCACATCCGTCAAAATCGCGCCCATCATGGGCCGTAGCGACGACATGCTCATCATACGAGGCATAAACGTCTTCCCCTCGCAAATAGAAAGCGTCATACTCGACCTCCAAGCCTTCGAACCACAATACCAACTCATCGTCGACCGAAAAGACAACCTCGACACCCTCGACGTCCTCGTCGAAGTCAAAGAAGGATTCTACTCCGACAACCTCGCCGACATGATCGCCCTGAAAAAACAACTCCACGACAAAATGAAAAGCGTACTCTCCATCAACGCCAACATCCAACTCGTCGAGCCAGGCTCCATCGAGCGAAGCCAAGGCAAATCCAACCGCGTCATCGACAAACGTGTCCTCAAATAACAACCCTAACACCCACACACCATGATCATCAAACAACTCTCCGTATTCCTCGAAAACCGAGCCGGACGATCCAAAGAAGTCACATGCGCTCTCGCCAACGCCGGCATCGACATCCTCGCATTCTCCACCGCCGACATGATCGAGTTCGGAGTCCTACGAATCGTCGTCTCCGACATCGACAAAGCGCAAACCGTACTCAAAGACGCCGGCTTCGCCACAATCGTCACCGACGTCCTCAGCATCGTCTGCCCAAACAAAACCGGCGCCCTCGCCGGGCTCATGGCCAAACTCGCCGACAACAACATCTCCGTCGACTACATGTACGCACTCCAGCAAGGAAACCAAGCCCGCGCCATAATCCGACCCTCCAACGACATCCAAAAATGCCTCTCACTCCTCCACGACTAACCCCACCCTCCCCCCAACCCCAAACGAGGCGTACCCCCAAACGCGAACGCGTAATGTAGAGACGTCCGCCCGCGGCGTCTCACATACTTCCTA
>CAVFBA010000051.1:0-10722 GCA_963620665.1 bacterium
CCTACCGTCCCCGCTACAACAGCGACGACCAGGGCGAGCGCCGTCCCTTCCGCCCCCGCTACGACGAGCAGCAGAACGACCGTCCCTACCGTCCCCGCTATAACAGCGACGACCAGGGTGAGCGCCGTCCTTTCCGCCCACGCTACGACGAGCAGCAGAACGACCGTCCTTTCCGTCCCCGCTACAACAGCGACGACCAGGGCGAGCGCCGTCCTTTCCGCCCCCGCTACGACGAGCAGCAGAACGACCGTCCTTTCCGTCCCCGCTACAACAGCGACGACCAGGGTGAGCGCCGTCCTTTCCGCCCACGCTACAACGACGACCAGGGCGAACGTTCCTTCCGCCCACGCTTCGGCGGCGACCGTGGCGGACGTGGTGGACGCTTCGGTGGCGACCGTGGTGGACGCTTCGGCGGTGGCCGTGGCCCTCAACGTCAAGGCCGCCCTCAACAGTCACGCCCACAATGGAAGGTCGCTAACCCCGACATGGTTGGCCCACGCTACAAGATAGACTCCCGCATATTCGACAACGAGCAAGAGGATCAAGCCTACGGCAAGGACCCCGACATGATGACCATGCCCGAGACCTTGCGCCTCAACCGCTTCATCGCCATGAGTGGCGTATGCAGCCGCCGTGAGGCCGACGAACTCATCAAGGCCGGCAAGATTAAGGTCGACGGACAGGTAGTGACCGAGATGGGCGTAACCGTTTCTCCCGATGCCAACGTCGAGTACAACGGCAAACAGCTCAAAGCCGAAAAGAAGGTCTACGTCCTCCTCAATAAGCCCAAGGATTGCGTCACCACAACCGACGACCCCGAAGGACGCAGAACCGTCATGGACATCGTAGCCAACGCAAGCCAAGAGCGCATCTACCCCGTAGGGCGTCTCGACCGCAACACCACCGGCATCCTCCTCCTCACCAACGATGGCGACATGGCCGAGAAGCTCATGCACCCCAAGTACGAGGTCCGCAAGATTTACCACGTATTCCTCGACAAACCCGTCGCCGAAGAGGATCTCGACAAGCTCGTCAAGGGTGTTGAACTCGAAGACGGCCCCATCAACGCCGACGAGGTCAGCTATGTCGACGGCCGCGACCGCGCACAAGTCGGCATCGTCATACACTCCGGACGCAACCGCGTCGTACGCCGTATGTTCGAGAGCCTCGGCTACGATGTCGTCAAGCTCGACCGCGTATACTACGGCGGCCTCACAAAGCTCAATGTCCCACGTGGCCACTGGCGCTACCTCACCGACGAGGAGATTAACCGCCTCAAAGCCGGCTTCACCAAATAGAGAACATTAGGCACGCTATTTGCGTAATATAACGAGGGTTGGGGCGATTGCTCTGACCCTCGTTTTTTTTCTACTCAACACGAAGACCATGAAGAACAATATACTATTCTGCGGCATCATCATCTCAATGCTGACATGGGGCGCTATCAACACTATTGCCCAAACCAAAGAGGAGATAGCCCGCTATGTCGAGGAAAGGTCACGAGAACTATGGGGCATCTATTTCAAAGAGAAGGTCGATAGCACCACCACGGCGCAAGGCCAGAAGGTTCGCCATGGCGCATACACAATGGAGTATAAAGGCAAGGTGGTCGAGAAAGGCCGCTACGACAAAGGCAAGAAAGTGGGCAAATGGGAATACAGAAACTACCGTGATATGCTCGAACTCCGATACGACTTCAACACCAGCAAGCCACTCTACGTCCTCCAACACGAGGGCCATAAATACGACAAACAAACCAACCCCTGCATATTCCTTGGCAGCCCCGTCGTGCCATACTACTTCATCATGGCCAACGTGTTCTACCCCGAGATAGAGGCCGACAATAAGCACGGTGGCGACGTGACACTCACTATATCCGTCAATGCCAAGGGCCGAATGACTGGCTACAAGATTAAGAAATCCTCCTCACCACATTTCGCCAAGGCCGTAGAAAAGGCCGCCGATAGGATTCCACGCAACGAATGGCAATGGGTGCCAGCACGAGAGAAGGGCATGAACGTGCCAGGCGAATACGACATCGTGATATATTTCGACAACTAAGGTTGTATAGTAATGTAATGAAAGAGAAAACAGAAGATGCTATTTTTACTATTTTTGCAATAAACATTAAACAACGAAGAATATGGCAGCGGTGTTAAGAAAGGCATATATCTTGTTGGCAAATGGGTTCGAAGAGACTGAAGCCCTCGTGCCATACGACATATTGAAACGCGGCGGCGTAGATGTACAACTGGTCTCTATATCCAACACTTGTTTAGTCTTTGGCAGCCATAGGGCGATGATTACCGCCAATCAGACAATAAGTGAAGGCCTTTGGACTCATGACCTCATCATATTGCCCGGTGGAATGCCTGGCGCACTCAATCTCGCCGACTCCGAGAAGGTGGCCGAAGAACTGAAAAGAGCCAACGAGGATGGCAAATACATCGCCGCTATATGCGCCGCACCAATGGTTCTCGGCAAACTCGGCCTCCTCAAAGGCAAACGTGCCACGTGCTACCCAGGCTTCGAGAAAGAACTCGATGGCGCCGTGACTACTGGCGAGGACGTGGTCGTAGACGGTAAAATAATCACCGCTATCGGCCCCGGAGCAGACTTCAAATTCGGACTCAAACTCCTCGAGTTGCTGACCGACTCCGACACGGCCAACCTCGTCAAGGAGCAGATGATATTGCGATAACAATTATGCGGCGTATAGCGAGTATAGTGTCGGCTCTGATGGTGGCATTGACATTGACCTCATGCCACCATAGCGCAGACAAGGAAAAGTCCGACATCTCGGGAATCGTCCCCTTCGTCGACGACAGCGGCGAGTTCGCGGCTATGGAGGCGCGTTATACGTCATGGCCCGACCCCGACACCCTTGTCATATACATCGACAACCAACAATACAAAGTGGCGTCCGACGGCAAAACCTATGGACCCAATGGCACACTGGCATTCGCAATAGGCAACGAGGGACGAATAGAGACCCTATATTTCGCACAAAAAGGAACAAGCATCTTCCTGTTCTACACCGACACCACCAACGACGGATCGGCAAGTTTCGCCAAGAGAATCGACCTATCCACTCGCAAAACACTATGGTCAAGCGACGTCACTGGCATAGCCATGGGCCGACCCCTAATCAAAGGTCAGTTCGCTTATATCGCATCCTTCGGCTTCGTGGGTAAACTGAAACTGAAAAACGGCGAGTACGACTGGAAATACTCCAGCCTGAACAACGGCGGACGGTTCGAGAAGTTCCAAGAGATAATCTTCGCTAATAGCCGCGAAGTGATGTTCCTCGCCCCACATCCCTTCACCACCGAGTGCGACACAGTCGTGGTCAGCGACCTGACGGGCGAGATAATACGCATGAATTAAATGGCACAAGATATAGCAGAGCAAGAACGACGGTTGCACGAGCAACTGCGTAAACTCAAATGGCCACAGACCTACATGTTCAAGTTCATCATGCCATCCGACCGCAACACGATCGACGCCGTCCTCGAGATACTGCCCTCTTCCGCCGAACCTCGCTTCTCCGAAAGCAAGAACGGACGCTACACCTGCATCACGTGCGTTGCGCTGATGGAGTCGGCCGACGCGGTAATGACGGTGACCAAAGCCGCCTGCGCAGTCAAAGGCGTGATCTCCTTATAGTCAGGCATACAACAAAATAGCGGGTCAGTCTTATCCGATCGACCCGCTATTATTATGTCGTGCCAAGAAAGAGCAAGGACTACTTGTCGATACAGAAGCGTGCCGAGCCTATCGCGCTGCCGTTGGCAAAAAGCTCCGCCTCATAATCCCCAGGCATAAGGTCGCCCATCTCAACATTGTATACCACGAACGTCGTTGTGTCTTCCCCCCCATATTCCACCTGACGGTGCGCAGAGTAGTTGATATGTGAGTCCTCAAACTGGAATGTGTCCGACTTGGAGTGAAACAGCAACTCCCCATCAGGACGTACAATGCGCAAATATATGTCGGTCATACCCACCTGTGCCGATACATTCTTGGCTATGGTGAACGCCACCCTGATCTTGGCAATCTTGCCCAACCGCGACGTCTCACGGTCTCTATCATTGAGCGCCGTCACCGTTATCCCCTTAGCCTCAAGGCGTGCTGCCACATTGACCTTCTCCGTGAGGGTCTCATTACGCTCTTGTAGCGTGGCACGCTCACGGTTTACGTCGGCAAGTTTCCCCTTAATGTCCTTATTCTCCCGCCTCAACGCGTTGTTCGATGCGTTGAGAGAGTCTATCTGCGTGATGAAGCTGCGCATGACGGTGCGAAGCGTGGCAAGCTCACCCTTAAGCTCCTGTATGCGCCGGGCGTTCGATGCCTTGAGCGTCTTAAGCTCCTCAGTAAGCTGCTCCACACGCGCCCGCTGCTCATTAACAAGGTTGTCAAGCGAGTCATTGTCCGAATGCACCTCCTCGTACGCCACGGAGAGGTCTTGATAGTCGGTGACGAGCTGTTGCCTCTCTTCCGAGAACACCTGCGTCATCTCTTCCATCTGACTGTTACTGCGGACCAGGAGTACTATAAGTGCTATGACGACAATGCCGAGTGCTGCGGCAATAATCGTGATGTGTTTGCTTTGAAGTGCCATGATAATGCAAATGTAGTGATTAGGGGCGGAATAAAGTAGCAGTCGCCACTGAAAATTAAGAGGGTGGGGGAGTGCTCCATACAGAAAAACACGCCTGCAATCACTGCATGGCGTGCTCACTAAAACCACTGTAATTATAAATCAGATGGCGGAGTCAAATGAACCGCCAGATCATGAAGAATACAGCATAGCGGGATCTGAAGAATCTTATGTGTTGTTGTCTATTGAATGGCGCAGGGCCGCGTTACTCCATAAGGGCACCGCGATAGAATTCAAGTATCTTGACCCGGAATATCAAGTCATACTTGTACTGTATCCTATTGGCAAGGGCGGTCAGCCTGTTCGTACGAGCCTCAGCATAGTCCGTGGCCGAGAAAAGCCCTGCCGCATATTTGGCGTCAGCAAGACGAAACGCCGCATCGGCACTCTCAGCCGCTGTGACGCTGCTCTGATATGTCGACCTGGCTGCCACAGCGTTATAATACGCCTGCTGTATCTCCTTATAGAGCGTCTTACGTGCGCTCTCAAGATCAATAACCGACGAGCTATACGACATCTTGGCAGATCGTATGTTGTTCCGCGAGGCAAACCGGTTGAAGATGGGTATCGAGAGCGACAAGAATATCGACTTGTCCATATTGTTCGAGAACTGGTCTCCAAAAGAATCACCCTCCTGACCCGCCACAGCGTAATATCCCGTCCCAATACCAGCCGAAAGACTCAACGTAGGGCAATACGCTCCCTTGGCGGTCGATATCCTACGCTCCGCCGACTCTGCTCGCACCTGCGCAGCTCGTATAGTGGCCTTATTAGTCAGTGCGTCATTATATACCTCGTCAGGCGTAGGAAGTGGCGCCACAAGGGCAAACGTGTCAGGCTGTGCCACGCTAAGCGAGTCAGGCGACGTTAGCTCAAGTAGCTGCGACAGCTCAAGTAACGCAAGCTGATAGTCCCCATCGGCCTTGACCGCCGTCATCTCATCCTGCGCCACAAGCGAGCGGGCAGCATAAACCTCCGACTCCGACGCCTTCCCATTGCTTAGCAAATGCTCCTTACGCTCCAACTGCTGGATGCTCAATGCCACCTGCTCATGCGCCTTGTCCGCTATCTCACGCGACGTGAGCACCTGGAGATACGCCTGCGCCACGTTGATGCCAATATCCTCCTTGGCCGCCTGGAGATCTTCTGTCGCCGCCTGAAGATTCAAACGCGACTCACGGACATTATTGACCGTCTGAAGCCCGTTAAAGAGTGTCATATTGGCCTGAATACCCATACTTGTGTTGCGGGTGTTCTTGTTCTCATACGTGTTGTTGATCGTCAACCCGCGACCAAAGTCAAAGTTCTGGTTGACATACGCCCCCACAGTAGGCAGATACGACCCACGAGCCGTCGAAAGGTCATTCTCGCGCTGCTCTTTGGTTATCTCACGCCGCCTGATCTCTATATTATGCTCAATGGCATAGTCCACACACCGACGCAGACTCCACGGCTCAGACTGCGCCATAAGGGAGACACTGGCGCACAAAGAGAGCATGACTGTTACTATCTTGAGTTTCATCACTGTTCCAAATTATGGGTTATTGTAGTTGACCACGGACAATGTCACCAGCCTTAAGCCCTCCGGTGACCTCTATGAGTATGCCATTGCTCATGCCAAGCGATACGGCACGACGGTCATACTCCTGCGTAGGCACAGTGTCAGTAAGAACATAGACGAACGACGAGTCGCCAGAGAACTCTATCGTCGACTCCGGTATCACTACCACGTCTTTCGCCTGCTTGAGCACTATCGTTGCGTTTGCGCTATAACCCGAGCGCAACGTGACGCTGTCAGGCACGTTTATCGCCGCCTTAATCTCAAACTGGTTAGCACCATTATCCTCCACTCCCTTAGGCGAGATATATTCCAACGTGGCGTCAAGTGTCAGGTTCTGTATCGCCCCCAAGCTGATCTTCACCGGCATCCCCTCATGTATACGCCCTACCTCCGTCTCGTCTATTTTACCCTTGAATATCATATCCGACATATCCGCCACAGTGGCGATGGTTGTGCCATCATTGAATGTGTTGCTCATGATGACCGAGTTGCCAACCTTGATTGGTATCTCAAGTATAAGTCCAGTGATGGTCGAGCGGATAAAGGTCGAACTGAGCGACGCGTTGCTCTTCGATATACCCTCCTTCACAATGTCGAGGTTGTCATCCGCGGCAAGCTTCTCCTCCTCCGCCTGACGCAACGCCACCTCCGACTTCTCATACTCCTCCGCACTGACAAGCTTCTGCGTGTATAGCTTCTCCATGCGCTCAAAGTCCGTCTGCGCCTGCTTCAAGGTGATCTCAGCAAGGCGCACACGACTCTGTGCCGAGTTGAGCGACGCCATCTCCGGTATGACCTTCACCTTGGCTATGACCTCGCCCGCACGCACCGTCTGACCCTCCTCCTTATAGAGCTCAGCTATGATGCCCGAAATCTGCGGCTTGATAGAAATCTCATCACGTGGCTCAATCTTACCCGTGGCAACGGTCGTCTGCTCAAGCGAGCTTAACACAGCCTCCTCCGTGACATACGTGAGGGTCTTGGGCTGCGACTTCTGATATAGAAAGAAGAACGTCCCAATAAACAAGGCGACAACTACGACCGCAAGGAGTATCTTGAAAAACTTTTTCATGGTTATGTGTTCTGTTTTGAGAGATGTTGTTTTATCTAATCTAATGTGGCTTAACCATATATCTTATTCATCACGCATAGCGTCCACAGGCTTAATAGCCATGGCTCGATACGCCGGAGCAAGTCCCGCCACCATCCCCAACGCTATAATCGTACCCAGCATGATAAGCGCACCACTGAACGACACCTGAAAAGCGTAAGCACGACCCGCTACCACCGACGCTATATCCTCTACCACCGACAGCAACCCAACGCCTGCCGATATGCCCGCCATACCCGCCACAATGGTCAGTATGACGCTCTCCGCAAGTATCTGCTGCAATATATCCGCCGGACGTGCGCCTATCGCCCGACGTATCCCAATCTCCGTAGTACGCTCCCTGACCGTCACCATCATGATGTTCGACACACCAATAATGCCTGCCAACAAAGTCCCCGCGCCAACAAGAAAGATAAGGGCGTTAATACCCAAGAATACATTGTCCACTATCGAGAACATCGAGTCAGCGTCAAACATCCATACTGCCTGCGGATCAGTAGGCGATATATAGTGCGCCTCCTTAAGCGTCGACTCTATCGCTGGCTTGATATCCGCCACCTTATACCCCTCCTTGACCGTCAACGCCGCAAGCTCAATACACTTCCCCTGATTATACACCGACGCAAATGTCGTCGACGGCACTATCACCTGCTGCGAACCACGACCATAGAGCTGTATCGTCGACAACGAGTTTATAACGCCTATCACAAGATAATAAATCCCATCCGCACGCACATACGTCCCACATGGATCAACTCCGCGCCCATACAACGCCTCATGTACCTCGTTGCCCAACACGCACACCTTCCTATGATCACGCAAGTCAATCTCATCAAGATACCTCCCATACACCAAGTCCGGACTCTCAATAGCAGCATAACACGGCTCCAAACCCTTAATCGACGAGTCATACTTCATCTCCCCATGATACACCGTGACCCCCCAATGTGCCGACATCGACGTGGCAATGTCCACTCCCTCAACCGCACGCAATCGCACCAAATCATCCGTGTCCATCACCCAACGCCTCCCCTTGCGAAACCCCTTATACGCCTCACTCGTCTGCGATGGCATAATCAAACACGAGTTCGTGGCAAACCCCTCAAAATTCGTCATCATCATGTCCTTCAACCCATTCCCTCCTCCAACCAACGCCACAAGCATGAATATCCCCCAAAACACCCCAAATGCCGTCAACAAACTCCGCGACTTGTTATGTGTCAAGGTCGAAAATATCTCCTCGATAGAATCTCTGTCTATTCTCATAATCTCTAATATGATGCTGTTAATCGGCCCTGAGCGCCTCTATCGGACGTATACTGACCGCCCTCCGCGCCGGTATGAAACCCGCAACCGTGCCAGCCACGATAAGCGTGAGCGTCGCACTGGACGCCGTCGACAAATCCACCGTAGGATTAGTAAATACCGAACTATCCGACATCGACACCTCAAGTATCGACGACGCCAACTCCGTCACCCCTACACCCACAACCATGCCTATATACCCAAAGAACGTCGTGATAACTATGCTCTCCACCATCACCAACACCAATATCTGCCTCGGCCGCGCACCCAACGCCTTACGTATCCCAAACTCACGAGTACGCTCCTTAACCGTAATCAGCATGATGTTCGACACCCCAACCACGCCACTTATAAGCGTGAATATCCCTATAACCCACAACGCCGTAGTCAAAAGATTCATCGCCGTAAGCGTCCGCAAATAGTTCTTAAACTGACTCCACACATACACCGCGCCATCATCATCAGGCGAGAATCGATGCAACTCAGCAAGCATATCACGCAACTCCCCCGTGAACCTGTCATTCTCCGCCTCACTGCTCAAATTATTCACCGTCATCGCATAACTGTCAAACTCATCACCCAAATCATATATTATCTGCAACGTCGTGAACGGCACCGTCACTTCATGACTCGCCGAATTACGATCCGCCTCAGCCACACCCACCACCTTGAACGCCACATGCCCAACGTCTATGAACTTCCCTATCGGATCCTCTCCCTTGAACAACACCTCCGACGACTTATCCGTAATGACCGCAACCTTCCTCATCTGCTCCATATCCAACTCATTAATATAACGCCCCTCGACTATCTTCGCCCCGTCTATCAACTTCCTAGCAGGCATATAACCGCATAGACTAGCCGATATATACTCCCGCCCATAACTCACCGTCTGACTCTTAGCGTAAAGGTTCGCGCTAACCTCCCCCACTACCCCCGCAAACCGCTGCTTCGTAAGCTCAAGGTCGCGATTCTTAAACGAAATCATCCGCCCCTTCTCCAAACCATCATAAGGAATAGCCGTCCAACCACTATACACCTTGACGCTGTTAAGCGCAACAGCACTGCTGTTCTCCTCAAAAGCATGTATCAACCCGTTCCCCGCACCCAACAACACTATAAGGATAAATATCCCCCACGCCACGGCAAAACCCGTCAACGCCGTCCGCAACTTGTTCCGACTTATCGCCGACCATACCTCTTGCATTACGTCCATCATATCTCCCTGCTATTTCATATACCCGCCCCTGCCAAACGGCGACGCGTCATGATTCACGTTATCCTCAATCGACCCTATAAGACCATCCTTGATATGTATAATCTTATCCGTCTGATTCGCCACCCCGCTCTCATGCGTCACCACCACTATCGTCAAACCCTCATCCCTGTGCAAATCCTTCAGCAACTCCATCACCTCCACCGACGTCTTGCTGTCAAGAGCACCCGTAGGCTCATCTGCCAATATAATCTTCGGCTTCGTAATCAACGCCCGAGCTATCGCAACCCTCTGCTTCTGACCACCCGACATCTCATTAGGATTATGACCCGCCCAATCCGCCAACCCCAGACGCTCCAAATACTCCATAGCCAGCATATTCCGCCGCTTCCGCCCCACCCCCTGGTAGAACAACGGCAGCGCCACATTCTCCATCGCGTTCTTAAACGATATCAAGTTGAACGACTGGAAAATAAAACCAATAAACTTGTTCCTATACTCCGCGCTCCTCGTCTCCGACAAACCCTTAACGAGCGTCCCCGCAAGCCAATACTCGCCACTATCATAATTGTCAAGTATACCCAGTATATTCAGCAACGTCGACTTGCCCGACCCCGACGCACCCATAATCGACACAAACTCCCCCTCATCTATGCTAAGATTTATCCCCTTCAGCACATGAAGTGGAGCCCCATTGTTATACGTCTTGTTTATATCCTTCAGCTCAATCATTGCCATATTGATGACTGTATTTGTGTTATGGCTTAATAGTACACTGCAAAATTATATATAAATGACATCCGCGCAACACCAACACCCAAAAAAAATCATCCTCACCCCCTCCACACCCCCATCCCACACCCTCACCT
>CAVFBA010000052.1:0-10492 GCA_963620665.1 bacterium
ATGGCATAGGCCAAATGTCCGACTCCAATGGAGGAGCGGGATGTAGGGTAGCGGGAGAGTGGTGTCTCTTCGGCTACCCTGCGTATTTAGGGGGAGACGTATTCGGTGTTAGGGATATGAGGGACGTTGCGGATAGTGTAGGGACGTTGCGAGCGTGGGTTAAGAAGTATGTGAGACGTTCCAAGCAACGTCTTTACACTGACCGTGGGATTCTCGTGTGTTTTTTTATGCGCCATGCGGCGACCCTAAGACGAAGCAGGCTTCGTCTCTACGCAACTATAGGTTGCGGTGGTGGGTTAGGAAGTATGTGAGACGATGTGGACATCATCTCTACGCAACTGTGGTTCCTCGTGTGAGTAAATACGCCTTCAGCGTTAAGGGAGACGCCGCGTGCGGACGTCTCTACATTATGCGTTCGCATTTGGGAGACGCTTTCGGTGTTTTGGGGTACACCATCGGCGTTAGGGAGACGATGTGGACATCGTCTCACATAGGTGGATTGGTGTTTAGGGTTGTTGTTGGGGTGGGTGTGGGAGCGGCAGTGGTCTTCTTGGGGGTTGATTTGGGTTTGGAGGGGGAGAGGAAGCCACGGGATTGGAGAAGGTAGATCATGTTGGGGCGTGCGTGACGGAAGAGGACGTATTGGGACATGAGGTCGCCATCGCCTACCTCGCTGAGGCAGTGTTTGCGGAAGGAGGCGGCGAGGGCGGGGTTGAAGATGTCGTTGGAGTCCTTGAATGCGGCAAAAGCATCGCAGACGAGCATCTCGGCCCAGTCGTAGACGTAGTAGCCAGCGGCATAGCCACCGTCGAAGATGTGGGAGAAGTAGGTGGTGTGGTATCGTGGCTCAATCTCGGAGATGAGACCTATGGAGGTGAGTGTCTGTGACTCGAAGTCGTCGACATTGGGGACGTTGTCCTTGTCGGTGAGTAGGTGCCAGCGCATATCGAGGAGTGCCGCAGCGAGGAACTCGGTCGAGGCGAAGCCCTGAGAGAAGTTGGCGGCACGGTCGATCTTGTCAAGGAGTGCGTCGGGGATGACCTCACCGGTCTGATAGTGGCGCGCGAAGGATTTTATGACGTTGCGGTCGGCAGCCCACTTCTCGTTGATTTGCGAGGGCATCTCGACATAGTCGCCAGGGACGTTGCCAGCGGTGCGTACATATTTTCCACGGGTGAAGAGGGCTTGTATGGCGTGGCCGAACTCGTGGAACATGGTGAGGTACTCGTCGTAGGTGAGGAGGTCGGGCTGACCTGCCGCGCCCTTAGTGAAGTTGCATACGATGGATATTTGACCCTGAGTGTGAGAACCATCGAAGTTGTCGAGGGGATAGCGGAAGCCGGTGCACCATGCTCCCCCACCCTTCGTAGCACGAGGATGCCAATCGAAATATACTACGCCAAGGCTTGAGCCGTCGTTGTCGAGCATCTGCCAGACCTCGTTATCATCGGGATTGTAGAGTGGGGCATCGGTGACACGTTTGAAGGAGACACCGTAGAGGCGGTTGATTGTGGAGAACATGCCTTGGAGGCAGTTGTTAAGCTCAAAGTATTGTGATATCTCGGCCTCGTCGACATCATATTCGGCCTTACGGAGACGCTCGGCCCAGTAGCGCCAGTCGGATGCGTCGATATCCTTGACCTTGGCGGTCTTATAGGCGAAGCGGCGGATCTCATCGAGTTCAGATTTGGCTTTGCGCAGCGCGGGTTCCCAAAGCTGTGTGAGGAGTGAGTCGGCGGCTTCGGGTGTGGCGGCCATATTCTCCTCGATGGCATAGTGAGCGAAGGTCTTATAGCCGAGGAGCTGTGCTTTCTCGATACGGAGTGAGACCATTTGGCGGACTATATCGCGGTTGTCGTGCTCGCCACCGTTACGGCCACGTCGGCAATAGGCGTCGAAGAGAGCCTTGCGGAGGTCATGGCGGGAGGAGGATTGGAGGAAGGGCATGATGGAGGCGTTGTGGAGGGTGAAGACCCATTTGCCTTTCATGCCGAGCTCGTTGGCCTTATCGGCGGCCGCAGCTATGAGATTATCGGGGAGACCATCGAGGTCGGCAACGGAGTCGATGACGAGTTTATAGCTGTCGTTAGTCTCGGCGAGCAGGTTAGTGCCGAAATTATGGGAGAGGAGTGAGAGCTGGGAGTTGATGTCGCGCAGACGATTTTTGTCTTTAGCATCGAGGAGCGCGCCATTGCGGATGAAGTCCTTATAGTAGAGAGACAGGACGCGCAGCTGCACGGAGTCGAGGTTGGTAGAGGAGCGGTTGTCGTAGACGTGCTTGACGCGAGCGAACAGGGCCTCGTTGAAGTTGACATCGTCGGCATGGGCGGAGAGCATGGGGAGAATAGTCTCGGCCATGACATTCATGGTGTCGGTGACGTCGGTCTCGAGGAGGTTGAAGAAGATATAGGATATGCGCGATAGATGGAGGCCAGAGCGGTCGAGGGGGATTATGGTGTTCTCGAAAGTAGGCTCGGCAGAGTTTTGGGTTATGAGGGCGATAGTCTGGTCGCACTCGCGTATTGCGGCTTCGAATGCTGGCACATAGTGCTTATTTTGGATTTGGGAGAATGGGGGGAGGTTGAAAGGTGTGTCGAACTCCTTAGAGAGGAGTGGGTTCACATTGTTGTCGCAGGCGGAGATGATGGATGCCATTGCAATGATAGAGAATATCTTAGATAGTTTCATATTATAGACGGAAGCGTTTGGTGATGTCATTATAGTTATCGATGCGCCTATCGCGTAGGAAGGGCCATATACGTCGCACTGTCTCGGAGCGGTCGAGGTCGACATCGACTACAACGTTGACCTCCTCTTGCGCCGGAGCATGGTAGAGAAGCTCACCTTGAGGGCCTGCCACGAAGCTGTTTCCCCAGAAATAAGCACCTTGTGACGCACCCGACGGGTCAGGCTCATGTCCTACCCTATTGACGGTCACTACGGGTATGCCATTGGCCACGGCATGACCGCGCTGGACAGTCTGCCAAGCCACGAGTTGCCGTTGACGTTCTTCGGAGTCGTCGGCGAGATCCCAGCCTATGGCGGTGGGGTAGATGAGCATCTCGGCACCTGCGAGCGCCATGAGACGGGCAGCCTCGGGATACCACTGATCCCAGCAAACCATGACGCCCAGACGGCCAAGGGAGGTGTCGATGGGGTTGAAACCAAGGTCGCCCGGGGTGAAGTAGAACTTCTCGTAATAGCCGGGGTCGTCGGGTATGTGCATCTTGCGATAGGTGCCAGCTATGGAGCCGTCGACATCGAAAACTACGGCAGTGTTGTGGTAGAGACCGGCAGCGCGACGCTCGAAGAGTGAGGTCACAATGACGAGGTTGTATTGCTTGGCGAGGGCAGAGTAGAAGCGAGTGGAAGGGCCGGGGATAGTCTCGGCAAGGTCGAACATGCGGGTGTCCTCTGTCTGACAGAAGTAAAGGGTGTTGTGCAGTTCCTGAAGTACAACAAGCTGCGCGCCATTGGCGGCGAGAGCCTCGATGTTGTAGGCGAGTTTGCGAAGGTTATCCTCGAGGGGAGTCAGGACAGACTGCTGGACTATGCCGACTTTGACTATATGTGACATGGTTGTGGTAGGTATGCTATATGTTGAGATTTACGTTGACGGGGTATTGCATGGTGGAGCAATGCAGGGAGCCGTGCTGACGAATTAGGGCGCGGCAATCTACGGGGATCACTTTAAGGTTGGGGAAGGCTTGTGACATGACATCGAGAGCCTCGGCATCGGTAGCGACGTTGTAGGTGGGCATGAGGATGCCGCCATTGAGGAAGTAGAAGTTGGCGTATGTGGCGGGGAGGCGTGAGTTGTCGTCAGGGTCGTAGACAGGAGGCACAGAGGGCAGAGGGATGAGGTTGTAGGGTTTGCCGTCGACGGTGCGCAAGGCACGAACGTCGTCTTGCATGGCGAGGAGGGAGTGGTATTGGGTGTCGGAGGTATCGGCAGGAGGGGCTACATAGACGATAGAGTCGTTGGGGGCGAAGCGAACAAGGGTGTCGACATGACCGTCGGTATCGTCACCTTGAAGCAGCCCATGGTCGACCCACAGCATACGGTCGGCGTGAAGCGCATGGAGGAGTGTGTTCTCGGCCATGGCTTTAGAGGCGAAGCAGTTGCGGTTGGGAGCAAGGAGGCAGTTGGTGGTGGTGAGGATAGTGCCATGACCGTCGGACTCGATGCTGCCGCCCTCGAGAACTGTGCGTAGCGAATCTTGGTAGTTGTTGTCGTTGAGGATGGAATGGAAGAGCCGAGAATTGATGAGGTTGTCTTTATCGGCAGCGAATTTGAGCCCCCAGCCGTTGAATTGGAAATCGGCAAGAGTGGCGCGAGAATTTGTGGAGAGGAGTGTGATGAAAGCATGGTCGCGCGCCCAAGTATCGTTGATGGGGCATGCGAAGAGGTGCACACGTGACGCAAGAGACGCGCCGAGGATATGCCGCACACGCTCCACATCGTCCGTCACGATAAGCAGGGGTTCGAACGAGGTAATAGCCTTGACCATGTTGATGTAGCACTCCTCGACTTGCCCCATCATGTAGTCCCAGTCGGAATTTAGACTTGGCCACGTTAATTGCGTGAAGGCGTGTGGCTCCCACTCGGCGGGGAGACGCAGGGAGGGGTTAGTTGGCATGAGCGTTGTCAATGTTGTGGAGTAGTATTGTGGCCTCGCTGATGCCGAGAGCGTCCGCCTCGATATAGCAAGCCTTGGCGAGTGCGATGTTGCGAGAGGAGGGGTCGGCCTGGGAGTAGAAGTTACCTAAGAAGAGGTAGGCGAGACCGTTGCCGTCGTTGGCAGCCTCTGTTATCAAGTCGAGCCCCTTGGTGGGGTCGGCGTCAATGCCATAACCATAGAGGTACATATAGCCGGCCATGGCCTTAGCCTCGTTGATGCCACTATCGGCGAGGGAGATGTAGAGTTTGAAAGCCTTGCGCCTGTCGGGTGTGGCACCAACTATGCCATAGGAGTACATCTGCGCAAGGAGGTATGAGGCATTGACATCGCCCGCACGTGAGGCGTTGATAATGTCGGGTCCATAGAGATAACCTTTGGCACGGAAGAGGCTGTCCATAGAGCCGTCGGTGTCGTTGAGGAGGGGGAGGATATTCACCGAGTCGACAGTGGCCACAAGTGTGTCTTGCACAGGAGTGGGAGAACCTGCCTTCCCGGAGCAAGCGGGAAGACAGGCTATGACAGCTGCGAACAATGCGAGAAGCACGTACTTCATCTACATTCGCTTTAGGAGGTCGAGCATAAAGACCCAGAACTTGTCGACACTGGCGATATCAACAGCTTCGTCGGGTGAGTGCACGGCGCGCAAGGTAGGGCCTATGGAGATCATGTCGAGCCCTTTCTTCTTGTCGAGGAATAACCCACACTCGAGGCCGGCATGTATGGCGAGCACCTCCGCCTCGGCGTTGAACAGTTCGCGGTATGCCTGGCAGGCGATGCTGACAAGTGACGAGTCGGGGTTAGGAGTCCAACTGGGATAGCCTTCGGCCTCTTCGACAGTCGCCCCGGCGAGTGAGAATGTGGCTGCCACCATAGACTGTGCGAAGACCTTGCCACTCTCGACAGAGCTGCGCTGCGATGTCAGGAAATCGACCGACGAGCTGTTAGTGCGTACCGAGGCAAGGTTAGTGGAGGTTTGGACAAGGTTGTCCATGGTGTGCGACATCTCGATGACACCATGCGGGCAAGCCACGATGGCGTTGAGGACAGTGCGCTGAAAGTCGGGAGTGAAGACGGCGGCTGGGGCATCGGTGGTCTCGAGGTTGAAGATGATGGATGGCTCGACGTTGCGGAACTCCTCTTCCATATCGGCGATGAAGCAGTTGAGTTCCACGCGTATGTCCTCCTTATGCGCAAGAGGCACGGCGCACAGAGCAGTCGCCTCGCGTGGTATGGCGTTGTGGAGATTACCGCCGTTGATTGAGGCCACTTGCAATCCGCATTTTTCTTGCGCTATGAGCAGGAATCGGGCCATGAGTTTGTTGGCGTTGGCACGGTCGAGGTTAATGTCGGAGCCCGAATGACCGCCGAGCAGACCTGAGAGTTTCAGACTGACTCCAATCATGCCATTGGGCGCAGAGGTGGTTTGTAGAGGTATCGAGGCACGTGTGGTGCATCCGCCAGCACAGCCGATATATATCAGTCCCTCCTCCTCTGAGTCGAGGTTTATGAGACGTGCGGCGGGCAGGAAGTCGGCCGTGACATTATATGCGCCTGTGAGTCCTGTCTCCTCGTCGACTGTGAAGAGACAGTATAGGGGGCCGTGCTGTATCGTGCCACGCATGCCACCGTCGGCGATAGCCAGGGCGAGGGCTACGCCAAGTCCATCATCGGCGCCGAGTGTCGTGCCGTGCGCGCGCACCCATCCGTCTTTGATGAAGTAGTCGATAGGATCTTTCGAGAAGTCCATATTGCGTCCCTCGTTCTGCTCGCAAACCATGTCGACATGCGCTTGGAGAATCAGGGGTTGCTTATCCTCGCATCCTTTGGTGGCGGGGATGGTCATGAGGATGTCGCCCACCTTGTCCTCCTTGACGGCGAATTGGCGTTGCGCGGCGAAGTTGCGTAGGTAAGCACGTATCTGCTCCTCGTGCTTTGATGGTCGAGGGATGCATGTTATCTCGTCAAAGAACGCCCATACGGGGTTGCTTTTTATGAGGTCTTGCTTATTGTCTATCATGATGTGTTACAGGTTATTCAATACGTGTTCTACGAGAGCCTTGACGACGGGTTTATAGTCTTTCGAGTACTGCCCAGCCAGACGGTTGGCTATTATGGCGCAGACCGTGGCGGGCTTATGGCCAAGGAGGAGCGACAGTCCGTAGATGCAGGAACATTCCATCTCGTAGTTCGTGACGCGTCGTCCCTGATAGGAGAACGACGTTATTTTCTCGTTAAGATTTGGGGAGGCCAAAGGGAGTCTCACTACCCTACCCTGCGGGCCGTAGAATCCTGGGGCGGATATGGTAGTGCCTACGTGTATGCGCGGGTCATTACGGAGTCGGCCTATAACGTCGGCATTGCCATTCACGACGTAGGGCTTGGCGAGCAGCGGGTTCCAGTCGACATGTTTCTCGAAGGCATGCTCGAAGTCGAGGTCGGCCACATTGTTTCGTCCCGCATAATAGTTCAGCACGCCGTCGAAGCCTATGGCGGCCTCTGAGAGCAGCCACGAGTCGACGGGCAGGTCGGCCTGCAAGGATCCTGATGTGCCTATGCGCACTATCTCGAGGGTGGTATGGGTTTCTTTGGGCGTACGCGTCTTGAAGTCGATGTTGACAAGGGCGTCGAGCTCGGTCATGACTATGTCGATGTTATCGGTACCTATGCCAGTGGAGAGGACAGTGAGGCGTTTGCCATGATATGTGCCGGTTGCGCTGATAAACTCGCGGTTGGCGTTCTCGCACTCGATGGTGTCGAATAAGCCTTTGATCATAGCCACTCGTCCCGGGTCGCCTACGAGAATGACCTTATCGGCAAGTTGCCCGGGTTTGATATGCAGGTGGAAGATGGAGCCATCAGCGTTAATGATGAGCTCAGAGTCGAGTATAGGCGTCATATTGTTCATGGTCACGTATATTGATAGATGATTGTGTAAAGATAGCGTGTCGTGGTGAGAAAAGCAAGGGGAGGAGGCTTTCGACGTTAGGGGGAGAGGGGTGCGGGTGTACATGGGTTACTCAAGGCCTATGAGTTTTGAAGTGCAGGTTAATCTATTCCCGAAAAATGACAAAAATCGGGAATGAGACAGATTCTGTGCTCCTTTGGCGCAAGCCTTGAGGGAATGGGGCAGCGGGTGTAAATTACGCATTCGCGTTAAGGACAAGAGGAAAGGTCAAGACAGTGTAAAGACGTTCCAGGCAACGTCTTTACACCTCGCGGTTAGTGCGACTGCGAGTTTCTTGTGTGTGGTTTTAGTACGCCTTCGGCGAGGTATACGCATTCACATTTGTAGGAGATGATGCAGGCGGCGGGTGTGCATGGGTGGGTTGCGACCGTGGGGTAGTACGCATTCGCGTTAGGGGGAAGGATGTGGGCGGAGTGATTTATGGTTTGTGGTTAGTGCGGGCGTGGGAGAGTCGGGGGAAGAGGCGTTGCGCAAGGTCGGGGCGACCCATTTTGCGGAGTTCTTCTGTTATGGCGCGTTTCTCTTCGGGTTTATACCAGAAGAAGAACATGCGCTGTCGGCGTTTATCGTCGGGTGAGGTGGCGGTGAATACGGGTTTAAGGGTGTAGGGGTGGACGCCCGAATGGTATATGACGGTTGAGACTGTCATGGGCGTTGGTGTGAAGTCTTGCACCTGCTCGAGTTTGAAATCGAGGTCGTGTGTTTCGGCGGCGAGCATGGCCATGTCCTCCTCCTTGCATCCTGGGTGACTCGACATGAAGTAGGGTATCAGTTGCTGGTTGAGGTGGTATTTGCGGTTCACCTCGTCGAATTTCTTTTTGAACTTATAGAAGAGGGAGAATGATGGTTTGCGCATGACGTTGAGTACCGCGTCGGAGGTGTGCTCGGGAGCCACCTTGAGACGTCCTGACACATGGTGTGCTATAAGTTCTTCGATATACGCCCGGTGGCTTGCCTGTTCTTGTGGCGTGGCGTCGTCGTTGAGGAGCATGTCATAGCGTATGCCGCTGCCGATGAAAGATTTTTTAATCTCGGGCAAAGCGTCGACCCTCTTGTAGAGGTTGAGCAGGCGGGTGTGGTCGGTGTT
Source organism: bacterium (assembly GCA_963620665.1). GTDB lineage: Bacteria > Bacteroidota > Bacteroidia > Bacteroidales > Marinilabiliaceae > W3P20-009. The sequence continues at coordinate 8,735 of CAVFBA010000052.1, forward strand.
CATATTCTTGCACACCTTGGGGAATATGCACGATGGGCGCGCGCACTTCTTGCAGAGCTCGATATCACGGCCTCGCATCCCATACATGTTGGCCGACGGGCCGCCAAGGTCGGAGAGGTAGCCTTTGAAACCAGGGAGTTTAGTGACGAGTTGCACCTCGCGCATTATAGACTCTTCGGAGCGTGAGGCGATGAATTTGCCTTGATGGGCCGATATGGTACAGAAGGAGCATCCGCCGAAGCAGCCTCGGTGGAGGTTGATGGAGTTCTTGATCATCTCATACGCCGGTATGTCGCCCTTGCCATCGTAGCGCGGGTGGGGCATGTGAGTGTAGGGCAAATCGAAGGAGTGGTCGACCTGCTCGGGTGTCATAGGCTCATACTGTGGGTTGACTACGATGAGCTTGTCGCCCACTTGTTGCACCAGTCGCTTGGCGTACCATTTGTTGCTCTCCTCCTCTATGTGATGGAAATTGTCGGCATAGAGAGTAGCGTCGTGAAGGCACGCCTCGTGCGAGTTGAGTGTTATGGTGTCCCAGCGTTTATTTTTGGGCAAAGGATCTGCGGCATCTTGCATAAACGCCACTTGCGGCACTGTGTGCAACGAATTGAAAGGCACTCCTTTGCGGAGGAGGTGGGCAATCTCGATGAGAGGGTTCTCGCCCATGCCATATACGAGCAGATCCGCCCCGCTCTCCACGAGGATGCCAGGGCGCAATCGGCCTTCCCAATAGTCGTAGTGCGTCAGACGTCGGAGGCTGGCCTCGATGCCGCCCAGCAGCACTGGCACATCGGGGAACAGCTCTTTGAGAATCTTGGTGTAGACGATAGAGGGCATATCGGGTCGTCGTCCTGAGAGGCCACCCGGCGTGAATGCGTCATCGTGCCTGCGTCGGCGGCCAGCTGTGTAGTGGTTGACCATCGAGTCCATGGCACCTGGCGATATGCCGAAGAAATATTTTGGGCGGCCGAACTTCTTGAAGTCGCGCAGGTCGTCTTGCCAGTTGGGTTGAGGCACGATAGCCACACGGAGCCCCTCGGCCTCGAGGATACGGCCGATGACCGCCGCCCCGAAAGAGGGGTGATCCACATATGCGTCGCCACTGAACAGCACCACGTCGAGTTGATCCCATCCGCGGAGCTCAGCCTCCTTGACGGTTGTCGGCAACCATAGTTTCAGGTCCTTGCGCTCGGGTTTAGGTGCGTTGTGGTTGTTTTTGGGGGATGGATTGGGGGTGTCGCTCCCTTGTTTAGGGCTCGATGAGGAGGATTTGAAGGAAGATTTAGGGGTGTCGGGGGCCTGCTTGTGAGAGTGCTGAGGGTTGCGTGAGGAGCGTCGGGAGTTAGGTTTTTGGGGAGTCATGGCAATAATGAGATATGGGATTGATGGGTTATGGGTAAAAAAAAAGCCCGACAAATCGGGCTATGATGTGCGCAGGATGAGACTCGAACTCACACGATCTTGCGACCACTACCCCCTCAAAGTAGCGTGTATACCAATTTCACCACCTGCGCAAGTATGCTTAGATAAGCAAGGACTTGCTAACCAACGATCCTGGCGACCCATTCGCCGGATGCGGCTGAGACAAGAAAAAGAGCGGAAAACGAGACTCGAACTCGCGACCCCAACCTTGGCAAGGTTGTGCTCTACCAACTGAGCTATTTCCGCATTTGTGCGCAGGATGAGACTCGAACTCACACGATCTTGCGACCACTACCCCCTCAAAGTAGCGTGTATACCAATTTCACCACCTGCGCA
>CAVFBA010000053.1:0-10354 GCA_963620665.1 bacterium
GGGTGTAGGTGAAGGCGTTGGCGCTCTTGCCCACCGCGGTCTGGGCGCCCGTGAAATTGTAGGACTCGACGCCCTCGCCCTCGACGAACTTGTCGGTGCTGGTGACGGTTGCGCTGTGCTCGGTGAGGGGAGTGCCGTCGTAGGTCTTGGTGGCGGAGCCGGATTTGATGGTTATATAACGCTGGTTAATGATATAGTAGTCGGGGTTGACGCTGGTGAAGGTGTAGTTGTCGTTGGGGGTGACGGTTATCTGCTTAAAGCCGACGTTGGTGATGTCGTCGGTGCCAGTTGTGTTGTCGGAGATGACGGCCGTGTACTGGCTGGGGTCAATCGTTTTGCCGTCAGCGTCCTCCACGTGGAACGTGGGCTTTTGCGGCTGTCCATTGTACTTGAGCTGGTTGTCAGAGTCGATGACGACTGTCGCGACAGTCTCGGCCTTCTTTATCTCCCACCCCGTGCTTTGGGGGAAGGTGATGGTGTAGTTGGCCGAGTTGTTGCTGCACGTCATGCCGGTCGCCGTGACGGTGTACTTGTCCGCCTCGATCTTGGTGGCGTCTTGGAGGGTCAGCGTGCAGGTCTCGCCATTTGCCACGCCGTCGAGGGTCGGGGTTACGCTCTTCTCCGTGCCGTCGTAGGTGAACTCGGTCACGCCCCAGTTGATGGTGAGCAGCTTGGTATTGACGGTCAGCGTGCCCTCCGACTTGGTGATGGTGTAGTTGTCCTTGTTGACGCCGCCCGCGAAGGTGACCTCGATGGCGTTGACAGCCTTGCCGACCTTGGTCTGCGAGCCTATGGCCGTTATCGTGGGCTCTTCACCGGTTACGAATTTGCCCAGGGTGACGTCAACCTTGCCGTTGGTGAGCGCCGTGCCGTCGTACTCCTTGGTGGCGGAGGCGGAGGTGAGCTCGATTTCGATGGGGTTGATGGTGAAGGTGGCAGTGGCGGTATTGGTGAAGGTGTAGTTTTTGTCGTCAGAGGTGACGGTGACGGTGTACGTGCCGGCGTTCTTGAGCTCGCCAGACCAGGTGGCGGCGTACTCGGACGCGGCGATGGCCTTGCCCTCGCCGTCGGTCACGGTTATCGTCGGGGTGTAGGTGTTGCCGCTATAAGTGGCCACGGCGGGGGTGACCTCGACGGTCGCCACGGTGGACTTCTTGTCTATAGTCCATGTGAGTTGTTGGGGAGAGGGGTTGAGGAGATAGTTGTCGTTGTCGACGCCCGTGACGGTGTAGGTGTAGGTGCCGGCGTCTTTGGCGGAGAGGGTGCCCGAGCCGACGGCGTTGCACTTGTCGGATTTGTGGAGAGGCGAGAGCTTGACGTTCACGCTCTTCTCCGTGCCGTCGTAGGTGAAGGTGTAGTCGCCATCCCACTCGGCAGTGAGCGTGCTTTGCTTGATAGTCCAATTGAACGTAGTGGCAGACGAGGCGTCGAACTCATAATTATCGGCATCGGAGAGTGTAGCTTTTGCGGTGTAGTTGCCGGCGTTGGTTTTGACGTTGTCGACGAGTATGGGAGAGCAAGGGAAGCCAACAGCCGCAGTGGCGACTGTGGCAGAGATGGTTTTCTCGGTCGCATCGTAGGTATACTCGGGATTGCCGACCCATGTGAGGTGTAGGGGTTTCTTCTTTATAGTGTATGTCTTATTGACATCGAAGGAGTAGTTGCAATCGTCGAGGGATTTGATATTGAAGGACTTATCGCCTGCCTTGGTAGACTCGTCAGGCCATGAGATCTCGTAGTCAAGGTTTTCGAGGAGCGTTTCGCCGCCATCGGCAGTCATGACGACCACATCGTCGGGGCTTTGAGCTGTGCCGTTAAAAGTGAAGTCGTCGGAGTAAGTTATGTAGGGGTCGATTGCCTTCTTGTTGATTTTCCATTCGAGGGTGGTCGTTGTGGCGTCGAGCGTGTAGTTAGTACTGTTAATAGCGTCGACGGAGGCAGAGTAGACAGGAGTGGTGGTGTTGTTGGCGTTCGTGGCAGAAGTCTTGCCAGAATAGGAGATGTCGGAGTCGAGAATCACGTCGGTGCCTTGCAGACCAGTGAATTCCTTGACAGCCACGGATTTTGTGGTGCCATCGTAGGTGAATGGGGCGGTATAGTCCCAAACAACTTTGAGAGTGGCGGGTTTGATGGTGAAAGTGGCGGACTTCTGGGAGATGATGTAGTTGCCGTTGTCGGCATCGGTAATGGTGACAGTCGGGGCAGTGGAGGAGGCGTTGATGTTTTGATAGTAGGAGACGACGTACTCGGAGGCTGGTATTGTCACCCTCTCGCCATCGACTGTGGCGGTGATCGTCACTTTAGGCTCACACTCTTTGGCGTTGTAGGTGTAGACCTTAGGTGCGAGGGTTATAGTGTAGTTGTCGAGGCTGAGCGTGGTGATAGACCACTTGACGCCGTTGCCTTTGGGCAGTTTGTAGTTATTGTTGCTGAGAGAGAGAGCCTCGGCGAAATAATCGCCGACATCGGTTTTTGTGTTATCCTTGTAGGAGCTGACCGTGACGACATCGCCGTCTATGACGTTGGAGAGTGTGGCTTTGACGGACTGCTCACGAGCATTGTAGACGAAAGAGGTGTTGCCCCACTCGAGTTTTACCTCTCGCTGTGCGATTGTGAAAGAGCCGGAGAAGTCGGGGATGGTGTAGTTCTTGTTGGTGCCATTGTCACTGATGGTGAAAGAGGCTTCGCCAGCGTTGATATTGTTGGAGAAGGTTATGTTGTAGGCGGAGGGGGTTATGACCTTGCCATCGACGAGGAGTTTGACGTCGGGGGTTTGCGCCTTACCGTTATAGGTACAGTTGGGAGCCTCGACGGAGATCTCGGAGGCGTCGACAATCTTTTTTGTGACGGTGAGGGAGCCAGATTTCGTGGTGATGTTATAGTTGTCGAGGCTGGTGTTGTCTTTGGCTTCGTAGGTGAAGTCGTTAGGTTTGGAGCCGACCTCGACGATGTAGGAGAAGTTGTCGCAGATGACGCCCTCGGTACCGAAGAAGCCATTGCCATCGGCCACAGAGACGAAGGGTGTTGTAGTTACGGTCTTAGCCTCGAGAGGTTCTTTGTTGTAGGCGCGGGTGGCAGAGGTTGAGGATATAGTGACGTTACGTTTGTAGATGGTGAAGGTGACATCTTTGACGATGTTGTCTTTGTCGGCGAAGGCAGCGTTCTGATCTTTTGGCGAATATGCGACTCTAACTGTGTGAGTGCCAGCCGACAGGATGTCAGTAAGTTGGTAGGGGATGCCGTCCTCAGAAAAAGTCCAAGGGCCTCCGCTGGTTATGTCTTTGGCTGGAGTCTGTCCTTTCCAATAGGCATGACGATCTTTCAAGACATCACCAAGGGTCGAGCCATAAAAGCCATTCACCCCTTTAACTTCTATGTATACATCATAGAAGGTGCTATTACTACAGTTTATGTGTACTACAAGATCGAGGGTCCAGTCGAGCCCCTCACTGTCCGTGAAACTAACAGTTAGGTTGCAAGTTCTATCACCACGAACACTTGCAGTTGTTCTGTTCCAAGCGAAGTAGAGTTGACCGTCGAAGAAAGCGAATTCACTACTACCACTTATTTTTATGTCAGAAGGGGTGGCGACATCCTCATCTAAGATGAGCGCAGTGCGGACGGCATCATAACGAGTGCCATTGCCATCACCATCCCTCCATCGCGGGATACCCAACCAAAGATCTCCATCGTGCTGGAAGTAGGGTGTTGCTATTTTAGTGACATTGACGGTGACGGCTTCAGTGGTTTTGATGCTGCCGTCGTAGGCGGAGACGTTGATATTGTAGGTGGCATCGGTTTTGAGGGGGCCACCGATGTAGTAGAGTGTGGTGTCGGTGGCGGTATATTCGAAGCGGAACTTATCGGCGTCGGGGCCAGAGATGGCGAGCGAGAGCGGGTCGTTGTCGCGGTCGAAGATGAGGATAGGTATTTTGACCGGATTTTTGCGGCCTTTGATGGTGAAGGAGTTAGGTTCTATCTCTGGGGCGAAGCTTGTGCCGTAGGAGATGTCGACGTTGGCTTGTTGTGTTGTGGCGGCCGCGTCGTGGCATGGTGAGGTTGTGGAGCTGGTGTAGTCTTCGGTGACCTCGTAGGTGATGGAGAAGTTGGAGGTCTCGGCGAAAGTGTTTTTTGTTATCAGGGTGAGAGATCCATCGGGAGCGACGGATATAGATCCTACGACATAGTAGGTGTCGCGGGACCCCTCTTTGATATCGGCGGTTTGGCCTGCGGCATACTCGTCGCCATCGATCCAGAAGCGGTTGACGATGAGGGGGTCTCCATCGGGGTCTTCGTCGTTGTCGAGGACGTTGCCCACGAGGGTTTGACTTTGCGTGATGAGGTAAGAGTCGTCGTTGGCGATGGGGGCGTTGTTGGTTATGAAAGTTTCGGTGTCGACGTTTTGGAAGTTGTCGTTGTTTTTGCCGTCGTATTCGGCGATGGGGTCAGTAGGGTTGTCGTTATTATTGGCGTCGGTCTCGTCGAGGTCGGCAGGGTGCATGACGAACGCCTTGGCGGAGATTGTTTTGTGGGCAGTGGAGGAGGTGAAGGAGCCAGTGATGGAGAAAGTGGCAGTGGATCCGTTCTTTATGAATATTGTGGCGTCGTCTTGCGAGATGACGTAGGCGTCGGTGTTGGCGGCGGCGGTCGAGATGGAGGAGATGGAGAAGGCGTTGTCGAGTTTGTTGCCCTCGTCATCGTACATTATGAGACCGATGGTAGCGCCCTTGGCGTTGGCGTTGGCGTTGGCGTCTTTTAGGTTTTTGACAGTTAGGGAGTATGTTATCTCATCGCCGATGGCGGCGCAGGTGACGCCACCTGTGGCGGAGGTGAGGGAGAGGTTTAGTCGTTCTGTGGCGAGAGAGACGCCTTTGGAAGCCGTTGTGGACTGTAATGCCCAGGTGTCGATGGCGGCGTTATCGCCACGGTCGTTGGTGACGGTGTAGGTGTTCAAGGACCACCTTGTGTATTCAAAAGACTTACCCCATGCATGGGCTGGAGAGTTTGCGCCACCAGTCCCGTTAAGATTGGAGTCTCCTCCGTCATCTATGGCAAGTTGAGTGCTTGCGATACCATTTCTATAATCGTTATCTGTAGTCTCAAGGTCTTCATCGTTCCAATAAATCTTCTTGGTGAGATTGTTGGAGGCGGTGGCGTCTTTGATGTTGATGCTGAAGCCACCGACGTTGCGGTCCACATCGTAGAGGGGGAAGTGGAATTCGGAGAAGTTGAAAGTGCCGTTAGCGGAGACTGAGATAGAGCCGCCATTGGGAACTGAGACTTGCGTGCCGTTGCCGTCCTTGCCGTCCCACTCGACTACATTGTCGCCCTCGAAGAAGTAGCCAGAGAGAGTGCGAGCCTTGTATGTGGCGTTGCGAGGGAAAGAGAGCTTTATGGAGTAAGTGCCCTGCATGGGTGCGGTGAAGGTGATGTTTGAGCCATTGGCGGTGCTGAAGCCGCCGGAGGTTCCGCCTTTGCCTACGATGTTGAAGTCGGATATTTTCGGGTCGGAGTCGACATTATCTTTGCGGAGCCAGGTGTTGGTGATGGTGGAGCCGTAGACGCACTTGACGGGCGTGGTTGGGAGGTCGGCTGCGGGTTTATTGAGGAAGATTTTATACGTCACGTCCTCGTAGAGCGTGACCTTGTTGCCGTTGGCATCGGTCTGTTGTGAGGTGATGTCGGGGGTGCGCGGGTCGTGAGTTGTGAGTGTCTTTGCGCTCTTGTAGGAGGCGTCGCCGTTGGTGGTTATGCCTTTGTTGTTGGCGAAGAGAGAGATGTTGTCGCCACACATGCCGTTTGGGGTGAATACGGCGATGCTACCGTTGTGGTTGAGGACGTAGAGTGTGCCGTACCAGCGTGAGGTGGACTCTTCGGGGCCCCATATAGCGAGGTTGAGGATGTTGGCGTACATACGGCCCTCTATGACCTCCATGTCGGAGGCGTTGGTGACGGTGATGTCGAATGCGGAGACGAATACGTTGTCTACATTGGAGCCGTTGCGGTAGCCATCATTGTTGGTGGAGGTACCGTCGCGCATGTCGTAGGTATTGCCTGAGCCAGGGATGTTCTCCTCCTCATTTTCGACCCAAACGTTGGTGTGCCAATCCTCACTGTAAGTTATGGTGTTGCCCCACTGATTTTGACTTGTCGATGTGGGATAAACGAGCGTAGAGTGTGGAGTGTTGAAGTCATAAATGTTGGTAACCTTGCCAGTCGGCAGGGCGTTCTGGGAGTCGTCTTTGCCGTGGAACTCTATTTCCCAGATGCCTTCGGTTTGGGCGGTGACATCGATTTTATAGGCGTCGTAACCTTTGTTGAAGGCGCCGTAGTTAGGGCCGGCGAGTTCTGCATTGCGGTCGGGGATATAACCGCCATCGGCGTTGTTGGCTATTATGCCGGATTCGCCGTTTGGTGCTCGCCAGACGATGGAGCCAGTGGAATTAGTGGCGTTGTTGAGTGCGGAGGAGGCGAGGCGGATATGCTCGCCCGCCTTGGCATATACACGGAACACGCCTTGTGTGGGGTATGGCCTATTGACAGCCGAGGTGGCCGAGACGAGCATGGCACGGAAGCGCCAGTCGAGGTCGGCATTGGAGAGGTTATAAGTGGACTGGTAGGATTCGGGGTATAGGTCTTTGGAACCTTCAGCATTCGCCGGCAACGTCCCCACGAGGAGCGCGAGGGCGAGGAGGAGTGAATAGAGGCGACCAAGAGAGGAGGTCGTGAAGGTAGAATGGCTGTAACAGTATACCATATTGTGGTGTATTTTTCCGTCGGCTAAATTAGCCGAGCGATATGGGGAACAAGGGACACAAATCGTGCAAGATGACGGGGATGCGACCTACAATGGCGTTAAATAAGTATAAGCTTATTAGCCGTTGTTTAGGGTAGGGAAAGCACACTCCCCCTCGTGAACTGTATACGAGCGGAGCTGTGCTGAGGTTGCAAAAAAAGCAGTGGGGAGCGGCGGGATGCTCAGCGTCCCCACGGCAGGCGACTAAAGAACCCTGTCGGCGCCTATGTTGATTATATCGTTGACCATGGCCTCGTAGTCAGCATATTGCTTTTCGAGTTCGGCTTTTAGGTCGTCACGCATGCCACGTTCGCAGGTGTTGAGCATCTCGTAGAACACGGCCATGCAGCGTCGCACGCCATCCCAGGATCCCATGATTCTATCGGCGCCGAGGCTGAGGTAGTAGTTGAGTTCCTGCCAGTTGTCGAGGGCGTAGTCGCGAACGATCTTGTCGCCCTTGGCGCGGCATGAGTCGGATCCGACACGGTAGTAGTCGTCGGCCATGGCGAGGGAGAAGTAGTTGTGTGGGATGGCAGGGGCTGGGACCTCGAATTGTATTTTGTCGAGCACTTCTTCGGCGCGCTGACGTTTGAGTGGTGCCTGGTCTGGGTGAGCGTCGGCTTCGTCGAGTAGAGCTGTGGCGAGGCGTGTGAGGTGCAGGCGGAGGTTGGAGCCCATGCGTGTTTTATTCTCGTCGAGGTAGAGGTTGGGGTTGTTGTAGAAACCCCATCGGAATTTGTGCATGACGTTGTCGTACATGCGCTCGGTGTCGACGGTGCCGCTTGTGCCTTGCCTATCGAAAGAGCCCTTGATGGGTGCTATGCGCTGAGCGAGGCCTTCGAGCTGGAAGTAGTTGTCGAGGCCGCAATAGTTCTCACGTCCGACGGTCACGGCATAGTAGAGTGGGCGTTGCCATTTGCTTGTGGCGAGCATGTCGAGCACCATGAGCTGGTTTTTGAGGATATAGTTGCCGGAGAGTTTGAACTCGATCTTGCTGACGATTTGTGACTCCTTGTCGGGGGAGATGACGCCATTGTTGATGACGTCTTCCTTATCGACTGTGAGGAAGAATTTATGCCCCGGGATGAAGCAGATGCGCCCTTGGTATGAGGGTATGGACTTTGTGCGCTGGTCTTCGGAGCGGACGAAGTTGAGTGCGAGGTTGAGGTCGATGGGTTCGGACTTTTTCTTGGTGTCGGCGGACTGAGGGTCGACGAGGTAGATGACGTCGCGGTCGTGTGTATACTGGTCGTGAGTGAAGCTGATAGGCACGGGGTCGCTGTCGTAGGCTTTACGTTTCATTTGGTCGCAGTACCACTCAGTCTGGAGATAGGAGAGGTTGCAGATACGGATGTCGGGTCGGCAACCTTCGACCTCTTGCGCGTACCAGAGAGGGAAGGTGTCGTTGTCGCCATTGGTGAAAATTATGGCGTTGTTGTCGCAGGAGTAGAGGTAGTTGTAGGCTATGTCGCGTGCGATGGTGCATCCTGAGCGGTCGTGGTCGTCCCAGTTTTGCTGGGCCATGAGGCCTGGCACGGCGATGAGGCATAGCGCGGAGGCGGTGATGGTGGCGGCGATTCGTGGGGTCTTGAGGCGTGCGAGCCACTCGATGATCTGTAGGACTCCGAGGCCTATCCATATAGCGAAGGCGTAGAAGGAGCCGGCGTAGGCGTAGTCGCGTTCACGTGGTTGGAGGGGGGTCTGGTTGAGGTATAGGACTATGGCGAGGCCCGTCATGAAGAAGAGGAGCATGACGACCCAGAAGTTACGCTTGTCGCGTCCGGCATGGAAGAAGAGGCCAGCGAGGCCGAGGAGAAGAGGGAGCATGAAGTAGGTGTTATGGCCCTTATTATTTTTTAGGCTGTCGGGCATAAGGTCCTGGTTGCCAAGCATCCAGTTGTCGAGCACGGGGATGCCAGTGATCCAGTTGCCATGCGTTAGTTCGCCATGACCCTGGATGTCGTTTTGGCGGCCGCAGAAGTTCCAGAGGAAGTAGCGGAGGTACATGAAGTTGACTTGATAGGCGAAGAAGAAGCGCATGTTCTGCCAGAAGGTAGGGACGTTGACGGAGTAGGCGCCACTTTCGTCGTCGTATACCCTGACGTTATTGCCATTGACTCCGTCGTAGCGGCTCCAAGCCTTATATTGCTCGACGTGGCTTTGCTGGGAGCTATACATGCGCGGGAAGAGCACACTGGCCTGGTATTTATAGACCGCCTTGCGTTCGACCTCGACATACTTGCCGTCTTTGACCATATAGACGGGGTCGCCCTCTTCGGCTTGTGACGCTTGGCGGTCGAGGGGGGAGACGAAAGTCTGACCGTAGAATAGAGGGCGGTCGCCGTATTGCTCGCGGTTGAGGTAGTCGATAAGAGAGAAGACATTGTCGGGGCTGTTTTGGTCCATTGTAGGGTCGGCGGCGGAGCGTATGACGACCATGGCGAAGGAGGTGTAGCCCAAGATGATGACAGCCACGGCCGCGATGATGGTGTTGGCGAGAGCCTTGCCATGGCGATAGGTGTAGATGAGCCCCCAGACGAGCGCCGCGATGAGGAGGAGCATCCAGAATATGGCGCCGCTATTGAGGCCGAGTCCGAGGTCGTTGACGAAAGCGAGGTCGAAGTAGCCGGCGATCTTGACCAAGCCGGGAATGATGCCATAGAGGATGGCTCCGAGGATGGCGCAAGAGATGGCGAGCGCGACGATGACACCTCGGGTTGAGGCCTTGAATTTGCGGAAATAGTATATCAGGCCGATGGCTGGTATGCAGAGGAGGTTGAGGAGGTGGACACCGATGGAGAGACCCATAAGGTAGGCTATGAGAATGATCCAGCGGTTGGCGTGTGGCTCGTCGGCGACATTTTCCCATTTGAGTATGCACCAGAAGACGATTGCGGTGAAGAAGGAGGACATGCCATAGACCTCGCCTTCGACGGCGGAGAACCAGAAAGTGTCGGAGAAGGTGTAGGCGAGCGCGCCGACCATGCCAGCGGCGAGGACAGCCCAGACTCGCCACGTCTCGGCTCGACTCTCGATATCGGCCTCGTGACCGTTGATGATGATTTTGCGGGCGAGGTGTGTTATAGTCCAGAAGAGGAAGAGGATGGTGAAAGCCGAAGCGAGGGCCGACATGACGTTGACGAATTTAGCCACGAGAGTCACGTCGGGTGCGGCGATGGCGAACATACGCGCGATAATCATGAACAGGGGGGCTCCGGGAGGGTGTCCGACGAGGAGTTTGTCGGCAGTGGAGATGAATTCGCCGCAGTCCCAAAAGCTTGCCGAGGCTTCGGTTGTCAGGATGTATGTGACCGCCGATATGAGGAACGCAAGCCATCCGCCCACGTTGTTCAGAAGGTTATATTGTTTCATTAGGGTATGATTACATTGTAAGTGTGCCGAGGGCATAGTCGGCGACGCGAATATAACGCAAAGAAGTCACTTGGCATGAAGAGTTTAGAATTTTGGTGGGGGGAGTACGCGTGCGCGTTTTGGGGGAGTATGCGTGTGCGTTAAGGGGTACGCCTTGCGGGGTTGGGGAATGTGAGGGTGTTTGAT
>CAVFBA010000054.1:0-10220 GCA_963620665.1 bacterium
GTTTATTGGGGGAGGTTGTCGAGTTGTGATTGGAGGGAGCGCATTTGGTCGCGGTATTGTGCGGCTTCGATGAAGTTGAGGTTTTTGGAGGCTTTTTTCATGTTTTTTCGGGCTTTGTCGATGGCTTTGAGGAGTTCGTCGCGGGAGGCGGGTGTGGTGTTGTAGGGTGTTGTGGTTTCGGCGGCGGTGGTGGCAGGGGTGTCGTCGTGGGGGGTGCTGGTGATGAGGTTGCTTTTGGTTATGGCTTTGTTGATGGCTTGCGGGGTGATGTGGTGCGCGGTGTTGTAGGCCATTTGTTTGGCACGTCGGGTGTTGGTGGAGTTGATTGTGGCTTGCATGGAGGGTGTGATTTTGTCGGCGTACATTATGGCGAGGCCGTGTAGGTTTCGTGCGGCGCGTCCGACGGTTTGCGTGAGGGAACGTTCGGTGCGTAGGAATCCTTCTTTGTCGGCGTCGAGGATGGCTACGAGTGAGACTTCGGGCATGTCGAGGCCTTCGCGTAGCATGTTGACTCCGATGAGTACGGTGAATGTTCCTTCGCGGAGTTTTTGCATTATGTCGATGCGTTCGAGTGTGTCGACGTCGGAGTGGATGTAGGCGCAGGCGATGCCGAGTCGTGAGAGGTATTCGGATAGTTCTTCGGCCATGCGTTTGGTGAGTGTTGTGACGAGTGTTCGTTCGTTGCGTGTGATTCGGAGTCGTATTTCGTCGAGGAGGTCGTCGATTTGGTTGAGTGATGGTCGGACTTCGATTGCGGGGTCGAGGAGGCCTGTGGGTCGTACGACTTGCTCGACGATGATGCCGTTGGAGAGTTGGAGTTCGTAGTCGGCGGGTGTTGCGGAGACGTAGATGACCTGGTTTGTCATTTGCTCGAATTCTTCGAATTTCAGGGGTCGGTTGTCTCGTGCGGATTTGAGTCGGAATCCGAAGTTGACGAGCGCGTCTTTGCGTGAGCGGTCGCCGCCGTACATGGCGTGGATTTGGGGGATGGTGACGTGGCTTTCGTCGATTACGAGGAGGAAGTCTTTTGGGAAGTAGTCGAGGAGGCAGTAGGGTCGTTGTCCGGCGTCTCGTCCGTCGAAGTATCGGGAGTAGTTTTCGATGCCTGGGCAGTAGCCGAGTTCTTTGATCATTTCGATGTCGTAGGTGACTCGTTGTTCGAGGCGTTTGGCTTCGGTGGGTTTGCCGATGGCATGGAGGTTGTCGGATTCGCGGACGAGGTCGTCTTGGATGTGGCGGATGGCGTCGTTGATTTTGTCTTTTGGGGTTATGAAGAGGTTGGCGGGGAATATTGTGGCGTCTTGCTGTTCGGAGATGGTGGAGGCTGTGAGTGGGTCGATGGTTTCGATGGATTCGACTTGGTCGCCGAAGAAGAGGAATCGGAGGGCGAAGTCTTCGTAGGCGACGTAGACGTCGATGGTGTCGCCTTTGATGCGGAAGTTGCCTCGTTCGAAGTTGATTTCGTTGCGGGAGTAGAGGGAGTCTTGGAGTTGTCGGATGAAGGAGGTTGCGGAGAGTTGTTGGCCGGCATGGATTTTGATGACTCCGGAGTAGAAGTCGTCGGGGTTGCCGAGGCCGTAGAGGCATGATACGGAGGAGACGATGATGATGTCTCGTCGTCCGCTCATGAGGGCCATTGTGGAGCTGAGCCGGAGTTTGTCGAGTTCTTGGTTTATGGCGAGGTCTTTCTCGATGTAGGTGTCGGTGGCGGCGATGTAGGCTTCGGGCTGGTAGTAGTCGTAGTAGGATACGAAGTATTGGACGGCGTTGTTGGGGAAGAAGGATTGGAATTCGTTGTAGAGTTGCGCCGCGAGTGTTTTGTTGTGGCTCAGGACGAGTGTGGGTCGCTGTGTTTGCGCGATGACGTTGGCTATGGTGAATGTTTTGCCGGAGCCTGTTACGCCGAGGAGTGTTTGGTGTTTGTCGCCCGCGTTGAGGCCATTGACGAGTTGCCGGATGGCGGAGGGTTGGTCGCCAGTGGGTTGGTATGGTGAGACGAGGTTGAATTGGGGCATTATAGTCGCCTTGCTCTTCGTGCGTTGCGCTCGTAGATTTTGCGGGTGTGGAGGTAGTTGGCACGTGAGTATTTGCCGGAGGTTTGGAATCGTGTTTGGCTGAAGAATCGGTATTGCAGTCCGAGGGATATGGTCCAGAGGGCGTCGCATTTGTGTTGGCTGTCGATCCAGTTGCCGTTGTTGTTGGGCCATCCTTGGTGTCCGTCGAAGTTGTCGGTGAAGAGTATGTTGCCTTTGGCTTCGAGTGTGGCCCAGAGTTTATTGTTTATTTGGTAGCGTGCGCCGATGAGTCCTGTGGCGAGTCCTGTGATTTGCATGCCTTGGTCGTAGAATAGCCATTTTTGGGTGAGGTCTGGGTTGGCGGCGTTGGCGAGTATGGTTTCGTAGTCGTAGGATTGTGATGGTTCTTTGGTGCAGGAGTAGGCGAGGATTCCGGCGCCGAGGGCGAAGTAGGGGTTTATGGTTCGGTTGTCGCGGTATCCTTGTATGAGGTCGAGGAATGCGACTTTGGCGAGTGCGTCGGCGTCGAAGAATGTGGTTTTGAAGATGATGTGTCCTTCTTGTCCGCCTTTGGCTTGTCCGGCTTCGAGTTCGGCTCGCCAGGACAGCCAGCTGAGTATGGCTTTTTCGGTGTATGCGGCGGCGGTCCAGCTGACTCGTCCGTTGTCGACGAGGTCGCCGAAGAAGACTGTGGTGCCCGCTTTGAATCCTATTGACAGGCCGAGCATGTTTTTTGGGGGCCTGGCTCCTGGGTTGTTGAATTGCGCCCAAGCGAGTTGGGGAATCAGCGCCAATAGGAGGATAAGCGATATGAGATGTTTGAGCATTTTTCGTTGTAGGTTGTCTTGAAAATAGCGACTGAGAGGGCAGACACTTTTATCTCGCGAATATGGTGTAAAATTTTGAGATATGGGAGTGGCGCGGGTAAATAAAGTATTTTTTGGAATGAGTGTGCGTAATGTACAGTTCGCTGTGGTGTGGTAGGTTTTTTTCGTTGTTTTTTTTGTGTTTTGTGGGGTTTGGAGTTTTTCGTGGATTGAAGTCTAAAAAGTGTGTTTTTTGTGGGTGGTTCAGGTAGGACGTGGGTAGCTCATAGGTTGCTCTTAAGTTGCTCCTAAGTTGCTTGTTGGGGTGTTTTTGGAGTAAATCGCGAGTGGTGTGTGGTAGTATTTTTACGTTGTGTGGGTTGTTGGTGATGGTTTTTTGGGAGGTATTGTGGAAAGAGCTAACTTAGCTTGGTTAAATTAAAGTGTAGAAAGATGTTAGTGCGAGAAGACGTATCGTTGAGGTCGTATAATACGTTTGGGATAGAGTGCAAGGCTCGTCGTATGGTGGATTGTATGAGTGTGGAAGAGGTTCGGGAGGTGGCTCGTATGGTGTCGGGGGAGAGGCATTATGTGTTGGGTGGAGGTAGTAATGTGTTGTTTTTGAGGGATTTTGAGGGTACGGTGGTCAGGCCGTTGGTGGGGGGGGTGGAGTTGGTGGGTGAGGATGAGGGTGGGGTTGTGGTGCGTGTTGGGTCGGGTGTGGTGTGGGATGAGTTTGTGGAGTGGAGTGTGGGTATGGGGTTGAGTGGTGTGGAGAATTTGTCGGGTGTCCCGGGGAATGTTGGTGCGGTTCCGGTTCAGAATATTGGGGCGTATGGGGTTGAGGCGAGGGATGTTGTGGAGCGGGTGTGGGGTGAGCGTGTAGGGGGCGGTGAGTTGGTGTTGGGTGTCGGGGAGTGTGGTTTTGGTTATCGTGACAGTGTGTTTAAGCATGGGTTGCGTGGTGAGGTGATAATCACTCGTGTGGATTTTCGGTTGCATAGGGGTGGTGGGTTCAGGTTGGATTATGGGGCGTTGCGTGGTGCTGTTGAGGCGTTGGGTGGTGTGAGTGTTGGGAATGTCAGGCGTGCGGTGTTGAGTATACGTGGGTCGAAGTTGCCTGATCCTAAGGTGCTTGGTAATGCGGGTAGTTTCTTTAAGAATCCTGAGGTGTCGGTTGAGTTGGCAGACGCGATAGGTCGGGAGTATTCGGGTATGCCTCGTTATGCGTTGGGGGATGGTCGGGTGAAGATTCCGGCAGGTTGGTTGATAGAGCGGAGTGGATGGAAGGGTAGGAGTTTGGGTCGTGCGGCGGTTCATGACCGTCAGGCGTTGGTGCTTGTGAATAAGGGAGGTGCGAGTGCGGATGAGGTTGTGGCGTTGTGTGAGGCGGTGCGTGCGGATGTGAGGTCGATGTTTGGGATAGAGTTGTCGCCTGAGGTGAACTTTGTGGGTTAGAGCCGTGGAGGAGGAGGGCCCATGGGTCGTTGGTTGTCGGGGTGTGGTTGGTGGTTGGTGTTGGCGTTGAAGTCTTTGAGTTTGTAGACGAATGAGAGCATGGCGTAGCGTCCCATGACGCTTTGTGTGCTTGTGGTGACGCTTGCCGTGCCGACGGAGCGGTTGCGGCTTTGGGCTTGGTTGAGGATGTCGGAGAATCGTAGGCGGAGTTCGGCTTTTCGTGATTTAGGGAAACGTCCTCCAAGAGTGGCGTTCCACATCAGGTTGTTGGTGTCGAAGTCTTGGCCCATGCCGTAGGTCATGTTGTGGGCGAGGTAGTTGTTGAAGAAGAGGTGTTGTGAGAAGAAGTTGAGTCGTAGGTCGATGTTTATGGAGTGGTTGTAGTAGTTGTAGTTGCGTTCGGCGGTCTGACTGTTGCGTAGGATGTTGTAGGTCATGTCGTAGCCGATGTTGAAGTCCACATTCTCGCTCATACTGCTGACGAGGTTAAGTCCTCCACCGAGGGTGTAGCTTTTGCTGGTCATGTTGATGCCCTTGTATATGCCAGGGGTCTTACTCAGGTTAGCCTTGAGACTAAGGTTTAAGGTGCTACCGAGACACTTCACAGGCGACGAGGCGTTGAGTACAAGGTTGACATTGGCCATCCCGTCCATGTTGACTGGCTTGGTGTACTGTGTACCAGCGGGAAGTGTCACACCATTCTCAATGACACTGTCTGTCTCGGCCATATACGAGGCGGAGGCTATATAGTTGTTAGTCAGACGAATGTTAGAGTGAAGGAATATCACGCGACTTGCCTCACGGTCATTGAGCGACCCTGCCATACGAAACGAATGAGTATAGCTCTGGCGTAGATTTGGATTACCTGACGAGTAGTGACGTATATTGCTGACATCCACCACCTCCTGCAACTGCGTGACAGACGGTGCCTTAGTGGTAGTGCTATAAGCCATGGTGAAGACATTCGTACGACGTTTACCCAACCGTATGTCGACACGTGGCATGAGACTGAAGAACGTCCTACGAGTGTCAATAGCGATAGGATACGACTGTTCCGCATCGAGTATGGCATCCTGAAAGTCAACAGTCAGTGTGGCATGTACCGATTTCTCGTGACGGAAGTTCAGACTGACTCCCCCACGGTGCACCACGTAGCGGCTCTCTAAGTCATTACTAAGTTGTGGCGAGAACTGATGATTATCGAGCGTCACAACCTGCTCGTCACGTGCACTGTCAGCCACGACCATCTTGTCTATCGACCGTAGCGACATACGCGGAGTATAGTTTGCCATAAGCGACAACCGTGACGTGAGAGGCTCAGTATACGTCACACGCCAGCCAAAGTCACGCTCCTCCGACTTGCTGTCCGTTATCTGGTCGGTATATAGCGATGTCTTGTCATTCTTCTGCATATTACTGCTCGTGGCATCGGCATCAGTCACGTCTGGCACAAACCGTGCACTGACCGACAACGTCCTACGTGGCTTGCTCAACCGCCGTTTATACGTCAATTCCCCCCTGAACGTCTGATGCCGCGAGTCAGAGCCCGCCCGACGCGACGTGGCACGTATCGCAATATCCGACCGAGTATCCTGCCCACTGTTAGAACTGCTCGACGTGTTATCGGCAATGGCCCACTCACTGGCCACGGTTATGGCATTGAGAGTGTCGATAGTCCACCGCAACATCAAACTCGCGTCATGCGCTATATTCTTCGTGTGCGAGTCACTCTCACTGTCATACACCTGCGGCATCTCGCCATCACTACCCACGAAATACTCCTGCTCACTCTCACTATGATTCTCCGAACAGTTACGGTTGAAGTCATAACTTGTCTCAACCGTTATTTTCTTCTCCTTACTGAGCGAGTAGTTCACTCCCGCATTAGCCGACGACACCTTCCCCCTCGGCGCATTATTCTGCTGCTGACCTTCACGTGAATATCCCTGCTGACCCACATCATTAGCCTGACCTACAACCGATACCCTATGCACCTCCCCCATCAGATTTGCCGTAACCCCTCCCTCATAATGACCCGACGTGCCATAACCCCCATACGCCTGACCAAACTTCCCTCCGCTGAACTTCGTCTTAGTGAGTATGTTTATCGTCCGCTCCTCCTCCCCATCACTTATCCCCGTAAACTCACTCTGCTCGCTCTGCTTGTCAAACACCTCAATCTTATCCACCATGTCTGCGTCAATGTTCCTCACAGCCATCGACGTATTCGACCCGAAATACTCCTTACCGTCCACCAATACCTTCTTCACCTCCTCACCACCATGCGTGATAGTCCCATTCTTCACCTGCATACCCGGCAACTTCTTCAACAAGTCCTCCGTAGTAGCATCCGGCGACATCTTAAACGCCGCGGCATTGAATACCGTCGTATCTCCACGCAACTCCTGACGACGCACCATCCCCTCCGCCCTCACCTCATCCAACTCCCGCGACAACGCCTCAAGCCTTATCTCCCCCACATCCACACCCCTGCCCCCGACGCTCAACTCCCTACTGAAACTCCCATACCCCAAGAAATTCACCGTCAACACACCCCTGCCCAACCTGCCCTCCAACTCAAACCTGCCACTACTGTCCGACGCCACACCCACCCTCGACGAGTCAACCAACGACATCAACACCACCGTGGCCGACGGCAACGACTCCCCACTCACACCATCCACAACGCGACCATGCACACGCACCTGACCCACCACAAAGCATGGCACCACCATAGCCACTATCAAGGCTACTAAAACGGGTATCCTATGGCGAAGTTCCATGCTATCTCCTTACCGCTAAACCTGTTCTTTATCACCCACTTGTCACCCTCCTCCTGTGGGTCATGTATCTTATAACCCGCATCCACCCTGAACACAAAGTAGTCAAAATTCAATCTCACGCCAAGCCCCGTGCCCAACGCTATCTGCCGATAAAAACCCGACGTGAAGTTACCAGCCTCATCACCGTCACTATGGTCAAGAGTCCAGATATTCCCCGCATCCACAAACACCGCACCCTCAAACGCTGATATTATCTTAAACCGATACTCGGCGTTAGCCTCAAGCCTGATATCTCCTATCTGGTTATGATACCTCAACGACGACGGTTGAGCAGCCGACCCCGGCCCCAAACCCCTCACAGGCCACGCCCTGATCGAGTTAGCACCACCCACAAAGAAACTCTTCTCGTACGGCAGCGAACTCGAATTCCCATACGGCACACCTATACCACCAAAAAACCTGAACACAGTGCTGTTGCCAAACAAATCTACCGCGCAATAGCTGAACTCCGCCTCCATCCTCGTATACTGGGCGAACCGTATGTCCCACAACGTCCTATATCCAGTCCCCGTCTCCTGCTTCGACGTGCACAAGTTGAGCATATTGCCGGCCGTCTCAACGTTAACGCGCACATACGCCCCACTCTGGTTCAAGTTTATCTTGTTCTTCTTATAGCAGAACACATACCCAAGCGACATTATGAAGTGGTCTGTATAAGCATGCTCCAAATACGTACCGTCTATATATCTGGCGAATGTCTCGTCCAACGTCGGTATCCTCACAATATTAAACTCCACAGGTGTCAACGAGTGCTCTGCATACTTCGAACCCCGCCACTTATACGTCATACGTGTCGCCAACACATTACGTGTGAACTCAGGCCTCCTCTGATAGTCATACGAGAACGATACTATCGTCTCCGGATTATGATGCTTATAGAAGTGAGTAGAGTTTATCGGGGCTATCATGAAAGGAAACGTGATCCCCATCTCAACACCCGTCTCAAGTGTCGAGAAATTGCCCTTCCCATTAGCCGTCGACTGGTTCTGCAACGCAAAACGTGTCTTGACACTCAACGCCTCAGCGCCCCTGAATACATTCGCGTGCGTATACCTCAACGCCACAGCTGCTCCAAGGTTCCCACTCGAATTCGTCCCCTCTATATCCGCGCCAAACGACTGACGCTTATTCGTGCTTATCCTACCCACGCACACCACATGCTCCAACGTGTCCCTCACACCCTCACGACCCACAAACTCAAACTGCGCCTGCCTTATCGCCTTAAGCAACATCAACCGCGACCGCGACAACGTGTCATCCGACAACCTATACAACGAGTCTGGCACTATGAAACATTTACTCCTGTAAAACGAATCCCGGAACTTCGGCCTTCCCGTATACGTCGCGCTCGCACCATCCGCAATCCTCACCGACACCGCCCCACTATCCACCCCGCCGCTCGGCTGATCCACCAATATCACCAGGCTATCCACCACAGCCCTCCTGTGAGGCGCCTCCACTCCCCCATGCGCAATGTCCTTGAAGTTCGACACAACCAGGCTGTCCCTAAACGCATGATCCAACCCCGCGCTATCACCCGTCAACTCAATATAGTCCTTCCCAAACAACCTATACCCGCGCTCCTGAAGCAACGCCGTAATACGCTCCCTCTCCTCCTCATACGTGTGTTCATCAAACGGGTCGCCAACACGCAACAACGAGTTCACCGTGTCACTCAGCACAATACGCCCCACCTCATCGTCAGGCACGCTATATTTTATCGAGTGTATCCTGTAAACCTCCCCAGCGTCAACCCTATACGTCACCTCACACCGCTTCCTCCGAGTCCTAACCACCGTGTCAGTAACCACAGCGTCATAAAAACCCCTCGACACAAGGTATCTCTCCAACTGCTGAGCATCCTTGGCAGCCAACTCGGCGCTATACGGCACCGGCTCCTGACCAATCCTCCTCAGCCACCGGTTTATCCTCTTGTCATTATCCCCCGATAGCGAATACGTCCCCAACCCAATCCTCCACAAATGCAAAAACCTCGTGTTAGGCCGCTGACGCACATACGACTGCAAGTCGCTCATACTGACGTGCCCCCGGTCCCCCTCAATATGCACCTTGTCCAGCAACATCTCATCGTCCGCCACATATTTCGTCAACGAGCACGAACCCATCGCCATCATCATCACGACGACGACAACCTCCACACATCTATATCTCCATCTCGAGCGCATATCCCGCAAAGTTAACTATTCTTTAGGCTCATTTCTACCACTTCTTTCCCGCCAAGAACGTAACTTAGCGCATCATAACTCATACCAACATACCGTGATAAGCCAAAATAAACGCAAACTGCTACGACTCCTCGAGCAGAAAAAACGACGCGACGCCCAAGGCCTATTCATAGCCGAAGGCCGCAAAACCGTATCCGACCTCCTCCGAGGTGGCATGTCATGCCTATTCCTCGCCGCCACACCACAACGACTCGCCGAACTCCAACCTCTCGCACCCGCCGCCGAGATCGTCGACGCATCCGACGACGAACTCGACGAAGTCTCCGCGCTGCAAACACGCTCCGAAGTAATAGCCATATTCCGACAACGCAAAACCCAACTCCCCACCCCCGACAACCATACACTCATCCTCGCGCTCGACGACGTCCAAGACCCCGGCAACCTCGGCACAATCATCCGCACTGCCGACTGGTTCGGCGTCCACCACATCGTGTGCTCCCGCGCATGTGCCGACATCTACAACCCCAAAACCGTCCAAGCCACAATGGGAGCACTCGTCCGCGCCCACGTCGCCTACACCGACCTCGCGCAATGGCTACCCACCACCGCGCTCCCCATCTTCGGTGCCTACCTCGACGGCGATTGCGTCTACACCGCCACACTCCCCCAAGCCGCCATACTCCTCATGGGCAATGAGGGGCACGGCATATCACCACGCCTCGCCCCCCTCGTCTCCAACCGTCTCCACATCCCCAACTACCCCGCCAACGCCCCCACAAGCGAGAGCCTTAACGTCTCCACGGCCACAGCCATCCTCCTCAGCGAATTCCGCCGCCGCCTCCTCTGAACCCCATCCCCCTCCTCTCCCCAATCTCTCTCCCATTCCCCCCCTCTTCCTCCCCCTCCATGCCC
>CAVFBA010000055.1:0-10199 GCA_963620665.1 bacterium
GGGCATGGGGTGTGCGGCGGGGGGGGTGGGTACGCCTTGCGGCGTTAGGGGATATGCGTGGGGTTTTGGGGGAAATGGTTAATTTAGGGGTGTGTTTTTTGGTGATGGCGGGGGTTTGGTTGTGTTTGGCAGGGTTTGGCAGGGTTTGGTTGTGTTTTATAGTTTTTTTTTGAAAGGGTTTGTTATGGCGCATGAAAGAGTTGAGGAGGCGCGTGATGTCGTTAAGCATATCAAGGATACGCATTTGATGACGTGGACGAATGAGGAGTGGGATGGATGGGTGCGGGATCACGCTGGTGGTCGTCGTGATGACGCGTTGTATTTGCTGTCGAAGGTGCGGGAGGCGTGGGGTCGTGATTGGCCGATGGTGGATTTTGATTGTTTTATGGAGTCGTATAGGATGTTCGGGAGGGATGGTGTTGGTGGTTTGCGGGCTTTGCTGACGCCGTCGCGGAACAGGAAGGGTGAGAGGTTGATGGAGAATGGTGGCGATAATGAGGTTATGAGGGCTGTGATGCGTTATGTGATGGGGATTTGGGATGGTGGTGATGTGGAGGCGTTGAGGAGGGGGAGGGTTGTGGCGAAGGGTTGGGTGCCGGGTGCGGTGGGTGAGGTCGACGTTGGAGGAGCTGGACGGGGTTCCGGATCCGGCGGTGATTATGATGTTTTTCATGTCGTCGTATAGGCCGGATGATTTCAGGCCGGTGTTGTTGCAGTATGATGAGACGCGGGGTGACGGGGGTGACAGCAGTGGTTGGCTGGATACGTGTTTTATTGACAGGGTGAGGGTTTTTTTGACGAGGTTGCATGGTGGCGGGGGTGTGTTGAGGGATGCTCCTGTGGTTGAGGAGTTGTATACGGAGTTGTGGCGGAGGGCGTATAGTGGTGGGAGGTTGGTCAGGATGGATTTGGCGAATTTTTTTTGCGGGAGTTTGGGGAATATAATGTCGTTGTGCAACAGTGAGGTTTTGAGGGAGGCGAACAGGGAGGCGGCGGAGTTGGTTGTGACGTTGGGGCTTGAGGGGCGGAGCAGGTGGAGGGATGAGTTGGGCAGGTTGTGGGTGATAGAGGAGATGGGTGGGACGTTGAGGATGGTTCGCTGTATGATGGTGAGGGGTCGTGATGGGAGTGAGGTGAGGGTGAGGCGGACGTTTTTCATGCAGGTGTTGAGGGTTTCTGGGGGTTTGAGGGGTTATGTGTATACTTATGATGAGGCGGAGAGGTTGTTTAATCGTGAGGATGCGGGGGATGTGAGTGTGTTCGTGAGTGTGCGGTTGTCGGACGGGGATGGTCGTGTCATGGTGGATGAGGTTGAGGGGGAGAGGGTCAGGGTTATGGAGTTTGAGCTTGTCAATAAGGATATGAGGCGCGGGGATCAGGTGTTCAGGGCTAAGAGTTTGTCGTTTGTGAGGAGGTTGGGGGAGGATGATGAGGAGGAGGGGTGGTGTGAGTCGGATGTGGAGAGGGAGAATGCGGTGTTGGTTAGGGAGAGGTATTTCATGAGGAATGGTGATTACGGGTATTTGGCGTGCGAGTTGGAGGACGTGGATGGTAAGGGTGTGGTGGTGAGGTCGTGGTTCAGGATACCGTTGTGGAGGGGTTTTGTGAGTTTGAGTGGCGTGGAGAGTGATATGCGTGATTTGAGTGGGGATGAGGGTGTGGTGTTGAGGAGGTTGCGGTCGAAGTTGTTGGGTGGGGAGTGGAGGTATGTGCTGCATTTTGCGCGGCGTGGTGTGATGGTGGATGTGACGGAGGTGATGTGTCCTTGCGAGGGTGCGGTGATGCCGTATGGGATTACGTTGGTGCGGAGGGCTGGGGAGGGTTTTTTGTCGTCGGAGTGTGTGTGGGTTGGCGTGATTGGCGCGCGGGTGGCGCGTGGAGTGGGTGGCGGGCTGGTGATGCGGGTGGAGTATGAGCGGGTGGATTATGGGAGGAGGGAGAGGGATGGGGAGGGGAGGGAGTTGGATAGGTATGTCGGGGGGAGGTGGTTTGAGGATGAGGAGTTGTTGGGGTATGGTGGTTAGTGAATGTGAAAGGTGGGGTTACATTTCGTGTGTGTGTGGGTTGGCGTGGTGGGATGTTGTTGGTAAAAGTTGTAGTTTTGTTGTTGTTTAAGTTTATAGTTTTTTCGTGATGAGTAAGATTCTTGTTACTGGTGGGACTGGTTTTATTGGGTCTCACACTGTGGTGGAGCTTCAGGAGGCGGGTTATGAGGTTGTCATTGTTGACGATTTGTCGAACTCGAAGGCTGAGGTGGTTGATAGTATTGCCCGGATTACGGGTTGTCGGGCTGAGTTTGAGAATTTTGATTTGTCGAATCGTGGTGACGTGCTGAGTTTTTTCATGCGTCATCGTGATGTGGAGGCTGTGATTCATTTTGCGGCGTTCAAGGCTGTGGGTGAGAGTGTGAGGAGGCCGTTGGAGTATTATCGGAATAATTTGAATAGTTTGATGAATGTGCTTGAGGGGATGCGTTTCGCCGGGGTGCGGAATTTGGTGTTTTCGTCGAGCTGCACGGTGTATGGCCAGCCTGAGTGTCTGCCTGTCACGGAGTCGACTCCTCGTCGTCCGGCGGAGAGTCCGTATGGTAATACGAAGACGGTGAATGAGGATATCATCAGGGATTTCTGCGAGGCTGAGGAGGGTTTTAATGGTTTGGCGTTGAGGTATTTTAATCCGATCGGGGCTCATCCGAGTTCGTTGATTGGTGAGAGTCCGGTGGGTGTGCCGAATAATTTGGTGCCTTATATTACTCAGACTGCGGCTGGTTTGCGGAAGGAGTTGTGTGTGTTTGGTGATGATTATGATACTCCGGATGGGACTCCTATCAGGGATTATATTGACGTGGTGGATTTGTCGAAGGCTCATGTGGTGGCTATCAGGCGTTTGCTTGAGGGGCGGAACAGGTCGCGTTATGAGTTTTTCAATGTTGGCACGGGTAGGGGTTTGAGTGTGTTGGAGTTGGTGAGTGCGTTTAAGCGTGCTACGGGTGTGGATTTGCCGTATAGGGTTGTGGGTCGTCGTGCGGGTGATATTGTGAAGATTTGGGCGGATACGTCGTTGGCTAATGATGAGTTGGGTTGGAAGGCTGTGGTGCCTATCGAGGAGACTTTGTTGAATGCTTGGAATTGGGAGAAGCGTTGCCGGGGTATCGTGTAGTTGTGTGGGTTTGGTGTTGATGACCCGCGGTGGCGTTAGTCGTTGCCGCGGGTTGTTTGTTGTGTGTGTTTTTGGAGTTTTTCGTGGTTGTTTGTTGTGTGGGGCGTGGTTTTTGGGTGTGTGGAGGTGGGGCGCAGGTTGCTCTTAGGTTGCTTGTAGGTTGCTTGTCGGGGTGTTTTTGGAGTTTTTCGTGGTTGTTTGTTTTTGGTCGTGGGTTTGGGTTGGTGATGAAATTGCGTATATTTGCTGAGTTTAGATAGTAGAATTGTATAGTATGTTTTCAGGAATTGTTGAGGATGCGGCTCGTGTGACGGGTGTGCGTCGTGAGGGGTCGAATGTGACCTTGAGGTTGTGTTGTTCGTTTGGCGGTGAGTTGAGTGTGGATCAGAGTGTGGCTCATAATGGTGTGTGTCTGACGGTGGTTGGTGTTGAGGGTGGGGAGTATGAGGTTACGGCTGTGGAGGAGACTTTGCGGAGGAGTAATCTGGGTTTGTTGCGTGTTGGTGATTTGGTTAATGTGGAGCGTAGTATGGTTATGAACGGCAGGCTGGATGGTCATATTGTGCAGGGTCATGTGGATTGCACGGCGGTGTGTCGCGGGGTTCGTGAGGTTGATGGGAGTTGGTATTACAGGTTTGGGTATAGTGTCCCGGTCGAGATGGCTCGTCGGGGTTATTTTACGGTGGAGAAGGGTTCGGTGTGTGTGAATGGTGTGAGTTTGACGGTTGTCGGGAGTGAGAGTGATGGTTTTGGGGTGGCTATCATACCGTATACTCATGATCATACGAATTTTGGGGGTGTTGTGGAGGGTAGTGTGGTGAATGTTGAGTTTGATATTATCGGTAAGTATATTTGCAAGATGAACAGTCTAAAGGAGTGATGTATGAGTTTTAAGGTTATGTTGGTGCTTGCGGCTTGCGGCGTGATGGCGTTGTCGGGCTGTGGTTCGGAGAAGAGTACGTCGAGGCAGTCGACGCATAGGTCGGTCGGTACGGCTGCCCAGCAGTCGGGGAAGAAGTCGAATAGTGGCGCGAAGAAGAGTAATAGCGGGAGTAAGGTGAAGGCGGAGAAGGGTCAGGCGTCGTATTACGCGGATAAGTTTCAGGGCAGGTCGACGGCGAGTGGCGAGAAGTATGACAAGAAGAAGTTGACGGGAGCGCATAGGACGTTGCCGTTTGGGACGGTGGTGCGTGTGACGAATACGGCTAATGGGAAGAGTGTGGAGGTCAGGATAAATGACCGTGGGCCGTTCAAGGCGGGTCGTGTGGTGGATGTCAGTCGTGCGGCGGCCGAGAAGTTGGATATGATTAGGGCAGGTGTGGTAAATTGCACTGTTGAGGTGATAAGTCAACCATAAGGATAGGATTAGTTAGTATGAATGCGCCCATTGGTGCTACGGCGAGCGGGTTGTTCGTCGAGTTGGCGGAGGATATATTGAAGTTGTTCGGTGTGAGTAGCACGTCGAGCGAGTTGGCCACTGTGATAATGATAGTTATATCGACGGTGGTGTCGGTGTCGTTTTACTGGATAGCCAAGGCTATATTGTTCAGGGTGGTGAAGCCGATTATTCATCGGACGAGTATCGTGTGGGATGACATAGTGTTTAATGACACTGTGTTGAAGCGTGCGTCGTTTTTGCCGTCGATAGTCTCGATGATGGCGTTTGGGTTGGCTATGCATACCGACAACTGGATACATACGTTGTATATGAGGGTGGTCTACCTGTATATGACGTTCTCGATAGGCAGGTTTGTGCTATCCATTGTCAACACGTCGTTTGAGTTGTTGACGCATAACTATCCGAAGGTCAAGTCGTTGAAGAGTATCAAGCAGTTGATTATATATGTCGTCTTCATACTGATGGCTATTGTGATGGTGTCGATTATCATCAATAAGAGTCCGTCGGTATTATTGGCGGGCTTAGGAGCGTCGGCGGCTATCATGTCGTTGGTGTTTAAGGAGACGATACAGAGCCTGGTGTCGGGCATACAGCTGTCGGCCAACGACATGGTGTCGGTGGGAGATTGGATAGTGGTGCCTAAGGCTAACGCCAACGGTACAGTTATCGAGATGGGACTTAACACGGTGAAGATCCGCAACTGGGACAACACCATAACGACCGTCCCGCCCTCGACACTGATGAGCGACTCGTTCACCAACTGGCGAGGCATGGCCGAGAGCGCAGGACGACGGATTACCCGCTCGATACTCGTCGACATGACCACAGTACACTTCTTGACCGACAAGGAGGCGGAGAGGTTCAAGTCTATGCCCGAACTATACGAATTCTTCCAACTACGTGACAGTGGCAAAGAAGAGACTCGCGACGAGCTGACCAACCTGACACTCTTCCGCCGATATATCGAAGGATTCCTCATGCGCAGCCCACTGATACAGAACCCCGACGACAAAACGGGCATGAAGGTCATGGTACGCTACCTGCAACCTACCCAATACGGCCTACCCGTAGAGATGTATTGTTTCACCAAGACTAAGAACTGGGTTAAGCACGAGAAGGTCATATCCGACCTTGTGGACCACATGATGGCATCGCTGAGCACATTCGGACTACGCCCATACCAAGTGGCAAGCGCGCAGAATGGCGAGGTGGAGATGTCTCGCCCCGTAACCACAGAGTTCAAAGCTCTCACCAGCGGCCAGGCAACCATCAAGGAAGGAGGTAAGGCATGATACTCGGCTCGGGCTTTGCCCTGATAGGACGATATTGCCGATTCTTGGCACTCGTCGCTGGCAAACCTGAGAAATGGAATGTCTTTGGCCGACGCATCCTGCAAGAGATATACAAATTAGGTGTCGACTCCCTGGGCATAGTGACGCTGATTTCGTTCTTCGTCGGGGCAGTCGTCACGATACAGCTCGCCAATAACCTCGACAACCCATTCATCCCTACATACACCATAGGCTATGCCGCCCGCGAGACAATAGTGCTCGAGTTCTCAAGCACCATCGTATGCCTGATTCTCGCAGGTAAAGTGGGCAGCAACATATCCTCTGAGATAGGCACAATGCGCATCACCGAGCAGATTGACGCCCTCGACATCATGGGCATCAACTCGGCAGCATACCTGGCCGCCCCTAAGGTAATAGCCATGGTAGTGAGCGTGCCACTTCTCGTGATGTACAGCATGTGCGTAGGCATCATCGGCGGATGGTTCTCAGGATTCGCCACAGGCATGATCCCATCCGACGAGTTCATACGTGGACTGCACTTCGCCTTCCGCCCCTATTATATCTTCTACTCCATATTCAAGAGCTCGCTATTCGCCTTCATCATCGCCTCAGTATCCTCTTTCTTCGGATACTACGTCCACGGTGGAGCTCTCGACGTAGGACGCGCAAGCACCAAGAGCGTAGTGATAAGCTGCGTAGTAATCCTCATGGTCAACCTCATCGTCACGCAAATACTGCTCTAAACATAATGATCGAGGCCAAAGAGATATCCAAGTCATTCGGCGACAAAACCGTCATGCACAACGTGTCATGCACCTTCGAGGCCGGCAAAACAAACCTCATAATCGGCAAAAGCGGCAGCGGTAAGACCGTGCTACTCAAAAGCCTCGTAGGACTATACAACGTCGACCGTGGCTCAATACTCTTCGATGGTCGCAATGTCACACGAATGAACCGCCACGACCGACAACAACTACGACAAGAAGTAGGCATGATATTCCAAGGGTCGGCCCTGTTCGACTACATGACCGTCCTCGAGAATGTGCGATTCCCACTCGACATGTTCACCAACCTCTCCCCAACCGAACGCACAGCACGCGCGCAACAGTGCCTACGACGTGTCAACCTCGACGAACAGGCCGACAACCTCTACCCGGCCGAGATATCTGGCGGCATGCAGAAACGTGTAGCCATAGCCCGTGCCATAGTACAAAACCCACGATACCTGTTCTGCGACGAACCAAACTCCGGCCTCGACCCCACCACAGCCGGCGTCATCGACTCACTAATATCCGAAATCACACACGAGAGCGGCATCACAACCATCATCAACACGCACGACATGAACTCCGTATTCACCATAGGCGAGCACATAGCCTTCATCGAAGGTGGACACAAACTATGGGACGGCAACAAAGACAACATCCTCAACTCCGAATGCCCCGAGCTGCGCAACTTCATGTCCTCCGCCGTACGCCTCATGAATCTTAACAAATAACACCTCACTGCCCCTTCCGGTCATGTCTTGTTAACATTTGCGCCCCACGCCACGGACGCAAATACACTACATTTGTCCCATAACATTTAACAATTCACAATATGACCTCTAACCTCATACGTCTGCTGACTCTCGCAACGTCGATATGCCTGACCTCCATGTCACAGGCTCAACGACACACGACTCTCATCAACGACAACTGGACTTTCCACCTCGGCAACGCCGCAAGCATGGAAGAAGACTTCTCCCACGGCACCGAGTACTTCACCTACCTCACCAAAGCCGTAGGACAAAACAAAGGACCCGCCTCCACCGACTTCAACGACTCCACTTGGCAACACGTCACCCTGCCGCACGACTGGGTAGTCGACCTGCCCTACGCCCCCGAAGCAAGCCACTCACACGGCTACAAACAAATAGGATGGCGCTACCCCAATAACAGCATCGGATGGTATCGACACCACTTCAACATCAACAAGGACGACGAAGGACGCGACATATATGTAACCTTCGAGGGCATATTCCGCGACGCGCAAGTATTCTGCAACGGCTTCTACCTCGGACACGAAGTAAGCGGCTACGCCCGACAAACCTACAACCTGTCCGAATACCTCAACTACGGCGGCGACAACATACTGACCGTACGCTGCAACGCCTCGACCGAAGAAGGATGGTACTACGAAGGTGCCGGCATATACCGCGACGTATGGCTCACCATCCGCAATAAGCAACACCACATCGACAACGTCTTCGCTTCATGGGACGGCGCTAATCTCCACGTCACAAGCAAAGCCACAGACCCCGTGACGCACCAACTCATCGACGCCAACGGCACCATCGTCGCGCAAGGCACCGACGGCAACATTCACATCCCAAACCCCATCCTGTGGAACCTCGACTCACCCTACCTCTACACCCTCAAATCCTCAATAGCCAACCACGACGCCATAACCACCAAAGTCGGACTGCGCACCCTCGAATGGACTGTCGACAACGGCCTTAAAGTCAACGGCAAAGAAGTCGAACTCGTAGGCGCCGACCTCCACCTCGACCACGCCGGCGTAGGCGTCGCCCTCCTCAAAGAACTATGGGCATACAAGGTCAAAAAACTCAAAGAACTCGGCATGAACGCCATCCGACTTAGCCACAACCCAGGCACACCTGCCATGCTCGACGTATGCGACTCCCTCGGTATGGCCATAATCGACGAGAACCGACTCATGGGCACCAACGACGAACACCTGCGACTCCTCCGAACCATGATCGAACGAGACCGAAACCACCCCTCAGTATTCCTCTGGAGCATAGGCAACGAAGAATGGTGGATCGAAAGCTCCGACAAAGGCGAGAAGATAGCAAGAACCATGATCGACTACGCCCGCAACATCGACAACACACGACTCTACACCTACGGCAACTCCGGCGGTTTCGGACTGACTAAACAAGTCGACATCCACGGCTACAACTACATAATCCAAAACGACGTCTACAACCGACACCAGACATACCCCGACTGGGTCGTCATAGGCTCCGAAGAAACAAGCGGATGCGGCACGCGCAACGTCTACCACACCGACTCCGTCCAAGGATGGATGAAGAGCATCAACTACCAAGGCGAAGCACGCTCCAACAACGAGAAAAACGTCATCGCGCGCGGATGGAAATTCTACCGCGACAACAAATGGGCCGCCGGCATATTCTACTGGACAGGATTCGACTACCGTGGCGAACCCAACCCCATGAAATGGCCCGCCACAGGCTCTCAAAAAGGCATCCTCGACTACTGCGGATTCCCCAAAGACGAAGCCTTCTACCTCAAAGCAGCATGGACAACACAACCCGTACTCCACATACTCCCACACTGGAACCTCGGCAAAGACTCCCTAAACAAACCAGTTGACGTCTGGGTATACACCAACATGGACGAAGTAGAACTCCTACAAGACGGCAAAAGCCTCGGACGAAAGAAAGCCGACAAAGACACACACCTCGCCTGGACAACCACCTACAAACCCGGACGACTCGAAGCACGCGGCTACAAAAACGGCAAACGCCTCATAACCTCCAAAAACGAAACAACCAACCCCGCATCCAGCATATCACTCCTCCCAAGCCGCAACACCATCGGCGGCACACAAGACTGCGTCATAATCGACATCACCCTCAACGACAACAAAGGACGATTCGTACCCGACGCCTGCGACAAAATATCTCTATCCCTCACCGGCGACGCCGAAATACTCGGTTGGGGCAACGGCAACCCAGGATACAAAGACCACGAACGACCACAAACCTCCGACAAATCACACGCCGTCATCAACGCCTTCATGGGACACGCGCAAGTAATCCTACGAGGCACCACAGGCAAACAACCAGTCACACTCACCGCCACACTCAACAACGGCCAATCCGCCACACTCAACATCTCCAAATAACCACTCCCCACACACACCAGCGCGGCGGCAAGGCACACAAAACCCTGCCGCCGCGCCTCTTCTCCCCTCACAACGCCAATATAACATTCCATACCCATAAATATAACAAAACCACCCCTCACCCTCCACACACCCTACCCGCACCACCCAAGATACTGACAATATACTGATAAAACTGCTCCACCCACACCACACAATACTGAAACAATACTGAAACAACTGCTCCGCAATTTCGTCACAAAATCTCCCACCCTCGTCACAACACACCCACCCGACACCCACAAAACGACAACAACAAGACAACACAATAAAACCGACTTGCCCCGGCTACCTTTCAGTAACCGGGGCAAGACGTAGCCCGTAGGAGAGTCGAACTCCTCTTTAGAGAATGAAAATCTCTCGTCCTAACCGATAGA
>CAVFBA010000056.1:0-9272 GCA_963620665.1 bacterium
TTGTAAGGGTTGGTGGGGGAAGCGGATATCGAGTGGGGAGTATGGGGGTGATATGAGGGATAGGGTGGTGTCGAATTGTTTGTATACGTTGCAGGAGGTTCGTGATAAGGGTGACAGGGCGTTGGATGAGGTGGATTGGGGTTGTCTTCAGTTGTTCATACCGGTGGATGAGAGTGGTAATTATATGACGATTACGACGGCTGGAGAGGTGTGGTATGAGTTGGGTGACATGACTATGGCGGAGCATGCTACGATGTTGGGGATGATTTTTTCGCCGCGTCGTTCGGGGAGTAGGCATTTGATGCGTTTGGCGGAGTTGAATATTATTAAGGGTGATGAGGCGGCAGCGGAGAAGTATTTGCGGATGTTGCGTAGGAGTGTGGTGCATAGGGGGTGGGCAGAGAGGCGTATGGTGGGGAGGAGGTCGTCGGGGTATGTGGCGTGGTTGGAGGAGAGGCGTAGGGTGTTGCAGACTCGTGACACGTTGCGTGTTTCGGGTGATTATGGTCGGTCGTTGCGGAATTTGTTGGAGTCGAATAGAGGTAATGTGATGGCGAGGACGTATTTGTTGGCGTGGGATATGCAGAACAGGTGGGTTGGTGATTTTGCGAGGGATTATGCGAGGTATGGTGGAGGTGTCATGACGAGGGCGTATGGTGAGGCGTTGATGGTTGTGGCGGCTACTGCTCCTGTGGAGGTGAAGCGAATGTTGGAGGGTGTGGCTGTGCCGGAGGGTGTGGTTAGGGATTTCGGTAGGTTTAATGAGTTGATGGAGAGGGGTGACGTTGGGGCGTTGAAGAGGGAGTTTGGGAAGAGTTATTGGTGGTATTGTCAGTATGGGAGGTAAAGACTGGTAAATGGATGGCGTAGGATGCGACAGATAGTGATATTAGTGATGGTGGCGGTGCTGATGGCATCGTGCGGAAGAGTGGTCGTGCCAGATGGTGCGGAGGTAAGGATTGTGGGGTTGTATCCTGATTATCGTGATGTGGTGGTGCCGAGGGAGGTAGCCCCGTTGAATATGATGATAGTGGAGGATGGCGTGGAGGGGGTATGCGCGGTGTATGAGGCTGGGGATAGGATGGTGAGCGTGGTGAGTAGGGAGGGGAAGTATATTATAGATGAGGGGGAGTGGCATGAGTTGTTGGGCGATAGTGCGGTAGGGCGTGTGAGGGTAAGCGTGTATTACAGCATGGGGGGAGTGAGTTATAGGGACACGTTCTCGATAGGGGTTAGTGACGATGCGTTTGACAAGTATGTGACATACAGGTTGATAGAGCCGGGGTATGAGGTGTGGCACGCATTGCAGATTGAGGAGCGTGACATGACAAGTTTCAGGACGCGTCTATTGGCGGATAACGCACGATTGAATGGGCAGTGTATGAATTGCCATATTCATGGGGGTAACGGTGTGTCGCTGTTCCACTTGCGAGGTAAGGGTGGGGCGACAATGTTGTATAGAGGTGGGGTGTTGAGGAAGGTGACGTTGAAGAATGATTCTATGGCGTCGGGGGCGGTGTATGGGGATATAGACAGGTCGGGACGTTATGGAGTATTCTCTACAAACGTGATAATACCAGCGTTGCACTCTGTGGGTAGTAAGCGTTTGGAGGTGTATGATACGGAGAGTGACTTGTGTATGGCGGACTTTGAGACGGGGCGGATGATATTGTCGGATAAGGTCATGGGGGATGAAACTTTGGAGACATTCCCGTGTTTCGGGGCTGACGGCAGGACTGTGTATTATTGCGCGGCGGGTATGCGGGCGTTGCCAGATAGCATTGGGGAATTGAAGTATTCGATATTAAGTATAGGATTTGATGGTGAGAAGTGGGGAGATAGGGTGGATACGGTGTGGAATGCCGTGAGGAATGGTGGTTCGGCAAGCTTCCCTAAAGTGTCGCCTGATGGGAAGTACTTGATGTTCGCATGTTCGGAGAGTGGGACGTTCCCTATATGGCATAGGGAGACTGATTTGCGTATGATAGACCTTGACACGGGTGAGGAGGTGGATGTCAGTGAGTTAAACTCACCTGTGTCGGAGACCTATCACACGTGGTCGTCATCGGGGCGTTGGGTAGTGTTTGCGAGTAAGCGTGGCGATGGGCAATATGGAAGGGTGTATGTGGCTCATATTGACAACGATGGACATGCTTCAAGACCATTTGTGATACCACAGGAAGATCCAGAGAGTGACATCATGTGTCTCAAGTCGTATAATATACCAGATGTCGGATGTGAGCGTGCAGGGTTTAGTAGTGGGGATGTGGAGAGCTTGTTTTGGGGAGAGTAGAGGTTAGAGCAACTCCTTGCCGTTAGAGTCCTTAAGCCAGTCGGCGAAGGCAGCGTCGAGAGGGTATTGTATTTGATAGCCACTCTCAGCCATCTTCTTGCCGCAGATATTGGTGGAAATCATTAGCTTACGGACACGTGCAGGGCATATCCCCATGGGTGAGCCGAAGATCAGGGCGCAGTACGCTGCCGGCATAAGAAGCCATGAGGGGATGAGTGGGACACGAGTTTTGAGGCCAGTGACAGACTTGATGTGCGAGACAATGTGCTCAAAGAAAAGATAGGATGGCTATTGCATCAAACTGTCAAATAGTTCAATATGCTGGTCGCATACTCTGGAAATGTCAAATCTGCCTAAACCTTCGGTGGCGTTGTTTCTAATCTTCTTCGCTTTAATTGGATTGTCGTGCAACCACAAAACCTTCTCGCACACTTGAAAAGGCGAGTCTATATCAACCAAGAACCCATTCTGACCATCAGCCACGAGAGTGGTTATAGCGTCAACCTTCGTTGATATAACATTAACACCCGCAGCCATAAGCTCTGGTATTACAAGACCAAAGCCCTCCCAACGCGACAGTAAAAGTCCCACATTCATCACTTTCATGTAGGAGTAAGGGTTCTTGACCCAGCCCGTGATAACGAGATCCACACCATTATCTTTGGCAAAGGACTCAATATCCTTGCGCGCCTCACCATCACCAACGATAAGGAAAACTGCATTAGGTATGGAACCCTTTATTAGTTTAGCAGCCTCAACAAAAATGTCTGGCGACTTCTGTTTAGAAATCCGACCAACCATACCCACGATGTAGTCGTTATCCGAGAACCCCAAAGAGACCTTGTCTATTGCAACAGCATTGGCTACTTCATCAATATCAATGCCATTTTCTACGAGGTGTAACTTATTCGTCTTGCACACTTTACGCCTAATTGGCTCTGCCTCCTCCGATTTAGAGATACATACTATCGCATCCGTATGGCGAGCAAGAACTTTCTCTACAAGTAAGTAAAACGTACGGACAATCTTCGCTGAAGAGTGTATATTGAAAGCCCACCCGTGAGGATTATATACAACCTTACACCCCAATCCAACAGCTGCTACCCGTCCAAACACACCAGCAAAACTACTATGACAATAGAGAATGTCAAAATGCTCCGCCTTGAGTCGCTTGCGAAGTCTGTATATAGCCCTAATGATGGATATCGGAGATAGGCTTCTCCCTATCGGCATCTGCTCAACGGGGAAGCCTTCTTCACTGAATGCGGCAACATCAACACTGGGAGAACATATCACCTTCTGCTCGATCCCCTTGGCACGTAACCGTGGCATCAGCATCTGAAGGTAACGCACAACACCCCCTGGACATTCAAGAATGTGGAGAACCGATATAGATCTATGCTGCGCCTCGACCGTGTCCATTCGTTTTATTCCTCAAAAAAATCACAAGCACAACGCCCCGCACGCCAGGACAAACCCATACCCCTATTAACCGATTAGGTGTTGCTTCTTACTCAGTGAACTTTACAATGACATAATTGTGACAGCAAATTTATAGATTCTTATCTCCCCATACAAATCAAAATCCACACACCAACCACAACAACATTGGAATTCTAACCAACTCAACCAACCACACACACCTAAAAAACCTACCACCAAAACACCACTCAAGCAACTTAGGAGCAACCTACGAGCAACCTACGAGCAACCCACACCCCAACACACACCACCCCACAAAAAAAAATCACACAACCCCCTTTCACGCATTTTTCCTACCTTTGTCAAAACTTGCACTAAACAACTCAATCGTGTCATACAAACACCCATACAACCCCGACAACCAAACACTACCACTCGGCGTAAGCCGAGCCGGACACGGCATGGACCACCTCAACCCACTCGAGAAACTCGCACGACACATCATCCGAGCCTTCTCCCGACTACCACTGCCCATCCTCTACATATTCGCCGACATCGTCTACCTCCTCCTCTACAAAATCGCGCACTACCGAGTCAAAGTCGTCCGGCAAAACCTCCTGACCGTATTCCCACACAAAACCGACAAAGAACGCAAACAAATCGAACGACAATTCTACAAACACCTCAGCGACTACTTCTTCGAAACCATCAAAGCTCTCACCATATCCGACGACGAGCTCATGAAACGCATGAAAATACAAAACCCCGAACTCATCGCCAACCTCCTCGACAACAACCGAACAGTCTTCATGTACGCCGCGCACATCGGCAACTGGGAATGGTTCACCAACATACCCATACTCTACCCCAACAACGAAGTACACGCCTTCTACCAAAAACAACAAAACAAACTCGCCAACCACATAAGCCTCGAAGTACGAACCCGACGCGACATAGCAGCCGTCGAAGGACACCGCGGCTTCCGCTACACCTACGAATGCATCCGCGACGGACTACCAAGCGTCACACTCGTCATAGGCGACCAATGCCCACACAAAGGAGCACAA
Source organism: bacterium (assembly GCA_963620665.1). GTDB lineage: Bacteria > Bacteroidota > Bacteroidia > Bacteroidales > Marinilabiliaceae > W3P20-009. Next base: position 4,783 of record CAVFBA010000056.1, read on the forward strand.
AAAATATGGATCCCCTTCTGCGGCAAAGACACACCCTTCCTCGCCGGACCAGAACACATCGCACGAAAACTCAACGTCGCGCTCATCTACACCTCATTCGTAGCCTACAAACGAGGACACTACGAAGTCCAATTCCGCGAAATAGCTCTCAACCCAAAAAACCTGCAACCTGGCGAATGCACACGACGCTTCGCCACAATGATCGAAGACGACCTCGCCCGAATCCCCGAACTATGGCTCTGGAGCCACAGACGATGGAAACTAAACCACAAAGACTTCCCAAACGAATAACATGACAAACCTCAACAACATAACCATAGGATTCGACGGCAAACGAGCCGCACAAAACCAAACCGGACTCGGCAACTACAGCCGCTTCGTCATAAGCGGACTAAGCCAATACGCCAACATCCACAAACTACTCGTCTACACCACCTCACAAAACAAAACACACTGCCTCGACAACATCAACTCACTCCAAAACGTCCAAATCAAATTCCCAAAAGGCATCTGGAACAGCCCTCTACGAAACATCTGGAGAACACACGCCATAACCGCCGACCTCAAAAACGACAACGTCAACCTCTACCACGGACTAAGCAACGAACTGCCACTCAACATCCGCTCCCTCAAAAACACCCGCTCCATCGTAACCATACACGACCTCATCTTCCGACGACTCCCAAACTGCTACCACACCATCGACCGACTAATCTACAACTACAAATTCCAACACGCCTGCAAAAACGCCGACCGCATAATCGCAGTCAGCCATTGCACCAAACGCGACATCGTCAACTTCTACAACATCAACCCCGACAAAATATCCGTAGTCTACCAAGGATGCGACGACCAATTCTGGACCACACCCACACAAAACGACAAAACACAACTCCGCAACGCACTCGGACCATGGCTCCCAAAACACTACATCCTCTACGTCGGAAGCATCGAACAACGAAAAAACCTACTACTCCTCGCCAAAGCTCTACTACACCTCCCAAAAGAAATAACCGTCATAGCCGCCGGCAAACGAACCAAATACGCCGACCAAATCGACAAATTCCTCCTCCATAACGGACTCAACGGACGACTCAAAATCATCAGCGGACTCAAATTCTCCCTCTTCCCTGCCCTCTACTCCCTCGCCGACGCCTTCGTCTACCCCTCACGTTTCGAAGGTTTCGGCATACCAATCCTCGAAGCACTCGTCTCCGGAACACCTGTCATAGCCTGCACAGGATCTTGCCTCGAAGAAGCAGGAGGCAACAGCTCCATCTACGTCAACCCCGACGACGACCAAGCACTCGCCAACGCCATAACGCAAATACTCTCCGACAACTCACTCCGACAAAAAATGATATCCGACGGACTAACCTACGCACAACAATTCCGACACGACACCCTCACTCGCAACCTCCTCTCACTCTACAACGACGTCTGCAACAACCAAAACACATAAAACACACAACCTCTAAAAACCTCACAACCATGCCAACAAAAATCTCTGCCGTACTCAACACATACAACGCCTCACTACACCTCGCACGCGTCCTCGAACACCTCAAAATATTCGACGAAATAGTCGTCTGCGACATGCAAAGCACCGACAACACCGTCAACATAGCGCAATCCTTCGGCTGCAAAATCGTCACCTTCCCTAAAGGAGACTACACAATATGCGAGCCAGCACGCAACTTCGCCATCCAGTCCGCAACAAACCCCTACGTGCTCGTAGTCGACGCCGACGAAATAATACCAAAAGAACTCGCACACTTCCTCTACCAAAAAGCCAACTCCGACAACTGCCCAGCCGGAATATTCATCCCTCGCAAAAACTACGTGCTCGGACAATGGATCAAATCCAACTACCCCGACTACCAACTCCGCTTCGTCAAAAAAAATGGATGCGACTGGCCCGCCATCATCCACCAAACCCCAACAGTCAACGGACCAACAGAACACATCCCCGCACAAAACCACCAACTCGCCATGCAGCACCTCAGCGAGTCCGTCGCAAGCCACCTCAACAAACTCAACTGGTACACCGACGCCGAAATCATCCGCAAAAAAATCCCCACCTCCATCCCCGCAATGCTCTTCATCCCACTCTACTCCTTCCTCCGAATATACCTCCTCAAAGGCAACTTCCGCTACGGACGCATCGGATTCTACCAAGCCATAATCCGAGCCAACTACAAATTCTACATCATCATGAAAGCATACGAAAAAAAAATCTGGAACACCAAGAAAGACTAACATGAACACCCGCCCATCACTCTCAATACTCGTCAGCACATACAACTGGAAAGAAGCACTCCAATGCTGCGTCAGCAGCATCCTCAGGCAAACCATACCCCCCGACGAAATACTCATAGCCGACGACGGATCCCGACAAGACACCACCAACCTCATCAACTCCCTCGCCGCCACCTCCCCAGTACCCATAATCCACGTATGGCAAGAAGACACAGGATTCAACCGATGCTCCATCCTCAACAAAGCCATCGCCACCGGCTCATGCGACTACATCATCGAAGTCGATGGCGACATAATCCTCGAACCACACTTCATCGCCGACCACCTCAACGCATCACAACACGGCTTCTTCGTATGCGGATCCCGAGTATGCCTCTCCAAAGAACAAACCACAACCATAACAGCACACCCCGACGCCACCCCCGCCATCCACTCCAGCTCCCTCAACGCCCTCCGATGCCGACCACTCAGCAAACTCCTCGAACGACTATACGGCCGCGACATATTCTACATGCGCGGCTGCAACTTCGCCTTCTGGCGCAACGACTTCATCAAAGTCAACGGCTACAACGAAAACATCTACGGATGGGGACGCGAAGACTCCGAACTCGCCTACCGACTACACTTCTCCGGCATAAAAAAGAAATTCCTCAAATTCGGCGGCGTATGCTACCACCTCCACCACAACGAAGCCAGCCGAAACCGCGACAACTCCAACATGAACATCCTCCGACAAACAATCTCCTCACAATCACAACACTGCCAAAACGGCATCGACAAATACCTCAACCACTAACAACCATGCAACAACCTATACACCCACACACACCACCTCAACAACCTGCTCCCACGATCCCGCCGCCACAACCCGATATACCGCAAAGGCAGCAACGGCCAGCTCAACCTCAACCGCCCAACACCCTCATAAACCCTCGGCATCACCTCCCCAAGCATACCGTCCATAGCCAGCATCCCCTCATCACCTTCCGCAAAACCCTTCACTATCGCGTCCCTATACAACACCCTCAACCGCTCCAACAACGGACCCTCTATCCGACTCCCATCACACACCCCCGCATCCACCATCCCACGCAAACTCGCCAATATCGCCATCGTCACCTTTATCTCATCACCAAAACACCGACGCCGCACCGCCGCCTCAACCGACTGACCAGGCCGCCCCAAACGATAATAATACACCACACTCCCAACCCTATACACACTCCCAACCCTGCACATCGGCACAAAATCCCACATCACATCCGTATAATGCACATTCTCCAACTGCCTATAACCCGCAAGCAACTCACGCCTGTAACACAACGACTGATGCCACACGTGAACCAACGAATCACAACCAAGCAACTCATCAATACCAAACACCCTCCCAGCCGCAAAATCCAACGCATGAACATCCACTCGACCACTATCCTCATACCGCACCGCAAAATCCGACATCACCAAATCCGCATCCTGACACTCCATAGCGTCAAGCATCACGCCAAAACCATCCGTATCAAACCAGTCATCTCCATCCAGCACCTTCACATACTTACCACGCGCCTCCGCCACACCCCTGTTCACACACGACCCGTAATGACCATTCTCCTTATCTATCACACGCACCACACCGCCATAACGACTCTCCACACCATGCGCCAACGCCGAACTCCCGTCCGTACTCCCATCATTAACCACCAGCACCTCCACACGCTCATTACCCCGCACACGAGCCACCGACTCCACGCACCTCTCAATATAACCCTCTATATTATACATCGGCACCACAACCGTCAGCAACTTATCACTCTCCATCATTCCTTAATTAGTGAGTTTTTTACTAAACCTTTATATCTAAACCATTATAACACATACAAACGCCGAACGCGTAATGTAAAAACCTCCGCCCGCGGCGTCTCTCCCCCACGTAGAGACCTCCGCCCGCGCCGTCCCCCTAACCGCCAACCCAACACCTCTCCCTCTATTGTCCCCTTCAGTGACTATTCCAGCACAAACCACCAAAATTATACCACCTCAAGCTAACAATCAACCCCTCCCCCCATTTTGTCCTCAATCTAAACACCCCCCCCTCACTCCCTATACACCACCTGACCACTCTTCGCACCCCACCGCCGCAATGCGTACCACCCCAAAAACGCCAAACCCGTAACCCCACCCCCGCACACACCCCTCCCCCCACCCCCCCCTCTGACACCCTGTCACACCCCCTC
>CAVFBA010000057.1:0-9202 GCA_963620665.1 bacterium
GGATGGGGGTTGCGGGGGTGGGGGGGTGGGGTTGGGTGCGCCTTTCGGCGTTTTGGGGGAGGGAATGGGGCGGTGGTGTGTTTGGTGTTATTGATTAATATGCGTATATTTGCAGCGACAGAATCCGCCACGCTTCCCATCAGAACAGCGAACCAGGGCGGGTCTTTTTATTTATACCCGCATGAAAGACGGATTTACAGTAAGGTGCCATTAAGTATAGCTGACCAAATAGACAGGCTGAAGGGGTTAGGATTGCATTTTGAAGACGAGCGAAAGGCTATGAAACTGCTGGGAGAGGTGAGCTATTTTCGTTTTGCAGCTTATTTGCGTCCATTGGAGGAGGACAAGGTGTCGCATAGGATGCGTCAAGATGCCACATTTGAGAGTGCTGTTGCGATGTATCAATTTGACAGCGAGTTGCGCGGTGTGCTGTTCAGTGCTATTCAGAAGTTGGAGGTTGCCTTGCGCACAAAGATTACACAGCATTTCTCGATAGAGTATGGTCCATTTTGGTTTATGGATATGAGCTTGGCGGACAGTGAGTTGAAGTTTCTGGATAATCTCAATTCTTTGGTTCGTGAGGTGAGCCGATCGAAGGAGGATTTTATCAAGGAGCATGCTCAGAAGTACGACAAGCCAGAGATGCCGCCTGCATGGAAGACCCTTGAGCTTGTGACGTTTGGGACGCTTTCCAAGTTGTATTATAATTTTGCGGATAAGAGAGTGAAGAAGCTGATAGCTCGTGATTTCAACCTTCCAAATCATGAGGTGTTGGAGAGCTGGATGCGGAGCGTGGCGGCCTTGCGGAATTATTGCGCCCACCACTCGCGTTTGTGGAATCGCAATCTTAATGCGACTCCGATGTTGTCGGTGCGCTTGCGTGGCGCATGGATAGGTGATTCGCAAAAGATTAATTCAAATCGTCTGTATGCGGTGTTGTGCGTGATTGCGTATTGGCTTGACTCGATGGGTTATAAGGGTGAGTTTAAGGAGTCGCTCGATGTTTTGTTGAAGAAGTACCCGAGTATTAATGTTGGTGCGATGGGGTTTCCAGCGAATTGGCGTGAAGCGGCGGTATGGCGATGAGGGGGAACGCTTACGGCGTTTTGGGGGAGGGGATGGGGCGGTGGGGATTAGGGATGTTGAATTAGGGGGGATATGTTTGAGGGTAGACTTTTTCTCGGGAAAAACATGAGAAAAAGTCGTGGCTCGAACATAAATGGGGATAAAGTGGTATCTTGGTGGTTGTATTGCATCAAAAAGTATAGTATGGAGAGAGTTCGAATGATAGGGCGCGAGAGAGAGCGTCAGGAGCTGCAACGGTGTATGGACTCGAACAGGTCTGAGTTGGTTGTGGTGTACGGTCGTAGGCGTGTCGGCAAGACATTCCTGATAGATGAGTTTTTCGAGGGGAGGTATGATTTCACGTACGTGGGAGGGCATAATCTGACTCCGCGCATGCAACTGCGTGGTTTTGCCAAGGCGCTTAAAGTCGCGATGGGTGAACGTGTGGCACGTGGTTTGTCGGATTGGTTTGAGGCGTTTGACGTTTTGGAGGAGTATCTTCAGGGTTTGCCATTGGACAGGAAGAAGCTCATATTCATTGACGAGATGCCATGGATTGATTCCTTGCGTTCTGATTTCACGTCGGCATTTGAGAATTTTTGGAACGGATGGGCGTCACGTCGCCGTGACATTGTTTTTGTGGCGAGTGGTTCGGCGACGTCGTGGATGGTGGACAAGCTGGTGGAGAATCAGGGTGGTCTTCATGCCCGTATAACATGCCAGATTTATTTGCGGCCGTTCAGTTTGTATGAGACGGAGTTGTATCTGAAATCGGCGGGATGTTCGTGGGATCGTTTTCAGATAGCGCAATGCTACATGTATTTTGGTGGTATTCCATTCTATTTGAGTTTGATTCAGCCCCATTTGAGTTTGGTGCAAAATGTGGATGCCCTATGCTTTGACAAGGGGGGCGCGCTACGTCAGGAGTTTGGTGAGCTTTACGGTGCTTTGTTCTCGCATGCGGAGAGTTATGTGGAGATAGTCAGGTTGTTGGCTGCCCACAGGAATGGCATGGTATATTCGGAGATTGCGAAGCAGACTAAGATTGAGGGTGGTAGGCTGACGAAGATTTTGGCCAATTTGGAAAGGTGTGATTTCGTCATGAGGTTTCGGTATTATGGGAAGAAGAGTCAAGACCGCATTTTCAGGCTTAGTGATTTCTATACGTTGTTTTATTTGAAGTTTATCGAGCCTAATGTGGATTCGTATGATGAGCAATGGTGGAGCAATAATCACCTGTCGCATAGCGTGGAGGCATGGCAAGGGTTGACGTTTGAGAATTTATGTTTGATGCATATTCGTCAGATTCGTGAAGCGTTGAATATAGGCGGTGTGGCGGCGGAGGCGTACGCATGGTTTGACAAGGCGGACAAGGGGAAAGAGATTAAGGGGTCGCAAATAGATCTTGTGCTGGAGCGAGCGGATAGGATTATCAATCTTTGCGAGATGAAGTTCAGTCAGGGTCAATATAGGATTTCTGATGAGTATGCGATGAAGTTGCGCAACAGGATGGAGTTGTTCAGGGAGAGGACACGCACGACGAAAACTTTGGTGAACACGTTTGTCACGACGTTTGGGGTGAGCGAAGGTGTTCATTCGAGTGTGGTGTCGAGTGAGGTTGATTTGGAGGGGTTGTTTAGGAGGTAGGGGTTTGGGGGTACGCCTTCGGCGTTTTGGGTGAGACGCCGCGGGCGGACGTTTGTACATTATGCGTTTGCGTTTAGGGTGAGACTATGGGCGGGGTTATCGTGAGATGCGTCCGGAGGCGTCGCCGAGGGCGAGGTTTTGGATTTCGGAGGCGGAGGAGAGGTTGAAGTCGCCGGATATGGAATTTTTGAGGATTGCGGCGGCGGTGGCGTAGTTGAGGGTTTGCTGTGGGTCGTTTGGGAAGTGAGCGAGGGCGTAGATCATGCCGGCTGCGAAGGCGTCGCCACATCCGACGCAGTCGACGATGTTGTCCATGAAGTAGACTTTGGATTGGTAGAAGTGATGGTCGGCGGTGTAGAGGAGTGCGTGGAATACGTGTCGTTTGGCGTCGATGACGTTGCGTTGCGCGACGAACATGTATTTGCAATTAGGGGCGAGTGCCATGACCTGAGCGCAGAATTGGCGGTGCGGTTCGAGGTCGTAGGTTTGGGTGTCGGAGGTGAGAGTGAAGGGTAGTGCTTTGATACCGAAAGTCTTTTCGTATTCTCCTTCGGTGCCGAAGAGGACGTCGCATTGAGTGGCGAGAGGAGGCATGACTTGGTTGGGGTTTTTGCCGTATTGCCAGAGGTTTTTGCGGTAGTTGAGGTCGGCGGATATGGTGAGTCCTTTGGAGCGAGCGATGTTTATGGCGTCGAGGGTGACGTTGGCGGCGTCTTGCGATAGTGCGGGTCCTATGCCGGACCAGTGGAACCAGTCGGCGTTGTTGAAGATGTGTGTCCAGTCGTAGTCGTTGATGGTGGATGTTGAGAAGGATGAGTTGGCGCGGTCGTAGACGACTTTGGAGGAGCGGAAGGAGGAGGTGTTTTCGTAGTAGTATAGTCCGAGTCGGGAGCCGCCAGTGGCGATATGGTCGACCTCGACGTTATGGGATCGCAGTTCGGCTAAGGCGGCTCGTGCTATGTCGTTGTCAGGGAGTTTAGTGACGAATTCGCTGTGCATGCCTTGGTGGGCGAGAGATACGGCCACGTTGGTTTCGGAGCCGCCGAAGGTGGCGCAGAATTGGTTGGTTTGTGAGAATTTGAGGTAGGCGGGGGGAGTGAGTCGGAGAAGGATTTCGCCGAAGGTGACGATTTTTTTCATTTTATGTTGTTGTTGTTGTTTTGGGGTACGCCTTTCGGCGTTTAGGGTGAGACGCCGCGGGGGGACGTCTCTACATGCGGAGGTGAGAGGGTGTGGGGGGGGGAGACGTTCCAGGCAACGTCTCTACATTACGCGTTTGGGTTAAGGATATTAGGAGGTGCTTTTGTTGAGGGATTCGAGGTCGGACTGTAGTTGTTCCCATTGTGACATGAGGGAGTTGAGTCGGTTGTTGGCGTCGGTATGTTTGGCTGCGAGTTCTGTGGCCTGGGTGTTGGAGGAGCAGGATTCGAGTTGTTTTTCGATGTCTGCCACTTCGGTTTCGGTTTTGGCGATGTCGTCCTCGGTGGTTTTGATGGCTTTGGTGAGTTTGTTGACCTTGCGGTCGTATTCACGTTTTTGCTCGTAGGACATTTGGGTTTTGGAGGGTGCGGGGGAGTCTTGTTTTTGTGGGGAGGGTGTTTTGGTGGTGACTTTAGATTGCTGAGGGGCAGCTTTGGCACGTTCGGCTTCGAGTTCGCGGAGGGACTCGAGTTTACGGTCGCGGAGGAAGTCGTATATGCCGCCGAGGTGCAGTTTCATTTTGCCGCCTCGGAACTCGTAGGTTTTGGATACGAGTCCGTCGAGGAACTCGCGGTCGTGTGAGACGATTACGGCAGTGCCGCCGAAGTCTTTTATGGCCTGCTTGAGGATTTCTTTGGATCGGATGTCGAGGTGGTTGGTAGGCTCGTCGAGGATGAGGAAGTTGACGGGTTCGAGGAGGAGTTTAATCATGGCGAGGCGCGTACGTTCGCCGCCTGAGAGCACTCCCACTTTTTTGTCGATGTCTTCGCCGCTGAACATGAATGCACCGAGCATATCGCGGATTTTGAGGCGTATGTCGCCGACTGCTACGCGGTCGACGGTGTCGAACACGGTATCGTCGGGGTTGAGCATATCGGCTTGGTTTTGTGCGAAGTATCCGATTTTGACGCCATGTCCGAGGACTATCTCGCCTTGGTGTTGAAGTTCGCGCATGATCATGCGTGCCATGGTTGTTTTGCCTTCGCCGTTACGGCCTACGAAGGCGACTTTCTCGCCGCGTTCGATTTCGAAGTCGACATCGTTGATTACGACGTGGTTGCCGAAGGCTTTGGTGACGTGCTTGCCTCGCACGGTGATTACGCCGGAGTGTGGGGCGGGGGGGAACTTGATGTTGAGCGCGCTCTTGTCGAAGTCGTCGACTTGTATGCGTTCGACCTTTTCGAGTTGCTTGATACGGCTTTGGACTTGGACGGACTTTGTGGCCTTGTAGCGGAAGCGCTCGATGAACTTTTCGGTGTCGGCGATCATTTTTTGTTGATTGCGGTAGGCGTTCATCTGCTGTTCGAAACGTTCTTGTCGGAGGACGAGATATTTGGAGTAGTTGGCTTTGTAGTCGTATATTTTGCCGAGTACTATCTCGACGGTGCGGTTTGTGACATTGTCGAGGAAAGCACGGTCGTGGGATATCACGACGACGGCTCCGGAGTAGTCTTTGAGGAAATCCTCGAGCCATTGGATAGACTCTATGTCGAGGTGGTTTGTAGGTTCGTCGAGGAGGATCACGTCGGGGTGCGCGAGGAGTATTTTGGCGAGTTCTATGCGCATGCGCCATCCACCGGAGAATTCTTTTGTTGGGCGGGAGAAGTCGGAGCGTTCGAAGCCGAGTCCTTTGAGGGTTGTCTCGATTTCGGCTTTATAGTTGTCGGCTCCCATCATGGAGAGTCGTTCGGTCTTTTCGGACAGTTCGGTGAGGAACTTCATGTAGTCGTCGGACTCGTAGTCGGTGCGTGTGGCGAGTTCGGCGTTCATCTCGTCGACTCGTGCTTGGAGAGTTTTGAGTTCTTTGAGGGCGGTCTCGGCTTCGTCGAAAACGGTTTTGTCGTCGCCGTATGTCATGTGTTGAGGGAGGTAGCCGATGGAGCAATCTTTGGGTATGGATACGGAGCCTTCGGAGGGCGGTTGTATGCCGCAGATTACTTTGAGCATTGTGGACTTGCCTGCTCCGTTTTTGCCTGTGAGGCCTATCCTGTCCTTGTCGCTGATGTTGAAAGTTATGCCGTCGAAGAGTTTAAATCCGCCGAAGGCTACGGACAGGTTGTTTATCGCAATCACTTTGTTGTTGTCTTAGGATGAAGTGTTGAGAGAAGTTATAGCACGTTGGCGACTTTGACGTCGCCCGAGGGAGTGAAGGAGATGGTTTTGAGTCCGACGTTTACGGCGCCGCCCCAGTTGGTGAGGTTGCGGAACTGGAAGTTGGATTGGAGAGTTGGGGGGTTGAAGGAGTTTATGTCGCGTGGGAAGGAGGGGCCTTTGGATATTAGCGCGCCGACGAATTTGAGTGCGACATCGTAGCCCCAGAGTCCGTATTCGGAGAAGCCGGAGAGTGGTTTAAGTTTTTGGAAGTAGGGCATGAATGCGATAGGCTCGGTGTTGTAGAGTTTGCGGTAGGTGTTGAGTGCGTAGCGGGTGTGCGGGTTGGACTCGTCGACGGCGAAGGTGGTGTAGATGCGAGTGTTGAGGTTGTGGAAGACGTCGATTTCGATGGTTTGGAATGCGAGCCATTCGCTTGTGGCCCACAGCTCGACTGTGGCGTCGGGTTTTTGTTCGAGAATGCCGGAGAGGGAGGTGAGGGTGCTGTTGACAGTGGCCTCGTTGTTGGAGGGTACGAAGATGATGTTTGGTTTGTCGTCGGCTATTTGTAGGAGGAAGTCGTGTGGGTTGGATGTTTTATATTCGTATTCTTTGAGTGGTATGTTGGCGTTGGCGCATAGGGAGCGCATGGTTTGTGTTCGGAACTTGTATTGTTGTGATTTGGAGCGAGAGGTGAGCATTATGACATTTTGGTCGGGGGAGAGGTTGTTGACCATTTGCGAGAGGATTTCGAGGCCGCTGATGGAGTCGATGACGCTTGCTTGGAAGATGTAGGGGTTGTCGAGTATGGTGCTGTCGCATTGAGCGAAGGGGAGGACTACGGGGACACGTTTATCGTTGGCGTATCGCATTACGTCGGCCATTTCGTCGCGGTGTGCGGGTCCTATGATGATGTCGGGGGTCACGGGTGCGGTGTTGAGTTGGTTGATGGCTTCGAGCCGGTTGTTGGTGTCGAGGACGCGGAGGGTGATGTTGGCGCCGGCTTGTGAGAGGCTGTCGAGGGCCATGCGTACGCCCTCGTAGAACTCGATGTATCGGTGGCTTTTGAAGGGGTAGCTTTGCGTCTTGACGTTGACGCGGCTATTGCGGAGTTCGTTCATCTCGGAGTAGGCGTTGAAGGGGAGCATGAGGAAGACGTTGATGTTTGGGCGTCCGGCGGTGATATAGTCGTAGCCTTGTCCCCAATGTCCGACGGTGGAGGCGAGGCCGATATAGGAGGTGTCGGTTGTGGCGGGAGTGGCGTTGAGTGGTGCGGTTGTGTGTGGTATTTTGATTGTCATGCCCCGTTTGAGGTTATCGGCGGTGAGTCCGGGGTTGGCGTTGGTTAGTTCGTCGATAGATATGGAGTAGAGGCGAGATATGGAGTAGAGGGTTTCGCGTTTTTCGACCTCGTGGTCGGTGTAGGTTGTTTGTGATTTGGGTTCTTTGGGGATGGCTATGACTTGCCCGATTTGGAGTGTGTTCCAGTCGAGGGTTGGGTTGGCGGATGTTATTTTGTCTTGTAGGATGTTGTATTTGACGCATAGGGAGTAGAGGGTTTCGCCCTTGGCTATGCGATGGTAGAAGAAGTTGTCGTCCTCGTTGGGGATGCTGGAGTGAGGGATACGGATGGCGGTGCCTACGGGCAGGCTTGCGGGGTTGAGGGAGAGGTTGGCGTCGATTATTTGTTGGGCTTTGACTCCGTAGCGTCGGCCGATGGCGTAGAGGGTTTCGCCGGCAGAGATGATATGGATGGCGTAGGCTTGTGAGGTGAGTGAGGGTACTTTGATGATGTCGCCCGCCTTGATGCCTGTTGTGGCTGCGGGGTTGAGGGCGAGGAGCTGCGGGACGGAGAGTCCGTGGCGTTGAGAGATGCTGAACATTGTTTCGCCTCGTTGTACGGTGTAGTCGACCATTTCTTTGGAGGTGTTGGAGGAGGGGTTAGGGGAGTTTTGTGTGAGGACGGTGATGGTCTGACCTTCGCGCAGGCCAGAGGTGATGGAGGGGTTGAGGGAGATGAGTTGTGGGACGGACATGCCGTATTGTTTGGCAATGCTGAAGGCGGTGTCGCCCTTTTTGACGGTATAGGCGGTGGTGGCTTTGTTGGTGTTGTTTTTAGAGTTGAGGGGTATTCGTATTACGACGCCCTCGACGAGTCCGGTGTTTTTGAGGCTTGGGTTGGCTGATATTATATCTTCTTGTGATACGGAGTAGTCGAGGCATAGTCGGTAGAAGCTTTCGCCTTTGGCGACGGTGTGGAGCTTGTAGGTTTGCCCGGCATCGGTTATGACTTGCTGTGCGAGTGAGATCAGTGAAGTGGAGAGGAGTATGATGGTCAGAAGAAACCTTGTCATAGTTGGATGATATGTTGGTTGGAGTGGATTAGATGTTGAGTAGTTGTTTTACGGTCCAGAGGATGCCGTTGTCGTCGACAGAGGGGCAGACGATGTTGGCGCAAGCTTTGACTTCGTCGGAGGCGTTGCCCATGGCTATGCCAGTGCCGGCGAATCGCAGCATATCTTTGTCGTTGCCGCCGTCGCCGAAGGCAATTATTTCGGAGGGGTCGGCGTTGATTATTTGGCAGAGTTTTTTTATGCCTCGGACTTTGCTTTGTCCGAGAGGAACGATGTCGGTGAAGAGGGGGCTCCATCGTTCGGACTGGCAGTGAGGGAGGAGTGGCATTATGGAGGGTTCGCTGGAAGCTGGGAAGAAGGAGATCATCTGGAAGATGTCGGAAGAGGCGAGGGTGCGGAGGTCGGTTAGTTGGGGTCGTTGGAAGTTGAGCTGGAGGAATATTTGCTCGGTGACGGGGGTGTAGAAGTTCATTTTGAGGCCGTCGCGGAGGACGAAGGAGACGGGGTATGGTGGGAAGTTGTGTGGGTTGTTTGGGGTGGGGTAGAGGATGTTGAGAGCTTGTTGGATGTCGGCTTGGTTGATGGGGTTGGAGTCGATGACCTGTCCTTGGTAGTAGTTTATGCCGCCGTTGACGGTGACGTAGCCGTCGAAGTGGAGGTTTCCGAGGTTGTCGATGCTTGAGAGGTGTCGTCCGGAGGAGATGAAGCATTTGACGCCGTGGTTTTTGAGGGCGTCGAGGGCTTGGATTGTGGAGGGAGGGACACAGTGTGTGTTGAAGCTGACGAGGGTACCGTCGATGTCGAAGAAGGCAGCCTTGAACATGAGGACTGAAGAGGGTTTATAG
>CAVFBA010000058.1:0-8584 GCA_963620665.1 bacterium
CCCATGTACACCTCCCCACAAACGCCAAACGCGTACCTCCCCAAACGCCGCAGGCGTACCCCCCACACCGCCGCACCAACCGCAACGTCTTTACACTACATTCCTGTCTGCTACTGCCGGAATTTGTATATTGATTTCGTGTTAGCCTTATTAAATCATCTTGGTGTTTTCGTAGGACATAAGCAAGAATATTTAGGTATTTTCGTAGGATTATACTAAAAACATTTCGGTGACTCAAAAGAAATAATTACCTTAGCAACCAAAATCAACTAATAATCAGCATATTATGGTACGGATATTCAAAAGAAAATTATACGATCGTCTTCTTGAATGGAAGCACACTCAGAATGGCAAAACTGCGATGTTAATTGAAGGCGCTCGCCGCGTCGGCAAATCAACACTTGTCGAGCAGTTTGCCAAGAATGAATATGAGTCCTACATACTCATTGACTTCAATGAGGCTTCTGAAGAGGTTAAGTCCTTGTTCAAGAACCTCATGAACAAGGATTATATATTTCTTCAACTACAGTCGTTTTACAATGTTGTCTTAAAAGAGCGTAAGTCTGTAATCATTTTCGATGAAGTCCAAAATTGTCCCTTGGCCAGACAAGCAATCAAGTATCTTGTTAAGGATCGACGATACGATTACATCGAGACTGGCTCACTCATCAGTATAAAGAAAAATACAAAGAATATTACTATACCCAGTGAAGAAGAACGCGTTACGCTCTACCCGATGGACTATGAGGAATTCCGTTGGGCTTTGGGTGATACGGCTACTCTACCTTTGCTACATACATTTTATGAGAGACGACTTCCTTTGGCTCAAGTACACAGAGACAAGATGCGTGATTTCCGGCTATATATGCTGATAGGAGGTATGCCACAGGCTGTGGATACCTACATCGAGACGAACAACCTCAGTATGGTGGACCAAACCAAGCGCGGCATCATCACGGTCTACAAGGAAGACTTCCTGAAACTTGACGAAACTGGACGTCTCGAGACTCTGTTTATGGAAATCCCATCGCAACTCAGCCAAGCCAGCAACCGCTATAAACCATTCTCCGTTTTAGGGCAAGTTGATGACAGCAAACTGCTGGAACTTTTGAGAAATTTGGAGGACAGCAAGACGACACTTTTCTCCTATCACTCCAACGACCCGAATGTAGGAATGCCACTTACCAGAGACATCCCCAAATACAAAATATTTTGTGCAGACACTGGACTTTTTGTCACCCTTGCATTTTGGGATAAGGATTATACCGAGAATATTATCTATCAGAAACTATTGAACGACAAACTCAACACAAATCTGGGATATGTCTATGAGAATGTAATAGCACAGATGCTGACAGCCTCAGGCAACAAACTCTTTTATTACACATGGCCGAAGGATGCCAATCATAATTATGAAATCGACTTCCTGTTGTCACGTGGAGCCAAACTGCGTCCAATAGAAGTGAAATCATCCGGTTACAAATCCCATAAATCACTTGATGTCTTCTGCGAGAAGTTCTCTCATATAGTTGACAGGAGATATCTGATTTACACCAAAGATCTGCAAAAAGATGGGGAGACACTTCTTGTCCCTGCTTACATGACGCCGTTCTTGTGACCCCCTACCTCAAATGCACTATATCCTTCCGCCTCAACACCATCGCCGAACGACTCGGTATATACAACCTCAACATATCACGACCCTCTATCTTCTGAGTGTAGAACACAAAAAACATATCATTCCGCTCAAAACCACCAAAACGACCCTCATCCGTCGACAACACAATATTATACCGCCCCGCTGGCACAGGTATCGCGTAATCCGTATACGACTCCGACGGACTGAAATTAAACACCACCAAATAATCACCACGACCAAACGCCAACACCTGAGTAGGATCATAATCATAATATCGATACGGGAAACTCGGCTCCGGCAACTCCTTAAACACCCCTATCATCGCACGCTCAAAATCCATCAGGAAATGATAACGCAGATAATCAGCCCTTGACAAACTCCACTGACGACGAGCGTACTTATAGCTCCAACCATTACCCTCACGAGGAAAATCTATCCACTCCGGATGACCAAACTCATTCCCCATAAACGTCAGATAACCCCCAGTAGCCGTGAACAACGTCACCAACCTTATCATCTTGTGCAACGCCATCCCCCTGTCAACTGCCATATTCTGACTCTCCAAATTCATAGCCGTATACATCTCCTTGTCTATCAGCCTGAATATAATCGTCTTATCACCCACCAACGCCTGATCATGACTCTCAGCGTAGTTTATCACCTTCTCCTCCGGACGATGCAACTGAAGCTCATAGAAAATCTTACCCACAGGCCACATCTCATCCGGCACCTCCTTTATCAACTTAATCCAATAGTCCGGAATACCCATCGACAAACGATAGTCAAAACCAACGCCGCAAGCCTCCATAGGACCAGCTATGCCCGGATAGCCGCTCATCTCCTCAGCTATCGTTATAGCATCCGGCCTGACACTGTGTATCAGCGTGTTCGCCATCATCAGATAACTTATCGCGTCCTCATCCTCATTAGCCCGGAAATAGTCAGCGTAGCACGTGAAATCCTTACCCAACCCATGATCATAATACAGCATACTCGTCACACCGTCAAACCTGAAACCATCAAAATGATACTCCTCAAGCCACCAACGACAGTTCGACAACAAAAAACGCAACGTCTCCGTCTTCCCATAGTCAAAACAACGACTATCCCACGCCGGGTGGTTACCACGCTCACCAGCATGAAAATATAAATCCAGCGACCCGTCAAGACGCGACAAACCCTCATTCTCATTCTTCACCGCGTGCGAATGCACAATATCCATTATCACCGCTATCCCGCGCCTATGAGCATCGTTAATCAAACGCTTCAAATCCTCAGGCTCACCAAACCTGCTGCTCGCCGCATAGAAACTCGACACGTGATAGCCAAAACTCCCATAATACGGATGCTCCTGTATCGCCATCAGCTGCAACGTGTTATAACCCATATCCGCCACATGAGGCAACACATTCTTCCTAAACTCCTCATACGTCGCTATACCCTCCTTCTCACCGCTCATACCCACGTGAGCCTCATATATCAGCCGCGGGCCGCCACCCACCTCGAACTTACCGTCAGTCCACCTGTATGGCTTGAAATCCCACGCCTGAGCGTCAAACACCTTCGTATCCTCATTCTGCACCACACGCCCTATATATGCCGGTATGCGCTCCCCCTGGCCCCCAATCCAGTGCACCGACATCTTAAACTTGTCCCCATGCCTAATCACGCCGTCGCTAATCTCTATCTCCCAATTGCCAAACTCCAACCGGCGCATCCTATACCGCTCGTCCTCCTTCCAACCCGAGAACTCGCCTATCACGTATATCGCCGTCGCGCTCGGCGCCCACTCCCTCAACGTCCAGTGCTCACCAACATGGTGCATCCCGTAATACTCATACGCACGCGAGAACTCCTCCATAGGACCACACGTGTCCTTCAAATCCTCCATCCGCGCTATCGTCTTCGCCCGACGACTCTCCAATATCTGCGCATACGGCTGCAGATACTTGTCCGTCTCATATATCGGCATCATAATCTCTATATTGTTTAGTTTATAGTTTCTCCGTCGGTATCGAGAAATTCACACACGCACCACCCCTATACGACCCGTCAATCCATATCTTCCCATTGCACAACGACAGATACTTGGCCGCCACAGCCAAACCTATCCCCTTGCCCTGACCCGTCTCGTCAACCTGAACCTCCCCAAACATGTCAAACACCTTGTTCTCCATCCCGGGCTTAAACCCTGGACCCGTGTCAGTCACGCAAAACACCGCCTCCTTATGGTTTATCGTATACGATATCGTTATCTTGCCAGCCTGGGTATATCTGCAACTATTCCCCATCACCTGGTCCATAACCTTCGTTATAATCTCATCACTGTTCCATATCGTGTCGTTAGGAGTCTTCAGCGCAAACACCGTCTCTATCTCTATCGGCTTCCCGCTCCTCTTTATCTCCTCCTGATACTTCAACCTGATCCGCGTCAACAACTCATTCAGCTGAACAGGGCATGCCGGCTTGAGCATATAGTTGCTCTGCAACTTCGATATCTCTATCAGGTTGTCTATCACCTTCAACAGCTGATAACTGCTCTGACGCACTATCTCTATGAACTTCTTCCGCTCCTCGCCGTCCTCCGTCTTATCCAGCAAATCCACAAAACCCACAATCACATTCATCGGCGTGCGTATCTCGTGGCTCAGGTTCGTCAAGAATATACTCTTCAACTGCCGGCTCTCGGCCGTCTGCTCCTGCTCCCTCCGCAAACCCGCGTTCATAATCTCTATATTCTGATTCAACGACGCTATCCTCTGCTCGCACTGACGAACGTCCTGCTTCAACTTCACGCACCTAATCTCCGCCTCCATCAGCGGCGCCAGCAAATGAAGCAACCGCGTCTTCGAGTCAAGGTCGCTAAGCTTGTCGGTCGATATCGCCAATATTATGCCCGTCAGCATGTTCCGGTCGTTCTTCACCGGCACCGAGATGAATCCCGTGCCGCCTATCACGTTGAACGGCAACGACGCTATAACCGCCGACGCGTCCGCACTCGCCATAGGCTGCGCGTGCGACCACGTGAACGTCGTCCCCCTCTGGCACATCGTCTTGTCAGTCGAGTCCACAACAATATACTTGTTCGCGCTCGGCAACTTCTGGCACAACGCCACAACATGGCAATGTGTCATAGCCGCCATATCCTCCAACCGCTTCTGAACATCATTATATCCCACCGACGACAGCAACTGCTTCACGCCATCAAGATTCTTCTCCACAAACTCCGTGGCCGAGGCATAGCCACCTTTCACCTGCGCTGTCACACGCCTCTTCTTGCCAAATAACTTCCAGAACATCCTTTCCCGATTATATGTTGTTTACAAATATAACGTTTTTTATTCTCCACACATCCCCTAAACGCGACCGCGTAATGTAAACCCGTCCGCCCGCGGCGTCTCCCCTTAACGCCGCAATGCGTACACACCCCCACGGTCGCCGTACACCCCTCCGCCCCCACCCGTCTCACATACTTCCCACCCCACACTCGCACCCCACGCATGTAAACCTGTCCGCCCGCGGCGTCTCCCCAAACGCGAACGCCCTCCACACACCCGCAAAGCATCCAACGAGCATTTTTGGGGCTTTATCCCCTTTTTTGACTAACTTTGCCCTACTGCCCCTTTCCCCGGGCCGTCCAAACTTCTTCCTCACACACGATGGATAACATTAGGAACTTCTGCATCATAGCCCATATCGACCACGGCAAGAGCACTCTCGCCGACCGTCTTCTCGAATATACCAATACCGTCAAGGCGCAGGATATGCAAGCCCAAGTGCTCGACGATATGGACCTGGAGCGTGAACGTGGCATCACCATCAAGAGCCACGCCATACAGATGGACTACGTCCAGGATGGGCAGAAATACGTCCTCAACCTCATCGACACCCCGGGGCACGTCGACTTCTCCTACGAGGTGTCACGCTCCATCGCCGCTTGCGAAGGCGCACTGCTCGTCGTCGACGCCAGCCAAGGCATCCAGGCGCAGACTATCTCCAACCTCTACCAGGCCATCGACCACGACCTCACTATAATCCCCGTAATCAACAAGATTGATATGCCCAGCGCCAACCCCGAGGAGGTCGAGGACGAGATTATCGACCTCATAGGGTGCGACCGCTCCGAGATCCTCCGTGCCAGTGGCAAGACAGGAGAGGGCGTGCCTCAAATATTGCGAGCCATAGTCGAACGTGTGCCGCATCCCGTGGGCAACCCCAACGCTCCCCTCCAGTGCCTCATATTCGACTCCGTATTCAACTCCTTCCGAGGCATCATCGCCTACTACAAGGTCGTCAATGGGCAGATCTCTAAGGGCGATATGGTCAAATTCGTCGCCACAGGGCGCGAATATGACGCCGACGAGGTGGGTGTGCTCCGCCTCGATATGGAACCGCGCCCGACAGTCATGACTGGCGATGTGGGCTATATCATCTCGGGCATCAAGACAAGCCGTGAGGTCAAAGTCGGCGACACCATAACCCACGTGTCGCAACCTTGCGAGAAAGCCATTGACGGTTTCTCCGAGGTCAAGCCTATGGTCTTCGCCGGTATATACCCCATCGACACGGCCGACTACGAGGAACTCCGCGCGTCGATCGAGAAACTACAACTTAACGACGCGTCGCTGACCTATACGCCAGAAAGCTCCATGGCGCTCGGCTTCGGCTTCCGCTGCGGATTCCTCGGCCTGCTGCACCTCGAGATTATACAAGAGCGACTCGAGAGGGAGTTCAACATGAGCGTCATAACAACCGTGCCAAACGTCACCTACAAAGCCTTCACCAAAAAGGGCGAGGTCATCGACGTATATACCCCTTCAGCCCTGCCCGAGCCCACCGTCATCGACCATGTCGAGGAACCATACATCAAGGCGCAAATCATAACCAAAGCCGAGTATATCGGTGCCATAATGAAACTATGCCTCCAGAAACGTGGCGTCCAGACGGGGCAGAACTACATCACCACCGACCGTGTGGAACTCAACTTCGATATGCCCCTCGCCGAGATCGTCTTCGACTTCTACGATAAGCTCAAGAGCATCAGCCGTGGCTACGCGTCGTTCGACTATCACCCCATAGGCTATCGCCCCAGCCGCCTCGTCAAGACCGACATACTCCTCAATGGCGAACGTGTCGACGCCCTCTCAGCCCTCACGTATATCGACAACGCCGAGTCCATAGGCCGCAAGATGTGCGTCAAACTCAAAGAACTCATCCCGCGACAGCAGTTCGACGTGGCCGTGCAAGCCGCCATAGGTGCCAAAATCATAGCACGCGAGACAATTAAGGCCGTCCGCAAAGATGTCACCGCCAAATGCTACGGTGGCGACGTGTCCCGTAAACGCAAGCTCCTCGAGAAACAAAAAGAGGGCAAGAAACGCATGAAGCAGATCGGCAGCGTCGAGGTGCCACAAAAAGCATTCCTCGCCGTGCTCAAACTCGACGATTAAAACATCCCGCAACAACTCCCAGACACCCTCCGCCGCAAGGCCGTCCCCCCCAACGCCGAAGGCGTATTCCTAAACGCGAATGCGTAATGTAGAGACATCCGCCCGCGGCGTCTCCCCTAAACGCGAACGCATACCCCCCCCCACGGTCGCTATACCCCTCCACCCCCATCCCCCAAAAAACCACGCATGGCGCATACCCCCACACCCTTCTACCCTCTCCCCCCCGCATACCGCGTCTTCAACCAATATGCGAACACGGGATCTTGTATCGTCAAACGCTTACCCTCCGCATCTACCAAATCACGATCCAATAACGCCGACTTCAGATTCTTCACATTAGCCGACGTGCCCAAACCATAACGCGACAACACCTCTCCCGACGTGTAATTCTCCACCCCATCCGCCACCGCCTGTAAAAACGCTATCTGCCGCGCCCTGAGCGAATCCACTATATTGCTGAACAACAACGCCAACTGATCCACAAGGCCGTTAAACGCCGCATCCACTACTCCCGCGTCACACCTCACGTCCGTCCTAAGCCACGACAACTGTGCCAACTGCTGCACATAATACGGATGGCACTCAACACGCTGCGTCACATACCGTGCCGTCTCCTCGTCTATCTCCTTCCCCGTCTCGCCAAACCTCTTCACGATATACCCCACCCACTCCGCCTCCTTTATCTTGTCGAGAAACATGATGTCGCCAAACTTATAAAACGGCATCTCATAGTTGCTGAATATATCAAGTAGCATGTGCTTCTTACTTCCAAAGAGGCAATACCCCACCTTGTTATGCCCCTGCCAGTGCGCCCTCAACTGCCTCTGAAACCCTACCGGGTCGTCGTATGCGCTTACATTCTGAAACTCGTCAATGCACACCACCACCTTCTTGCCTCGCTCCTCTGCTATCTTCTGCGGCAAGTCGAGTATCTCGTCCACCGAATACTGCCTGTCACGAAAATCCATCCCTATCTCCATCTCATATTGCGAACCCATCTCGCCGAATGTCAACTTCGGCCCAAACGACCTCAAATAACGCTTCGCCAACTCCACTAACCCAGCCATCTTTGTCGCCGACGCCCGCAACACCGCATTGGCATACGCCTGATAAAACTGCTCCTCCGTGCGGCAGTTGAATATATCCACCTTGCACGTCACATACTCCTTGTCGTCCCCCATGCGCTCCAACACATGATTCACAAGCGATGTCTTACCCCATCGGCGTGGTGAGATTATCACCGTGCTGACCAACCCCCGCAAGTTCATCAGCAACCTCTCCGTATCAGCCACCCTGTCCGTAAAATCCTTTCCGTCAGCTATTTTACCAAATGTAAATGGTATCTCCATATCTGCTCCTTCTTATGTGTTACCCCACAAAACTAATCATTCTATTTCAAATCATCTTATTTCAAACCATCCTATTATAAACAACCTTATTATAAACACTCCTGTTTCGTGCTTAAACCTCCTAACCCCACCCCACCCATCTACCC
>CAVFBA010000059.1:0-8368 GCA_963620665.1 bacterium
GGGAGACGCCGCGGGCGGACGTCTCTACATTACGCATTCGCGTTTAGGGATACGCCTTGCGGCGTTTGGGTTATATGGGTTCTTTGAGAAGCTGGCGGAGTGTGAGGAGGTACCAGTCGCGGAGGAGTTGGTTAGACCTTCGGTAGGTTCTGACGCCATAGGCCTTGTCGAGTTCATGGCGCAGGTTGGCGCTCAGGGGAAACTCGCCTACATGGTCAGTGATAGGGGCTTTCAGGTTGAGGAGGAAGGAGGGGATGAAGGTTTTTATGCGTTTGCGCAACTTGGCTATCTTGTATTGGCGTAGAGTGAGTGATGTGCGAGGGAAGTATACGCCCATTGGCTTGAATACCTTATTGTTGACATAGTCGACATAGAAGCGGCATAGCGTTAAGTCCTCGAGAGGGAGGTGGGCGAAGAAGTTGAGGAACTCATGGTCGTAGTATGGGAGGCGCACCCCATAGCCAAAGAAATCGTAGACGCGGGCGGAGTTGTTGATATTGGGGACATTGACATTGCGAGTGACGAAATCTTGGAAGAGAGACCACGGGGCGACGAAGGGGGAGAAAGAGCGTTTGAGGCAATCGGCGACGAAGGGTCGAAGTGAATTGTCGCCACCATATTCGAAATTGTCGTGGAGGATGGCGGAGACCATGTAATCGACAGAGGCATCGGCTCGCATGACGGCTCGGGTGATGCTGGAGCCTGCGGCGACATCGGCGGTATGGCCGGGGATGAAGACAGCATCGGGCGCGATGGCATCGAGCTGTCGGAGGCGGATGACGGCGGCAAACTCAAAGAGCCACAAGAAGTTAGTGAGACCACCAAGATGTTTGTAGTAGCGCACGAAGTCGGGGTTGCTCGTGGTGAAGAGTGCCGCGAGGTCGGGGTCGGTGGTGTCGATATTGTAGAACTTATAACCCAGAGTCTCGGCTATCTTGGGCGATATCTGCACCTCGATATTATTTGGCACGCCGGCAGTGAAGCATATAACGTTCTTATAGCCATGCTTGTGGAGCATGCAGGCGATGAGGCGGGAGTCGTAGCCACCGCTCAGGGGAATGACGACTTGGCGGCCATCGAGAGAGGCGATGAGACGAGAGAAGACATGGTCGAGGCAAGTGGTGAAGTCATCAGAAGTGGAGGCGTGGATGTCAGCACGTGGCACGCAGAGCGAGAATGTGGAGGCGTGGTGGCCGTTGGCGGTGATATACTCGGCTGGGCGCAGTTGGTGTATGGCATCGACGAGGGTATAGCCGTCGAAAGTGTTGCCGGCCGCAAGGTGTTGAGCCACGCCAAGATGTGACTCTTTGTCTCCTTTGCGGATTAGGGTATAGGGGTCGTCGGATAAGAGGAGCGTCTCGGCATCGTGGCGGAAGAATATGGGGAATATGCGGGAGATGTCTATTGCGGCAGCGGCGAAATCCTCGGCGTTGCGTATTATGGCGTATATGCCGTTGAGGGATTTCAGGCGTGCGGCCCACTCGTCCTCGTCTGCCACATCCATATAGGAGGCGAGGGTGTCGTCGCGCAATAATCGTCCGTCGGGCAGGAAGGCGTAGCCACGCACGTATAGGTTGGCACAGTGATGCCAGAGTGGGGAGGTGAGATTCAGGGTGAACATCAAGTTATGGGAATAATATAGGCGAAGATAGGGATTTTGGGGAGAAGTTGAGAGGGGTTTTACGCCTTTGGCGTGAGGGAGGAGACGCGTTCGCGTTTGGGGTACGCCTTGCGGGTTTAGGGTTTTATTTGTTGGATGAAGTGGGTGATGGAGTCGTTGGATATGCCGTGGTCGCGGATGTGGTTGATGAATGCGGTGCCGATGATGGCGCCGTTGGCATGGGCGCAGGCGTGGTCGAAGCCGGCTTTGTCTTTGACGCCGAAGCCTATCATGCGTTTGTTGCGCAAGCCGAGGGAACGCACGCGGTCGAAGTAGCGGCTGCGGTAGTCGACGGAGGTTTTGATGTTGCCCGTGATGCCTGCTGAGGCGACCATATAGATGAAGCCTTCGGCGTCGGCGTCGATTTGGCGTATGCGGTTGTCGGGAGTCTGCGGGGCGATGAGTGGGATGAATCGTATGTCGCGTTCGTCGAAGAGTTTGCGGTAGTGTGCGAGATATTCTTCCCATGGGAGGTCGGGCAGGATGAGCCCATCGACGCCACGTGCTTTGCAGTCGTCGAGGAATTGTTCGAAGCCATAGTGCATGACGGGGTTTATATAGCCCATCAGGACTACGGGTATGGTGATGGTTCGGCGCATGCCGTCGAGCTGAGTCATGAGTTTCTTGATGCACATGCCGCCATGGAGGGAGTCGAGGCTGGCTCGCTGGATGATGGGGCCGTCGGCGAGTGGGTCGGAGAAGGGCATGCCAATCTCCACGAGATCTACGCCGCTTTGTTGCAGAGCCGTCAGCACCTTCATGGTGTCGTCGGGGTCGGGGTAGCCAGCGGTGAAATATATTGAGAGAAGGCCGTCGCGATGTGCGAAGAGATCGTTTATTCTGTTCATAGACATGATATTAGGGGGGTTAGAAAAGGCGTTTCATATAGGTTTGCATATCCTTGTCGCCACGTCCTGACACGGTGACCACGACGAGGTCGTCCTTTTTGAAATTGAGTTTGGGGAGAGCGGCGAGGGCGTGCGCGCTTTCGAGGGCTGGTATGATGCCTTCGCGGAGTGTTATGAGTTTTGCGGCTTGGAGGGCCTCGTCGTCGGTTGCGGCGATGACTGTCTCACGTCCTATTTCGGCGAGATAGGAGTGGAGGGGTCCTACGCCTGGGTAGTCGAGGCCGGCGGATATGGAGTAGGGTTCGGTGATTTGTCCGTCGTCGGTTTGCATGAGCATGGTTCGGCTGCCGTGGATTATGCCTTCTGTGCCACGTGCGATAGATGCGGCGGTCTCGTCGGAGTCGAGTCCGAGTCCGGCAGCCTCGACAGCTATGAGTTGTACGGACTCGTCGTCGAGGAAGTTGTAGAAGGAGCCGGCGGCGTTGCTGCCACCGCCGATGCAGGCGATGACATAGTCGGGCAGGTTGCGACCTGTCTGTTCACGCACTTGGCGTTTAGTCTCCTCGCTGATGATGCTTTGTAGTCGTGCGACGAGGTCGGGGTAGGGGTGTGGTCCTACTACGGAGCCTATGACGTAGAAGGTGTCCTCGGGGTTGGAGATCCAGTCGCGCAGGGCTTCGTTGGTAGCGTCTTTGAGGGTGCTGTTGCCACTTGTGGCGGGCACGACCTCGGCGCCGAGCATCTTCATGCGTGCGACATTGGGAGCTTGTCGTTCGATGTCGAGTGCGCCCATGTAGACTTGGCATTTGACGCCAAGGAGAGCGCAAGCCGTAGCGGTGGCCACGCCATGCTGACCTGCTCCGGTCTCGGCTATGATGCGGTCTTTGCCCATCATCTTTGCCATTATGACCTGGCCGAGGGCGTTGTTGATTTTGTGTGCGCCGGTATGGGCGAGGTCTTCGCGCTTGAGGTAGACGTTGGTGTGGAAAATTGCGGAGAGATTCTTGGCGTGGGTCAGGGGAGTTGGTCGTCCCACATAGTCGCGGAGGAGGCTGAAGTATTGAGATTTGAACTCTTCGGAGTTGAGGATTTTGAGGTACTCGTTGCGCAGTCGTTCCACATTGGGATGGAGCATTTCTGGCACCCAAGCGCCGCCGAAACGGCCGTAGAAGCCATTGTCTGAGACTTGATATTTAGACATTTGAGAAGAAATTATTATCGGGTTACAGATTATCTATTTTGGCTATGGCCTCGTTGAGGAGGTTGTAGTCTTTGATGCCGGGGCTGGACTCGAAGCAGCTGTTGAGGTCGATCATCGTTGCGCCACTTTGCGCGGCATCGACGATATTATCGGGGTTTATGCCACCAGAGAGTATCCAGGGCATGCGGAGTGGTTGGCGCAGGACAAGTTGCCAGTCGAACTGTCGGCCAGTGCCGCCGAATGCTGGAGACTTGGTGTCGAAGAGGTAGTAGTCGACGACCTCGGTATAGTCCCACACGCTCTCGAAGTCGTGCGCGTCGCCGATGTGGAAAGCCTTGATGACCTCGACCCCCAGGTCGCGGATACGAGCGCATTGTCGTGGTTTCTCGCTGCCGTGCATTTGTACGGCTGAGAGGCCGTAGGCTTGTATGGCGTCGCGGATGTATATTTCGGAGGCGTTGACGAACACGCCGGTTCGTTTGACCGAGGGTGGGATTATGGAGAGCATATCGGGGTTTAGGCGTCCTACGACGTGTCGGGGCGACTTGGGGTAGAAGATGAAGCCGAGGTAATCGGGTTCGAGGAAGAGTATGCGGCTGATGTTGTCGATGTTGGTCATTCCGCAGATCTTGATTTTCACTTTTCTATCCATGGTCTGTTATGCATTAAGTTTGAGTGCGTTGACGTAGTCGTGGCAGAGAGAGCGGCAGGCGTCGCCAGGTTTTTGCTGTCGCATGAAGCACTCGCCGATGAGGAAGCCGTCGAAGCCGGCATTATGGAGTCGCAGCATGTCGTTGACGCCGTGTATGCCACTCTCGGAGATGCGTGGCAGGTTGTGTGGGAGGAGGTGGCTGACGCGGATGGAGTTGTCGAGGTCGACATGGAAGGAGCGCAGGTCGCGGTTGTTGATGCCAGCTACGGTGACGCCTTGTGAGATGTAGTCCACTTCGTTGTCGGCGTGCAGTTCCATGAGCACCTCGAGGTCTAACTGTTGGGCGGTCAGGGCGAGGTGGCGCGCCTCGTCGGGAGTGAGTATGGCGGCTATGAGGAGAATGGCGGAGGCTCCGTATGCTCGGGCCTCGAGGATTTGCACCTCGTCGATGATGAACTCTTTGCGCAGGAGTGGTACAGAGGCATATTGGGCGGCCTCGCGGAGGTCGGAGAGGGAGCCGCCGAAGAAGTCATGGTCGGTGAGGCAAGAAATGGCGCTCACGCCGGCGTTGGAGTAGTCGGCCACGACGTCGCGTGGTGATATGTCCTCGTGGATGGGGCCTTTGGAGGGGGATCGTCGTTTGAACTCGGCTATGATGCCGTTGCGTTGTCGTATGCTTTGTGCGAAGGGGAGTGTGGGGGGCGCGTCGGCTATCATGGCTTGGAGTTTGGCACGGTAGTTTTGAGAGCGCAGGGGGGTGATCTCTTCGCGTTTGCGTGCTACGATTTTGTCGAGGTAGTTGCTCATGGGGGGGTGTTAGGAGTTAAGCTCGATGAACATTTTGAGTGTTTGGAGGGCTTTGCCGCTATTGATGGATTCGCGGGCTATGGCGAGGCACTCGTCGATGGGTTTTGCGGGGTCTATGGCGTGGATGGCGAAGGCGGAGTTGGCGAGGACGACGTTGGTTTGCGCTGTTGTGGCTTTGCCCTCGAGGACATTGTCGAACACGTGGCGTGCGTCGTTGGCAGTCTGTCCTTTGCCGCCGCAGATCTCGTTGGGCGTGGCAAGTGGGAGACGTAGTTCCTCGGGGGTGAATATTTTCTCGATGGTCCGGGATTGTGCTTTGAAGGGGCCGGTGAGTGAGATCTCGTCGTAGCCGTCGAGACTGTTGACGATGCAGTAGCCTATGCCGAGCCGTTGGTTGACATTGTTGTAGAGGCGCATTTGGTCGAGGTTGGCTACGCCGAGCACTTGGTAGGCGGGTCGGCAGGGGTTGACCAAAGGGCCGAGGAGGTTGAAGCAAGTGGGTATTTGGAGGGCTTTGCGAATGCCTCCGACGAATTTGAGGGCACGTGCGAAGAGTGGGGCGTGGAGGTAGGCTATATTGCATTTGTCGATAGAGCGGCGGAGAGTGGCCTCGTTGTTGGTGAACTTGACGCCGTGTCCCTCGATGACGTTTGAGGCTCCACTGACGGACGTGGCGGCATAGTTGCCATGCTTAGCCACCTTATAGCCAGCGCCGGCTACGACGAAGCAGGAGCAGGTGGAGATGTTGAAGGTGTTCTTGCCGTCGCCGCCTGTGCCGACGATGTCGAGCGGTTTGAACTCGTCGAAATTGACGGGGACTCCTGTTGCGAGGACACCGGCACGAAGGCCGAGTAGTTCGTCGACGGTTATGCCGCGCATTTGGAGCGCCATGATGAAGGCGGTGATCTGCTCGTTTGGGTAGGCCTCGTGTGTGACGCCTATAAGGATTTGTTCTGTCTCGTTGGCGGAGAGGTTTTCGCCAGCGACGAGACGTTTTAGTATATCTTTCATTGCCGTAGTGATAGAGAAGTATTTACTTGTTGCTGTTGTTGAGCCAGTTGGAGATTATGGTAGTGCCATTGGGCGTTAGGACGCTCTCGGGGTGGAACTGTATGCCACGGATGTCGAGTTGCTTATGTCGCAGAGCCATGATTTGGCCTTCGGGGCTTGTGGCGGTGACGTCGAGGCAGTCGGGGAGGTTCTTGGAGCTGACGACCCATGAGTGGTAGCGGCCTACGGGGATGGAGTCGGGGAGGCCATGGAAGAGGCAGTCGGCTGGTTGCATGATGCGGGCGGGCGTCTGGATACCGTGGAAGACATCGCTGAGGTTGACGAGTTTAGCGCCGAAGAACTCGCCTATGGCTTGATGGCCGAGACACACGCCGAGGATAGGTTTGCGCCCGGCATAGTGCGCGATGACGTTGAGGAGGAGTCCTGCCTCGCTGGGAATGCCGGGGCCTGGGGAGAGGACGATGCGGTCGTAGGGTTCGAGGTCGGGGAGCTGGAACTGGTCGTTGCGGATGACGGAGACGGTGGCGCCGAGCTGGCGGAAGAGGTGGAAGAGGTTGTATGTGAAAGAGTCGTAGTTGTCGATGATGACGATATTCATTGCTGTTGGAGTTTAGTTTTGTTACATATTTTCTGCCATGAAGATGGCTTTGCGGAGTGCGCCGAGCTTGTTGTTGACTTCTTGCAGTTCGTAGTCTTCGTTGCTCTTGGCCACTATGCCGCCTCCGGCTTGAAACCATAACTCGTTGTTGCGGCTCACGAAGGTGCGGATTGTTATGGCCTGGTTGAGGGATCCGTCGAAGCCGATGCTGCCGACGCATCCGCCATACGCGCCGCGGTTGTGGGGTTCGATTTGGCTGATTAGTTGCATGGCTCGCACCTTGGGTGCGCCGGAGAGTGTGCCGGCGGGGAAGGTGTCGATGAAGGCTTTAATGGGGTCGGCGTTATCGTCGAGGGAGCCACTGACTCGGCTGACGAGGTGTATGACGTGGCTGTAGTATTGCATATCCTTGTAGAAGTCGACGGAGACGTTGTGGCAGTTGCGGCTGAGGTCGTTTCGGGCGAGGTCTACGAGCATTACGTGTTCGGCGTTTTCTTTTGGGTCGTCGCGTAGATATTGAGCGTTGCGCGCGTCTTGCTCGGGGTTGCCTGTTCGGCGAGTTGTGCCGGCTATGGGGTCGATATAGGCGCGACGTGAGGGGCCGTCGATGCGGCAGTGGGTCTCTGGGGAGGAGCCGAAGATGCGGAATCCGCCCATATCTATGTAGAAGAGGTAGGGAGAGGGGTTGATGCTGCGTAGTGCTCGGTAGAGTTTGAAGTCGTCGCCTTCGTATTTTTGGATGAATCGACGAGATAGGACGATTTGGAAGACATCGCCACGGAGGCAGTGCGCTATGCCTTTGCGTATGTTGGCTTTGTGCTGGTTGTCGGAGATGGTGCTTGTGGTGTCGCCTATGGGGTGGAAGTCGTAGGGGTGGATGTCGGCGCGTCGTATGGCGTTGACGGTTTTGTTGATGCTATCGTCGGAGTGCGCGTTGCTGGGGATGAGGGTTATGATGCGCATTTGGTTGTTGAAGTGGTCGAACTCGACGATGGTTTTGAAGAGGATGTAGAGTATGTCTGGGGCGTCGTATTGTTCGTGTTTTTCGTCTTTGATGTTGATGCCCTCGAAGTAGCGCACGGCGTTGAATGTGGTGTAGCCGAATAGTCCGGCGTGGTCGTTGCCGTTGATGGAGTAGGAGCGGAGGAAGGAGTTTATGGCGTCGGCGACGGTGAAGGAGTGTGAGATGTGTTGTGCGGATTTGGAGCCGTCGGGGAAGAGGGTTTCGGCGATGCCGTGTGAGACTTGCACACGTGCGATAGGGTCGATGCCGATGAAGGATCGTGCGTTGTCGCCCCCGTGGTAGTCGGAGCATTCCATGAGGATGCTTTGAGGGAAGAGGTCGCGGAGTCGCATATATACGCCTACGGGGGTGTAGAGGTCGCCGAGCATTGTGAGGGAGTCTGTTTTGTAGATGAAGTGGGGCATGTTTTTTGGGGTGTTAGAGGGTTTATGGGATTAAGGGGTAAAAAGAAAGAGCCTTGCCGGAGTGTCGACAAGGCTCTGTGAATGTTGGTACAGTCGCAAGCGCTTACCTCCGGGAGTGAAGATAAGATAGTTGCCACCACCATATGTTGTTAATGCTGCGCAT
>CAVFBA010000060.1:0-7760 GCA_963620665.1 bacterium
GGGTATGTGGGTGAGTGAGAGGGGGTGTGCGGCGTGGGGATGGGTGTGGGTTAGTACGCCTTGCGGCGTGGGGGGGATACGCCGCGGCGGACGTCTCTACATTACGCGTGCGCGTTTTGGGGGATACGCTTTCGGCGTGGGGGGGACGCCGCGGGCGGACGTCTCTACTTTACGCATTCGCGTTTTGGGGTACGCCTTGCGGCGTGGGGGGGAGATGGCTGCGTGGTTAGTAGTCGTATGATTCGTCGTTGTTGGAGGGGTCGTCGGAATCTTCGGGGTCGGAGTACTCGTCGGGGTTGTCGGAGTCTTCGTCGTACTCGTTGGAGTCTTCGGGTTGGAGGTCTTCGATGTCGGAGTTGTCGGATTCGGAGTCGTCGGGGGTGATGAGTCCGTCGATGAGGTCGTCGGCCGCGGCGTCGGCGTAGGCGTCGGTTGGGACGTTGTCGAGGCCGAAGTTGGCGAGGAATTTGTCCATGTAGGAGTCTGGGGCTATGATGTACTCGGTGTTGCGGGAGCGGTCGCGTCGTAGTTTGAGGTCGATGGAGGTGAGTGTTTGGTGGAAGTCGGGGTTGGAGGATTGTAGAGAGAGGCGGTTGTAGTTTCGTCCGGAAGTGCCACGGTAGTCGATGTAGTACCAAGTGTCTTTGTCGGCTGTGAGGAGGAATCGTATTCGTGAGCCGTTGCCTTTGCGGACGAGTATTTCGCATTTGAGGTTGACCTTGCGGTTGACTTTGCGGTAGCGCATGGACATGAGGTTGACGGTGGTGTCGCAGACGTAGCTTTTTTTGCCTGTGCTCCAGGTGAAGTTGAGTTTATCGAAGGCGAAGACGGGGCCGTAGGAGGGGAGAAGTCCGGTTTTTGGGTCGAGGCCTTCTTCGAGTTCGAATTTGATGCGGTGGATGGAGGCGGTATCGTATAGTTCGGCTATGCGTTGGCGGTAGCGGAAGGAGGTGGAGTCGCAGCGTGGTGCTTTGCTATGGAGGATGTCGTAGTAGATCATGGTGGATATTTCGGGGCCGAGGAAGAAGTCGAATTCGGAGTAGAGGTCGGCGGTGATGGTGTTTGTGGAGCGGTCGTGGCGGATGTTGCCGGCGGAGCGGATGTCGAATTCGCCTGTTGGGTTTTTGGTGAGGAATGGTCGGAGGTCGATGGGGCCGAAGGCTTCTATGGCGTCTTGGTCGGGGGTGAAGGAGAGGACGGTGCCGATGGTGTCGGGTAGGGCCATCTTTTGCGGGGTGTTGATTTCGAAACGTGAGAATATGGGGTTGTAGTAGAGGATGCCTACGGGAGCTTCGATGAGTTTGAGGTCGGAGACGTGTTTGTAGTGTTCGAGCATAGTGGAGTAGACGTGTACGGAGTCTTTGGCTATGCGGAAGGAGTGGTAGATTTCGTCTTGTTTATTTTTGGCGTCGCCTGCTGTTGTGCCGAAGGAGCGTTGGCTGACGGGGATGCGTACTTTGGCTGGGTTTATCACGGCGTCGAAGCGGATGTATCCTTTAGGTCCGTGGGGTGCTTTGTGTCGCATTTTGGCGCCTCCGTCGAATTCGAGGAGTTGCCTGTCGCCACGGATCAGGGCGTCGCCTTTGAAGGCGAAGTGTGCGTCGATGGGGATATCTTCGTAGACTGTGCCGCGTGCGGTGGTTATGGCGTGGTCGGTGTGGATGTCGCCCATATATATATCGTTATGTCCTCCGTCGTTGTCGACGAAGGTGTAATCGCCGGTGCCGGAGTATTCGAGGGCTCCGGTTATGGTGACGTTTGCGTTGCGGAAGGTGTGGCTTGTGGAGTCGGTGCGTACTTCGACCTTGGTGCGTTGAAGTTGGTCCATCTCGGCGCCCTTGCGGATCATGACTATATCGCCAGCTTTGAGGTTGACGCGTGCGTCGGCGACGTTGATGTGTGTGACGTCTTCGCAGCGTAGGGTGTTGGCGTTGCGGTCGTAGATGGCAACTGGGACGAGGAAGGATAGGGAGTCGCCACGTTCTTTGGTGCATACGAATCGGTTGCCGGAGCCGCCTTTGGTGCCGATGGTTTCGATGTTTCGTTCAAGATCCCAGGTGTATGTTTTGACCATGGTCTTGTATTTGACTGCTGGGAATTCCTTTTCGTTGCCGCCTGCGGCGATGAATTGGAAGTAGCCTTCTCGTTTATCGAAATCGATCTCGGAGGCGAGGCTGCGGTTGATGAGTTCACGTCCTACGGCTGGGTCTTCGCGTGAGATTTTGCTCATTACGGTATCCTCGCGTACGGCGTTGTTGACGAACTTGCCGCGTGTCATTGTTGAGATGCGGGTGTAGAGGCGTCGGTCTTGCTTGTTGACGATGTCGCGTCGTAGTTCTCCGCTTTGGAGGACACGTTCTTGGTCTTCGTAGGTGTAGGAGGCGAAGTAGGAGGTGTCGGCTTTTATGACGTGGTCGGTGAAGGAGATGAGGCGTCCTTCGAGTGAAGAGCCGAGGAGGTCGGAACGTCCTGAGCCGAGGAGTCGTGTGGGGGTGACTGTTAGTTTGCCATCCATTTGGCATTCGAAGCCATCGCCGTCTTTTTTGGGGAACATTTGGAATTTGCCGACGGTGTTGCGTACGTCGAGTTTATCGACTTGAGGGAAGAACTTGAGTTGAGTTTTGCCGGGTTGTGGGATGTTGTTGGCGTCGCGGAAGCTTTGGGCTTCGCCGAGTTCTACTCCGGGGAAGACGGGGGC
Organism: bacterium; assembly: GCA_963620665.1. GTDB lineage: Bacteria > Bacteroidota > Bacteroidia > Bacteroidales > Marinilabiliaceae > W3P20-009. The sequence continues at coordinate 2,699 of CAVFBA010000060.1, forward strand.
TGTGGTGCTTTTGTGGACGTCGAATTGTCGGGTGTTGCCTTCGGTGTGGTCGAGGAAGAAGCGGAAATAGTCGTCGGTGGAGTAGCCTGTTATTTTGCCTTCGGAGTTGGGTTGGGCGTAGCTGGTTGATTTGGAGGCGGAGTAGACGAGGTCGCCGATGCCACGCAGTCCGTTGTTACTGAGGTCGATGGTTTTGTAGAATGTGGCTTTGCCGCCGTAGAGTGGTAGTCCGTCGGTTGGTGTGTCCATGACGAAGCCGAGGGAGTAGTCGTCGCGGATGGATAGTTCGTGTCGTATTTCGGGGAATATGTTGCTTGTGAGGACTCCGTTGAGAGGGAGGTTGCTGTTGGTTATGGCGTTTATGTCTTCGAAGGTGAAGGTGTCGACGGTGAAGTAGAAGAGTTCTTTATCGTAGATGTTGACACGTCCGTCTTCTCCGGGGAGTTGGTTTTTGTCGTAGAATATTTTGGCGGGTCGTGTGGAGGATAGTCGTGGGTAGCCAGGGAGTTTTTGTCGTCCGCTTTTATTGTCTGGCTCATTGAGTTGGACGAGTCCGGAGAGGTCGGTCAGTGTGTTGCCGATTTTAGGGGTGGCGTATTGTCCGTATTTGTTGATGCGGGTGGAGTCGACCATTCTCATTGACATTTCGTCGATGCTGTCGAGTCGTATTTGGAAGTCGCTGTAATCGAAGAAGAAGTGTCGTCCTATGGCGGTTACTTGTCCTACGTTGACGATGCCATCGTATTCGATGTCGCGGTTTTGCTTCATGGTGAGGTTGCCGTCGGTGGGTTTGAGGTAGATGTTGAGGTTTTCGACATCGGATATTTGGACGCCGTAGACCTTTCGCATATTGAGGTCGCGGGTGTTGAGGTCGATATATCCGTTTGGTTCGGTTGAGGCGGAGTCGATGGAGAGGAATCGCATTTCGTCGTAGTCTTTTTTGCCGAGGCTGAATTTGAGGTAGTCGTAGAGGCGTTCGGTGGCGGAGCATACGTCTCGTTCGACGTAGTAGTCGACGAATCCGTCGTAGGAGAGTTGGAGGAGTAGTTGCTGGGCCTGGAGGTGTGTCATGCTGGTGAAGTCGGCGAAGTCTCGTACGGGGAAACCGCCGCCGCCGTTGTATCGGACGAAGTCGGCAATGGTTTGGAGCGGGTGTGTGTGTTCCATGCCCCATAGTTTGTTGAAGTCTTGTTCGGAGTAGTAGGCTTGGCTTTCGATGTATATGGTTTTGACGGGGGCGCCATCGACCTGAGTGAGGTATAGTTTGCCACCGTCGATGTTCCATTGTACGAGTTCGGCGTCGATATTGACTTTGTGGTAGGAGTCGCGGTATTTGGCTTTCTCGATGCCTTTGGAGCCTCGTGTTAGTTCGACACGTCGTTTTTTGTTGTCGTAGCGGAAGGTGAGGCCTGGGTGAGTCAGGGCGTCGTAGGCGAGGGTGATGTTGACCTCGGTTTTGGTGCTTTCGATGGAGGAGGGAGACATTATGAAGCCAGGTGCGCTGAATGTGGCGAGGACGGTGTCTCCATGGTGGATGTATACTTCGGCTGGTAGCCATACGCTGCCGCTTCCTACGAAGGAGGAGCCGGTCTGCATGAAGCCTCCCCTGTATCCTACGTTGTTGAAGAGGTTGGGTATTTCCATGCGTTGTCCTTCGAGGGTTTCGAATTTTGGGTATCGTGTGCCGTATTGGGTTTTGCGGCTTATGCATTTGTAGGTGACGCGTCCGGAGAGGGTTTCGGGGAAGTAGTTTTTGTTTACGAATTTGCAATCGGCGGATATTTCGTTGGATTTGAGTTCTATGCTGTAGTAGCCGAGGGTGGCGTAGACTTTGTCGGGGTCGAGTCCGGCACGTTCCCATGTTATGGTGCCGTGGTCGGCGAGCCATTTGCCGGTTTTGGTGTAGACTGTGCCGCTGGTGTTGATGATGTCGATGCTGTCGCCTTGGCTGAAGCATCGCAGTGTTGTCTCGTCGACTTTGAAGTTGAGGTCGCCGTCGATTTCTTGGAAGTGTACTTTGGCGGGGTCTGGCACGGCCCACCGGGTGGCGTTGGAGAGGAATATTATGCCGTGTTGCGCGTAGGCTGTGGTTTGGTCGAGGAATTTCTTGAGAGAGGCGAGTTTTTTGGATTTGGCGTGGAGTACGTTTTTCCAGGTGTTGAAGTTTTCGCCTTTGATGCGTTGGGAGTTGGCGAGGGTTTGGAAGGTGTTGAGGGCGGTTATGTAGTCGGGGAAGGGTTTGCCTTTTTTGTGTCGTATGACGTCGCATATCTCGACGAAGAGTTGGAGTTCGTTTGGGGATGCGGTGTTGACGTAGTCGGTTATTTGCTGTATGGCGGTCAGTGCACGTTTCTCGTCGGGGGTTTGTGAGAATATGTCCGTCATCTGCTGGATGAAGGTTAGTGGGTCTTGGCTGAAGTTGTTGTCTTGTCGTGAGCCTGTGGCGATGGAGGTCACGAGGAGTAGCGCGAGGGAGGCGGATATGGAGAGTATGAGGGTGTGGGGTTTCATGGTTATGTTGGTTTTGTGGTAAAGGTAGGGATTTTTGTGGAGAAAATGTGTGTTGTGGGGGTGGAGAATGGGGGGAAAGAGGGGGCGTGGGGGGCGGTGGGGTTAGAGGGGGGCGGTACATTACGCCTTGTGGCGTTGGGATTTACATGCAGTGGTGAGACCGTGGGGTGGTACGCCTACGGCGTTAGGGGAGACGCCGCGGGCGGATGTCTCTACATGAAGTGGGGTGACAGTGGGGTGGTACGCCTTCGGCGTTGGGGGGAGAGGGTGCGGGCGGACGTCTCTACATTACGCATTCGCGTTTGGGAGACGACTTGGGCGGTGGGGGGAGAGGGATTAGAGTTGAGTGTTACCTCTTTGTTATTTTTTGAACATGAAGTAGACGGCGAGGATGAGGAAGATGAAGGCTATGATGTGGTTGGGTCGGAATGTTTCGGTTTTGAAGAAGAGTAGTGTGAAGGCGGTGAAGACGGAGAGTGAGATGACTTCTTGTATGACTTTGAGTTGCAGGAGGGAGAAGGGGCCGTCGTTGCCGACGTAGCCGATGCGGTTGGCAGGGACTTGGCAGCAGTATTCGAAGAGAGCTATGCCCCAGCTGATGAGTATTACGGCGAGGAGAGGGAGAGTGGCTCCCCATTTGGTTTGCGCGAGTTTGAGGTGTCCGTACCAGGCGAATGTCATGAAGGTGTTGGATACGATGAGGAGGAGGATGGTTAGTAGGGCTTTCATTATGAATGTATCAGGTAAGCCCCTTCTCGCTTGCGCGGGAAGGGGCGATTTGGAAGTTTGGTTATGATTAGTAAGAGATTGCGAAGAGGACGCGTTGGTGTGAGGGTGCTCCTGTCAGGAGGTCGACTCCCTCTTCGGGTTGGTTGCCGAGGGGGACGCATCGGATGGTGGCTTTGGTTAGCTCTTTGATGCGGACCTCTGTCTCGGTTGTGCCGTCCCAGTGTGCGGAGATGAATCCGCCTTTGTTTTTGAGTGCGTCTTTGAACTGTTCGAAGGTGTCGACACGTGTGATGTGCGCGTCGCGGTAGTCGAGAGCTTTTTTGTAGATATTATCCTGGATGCCGTTGAGGAGTGTAAGTAGTTTATCCTCGATGCCATCGAGTGGGAGTTGGAATTTTTCCATTGTGTCGCGGCGGTGTACTTCGCCCTCGTTGTTGGCGAGGTCTCGTGGTCCGAGCGCGATGCGGATGGGGAAGCCTTTGAGTTCGTATTCGGCGAATTTCCAGCCTGGTTTCTTTTTGTCGTTATTGTCGAAGAGGACTGATATGCCTTTTGCTTTGAGGCGCGTGACGATTTCGTTGGCTTTGGCTGCTATGGCGTTGCGTTCGTCTTCGGTTTTATAGACGGGGACGATGACGACTTGCGTAGGTGCGAGTTTAGGCGGGAGGACGAGTCCGTTGTCGTCGGAATGTGCCATGATGAGCGCGCCCATGAGGCGAGTTGAGACGCCCCAGGAGGTGGCCCATACGTAGTCGGGTTTGCCTTCGCGGTTCATGAATGTTACGTCGAAGGCTTTGGCGAAGTTTTGGCCGAGGAAGTGAGAGGTTCCGCTTTGCAGGGCTTTGCCGTCTTGCATGAGGGCCTCGATGGTATAGGTGTTGAGGGCTCCGGCGAAGCGTTCGTTGGCGGTTTTTACTCCTTTGATGACGGGGAGCGCCATGAAGTTTTGCGCGAAGTCGGCGTAGACGTTGAGCATGCGCTGTGCCTCTTCTTCGGCCTCTTGTGAGGTTTCGTGGGCGGTATGTCCTTCTTGCCACAGGAATTCGGCGGTTCGGAGGAATAGTCGGGTGCGCATTTCCCAGCGTACGACGTTGGCCCATTGGTTGCAGAGTATTGGGAGGTCGCGGTAGCTCTGGATCCAGTTTTTGTAGGTGTTCCAGATTATGGTTTCGGAGGTTGGTCGGACGATGAGTTCTTCTTCGAGTTTTGCGTTAGGGTCGACCTCGACGGCAGAGCCGTCTTCTGTTGAGCGGAGGCGGTAGTGAGTGACCACGGCGCACTCTTTGGCGAAGCCCTTGACGTGGTCGGCTTCGCGGGAGAAGAAGGATTTGGGTATGAAGAGTGGGAAATAGGCGTTGTGGTGACCTGTTTCTTTGAACATGTCGTCGAGCGCGCGTTGCATTTTCTCCCAGATGGCGTATCCGTAGGGTTTGATGACCATGCAGCCACGTACGGCGGATTGCTCGGCGAGGTCTGCTTTCATGACGAGGTCGTTATACCATTGTGAGTAGTTTTGGCTACGAGGGGTAAGTTCTTTTGCCATGTTTAAGGATTGATTTTAACGGGGCAAAGTTAGTGATTTAGAATTAGAAAATGGGTTGGTGGAGATGTGAGGAGGGTTAAAATGGGGTGTTAGGGGGTGTGGAGGGTGTGATGGGGGTAGCTGTTCGGTTGTTGTGTTTGGAGAAATTGCACACAGGTGGGGTGCAGGTAGGAGGGGTGTTAAAATGTGGATGTGATATAAAAGGGGGGAGGGAGGGGTGAGGGTGGATGGAGGGTGCATTTTTGTCAGTGCAGAATCAGCTAAGTTTCAGTATGATGG
>CAVFBA010000061.1:0-7369 GCA_963620665.1 bacterium
CCCCCAGACCCACCGCGGCCTGATCATCAAGACCCAAGGCAACCGCTCCACCCTCACCCTAACAAAATAACCATCGCCGTCCGCTAAAACCTTTGGCGCACGCAAATAATTAGTGCTGGCAACAGTGAGAGTTGCCAGCACTATTTTATTCGCCACTATCGAATAAAATGATTAACCTTGCACCCAAAGGGCAAACTTATGGGCATAGAACTATTTAGAACCATCATATCGGAGAATCAAGAATATATCGGTGATATTCATTTGGTTAAGCGACCTGTCGCATTAGAGGAAAATGGCAATTACGTGTTTGCCAGTGTGAGGCAGGCGGGCGATTGTGCAATTTGGTCAAGTCGACAGGCCCCTCATGCAGCACTTCCACGATAATGGAATATGTGCGCTTACCTGCAAGAATCATACAAATTGATCTCCTTAGACAACTATGCCTCCAAGTTTGTAGAAAAAGATACCATCAGAAAGCACTATTTCGTCGACAATGGTTTGCTGCATCTGTTCATAAACAACCCTGACACATCGCTGCTGGAGAATCTCTGCGCCATTACCTAACACAAGAAATACGGCAGCGGTTTGTATTATTACAGTCGTGGCATCGAGGTGGCTTTTACGTCCCCGACGAAGGATTGGCTATCCAAGCAAACTACCGTATGAGCGACGAGACGACATTGGAAAGAGAGGCAAAGTCGCCGGAGACCCTCCACTCCTTCTTTCCGCTCAAAAAGGCACTCATTATAACATTTGAAGATGAAGGCGTGTTGCAGCGCAACGGACTAACCATCGAACTAATCTCCATCTGGAAATGGGTGTTAGAGCTTTAACTCACTGTCGGAGAAGTCCATGTAGAGACGTCCGCCCGCGGCGACTCCCTTAAACACCGCAGGCGTATATTCCCAAACGCCGAAAGGCGTACCAACTCACGCCCGCTGTACCCCCCCATCCCCTAAACACCCTCCTCCCACCTCAAAAAATCCCTATATTTGCCCCTCCCACACACCAACCTCCCCCAAAAAACACACCCATACCACATGACCCTGAAAAACAAACTCCTCGGCAACCCAACAATGACCGACGGCACCATCTACTCCATGCTCATAATATGCAGCATCTCACACTTCCTCAACGACATGATCCAATCCATCATACCATCCTTATACCCTATCGTCAAAGACAACTTCAACTTCTCCTTCGCGCAAATCGGCATCATAACACTCGTCTTCCAAATGACCTCCTCCATACTACAACCATTCACCGGACTATATGCCGACCGACACCCACGCCCCTACGCACTCTCCATCGGCATGTGCTTCACACTCATAGGACTACTACTACTCGCCTTCGCCAACAACTTCATGCTTATCCTCATCTCCGTATGCATCGTAGGACTCGGCTCCTCTATCTTCCACCCTACCGCCTCACGTGTCGCGCAAATGGCCTCAGGAGGCAAAAAAAGCCTCGCACAATCCATCTTCCAAGTCGGAGGTAACGGAGGCTCCGCCTTAGGCCCACTCCTCGCCGCCATCATCATCCTCCCCCATGGGCAACACGCCATAGCCTACTTCGCCATAGCCGCACTCGCCGCCTCACTCATCATGCTCCGCCTCGGCCGATGGTACCAACTCCGTATCTCCTACATCACCACACACCCACAAAAACAACCTCTCCTCTCCACACACATATCACAACATTCCAAACACCTCGCCCTGCTCATCCTCGTCATCCTCGTCTTCTCCAAATACTTCTACACAGCCTGCATCACCAACTACTTCACCTTCTACCTCATCGACAAATTCGGACTCTCCGTCCAATCCTCACAAATCTGCCTCTTCATCTACCTTGCCGCCTTTGCCATCGGCACCGTCGCTGGAGGCATCTTCGGCGACCGCTTCGGACGCAAATATGTCATCTGGTTCTCCATCCTCGGCGCCGCACCCTTCGCTCTCATCATGCCACATGTGGGACTCACCCTCACCCTCCTCTGCGCCTTCCTCGCCGGACTAATCATAGCCTCCGCCTTCTCCTCCATCGTCGTCTACGCCACCGACCTCATGCCCGAAAAAACTGGCATGATAGCCGGCGTATTCTTCGGACTCATGTTCGGACTCGGTGGACTCGGCTCCGCCTTCTTCGGATGGCTCGCCGACCGCACCAGCATCAACTTCATATTCCACGTCAGCGCCTTCCTCCCTCTCCTCGGCATCATCGCCGCACTCCTCCCCAACACCCAAAAAAGATAAACCCCTACGCCCACAACCCACGCTCGCACTAACCGCGAGGCGTAAAGATGTTGCCCGTAACGTCTTTACACTACATCTTTCCCCCTCTTTACCTCTCGCTCACGCCGCATGGCGCACCAAGACCCTCCCTCCCCCCCAGAAAAACAAATCCAAATAAATTTCCTTACCTTCACCCAACAAAACAGCCCCACATGCCCATCCATACCCACACCTTCACCTCCCCATGCGGCAACATCATCCTCGCCTCCTACAACGACCAACTCTGCCTATGCGACTGGCACGACCACCCCTGCGCGCAAACCAACCTCCACCGACTCACACGCCACATCCACGAACCACTCTCACACGAACCCTCACCCGTCATCCTCCATGCCCGAACACAACTGAACGAATACTTCACCCACACCCGCACCACCTTCACCATCCCACTCCTACCCGTCGGCACCAACTTTCAAAAACTCGTCTGGAACGCCCTCCTCAACATACCCTACGGCGAAACCCGCTCCTACAAAGACATCGCCCTCACCGTCCACAACCCCAAAGGCATACGAGCCGTAGCACAAGCCATCGCCGCCAACGGCCTCTGCATCTTCATCCCTTGCCACCGCGTCATAGGCTCCAACGGCTCCCTCACAGGTTTCGCCGCCGGACTCACAATCAAACACCACCTCCTCTCCTTAGAATCACACCCCTAACGCCCAAACGCCGTGAGGCGTACCCACCCCACATGACAAAAAGCGGCGCCACGACTCACTCGTCGTGACGCCACCCTATTATCCTTGCCCTCGTGGACTACTTGCCCTCGGGCTTCTTAGCCTGTGCCGGCCCGGCTATCGATTGACGCATCTGCGTATCAGCCTCGACATTCTTGTAGCGGATATAATCCATCACGCCCATATTACCGTTGCGGAACGCCTCAGCCATAGCCTTTGGCACCTCAGCCTCAGCCTCAATGACACGTGCGCGTGCTTCCTGCGCCTTAGCCTTCATCTCCTGCTCCAGAGCCACCGCCATAGCGCGACGCTCCTCGGCCTTAGCCTGGGCTATATTCTTATCAGCGTTAGCCTGATCCATCTGGAGTGCTGCGCCGATATTCTTACCAACATCAATATCTGCAATGTCGATAGAGAGTATCTCAAACGCCGTGCCAGAGTCAAGACCCTTGGCAAGCACCACCTTCGAGATGCTGTCAGGATTCTCCAGCACACGCTCATGACTCTCCGACGAGCCTATCGACGAGACTATACCCTCGCCTACACGTGCCAAAACCGTCTCCTCGCCTGCACCGCCCACAAGCTGACGGATATTAGCGCGGACCGTCACACGTGCCTTAGCGATAAGCTGAATGCCATTCTTTGCCACTGCCGTAACAGGTGGCGTGTCTATCACCTTCGGGTTGACCGACATCTGGACCGCCTCAAACACGTCACGTCCCGCCAAGTCAATAGCCGTAGCCATCTGGAACGTGAGGTTGATATTAGCCTTATTGGCCGACACAAGGGCGTGCACCACTTTCTGCACATGGCCGCCTGCAAGGAAGTGAGCCTCAAGCTCGTCACGACGTATGCCCTGCAATCCCGCCTTATGGGCTTCAATGAGAGCCTGCACAATGACCGTCGGTGGCACCTTACGGATTCGCATCAAGAAGAGCTGGACGAGCGAGATATGAACGCCCGACACAAGTGCCGAGAACCAAAGTAGAATCGGCACATAGTAGAAGAAGATCGCCAACACGATGATGGCGCCTACCAGAATAGCTATGGGTACAAACATTTCCATAGTCGTGCTTGTTTAGGGGTGAATAAATAGCGAACTATAAAACTATCGCCAGACCCTCACCTTGAGAGCCTGGCGACTGTGGACTTTAATTCTTTTCAGGCTTAGCCAACACAGCCAACGCAAGCTCGTCAAGCTGCTTCTGGTCAAGTGCCGCAGGAGCGTCAAGCATCACGTCGCGACCTGCATTATTCTTCGGGAAGGCTATGCAGTCGCGTATCGAGTCGAGACCGGCAAAGAGGCTGACCAGTCGGTCAAGGCCAAAAGCCAATCCACCATGAGGGGGTGCGCCAAATTTAAAGGCGTTCATCAAGAAACCAAACTGCTGCTGAGCCTTCTCTGGTGTGAACCCAAGTATCTTGAATATCTTCGCCTGAAGCACCGCGTCATGGATACGTATAGAGCCGCCGCCCACCTCTACGCCATTGATAACCATATCGTAGGCGTTGGCACGTACTGCCGCAGGGTCGGTGTCAAGCAAAGAGTAATCCTCTGGCTTAGGACTGGTGAAGGGGTGATGCATCGCCATAAGACGGTTCTCCTCGTCACTCCACTCATACATCGGGAAGTCAACAACCCACAGGCACGCGTAGTTATTCTTATCACGCAACCCAAGCTGGTTGCCCATCTCCAGGCGAAGCTCGCAAAGCTGCTTGCGTGCCTTCATGGCGTCGGGGCCACTGATGATGAGGATAAGGTCACCCGCCTCGGCCTCCATACGTGCCTTGAGCGCCTGAAGCGTCTCCTGGTCGTAGAACTTGTCTACCGACGACTTAACGCTGCCATCAGCCTCAACACGCGCATACACAAGCCCTTTAGCCCCAATCTGCGGACGCTTGACGAAGTCCGTCAACTGGTCAATCTGCTTGCGGGTATACTGTGCCGCGCCCTTGGCACATATAGCGCCTATATATTCAGCCCCGTCGAAGACCGAGAAACCATGTCCTTGCATCACGTCCTTAATCTCGACGAACTTCATGCCAAAACGCAAGTCCGGCTTGTCCGAACCGTAATACTTCATGGCGTCTGCCCATGTCATGCGCAAGAATGGCTCCTTGAAGTCTATCCCCTTGACGCTGCGGAAAAGCTCCTTCATGAGACCCTCGAACACGTTGAGTATATCCTCCTGCTCAATGAAACTCATCTCACAGTCTATCTGTGTGAACTCCGGCTGACGGTCGGCACGCAAATCCTCATCGCGGAAACACTTCACTATCTGGAAGTAGCGGTCAAAGCCCGCCACCATAAGTAGCTGCTTAAGCGTCTGCGGACTCTGCGGCAAGGCGTAGAACTGACCCGGGTTCATGCGGCTTGGCACGACAAAGTCACGAGCCCCCTCTGGCGTAGAGCCGATAAGCACCGGCGTCTCCACTTCAAGAAATTTAAGACCCGAGAGATAGGTGCGTATCTTCTGGCAGATGTCATGACGCATCTCAAGGTTACGGCGCACAGCCTGACGGCGCAAGTCAAGATAACGATAACGCATCCGCAGGTCATCGCCGCCATCCGTATCATCCTCAATGGTGAATGGTGGCGTTGCGCTCTCGTTGAGTATCACGAGCTTGCTGGCTATAATCTCAATCTCACCCGTCGGGAGGTTCTTATTCTTGCTCTCACGCTCCCGCACCGTCCCTGTGACCTGAATGACGTACTCACGACCCAGACGTTGCGCGGCGTCATTTAGTGCCGCGTCCGTCTCCGAGTTGAACACGATTTGCGTTATGCCATATCTGTCGCGGATGTCGACGAACGTCATGCCACCCATCTTGCGCGAGCGTTGCACCCATCCGGCGAGTGTAGTCTGCTTTCCCGCGTCAGCAATGCGGAGTTCACCGCACGTGTGTGTCCTATACATACCTTGTTTTGCGTTTCAAACACTTTGATTGAGCGAAGTTACGAAAAAACAGTGGATAGGGCACACCAGTTCACTGAAATAGAAGAGGGTCGGCGTCTATCATCAGATTATAGAAACGCTCCTTTGCTGCATGCGTCAGAGGCGCAACCGCTAATGCAGACATCAGTCCGAACTCACCGCAACCTGGCCGTTCATTAAGAGCGGCAGGAGTTCGTCGCGCTGCTTAGTGAGTGAATTGATTTCTTCTCCAATAATCGTTTGCTTGTCGAAAATTGGCTCATTGACCTTTTCAAACTCCGAAATAACAGATTTTGCAGGTATGACTACTTGAAGATTGGACAGTTCACCTTTCGTTATAGAGCCGAAAGTTGTTCCAAAAGAGTTCATTCCTTCAAACTTCAATCTGAAGTCATTCAAGGTATAGTATAAATGTGTCATTGAGCCAACTTTTGATGATAACGCAGAAAGGCCACGACCGATACAACAGTTATTATTTGCAATATTCAATGCTCCAACAGGAGCTCTTACACTCATAAGAATATCTCCCTTGTTGGCATATCTGCTTGGTGAAGTAGTATATTGGCGTATTGAGGGGAAACGCAGTCCAAAGTCTGTACTTCCTTGATAGAATATTATTCCATCACCATTCTCATTATAGGATGAGCCATCTGGAGATTGCCCCATTGTAATACTTGCAATATCCGACAAGACACCACACCCCCACCCTTCCGGTATTTCCCGTTTCAGCTTTTCATTCCAGACCATAGCACCGCCACTTGACTTATACGGTTTGCCTTCCTCATTCGGAAACTCAAACTGCACAAACCAATAGTCGTAGAGCTGCTTTGCCATCGCCTCTAAATTATCATTTATCTGCTTGTTGAGGGATATCTTGCGGTCTATATCTGAGAGGCATTTTGCGATGTTTCTCTGCATACTAATGGAGGGGATTTCTACCTCGAATTTTTGTAGCGACGACTTTGAAACTTCGCTAAAAGTAGTTCCTGCTCCAAGAGCTTCGATTTCCTTAATATGGAATTTCAGATAGTAGTACATGAAGTCTACATCACATAAGGTTTTATCCAAAACCAAATTTTTGAAGCCCTGGTTTGTGCAACATTCAGATTGATTGATAGCCAGCAAGCCTATTGGCGCTCTTGATGACATTAGTATATTATAGGGCGGTATCATTTGGGCAGAACAACAGTTGAACCCTTTTTCTGTGATCGTACGTTGTCCTCGCTTGATATATTTTTTCTTTTGGTCAGATAAATCTTTTGGTGTAATCCAGATTATGGAGCCATCGTAGTTATCTTTGTCTTTCGTGGATGGAGTAGCTCCATTTACAACCTTAGCAATTTCCCCCAACTTATATTTCTTCAATTCCATAAAATCTCTGTTTAATCATTCCCGAGCAACCCTCTGATTTCCTTATCGAAGTCAGAGTCGATGCGTTGGGTCTTGTTGGCATCGAGATGGTAGAAGTCAA
>CAVFBA010000062.1:0-6844 GCA_963620665.1 bacterium
CCCCACACGCGTACCACCCCCCCCAAAAAAAACTACCCTATCGCCGATGGCGGATAACCAAACGCCTTCGCAAAACAACGACTGAAATACTTCGGGTCATTAAACCCCACCTCATACGCCACCTGCGACACATTAAGCCTGTTCCCCTTGTTCGCCAAAATCTCGCGCGCTATATTCAACCTATACGTCCGAATAAAATTACCCGGAGCCTGACCCATCACACTCTGCATCTTCTTGTGCAACATGCTCTTCGAGCAACCCACCTCCGACACTATATCGTCTATCGACAAATCCGGGTCCTTATAATTCCCCTTCACGAATGCCGTCACGCGCTCCACAAACTTCTCATCCTCACTCTCACGCTCTATGCCAAGGTCGGCCGTGTCCAACGTCGTCAAAAACCGACTCTGGTTCTTCTGACGGCTCGCCAATATACCTGCTATACGAGCCTTCAGCATCTCCTCGTCAAAAGGCTTATGCAGATAACTCTCCACGCCTATACGGTAACTCTCCGTCTGATACTGCCCATCCATCTGAGCCGTCAATATCAATATCGGAGTATGGCTATATGCAAAATCCGCCTTAACCTTACGCGCAAACTCCAAGCCATCCATCACCGGCATCATCAAGTCCGCAATGATAAAATCCACATCATTCTCCGCCAACGCCGTCAAGCCCGCCACACCATCTTCCGCCTCCACCACATGATACGTATCCTCCAAAAACGAGCGTATATACGTCCGCATATCCGCGCTATCCTCCACCACCAATATCGTCATACGCTCCACCACCGCCGCCACAGCCTCCCCGTTAGCCGCGTCCGTCTGCCTCTGAGCCTCCTCCTGCGCCGGCGTCAGCGAGTCCACCTCCATAGGCCTCCCCTCAGGAGTCGGCAGCATCACCCGCATCGACAAGCCACGTGTCTGATTATTCCGCACCATAATCTCTCCATTGCACTCCTGAACAATACGGTTCACCACATACAACCCTATCCCCGTGCTGTTCGTCCCAGAAAAACGACTTCCATTAGTGTGCGACTGGAAAAAACGGTCAAACACCTTGTCCACCTGGTCGGCCGGTATGCCCAGACCCCGGTCGCGCACGCATATATACGTCCGCAACGACCGACCCTCACGTATCTGGCACACAAAAAGATCCACTATCTTGCCGTCCGCCGAATACTTTATCGCGTTGCTAAGCAAATTGGCCAATATCTTCGTCAACGCGTCAGTGTCAATCCGAACGTACGGTATCGGCAAATGAAAAAACGAACGCAACTTGATACCCTGCTCCGCCGCGTATGCCGCGTATGGCGCTATCATGCTCGTCACGTAATCCTCAATATTCGTGCTGACAGGATGTATCTCCATATTGCCAGTCTCCACCTTCCGGAAATCCATCAGCTGGTTCACCGTCTGCAACAAACTGTTCGCGCTCCGCTCTATCAGCTCCAACTGCTCCGTCACCTCCGGCTGCCCCGTCAACTGCTTCGCACGACGCACAGGCCCCGTGATAAGGGTCAACGGACTGCGCAACTCATGACTTATATTCGTGAAAAACTGCAACTTGTCAATACTCAACCGCTGTATCTTAGTCGTCATCTCGAGTATATTCTCCTTCTGACGCACTATGAAATCATTCTGCTCCGTCAACTTCGTGTTCGACTCCTCCAACTGCGCCTTCTGCTCCTCGAGTATATGCTTCTGCTCCTTCAACTCGTGAGTCCGCAGCTCCACCTCCTGCCTCAGCATCTTCCGGTTAGCCTCTATCGAGCGCATACGCAAACGGAATATCAGCATCACTATCGCCGTGATCACCAACACCATAAGCACGAAAAACCACACCGTCTTATAGAAATACGGCACTACCGTCACGGCCAGCGTCCGCTCCTTCGACATCGTCCCATTGGCCGTCGCGCACCGTATGCGTAGAGTATAGTCCCCAGCCGAGAGACTCGTATACTGCGCAAAATGCTGCCCCTTGGCGGGCGTAACCCAGTCGTCGTCAAACCCGTCCAGCCGATACTGGTAGCGTACCGACGACGGCGCAGGATAATATAGCGACGAATACTCTATGATGAACGACTTGTCCGACTCATGTATCTCCAGCCTCTCAGCATCCTCTATGTCGCACGCAATGAAACCGTCCGCCGAGGGCCTCACGGGCGTGTTGTTCACGAATAGACGCGTCAGCACCGGCGCACGGCGTGCCTGAGGATTCGACACCCTGGGCGACGGCCCTATCTCGCTAAAACCGTCCAGCGACCCAAGAAACACATGACCCGTATGCCGCGACGACCATGCCGCGTTCCAATAATAGCAGTCGCTCAGCAACCCGTCCGACGTGAAAAAACTGCTCATAATGTCCTGACCATCCGACAGCAGGCTCAACCCGTTCTGAGTACCCACCCATATATTGCCATCGCCATCCTCCGCCACGCTCACCGAGTTGTTCGTCGCAAGCCCCCACTCCGTAGTCAAAGCGTGGAAACTCGTGTACGCCGTGTTCGTGTCTGCCACATACACCCCAAGACCATTGGTCGATATATATAGCTTGTTCTTCGCACGCGAGAAATATACAAACGTCACACGCGGGTCGCCCACCACCGACGGGTTGTCCAGCCTATGACACAGCAGACGGTGCGAGACGCTGATATCCGAGTCGTTGAACGACTTCAAGTCTATGTCAAACAACCCAAGCGAGGTCCCTACCCACAGATGACCACGGTTGTCTATGTCCGCCCCCAACGCCCCGTTCATGTCGTTGAACGTCGCCGCCGCAAGTGGCTGCAACACCTTGTTGCCGCGTATAAAGCAGATCCCGTTTATCGACGCCACCCATACCCCATGGTTTATAGGATCCGATATTATCGCGCCCACAAAGTCACTATGAAGCCCGTCCTGAGTCCCAAAATGCTGCACCACAGGACGACTCCTCCGCGCCGGGTCTATAATATCCACTCCTCCGCCCCATGTACCCATATATATCAACCCATGCTCATCCACCGTCATGCACGACACCGAGTTATGACACAACCCGTCAGCCCTCGTGAAGAGGGTGAACGTCTTCCCACCTCGTGGACGACATGCCAGCCCCCCCTCCACCGACCCTACCCATAGCGACCCGTCCTTGTCCTCCACAAACGAGTTCACTGGCCGCAACGTGCGGTTCTGCGACGCCGTGGCTCGACGACCTCCTATCTCGTCCGTAGTGACGTTCGTGACGTTCAACGACGTCGGACATATCAAGTCCACCCCCGCCACGTCCGTACCCATCCAGATGCCTTGTGCCGTGGGAGTCAGGCAGTTCACGAAGTTCGAGCATATCGACTTGCCCGGACGTGAGTCCTCTTGCGTGATGCGCTCAAAACTGTCCGTCTCATGGTTGTATATGTTCAGGCCCTTCAAAGTCGCCACCACCACTCGCCCATCTTGGTCGGTGGCAATGTCGGTGATGCGGTTCTGCGAGAGGGTCGTGGGATCCGCGTCACTGTGGGTATATATATTCTCCTCGCCCGTCGTGAGGTTATAGCGGAATATGCCGATATTCGTGCCTACCCACAAAAAACCGCTGCTCTCGGCTATGGTCTCCACTATCGCCCCGCTGCGCGACAAGTTAGGATGAGGCAGATAGCTCGCCACGATATCCCTATGCCGCGTGTCATAGTTGCAAATGTAGATATTCGATGCCGACGCCGCATACATGCCCCTCGCGCTCGTCTCAATACTCGACACCACAGCCGGGAAATCATACTTGGCCACTATCGCAGGCGCACCACCCTCCTCGACCAGACCAACACACAGCAACGTATGATGCGACGCAAACCACACAAGCCCCTGCCCGTCCGTCGCAAGATGATATATCGCAGTCGTGGCAAGCGTGTCCCCCTCTATCACGATAGGAAACGGCACCATCTGCTCCAATCGCGTGTCGAAATACGACAGCCCGCGGTCTGTGGCAATCCATAGCCTGCCGTCGGGCGACAACGTCAGCGTATGCACAAAATTACTTTGCAACTCAGGCGTATTCGCCACATTAAACTCCCGAAACGAATACCCGTCATACCTCACAAGCCCATTACCTCCCATGGCAAACCACGTGAAACCCTTGTCATCCACGCATATATTATCCACAAAATTACCCGGCAACCCGTCCGACATCCCCACATGCCGCACTATATGCCTATCCCAAAAATCATTAGCCCCAAAAACCGACACGGCCGAGCCAAGAATAACAAACAGAACCGATAATATGCGGGCGTGTATCATGATGATGCGCAATAAGATAGACATAACAAAAAATCAGGGAAATAAAACGAGAAATATCAAACGTTGAAATTACTCAAAAAGTCAACAAAATCAAACCCCCCTTACACTATCCAAAACTCCCCCTCTCCCCCCAACGCCGCAAGGCGTAATGTAGAGACGTCCGCCCGCGGCGTCTTTCCCCAACGCGGACGCGTACCACCCCCCCACGAGAACCCCACAGTCGGTGTAAACCCTTTGCCCATAACATCCCACATTATTATCTTTGCCAACGCAACAAAACAAACAAATGTCATACTCTATCAGCATGCGCCAAACCATCATAACGCTCCTATCTCTGACACTGGCTGCCTGCACAGGCGGCAACAAACCACTGCCTCAGTCGCAAACCAACATACCTGCCGAACTGCCCAAGGTCGACTTCTCCGCCGACTCCGCCTTCTCCTACGTGGCGGCGCAGACAGCCTTCGGGCCACGTGTGCCAGAGTCCGACGCCCACAGCCAATGCGTCGATTATCTGACCGCTAAACTCCGCCAGTTCGGCGCGGAGGTCACCTTGCAAGAGGGCGAAGGCTCCGACTATGAGGGCAACCCCCTGCGTGTGCGGAATATCATAGGATCATATAAGCCCGACAAGGTCAAGAGGATTCTGCTCTGTGCACACTACGATAGCCGCCCTTGGGCCGACCACGATAAGGACAAGAGCCAGCAAGACAAGGCAATAAGCGGCGCGAACGATGGCGCATCGGGCGTGGGCGTGCTGCTCGAGGTGGCTCGCCAGTTGCAAATCAAGGCTCCTACCCTGGGCGTGGATATCATATTCTTCGATGCCGAGGATGGTGGCACACCCGACCATAAGCCGGTGGCCGACTACCGACAGGACACATGGTGCGTGGGCAGCCAACTTTGGGGCAAAGGCCCCGGGCGTGACGCGCAACACCGCTTCGGCATACTCCTCGACATGGTGGGCGACGCCAAGGCAGTGTTCCCCGTAGAGCTCTTCTCGCGCCGCAAGGCATCCGACGTGGTCGACAAGATTTGGACTATCGCCGAGCGCATGGGACATGGCGATCTATTCACGCGTGCCGATGGCGGCTTTATCACCGACGACCACTACTACATCAACCAACTGACTAATGTCCCCACAGTCGATATCATTCACTACGAGGACGGCTTCTGCAAGACGTGGCACACCCACGACGACACGATAGAGAATATTAGCCCGACAATGCTCAAGACTGTCGGCGAGGTGGTGCTGACTGTCATCTACTCTGAGCGATGAACGACCGTAACAGAGGCGACTATGCCGCATTGTGCGAGCGCGAGGGCGAGAATGTGCCACTCATGGCTCGTGCTTGGTGGTGGCAGGCTGTAAGCGCGGCTGCGCATAAGGAGTGGGGCGCCGTGATGGTTCGGGACGATAGTGGGCGCGTAATAGCGGCTATGCCCTATCAACTGACACGCAAATGGGGCATGGGCTTCCTGCTTATGCCCCAGCTCACGCAGAAGACTCACGTATGGGTGGCAGCCGATGTCGACAGGCTCTCGGGCGTGCAGCGTCTGATAGAGGAGCTGAAGATGTTGTGCCGACATGAGCGTGTACTGATGGCGCAGGTGGCGATAAGGATGGACAATGAGGAGATAGATCTGTTCGAAAGGGCTGGCTTCTTGGGCCGTATGCGCACAAGCCTCAGGATAGAGGACACGGCCGACATGGAGAAGGTGGAGCAGGGTTTTGATAGAGGCAAGCGAAAGAAGATAAGACGAGCTGAAGGTATCGGCACGACGCTCGATGAGAATATCACGATAAGCGACCTATACGACATTGCCAAGCGGCATTACGCCACGCGTGGTGAGGATATGGAGTATAGCCGCGATATGCTGAGAGGTCTATATGAGGCGGCGCAATCTCATGGATGTGCCAAACTTATGGGGGCGAGAATAGGAAATGAACTTGCCTCGGCGGCCATACTCCTGATGGATGGGCGTGAGGCATACTACGTCGTTGGCGCATTCACTCCCGAATATAGCCGATGTGGCAGCCTGGAGTGGCTCACGCGCGAGTGTATCCGTTGGTGTGGCACGCATGGCTTGGTCTACGATTTCGAGGGCTCAGACGACCCTAAAATAGCGATGGCATTCAAGCGCTTCGGCTCAGTAAGCCGCGACTACTGGTATGGCGAATGGCACCCCAACACCCTCGTACGCAAACTAATTCATTGCTGGCTCGGCAGATAACCCATCCCCACCCCAAGAGCTTACATGTCGCCCCAACCCGTGTAGAGACGTCCGTCTGCGGCATCTCCCCTAACGCCGAAAGCGTACCACCCCACGCCCGCTGTAAACCCGTCACCCGCATCTTCTCACATACTTCCTAACCTACGGTCGGGACGCTGGCATGTACACCCGCCGCCCCACCCCGTCTACCCCTAAAATGTATTGGGTTTTCTATTCTCCCTTTAACTTCATAACCTCATCCAACGGTATCCCCGTGCACTGCGCCACGGTCTTGGGGTCTACGCCACAGGCAAGGAAGTTCTTGGCGTTGTTGATTTTCTCTTCTGCTCTGCCCTCTGCTC
>CAVFBA010000063.1:0-6214 GCA_963620665.1 bacterium
TCTGTCCGCATGGCGTGGGGATGTGGTTGTGTGGCAAATATAGGGAAAAGATTTGTTTCTTCAGACGACACCAAATAGCTAAAAAAGAGCTGGCAACTCTCACAAGTTGCCAGCTCTAATTATTTGCGTGCGCCAAAGGTTTTAGCGGACGGCGATGGTTATTTTGTTAGGGTGAGGGTGGAGCGGTTGCCTTGGGTCTTGATGATCAGGCCGCGGTGGGTCTGGGGGCTGACTTTGCGGCCGTTGAGGTCGTAGTAGCGCACGGGGAGTGCGGTGGGAGCGGGGAGAGTGAGTGATGTGGGGGCGGGGGCGGGGGTGAAGGTGGAGATGTCAGAGACGTCGGAGAAGTAGTAGCGGAGGTTGTCGGTGGTGCCTTCGTCGCCGATGTATGTTTTATCGGGGTCGTACATGAGGGTGGCGACCTTACGTGTGGGGAAGACGTCGCCGCCTGTTGCGGTCTTGTCGGAGGTGTTATCGCTGCCAAGGTATATGACGTGGGGTTCGGTGGCCTTGGGGTCGGATAGGAGGACTACCTTTTTGATGGCATCGCAGAGGTAGAAAGCGCTGCCGCCGATGGACTGGAGGGTGGAGGGAAAGGTTATGGAGGCGAGGGCTTCGCAGCCTTTGAAGGCCGCGTCGTCAATGGAGGTTACGCAGTCGGGGAGCTCAATTTTTGCGAGCTCTTGGAATTTGTAGAATGCTTCTGTGGGTATCTCGGTGATGGAGAAGTCGTTGGCGAAGACGATGCGGTTGACGGCGTAGGTGTAGTCGGCGAACTCATGCCAAGCGATCTCGGATCCGGAGAGAGTGAGGGTGGAGTCGTTGGGGTTGTAGGACCATCCCTTGTTTGTGTTTGTGGTAGAGGGGGCGAGTTTGGAGAAGTAGTGGCGGAGGTTGTTGTCGGTGTTTTCGTCGCCAATGTATGTTTTGTCGGGGTCGTACATGAGTGTGGGCTGACAATCATAGAAGTAGAAGACATTGTTGCCTGTGGCGGTCTTGTCGGAGGTGTTGTCGCTGCCGAGGTAGATGACGTGAGGTTCGGTAGCCTTGGGGTTGGAGAGGAGAGTCACCTTTTTGAGGGCGTAGGAGTAATTGAAGGCCCTGTCGCCGATGGACTGGAGGGTGTAGGGAAGGGTTATGGAGGCGAGGTCGTAGCAACTGCTGAAAGCCCCCTCGCCGATGGTGGTTACGCAGTTGGGGATTTCAATTTGCTTGAGTTTGGGGAAATAGGAGAATGCGTATGAGGGTATCTCGGAGACGGAGAAGGAGGGGGCGAAAATGACGTGGGCGGTCTTTTCATTGTAGTCTTTGAAGGCATCCCAGTCGACGCTGCCACCAGAGAGGGTGAGGGTTCGGGTGTCGGGGTTGTAGGACCAGCCCGTGCCGGAGTCTTGCGCAACGACAGTGGTCATGGCGAGGAGGAGGGAGAGGAAGGTGGTAAGGACGTGGCGGATGGGTGTGGTTTTCATGGTAGTAAATATTATTTGTAGAGGTTTTGTCATGGCAAAATTATTAAGAGTTTTTAGGGGGGGTATTAATGAAAGTTAAATATTAGGGGATGGAGTGTGATTTTTTGATAGTGGTGAGGGTTTTAGGGCGCACTTGGTGGTGTTAGGGGATGGTACGCCTTCGGCGGTTAGGGGGAGTGATTAACCGAAAATTTCATATTTTCGCACACGAGACAACCAAATAGTAATCATAAACATAAACCGATAGAAGATGCTGCAAACGGATAAGACAGTGGAGCTTGACTATGAGGTCGGAGAGAATTTGCTGGCAAGCGAGATGGGCAGTGGCGATATGCGCGTGTTGGCTACCCCGGCCATGGTGGCCATGATGGAGAACGCCTGCATGAGGCTCGTGGCGGCCGACTTGGCAGAGGGCGACACCACCGTGGGCTCTATGGTAAACACCACTCACCTGAAGCCTTCCGCACTGGGTGCTAAGATCTGCGTGCGCGCCACACTGACGGCTATCGAGGGCAGGAAGCTGACGTATAAGGTCGTGGCGAAAGATGGCGACGCTGTTATTGGCGAGGCCGAGCACGTCAGGTATGTTGTCGCAAGGGAGAGATTTCTGAGTAAAGTATATCCAAAATAGAGCGTTATGAAGAGTTGGCTGTTGATGTTGGTGGGGCTGATGTTGTGCGTAGGGTGCGCCGGGGGTAGCACACGTGTCGATGCCAAGATTGTCGATGCGGACGATGTGTTGGAGAAAGTCAATAAGGGTGAGAGTGTGGCGTTTAGTGGTGT
Source organism: bacterium (assembly GCA_963620665.1). GTDB lineage: Bacteria > Bacteroidota > Bacteroidia > Bacteroidales > Marinilabiliaceae > W3P20-009. The sequence continues at coordinate 2,253 of CAVFBA010000063.1, forward strand.
GCATATTGTTGGCGACTTGGACTTTTCCCGCGCTGGCAAGGGTCTGGGGGTGATGCCCTTGGCGCATACGGTTGTTGGGTGCGAGATATTGTTTGTGGACTGTGTGTTCGAGGGCGAGGTGCGCATGAGCAAATCGATGGAGAGTGCAAAGCAGTTTGTGGCGTGCGACTTCCTGGGCGATGTGTCGTTCGTGGGGTGCACATTCATGAAGCAGGTGGACATGAGTCAGGCGAGGTTCAGAGGGCGGCTGACCATTGGTCAGTGCGTGGCGCGTGAGGGCATGACGATGGATGGCGCACGGTGCGACGGGGGCTTGGTGATGAACAAGACGGAGATATGGGGCCGATGGATGGCGTGTGGCACAACGTTTGGCGATGGCACGAGCATGAAGAGTTGCCAATGGAGGCAGGAGATGATAATGCAACGGTCGCGCATGGTGGGCGGGGCCATGATGGCCGACTCTGAGATGGGGGGATATGTCGACTTGTCGGGTCTGAGGGTCGAGGGCGATATGAACATTGCCAACTGCCAGGTGACGGGTCGTGTGGAGATGTGCGAGGGATGGTTGGGTGGCAAAGTGAACATGGCGAAGGCAAGATTTATGAACAATGTGACGGTCGAGAACGTAGTAGTGCTGGGTCGGATTGAGACACGTGGCACGAGATTTGATAAGGGAGGTACTGTCAGGGGCTCTCATCTCCTGACGATGCCCGAGAGCGGCGATAGGGATATTGCGGCAAGCGAGACGGACGAGATAACTCAATAAGAACGAAATATATTAACCGGAAATCAGATTTCTAATGAAAAGAGGACGCTTCTTTGCAAGAACGGCTGTCATAGCAATGGCGGCAAGCGTAGGCTTGACTTCGTGCGACGACAACACGATTAACACTATCCTCGGGGTGCTCGACTACCTCACCGACGACAGCGGCACGACAATATGCGCCGACGACAGGGGCCTTGGATGGCTGGAGGGCGATGAGGACACGTCGACCATCGAGGATGATATCCAGATAAACACTGACGACGACAGTGAGGTGGGAGTAACCCTGCCGAGCAGTGTCGACCTGACGCGCTATCTGCCCCCTATTGGCGACCAGGGGGAGTTTGGCACGTGCGTGGCATGGGCGACGGCATATAACTGCCGCACGTGGCTTAACGCCCAGAGCAAAGGGTTGAGCCAGAGCGAGCTGAGCCAGAAGAAGAACCAGTTTAGCGCAGGCGACATGTTCAAGGCCATAGACAGCGACGACAAGGGCTCAGGATGTCAAGGCTCTAACTTCCAGGCCGCATTCGACAAGATGGTGAGCCGTGGCGTGGCTACGATGGCCACATCGCCATATATGACCAGCTCGTCGGAGTGCGACTGTAGCAACACGAGCACCGAGAATAGCGAGGCGGCGAAATATAAGATTAAGTCATACCGCGAGATAGACATCTCGTCGGTCAAGACCGTCAAGAGGTATCTCTACGAGGGTCACCCTGTGGTGTTTGGCGCAAAGCTGGGCGACAACTTCATGAAGGCCAGTGGCTCGAGTGTGTTGTATAGCAATGGCACGTTCAACTCGACGGGTATGCACGCCTATCATGCCATAATGATTGTGGGCTATGACGACAATAGGGGCAGTAATGGCGCGTTCAGGGTTGTCAACTCGTGGGGCGAGTCGTGGGGCGATGATGGTTTCGTCTGGATAGACTGCAAATTCTTGTGCAGTTCAGATTTCGCCTATTGCGGATTCGTGGCATATCTTGATGACGACGACACCACATCGTTCGGCGTGGCATCGTCGACGGTAGACCTCCAGCCGAGCATGGTGACGGACGTGGACGACGAGGAGGAGACGGATGGCACATGGCGTAAGCTGTCGTACGACGTGCTGAATGCCGGCACTGGCACGGTCGGCGCGTCATCGTCGTGGGGCAACGCCTATCTGCTCTATAACGCGTATAACGCCAACGAGTACACTATCGTCCTTGTCGACATATATTCTGACGCCTTTGCCTTGGAGAAGGGCGAGATGAATGGCTCGTGGGACGAGACCGAGGCGGCCGAGGCGTTGGGCGTTAAAGCTGAGGCATACTCGCTGACTAATATTGACGTGCCAGGTGGTACGACTGTGGCAAGCGCATACGCCGGCGAGGACACGTATTTCGAGTGGACATATAAGATGCCAGACGTGACGGGCAAATATTACCTGGTGATGCTGGCAGACGCCTTCGGGTCGGTCGAGGAGAGCGACGAGACGAACAACTACTACTTCCTGACCGCGGCAGACGGTGGTCCACTGGATGTAGAGAATGGCAAGATAAACAGCAGCATAGGCAACAACAAGGCGTTGCGGATAGTGAAGCGCGCACAGAACGCCCACTTTGCGGAGCAGACGGCAGTGAACGAGACGGCACCTAACACCTATTCGCCAGCGGAGATATCGAAGATGCTCAATGCCGCGCGTCAGAGTGGCGAGTTACGCAACAAAGCCTTGGAGTGGGCTAACTCGGACAAGGCTAAGATGGCAAAGCCAAAGGTAGTGAAGCGAATCAATAAATAAGCGATTATGAAGAGCAAGAGAATCAATACGTTGTGGATGTCGGTGATGTGCTTGTGCCTCTGCATGGCGATGAGCTCGTGCGCAGGGCTGCTGTCATCGTCCTCCTCATCATCGTCGGCCAAGAAGAGCACGACGACCACGACAACCACCACTACGACGACCAATACCTCGTCGTCGACCACGACCAAGAAGAGTGATGCCGGCAAGAAGACCACGGGCGGCAGCACATCGAAGGGCAAGAAGGTGGTGAAGAAGTAGGGAGGTTGTAGTAGAGAAATATTAAGAGACGGGGCTTGTGGCCTCGTCTCTTTTTGTTTTTTGGGGGGAAGTAGTGTTCGGGTTTATGCCGTGCCTTTTGGTTTCTTGTTGATGAGGTCGGCCACCTGGTCGGCTGTGAGTCCGGTGTAGAGGATGATGAGGTCGAGTGGCGCGTTGTTGTCGAGCATGGTGCGTGCTATTTTGAGTTTCTCTTGCACCTTGCCTTGTTCTAATCCTTGTGCCTTGCCTCTTGTTTCGGCATCCTCTATACGGCGTTTTTCCTCGTTTTGGAAGGTGAGGATGTCGCGGTAGACCTTTATGTCGTGGTCGTAGGCGATGCGTTCCTCGGGGGAGAGTTCGGCGAGGGAGGCTATTGAGGCGAGTTTCTTGAACACCGCTCTCTGTGCTGCTTTGGGCAATCGGTTGAAGGTCTCCATGTTCTTGAGTATGTAAATCCACTTCTCGAATTCGTCGACGCAATCCTCGATGTTGTCTTTCGGGAATAGGGGTAGTTGTAGGAATATCATCCGCATCTTGTCGATGACCTGCTCGCCCGTCTCCTTGTCGGATATGGTGGTGTCGGTGCGGAATTTCGTGAGGGAGTTGACTTTGAAGTTCATGAACGCGATGCCGTAGACGGCTTGGACGTCGTATGCCCATTCCACGCCTTTCTCGCCTTGTCGGGATATTGACCGTGTGACGTAGTAGAGCATCCTGTTGAGGAACTTGTCCTGCTTGCCGTTTTGCATCTCGACGATGATGTACTCGCCGGAGTCGGTGCGGCAATACAGGTCGTATATCGAGGCTCTGCTGTCTATGGTGTCGCCACTTCGTTCCTTGTCGAGGAACTCGATGTCGGATATGTGCCTTTCGTCTTTGAGGAGGCAGTTGAGGAAGTCTATGAGTATGTCTTTGCTGACCTCCTGCCCGAATATCTTCTTGAAGCCGAAGTCGGAGAAGGGGTTTATGAACTTACCCATCGTATGCCTGGTTGTTTTGCGCAAATATAACAATCTTTTTGGAAGTGGAGTGGAGGTGAGGGGTGTTAGTGGTGGCGGGGTGTGGAGGGGGTGTATGTTTATGCAGTGGAGTGAATATTGGTGCGGAGGGGGTGCGGGTGAGAGGGGTGGTTGAGTAGGTGATACACTTAAATGT
>CAVFBA010000064.1:0-5874 GCA_963620665.1 bacterium
ACCCCATCCCATCCCCACCCACCCCTGCGACTGCCACGTGCGCACCACATCACACCCACATTCGCACACCCTCACACCCACACGCGCCTCACAATATCCCCCAAATCCCCTATCTTTACCACCATGACAACCCATCACACACCCACACACCCACTCCTCCCCTACATGCTCCCCGACCGACACGAAGCCGGAGCCGACGAGGCAGGACGTGGCCCACTCGCCGGCCCCGTAGCAGCCGCAGCCGTGATACTCCCTCCCGACATCTCCCCGGCCGACCTCCCAGGTCTCGACGACTCCAAAAAACTAACACCCGCGCAACGCCGAGCCCTCGCGCCACTCATCAAAAATGCCGCCCTCTCATGGGCGATAGCCTCATGCTCTCCATGCGAAATCGACCAAATGAACATCCTCAGAGCCTCCATAACAGCCATGCACAGAGCCATCCGACAGCTCTCACCCCAACCCGACTTCCTCCTCATCGACGGCAACAAATTCCAACCCTACTACCGCGACTTCGACAACCAAGACTCACACCTCCGCCTCCACGACGAATCCTCTCGCATCCCACATCAATGCGTCATCAAGGGCGATGGCAAATACCTCTCCATAGCCGCCGCATCAATCCTCGCCAAGACATGGCGCGACGACCTCATGGAACGTCTCGACAACCAATACCCAGGCTACGGATGGGCCCACAACATGGGCTACCCCACCAAAGACCACTACGACGCCCTCCACCGCCTCGGCCCCACTCCCCTCCACCGCATGAGCTTTAACCTGAAGCTCGACAAATAACCCCTCCTCACCACATCAACAAAAACAGGGCGCAAAATAGCCCTATATGCTCCATGCATGCTCCATGCATGCTCCCTGGATGCTCCAACAATGCTCCGCGGATGCATCCCAGATGCTCCGCGACCCGTTCACACTCTCTCGTAAAACAACAAATGCAATTTCCACCCGATGTTTATCCGCCAATTTTACGCCCCTCCTCCAAAAATCCGCCCTGCACCCCACTCCCGCACCGCCCATTTCTCAGTCGTAAGTGTGACGAATACCCCAACCCCTCCCGATTTTCACGTTAATCCCCAAAAACAAACTGTTAAAACGCCCAGTCAAACACAACTCCACGCCCTAACACATTAATCGTCAATAAGATACCATCAACAAATAATTTCCGCCCCAATCCACGCTCAAACCCACCCCAATCCACCCGCCACAAGGCGCATACCCCACCCGACTGCGACTAACCACGCAATAGAGACATCCGCCCGCCCCGTCTCCCTTAACACCGAAGGCAAACCACCACACACAAAGAACTAACAGTAAGGTGTAAAGACGTTCCAGGCAACGTCTTTACACTCATTATTTCATCCCTCCCCCAAAAACCAACCCCAACACCCTCCCAACCACCCCGCGCATCGACGACGACAACACGCACAACACACCACCAGCCACCACCACATACGACACCGTCAACCAACACATCCTCCATATCAACCACCCAAACGACAAACTACCCGCCGGCTCCAAACAACCAAACAACCACCTAAACAACACACCCACCACAACAGCCACACCCACACACGTCAACCACAACCGCCAATATCCCCACAAACTGCCGCACCCCTTGACCCGCATCAAGTAATAAGGCTTCCATATCAACACCATCAAGACAAGACTCACCACACCACCCCACAGCACCCCCGTCAAACCCCACAACCTCCCCATCACAATCGACAACGTGACATTCAAAAACGCCTCCGTGAAAGCCGCCCACACATCATCAAAATAACCATGAGCCTTCAAAAACTGGCTCACCGCCGAACGCGAGACCTCCACAAACAACATCACAGCCATAAGCACCACCGGCGCGCCGCCAAGCACCATCTCCTCCCCTATCCACAACCCCACAAAGGCATCCGCAAAATTCACGAACCCAAACACGCACACCGCGGCAAGCAGGCAGTCCAACGCCAACAACTGACCAAACACCTTGCCACGCTCCTCACGCACCCCCTCTGCCACAAGATTGCCCACGCTGCCCTGAAAACCCTCCTGCACATTATATAGCAACATGCTCAGCCCCACATATATAAGCATATAATTCCCATACGACGCCACAGTCGTGAGCGACGTGTAGGCGTATATCACAAGAGGGCTGACCCTCGTCATCACCACATACGCCAGGTTGTGCGCAAACACCTGTCCCACCCTCCGAAACACCTCCGGATGCTTATGACGCAACGGCGAGGCCCCCGCCACGTCAACTCTCATGAAGTGCGGATAACGACGACCTATAATGCGCCGCATAATATATGCCGTGAGACCATAACCCATCAACTGCAACACCAGCCACAACTCATAACCGTATGGCGTATACTCTATCGCCAATATCTGAAGCGTCAACCGTATCACAGCCGGCAAACGATACGACAGCACCACGTCGCTATTCCTCTGGTCGGCATCCAATATCACCTCGCGGAAGTTAAGCAGATAGGTGCTCAGCGAACCCAACAACAACACCGCGAACGTGGCTATCGCATACCCCACAGGCACACCGCAGCCGTCAAATATAACCGGAATGAAGCACACCACCACAACACCCGCCACCCCCACAAACAACGCCACCTTCCTATACACCCACCCCTGCAACGCCACAAGCTCCGCCACAGCCGCACGGTCGCCACCAGCCATCGGCGCATACAAGAAACTCGCCATGGCCGACGCCACCCCAAGCTCCGCCAGGTTCAACGTCTCCATAATCGAGATCACCGTGTTGTTCAACCCAAACAGCTCCGCCCCCAACACGTGTATGAACGCCCGGTTCGAAAGAAAACTGAGCACAATGCTCAGTATACTAAAAAACAGCCCGCACGAACTATTGCGCAGGCTGTTCCTTATTCTGTCGCCCTTGGCGGACATGCCCTAAAACGTCTTATGCGAGAGCGTCTCGGCCACCTGGTCCACCACACCCTGCAGCTTGCTCCCTACCAGCGGGCGTAACATCAGGGGTATATCCGCCGTGAGGCTCACCTTGATGCGGCTCTCCGGCTCATCCGTCGGCTGTGGAGCCTCCTTGATCTGCACAAATATGTTCACACCAAGGGGCATGGCCGCCTTAAGCACATATTTCACGAGCGAGCACGGCTGCCTCTCGGCTATCGCTATCGCCATGCGACCAAGCTTGTCAACAGTGAACGAACACTCGTCGGCCGTGGCCTGAGCATCCTTTAGCTTGTCGCCCACCTCGGCGGGTATCATCCCGTTGATACGGCTCAAGTCAGACAAATGAGCGTATATCGACTCCGTCGAGCCTTTGACTACCTTAATCTTGCTTTCGTACTTCTCCATGGCGTGCAACGATTACTGACGCCATGCCGACGGGCTCTCGCGCCACTCGTGCAAAGTCTCAATGTCTGCCTCCGTGACGTAGCCGCGCTTCACAGCCTCCTCAATGAGGTCATTATAGTTGCTAAGCGTCGTCAGCTCAACCCCCGCATTCTCGAAAGCCTCCGTAGCCGTTGGAAACCCGTAGGTGAATATGGCAAGCATGCCCACCACCTCCGCCCCGGCGTCTCGCAAAGCATTGACCGCCTTCAACGAGCTGCCGCCAGTCGAGATGAGATCCTCTATGACGAGCACCTTCTGCCCCGCCTTGAGGTCTCCCTCAATAAGATTGGCCAACCCATGATCCTTAGGCGCGGAACGCACATAGATGAAAGGCTTGTTCAGCAAGTCGGCCACGAGCGCGCCCTGCGCGATAGCTCCCGTAGCCACGCCCGCCACAACATCAATATCGGCATATTTGGCCCGGGCAAGGTCGGCAAAGGCGCACTTTATGAGCGTGCGTATGTCGGCATACGAGAGGGCTTTGCGATTGTCGCAATAAATAGGCGACTTCCATCCCGATGCCCACGTGAACGGGTCGTTGGGTTGTAGCTTGATGGCCTTGATGTCCATCAACCGCCCTGCGATGATGGAGGATGTAGTGTTGCTCATTGTGAGGTTATGCTGTTTGTTGAAGTGATAAAACTCGTCCTTTAGAAACGATAGAACACACCCGCCTGCACGAGTCCATGACTCCCGTAGCCCGCCTCGACGAACCCGCACAACCGCGTGCCGAACGTGAAGCCAATGGGCGATACCTGATAGCCTAAACTATGCTGCTTCTTGCTCTGTATGTCGCCCTTGCTGTCGCCCAACCCCTCATACTTGTCGCCTATGAATGTGACGCCTATCGCCAACTTGCTGTAAAACATCACGTGCGACCTCTCAATCCAGTTGAAACGCAGTAGGGGCGTGACCGTGATATAACGGTTTGTCAACTCGCCCACCTTATTACGCACCGCCTTGTTATACGCCGTCACGCAATCCTCTTTAGTCTGCTCATACGACAACGCTATGCCATAGCTCACCTTCTGACGACTGCGATGGGTTATCTGCGCCGTAATCGAGCCTATGGTCGTGCGGTTCTCCGTCTCCACATTAGACTGCGACACGTTCGATATCTCCACCTCGCCCAACGCGTCGTCCAACTTTATGCACGACAGATAGCCATAGCCCACCTGCCAGTCGCTCTGCTTGAAGCCCTTGCCCCACGAGGCTTTCTTACCCTTAGGACCCGCATACGAGGGGATTGGCGCAAAAATAAGTGAGAATAGAAATACAAGCAGGGCGATAATAGCCGCCGGGGAGATGAGTTTCATGACTTCAAAATGTGTTCGTTAGTTTTGTGCTTTATCTGCGCAAAGTTAGTGAAATTGGGGAGAATGTGGCGATTTACAAACAAATACCTCGCCCCGCCCAACCACCTCTCACGAAAAAGCAGCCAGCACCGCGCCCCGTGTGCCGACTGCCATTAAGCCCCCTCGCTCCCGCCTACAACGTGCCGTACGTGTAGGCGTATGTGTCGGATGAGGTATAGGTGCGGTTAATAACCTTTCTTACCGTCATATTGTTTATCGTGCCGTCGCTGTTGAAGCCGTAGCTATACTCATAGACATACTCATCCTCGTCAGTCCTCTCCGTCACCACGGCAGGCAGATAGGTCATCACCCTCGAGTCGCCAAACCCCACGAAATCAACGTCAATAGGCTGACGCAACGTGTTCTGTATCTCGCTATACTCTATATCCGTCTCTTCCTCAATATCCCCAGCATAATTCTCCTTCTCTGTCTTTATCAACATCCCCTCCTCATCCCACGTGTAGACATACACATAGCCCTTATCCCTGCTCTCGCTATACACATACTCACAACTAAGAATCTGCCCCTGATTGTCATACGTGCGCTTCACCTCATACAACTCACCGTTCGACAACGTATCCGCCTCATACACAATACGCCCATACTCGTCAGTCTCGAAATACGATGTCTCCTCAACCTCCCCATCATACACACGATACCTAATCCCACTCCCATAATCATATTCATACCCCCGCCCATAACTCTCCGACCCATAGCTGACATACCGCGCCGTCATCCTCCCCATAGAGTCGTACACATAACTCGTGACAGACCCATCACCCTCCGCCACCTCACTCACCACCATATCACCATCAAACACCCACGGCGACGAGCTGCCACCAAGTATTCCCGCATCATCCCCACAGCCCACGAACCCGAACACCATCGATGCCGTGGCGACAAGCATCATCAGAGGTCTAACTGTCTTCATGTTAGTTAAAGTTTAGGATAGAGCAAAGGTAATTAAAAATGAGGGGAGAGAATGAAATGGAGGGGCATAGGAGGGCACGCCCCGAACAACGTCTTTACACCTCGCGGTTAGTGCGAGCGTGGATTCGGGTACGCCTTTCGGCGTTAGGGGAGACGCCGCGGGCGGACGTCTCTACATTACGCATTCGCGTTTAGG
>CAVFBA010000065.1:0-5711 GCA_963620665.1 bacterium
TCACCCCCGCCGAGTTCAACGAGTACGAGGGCAGCCTCAAGGCATACCGCGACCTCCACAACTCCATGGACTGCGCAAAGGAGGAGGGCAGAGCAGAAGGCTTGGCGCAAGGCCGAGCAGAGGAGAAAATCAACAACGCCAAAAACTTCCTCGCCTGTGGCGTAGACCCCAAGACCGTCGCACAGTGCACCGGCCTCCCCCTCGACCAAATCCTAAAACTACTCCCAAAATAACACCCCCAAAAACGCCGCAAGGCGTATCCCAAAACGCGAACGCGTAATGTAGAGACGTCCGCCCGCGGCGTCTCTCCCCGCCCCCCCAAAAAAAACTCTACTCCATCCCCCTAACCCTCTCCATAATAAAACGCTCCTCCGCCGCCGACAACCCATACTTCCTGAACATCTGCTTGTCTATCTCCTCCACACTCACCGACCAGTCTATATCCGAACACATCGTGAAATCCTGAAGAGGAATATTTGACCAAGAATCGCGGGGGTTGTTCTGAGTTACTTTAAGCGTGCCAAGCATTGCGCGAGCAAAGCGAGACTTGATGTATTTCAGACAGTTCTCCGTCTCTTTTATTGTGTCGAATAATCCAATGCTGATAAAAGTATCAGTGTGGCCTACATTTATTCCACCGATTTCTGGCGTGGATAGAGTTTCGCCAAAAGCTCCTGTGCCGTTTGCTTCTGCCACGAATACATTGTTTTTACCAACAAATTCGTTAGAAACGATATACTCGTTCTTAATCCAACGGTATGCTCGTTTAGCCTTAATAAGTCCAAGAAGTTTGATGGAGTCAGGGCTCTGACGCTCTGCCGTAAAAAGCTCGGGCAAAGCCTGAAAGCATCGCGAGGTGATTTTGAACTTAGTGCCCTTGCCTTGTATCTCAGCAAGCTGAGGAAAGTCGGTAAAAGCTTTCTCGGTTAATTTGTAGAGGCCTTGCGAAGATACTATCTCGCTGAGTCTGTGCTCAGAAAGAGCACAGACTTTTTTCGTTATCGAACTGAGTTCGGGCTGTGCCGAAAACGTGCCTATCTTGCCGAAGTTCGCTTTGGCATCGCGTAGCAATATCGCAACGCCTCCTTTGATGTCAACCGTGTCAAACACAGCTGTTGAGTTGGGAAAATATTGCGCCACCTTGATGTGCGGGTCGTTAAGCATGCGCTCTGTCCACTCTTCGGGTGTCTGGCCTGCCCTGAAAAGAAAACGGGCGGGAGAAATAAGGCTGACGACATCTGCCAGCCGGAAGGCAAGGTCATAGAAAAGGTTGTATATAGGGGTTTTACGTGTGTTATCGCCCTCAAGCTGATATGGCGGATTCCCTATTACTGCGTCAAATTTCATAAAACTATTACCATTAAAATGCCACGTCTTAGGTTTAAGTAGTCTCTGCGCAAAATCCTCCGCGCCACGCTGAAGGTGCGCGACAACACCCGGAAAATAACGCACATTAGCCTCCTCCGGACAACGAAAACCCATAAGCGTCCGCCGGGTTATCGACTCCGCCATTGGAGTCTTGCACAACACAAAAATATTCTCCCGAACCGTCTCGTCCCATAACTCCTGCTCTTGCCCAACCGTCAAATCCTCCCCCCACATCACTATCTGCTCCTGCCGACGCCTGCTATATATCGTATACGCCGCATATAGCGCGTATAGACCGCTCTTGCTGTTTATCTCGAGTATACGCGATTGGGGCGCAAACACCTTGTTCGTCGGCGCACGAAGCTCAAGACGCGGATCCTCTATGCTCGCCGCATAGTCGTCATCATAAAACGCAAAACCACCTATCGTCTTGCCCAAATGCAAATTCACCACGCGCCACGGCGTCAACACCGTCTCCTTGTCCGGATTCCGAAACGTCGAGAATATCTCCGCTATGCGCTTAATGCGCTCCCGCACTCGCAGCTTGTCCGCCGACCGCGCCAACGACCGTATCCGCTTGCACGCCGAAGCAAAAACCACAGGATCATAAAACCGGGTATAACGGGCAAAACTATACTTCGTGACCCCAGGGGGCATAAACTCGCGCCACGAAGCGTCATCTATAAGCGTCGCAAAATTATCTATCGTTATCTGATCTTCCTCATCTTCTATCTCCGCGCCATACACAAGCAACGGCATACGTATCGATATCCCGCGCAATATCGATATCGCCGCCTCTCGCTGGCGTGCCCTCTCCCTCCGTGCCGCCGCGTCTGGGTCTTTAACCCTCTCCCTCTCCTTGCTCTCATCCCCCTCCTTCCTCTCATCCCCCACCTTCCTCCCATTGCCCTCAACTCCTTGATTATTAACCGTTATCTCCTTCGTCCGCGGCAACGCGCGTGTCGAGCCTATCACACCCTGCAAGTCCGACAACGACAATATATCCTCCCCGCTCAACGAGCGCAGCAACTCCGCGTTATATATATTCGCATCGTCAAACCCCGCACTCACCGCACGCTCTATCCGCACCCGCTTCAACGTCTCAAGCATGTGGTCCACATCATACTCCACCATCGTCGAACCCTCCTCCGCAATCACAGGGCAGAACATTAGAAACTCCTCCAGAGCCGTGCGATCCCCATCCACCATGTCGGGCGTAACCCTGGCCGCGCGCTGTGCCGTATCCGCAAGTATCTTCAACGTCCGGTCCGGCGCAAAATCAAACACATACGCGTTCTCCTTCGCCATGCCTCCTACCTTCCAGGGCGTCTGAACCCTGAATATCGTCTGCATATACGACGATATCGACGTCACCGACGAACCCGTCAAGTAAAACACCGCCGTCCACTCCGGCACCGACACCCCCGTCGTCAGACGCCCACACGACAACGTGATCGTCCACGTCCCAAGTGCATCGACTCCTATCGCGTTCTTCACCTTCTGCAACGCGTTCTCCGTGTCATCCTCCTCCTCGTCCGTGTCCCCCTGACCCGCCACATTCACCACCCTGAATGCCTGCAATATCGGGTGACTCCGCAGCAAGGCCGCAAGAGCGCGAGCCTCCTTGACCCCCGGCAACATCCACAGCGTGTGACGAAAATACGACCGGAAACGCCGCGACGAAAACGGATACAAGCTGTCTCCCTCACGACACAGCAAATCCAAAAAACGCGACACATCCTCCTCATGCAAGAATCTGCCGTCGCTCTTAACCCGAAAGAACTCCGGAAAATTGAAACTCGCCTCCCCGTCCGCAAAATCAAGAAGAAGCGCGCCAAGATTATACGTGTATATGTTCATCGTCGGAAGATCCGCATAGGGGTTCGGATCGCCTGGATGATTCTTATCCCAGTCACGCTTAGCCTTCTGCTCAGCTATATAGTCCCACGTGTATATCTCGTCCGACGCAAAATCCTCATTCTCCAAAATATTGAACGGAGTGCCGCTAAGCTGCAATATCCAGTTAGCACGCTCAGCGTTCCACAACTTCGATATCACGCTCTTCCCAAGGTCAGTCTGAGTGCCCTCGTGCGCCTCGTCCACTATAATCAAGTCCCAACGGGTGTCAAATATCAAGTCATTCTTATCGTGCGTCCCCCCTGCCGCCCTGCTCCCGCGCAAATCCTGAAGCGAGGCGAAATATATCGCGTGCTTGCCCTCCACCTCTGCCCACCTCAGCAGGCTCTCTATATCCTCGCCCTTCGACTTCGAGCCATAACGCCACTCCCCTCCGACGTCATAGAATATCTTGGCAAACTCGTCAAACCATTGCTCGTTCACCACCGGACGATGAGTAAGTATCAGCACACGACGCACGGCAAGTCTGCGAACCGTCTGAAGGGCGCACAGAGTCTTCCCAAACCGCATCTTCGCATCCCATAGATAATGCTTCGCCACCTTCGACTTCGACCCGAAGTGCTTCACCGTCGCGTCAATAGCCGCCCGCTGCTCCTCGCGAAAACTTATCGGGTCTTGCTGCGTCTCTTTCGAGCGCGCTATCGTTGACCGCTTATTCGCCGCCGCGTCAATCGCCGCCTTGGCGTCCGTCAGCGAGATCCTAAACCACTCATTGGCCTTGCCGTTGGCGCTAATCCTCGCTTTATTAATCCCCGAACGGAGGATAACACTGTGAACGTCATGATCCTCAAACGTCGAGCCGTCCGAACGCAATGCCGGCGCCGTATAGAGTAACTCAAAGGGCACCGCCGCGGTCTGAGTATATTGCCTGATCCGCTCCTCTGCCGCTCGGTTCAACGCCGGGCTGTCCGGCTTCAAGTCGGCCGCCGTGGCATTGTGTATTGTCGCCATGCCAATCTTCAGGCATCCCCTGTGAGCCTCGTCGTTTATCCGAAACACATAGATAAGACGAGAGTTAAGGGGCGATGCGAACGATATGTCTTTCATAGTAGTGGAGATTTATCTTTGGCGCACTATGTCGTCAAACGTTAACTCTTTCTTCGCCGCCCAGTCTTTCACCAGGCAACGTATTCCAATATGTCCCGTCTGCTGCCCTTTGGCGCATGCCGGGCAGTGCGACCGAGAGGGTGGGGTGGGTCCGTCACCAAAAAAATCAAACGTCAGCTGCACTGCCGACGACAATGGCGCGTCAAGACACGAGTCGGGAATCACCCCCTTCGTGCCATCCATCTGCCACAAGTTCCACGAGATGATATACGCCGCCCCAGGCAAACTCTGCTCCGGTATCGCCACGCCAAACTTAAGCATATAGGCATCCGCAAAAGTCATAAGCAACGCCTCGCGTGCCAAAAGCAAATTGTCTCCTTGCCACTCAAATCCATAGGTCGACTGCAACGCCGCCTTAGCCCACGTCAGCCACTCCGACGATGTGTGGCAGTTCTCCGACACCACTCGCAACTTGCGGTCAAGTATGCCTATCCGACGCCCAAAAGCTATCGGCAACCCCGTCGTAGTGTCATAACGCGACGTCAAATATGGCCCCTCTCCACACGATATCTCCAATCGACGCGACCGCACATAGTCACGCCACGTCTTCCCCGACGGAAACGTCACAACCCCCTCATTGACCGTCCACGTGTTATCACCGTTCGCCGAGTTGAACACGTCCCGACGACCAAACCACGCCTCGTCAACAAGGTTGTTCTGTATATTGCATATCCACGACGGAGTAAACACCTCCGCCTTATCCGACGTCCGGGCCGATTGCAACCTCCGATCCTTCAGACAGCGAGGCACAATAATGTCTCCCCGCGCTCCCGTGATGAGAGCCGTGTGTATATCGTCATGATATTGATACCCCTCACCCAAATGTTCGTAATCATTCGTCCCCCAGAATATATTAGCCTGATCCCCCTTTGGCAAACCCTTAGAACGAGTATGATCCTTAAGCAATATATGAAGAAGGTCGGGCGAAAGCTCCGCTATGAAATCCTCCTTGATGTCTACATCTTGGCTATATGTGGGTGCGCTGCTTGCCATGGTCTGCGTCAAGTGGTGCTATATCTCAAAAACTTAACCTCAAAAACTGCTCTCTAATACTCTATCCCGAACATCAAACCCCAAACTCCTAATACTTAGTATCTCTAATACCCTATCCAGAATCCCAAACTCCTAATCCTTAATCCCGAATGCTTGACATCAGATTCCGAAAGTTGACCACCGAATGTCTCTTGCGAATTTACCCCTATTTAACCAAACCCCCAAGAACATTCACCTTATTTCCACCCCCTCACCCAATAAATTAACACACCCCCCCGAACTCCCCACATACTTCCCATCCCCACCGCCGCACCCCCCATGAACAC
>CAVFBA010000066.1:0-5600 GCA_963620665.1 bacterium
GGGTGTTTGACAATGGCGGGAAATGGGATTTGTTGTTTGACGAGGAAGCGGGAATGTGTCGCGGAGCATCTGTGGAGCATCCGCGGAGCATCGTTGGAGCATCCAGGGAGCATATTACGCCTCTCTGAGCCCTTTGGGAGACGATGGGCGTCGTCTCTACATTACGCATTTCGGCGCTCGGGGGAGAGGGGGTGGGAGGAGGGATTTACTTTACGCGTTCGCGTTGTGGAGATGGTGTGGGCATTGTCTCTATGATAATACAAGCGGCACCCCCGAGCTGGGAGTGCCGCAATATGAAGGGTGGTATGATGATGGAGCGGAAGGAGGGCAGTTAGAAGCCGATGGTGAAGGCGGCACGGAGGCCGACAGCCATTTGGTAGTTCTTACTGACGAGGTTGGAGGAGACGATGCCCGAATAGCTATCGGAGTCGGGGCTGTAGAGGTCCTTGCCAGAGCCTTTTGAGAGGTTTAGGAGGCCATGGCTGAAGTATGCGCCTATGTAGAGCGAGCGTTTGCTGTTGATGGGGTAGATGAGTCCGGCATCGCAGAATAGAGCCACATTGGCGAAGCGTGTCGTGGCTTTGCCCTTGAACTCTGTCGATGAGTAGAAGCCGTGTGTCTCGTCGTCGGCGAAGTCTTCGTACTCAACGTTTGTGCTTTGGAAGTAGCCTGATCGGCTCATCTCGCCATCACGGCCGTTGTCGGTGACGAACTTCTTGACGATAGGTATCTCGAGTTTGACACCTCCACCGACCATAAAACGCCATATAGAGCGTCGGATGAAGTTGGTGTAGAAGGCGCCGACAGGCACTTCGAGGTTGACTGTGCGCTGTATTTCCTCCCAGTTGCGGAAGGCGGCCTTAAAGGTGTATTGCTCGCCATTATCGGGGTGTGTGGCGTAGACCACAGTCTCGAGGCTGTTGTATTTGGAGCGCTCGCTATATAGGGTTGCCCCAAGTCCTGTGAAGAGATGTACATTGCGCCAATAGGCGTAGCGATAGTAAGCTCCCGCTGTTGAGCCGAATCTGCCGTTATCCTTACCACCCTCGTTGAGGTTGACGTTCATGCTATGGTATCCGCCGCCTATGGAGAAGTCGACGAACCTGTGATAGCGTGAGAGCGCCTGTTTGGACATACGAGGTCGGCTGGAGAAGCGTTGGGCGTTGACGGCGGAGACGCTAAGGAGGAGAAGACAGGCTATGGAAAGCAGTTTGTTCATCATCTTACTTCTTTACAACAATGGCCTTGAGGTTATCAACAACAATGACGTAGGAGCCTGCCTCGTAGGAGGACATGTCGAAGGTCGTGGTAGCGCCGTTGAAGGTCCCTCGGTAGAGGATGATGCCCTTGTTGTCGACGACAGTGAGGCTGTGGTCGTTACCATCGTTTTGCGAGAGTTCGACATTGGCGATGGTAATGACGGGGTTCGGGTAGACTCGTAGTGTGAGCGCCTTGTTGTTGGCCTCCCAAGTCTTAGGACAAGTGTAGAGGACCTCAGCACCGAGTGAGTCGGTTGTGGTGACCATGGCGTAGTAGGTGCCCTCGAGACCACCGACTTGCTGCACGTAGGGCTTGGTCTGTCCTACGAGTTCCTCGTCGTTGCGATACCACTTGTAGGCCTGGAAGCGAGGTGTGAGGTTGTCGGGGTTATTGATGTCAATCTTATTGACTATGGAGACAACGTCGTACCAGATGTCACGGAGGTACTGGTCGGAGAGGTTGATGTTGACCTCTACGGAGTAGACCTCGGAGGCGAGACCATCGGACTCACGGAACTGGATGAGGAGCTTACGCTTGCCCTCGGTGGCTTGTGGCACGGTGAAGGTGAACTCGGTGTCGGAGTCGAGCTCGTGGTATTCAGCCTCGGAGATGTAGGAAGTGACGGCGGTCGTGGTGTCGACTATCGCTACACGGAACTCAACAGGAGAACCTGTGACGATGGTGAACTTGACGATGCCATCCGCGCCTGGGCAGTAGCCGTGTGCCGTGACGATGAAGTTCTCGATTTGGATAGGCTCACGAGAGATAGTGAACGACCATGCGCCATCGGTGAAGTCGGCAGGGTTGTAGTCGTATTCTTCGTCGACAGTGAATCGTACGTGGTATACGCCCTTATCGAGAGGCTGTGTTGTGGTCCACTCACCGCCAGCGGCTTTGTAGTAGACGGTAATGTCGCCTGGGCCAGTGACAGTCACCTCCTTGGCATGGCCGTTGTAGCCGAGATACTCGGGCAGTGTGACGGTGTAGTCATTGAGGTCACGGTTGAGCTTATCGCCCTTGTTGATGACAATTTGAATCTCGGAGGAGGCGAGGTAGTTGTCAGTCTCGGAGGAGCGCACGTAGTAGTTGCCAGCAGCGAAGAGCATGTCGGGGTTAGTGACCTTCTGGTATGAGGTCTGACCCTCGTAGCGAATCTCCATATCGGTTGTTAGCCCGATAATCTTACCGTCGTCGGCGGAAGGCTTGCTTGTGGACTGGGCGGTAAGGGTAGGAGCGGTCTGCTCGGCCTTGGTGATGTCGTAGTTCCAAGAGTCGTCGATGAGGTCGGCGGCTTCGTACTCGTCGGTTGCATCGACGTGGATCTTGACATTGTAATGGCCCGCGTTGACTGGCTCATCAGTTGTCCAGGTGACACCGTTGTCGGAAGAGTAGTAGATGGTGATGGAGCCGTCGCCAATGATGGTAACGGGCTTAGGATCACCGTCGTAGGAAAGGTCGGTGTCGGTGGAGAAGGAGTAGTCGCTGGCGTCACGTTTGAGAGCCTTGATGATGCCGTTGTTGAGCGTTAGGGGAGCGACGTTGTAGTTGCCCGCATCAGTGCCAGCGAGGGCGTAGGTGATGTTGACGACCTTGTCGGAGCCTGGCTTAGCATTGGCGAAGTTGGCAATGGTGTTATCCTGGTCGATGGTGACATTATCGCCATAGATTACGCCAACGAGAGAGCCATAGTTGGAGAGAGTGGCCGTCGTGGTGCCATCGAATTTCTTGGAATGGGCTTGTGCGCCAGTTGCGTTGATGTTGAGAGGCGTAATGTCGGCTGTGAGGAGCATATCGGGTATGACACAGTTGGCGGCATCGTCACCAGAGATAGAGAATTTGACGGTGACGGGCTTAGCCGTGCCAACGTTCTTGTCGGCGAACAGAGCCGTGGCAGAGGATATCTGCACGTTCATTGCCGAGGTGACATTGGAGAGTGTTCCGACATTGGAGACATTGGCAGTCGTGGTGCCGTCGTAGACCTTCTGCGCATCGATGGTAACGTCTGACACGGTGAGTGAGAGAGGCGTTATAGATGCAGTGAGGGTCTGGTCGGGCAGGATGTAGTTGGCCGCCTTGTCGCCAGAGAGAGAGTAGGAGACGGTGACGAGCTTGCCGTTGCCAGCGTTCTTATCGGAGAAGTTGGCAGAGGTGGAAGCTATGGTCACATTATCGGAGGCGAGAACGCCCGTGAGAGTGCCGACGTTAGTGACAGTGGCGGTTGTGGTGCCGTCGAAGGTCTTATTGTCGACAGTGGTCTCGGAGACAGTGAGCGTTATCGGGGAGATCTCGCCAGTGGTGGAGATGACCTCGGACTCGGTCGTCAGGTAGTAGTTGGTGCTGGCGACGGAGTAGTGAGCCGTGATGGTCTTGTCTGTGCCAGCGTTGGCGTTGTCGTAGGTGACGGTGGTCGTTACCATAGCGTCGGTGCCAGGGATAGTGCCACTGACAGAGGCGTTGTACTTAACATCGGCCGTGCCATCGTACTGCTTGGAGAGCTCAACATCGCTCACTGATACCGTGAGAGGAGCAGGGGCGATTGTGAAGGTGGCGTGACCGTCGGGCACCACAAGGTTACCACCGGGGGCGTTGGTGATGGTAATCGTGGCTGTGCCGGCGTCGGTGTTGTTCCCGTAGGTCACGGTGTACTCCGTTGAGGGGATGACCGTGCCGTCGGGGGCGCGGAGGGTGACAGGCATCTCTTGCGCCGTGGCGGTGTAGATGAGAGTCGTGCCGGCCTGCTCGATGGTGTAGTCGGGGTTGAGCGCCTTGGAGGCGATGCTCCAGCCCTGGGTCGTGACGGCGGGGAGCTTGTAGTTGGCGTTGTCGAGGGATGTAGCCTCGGCCGTGTACCCGCCTACGTTGGTCTCCTTGTCGCCAGTCACCGTGGCGTTGACCACGTCGGCCACCTCGGCGCCCTCCACGAGGCGGGTCTGGATGCCGCCCACGGTGAGCGTCGGGCCCTGCTCCGCGCCTGTGTAGGTGAGGTCGGTGCCCGCCCATGTCAGGGTGACCTCCCTTTGCCCGATGCTGAAGGTGAACGTGGCGTCGGCCACGGTGTAGTTGCCGCCGTCAGCGTCGGTTATCTTCACGACGGCCGTATTCTCGCCCGCATCGATGTTGTTCGCGTAATCGACACTGTACTCGCCGTCGGGTATCGTGACGCCTCCCGCAATGATGGTCACCTTAGGCTCTATGGCGCGGCCGGAGTAGGTGTAGTCGATGGGCTCGAAGGCGCACGACAGGTCGGACGCGGCGAGCGGCTTGCTCGTTATCTCGAGGGTGCCGTAGACTTCCTGGATGGTGTAGTTCGTGGCGAGGGTACCGGATTGAGCAGTGTAGGTGAACTTGTTCTCTGCCGTACCGACCTCCCTGATGGCCGTGAAGCCGAGGTAGTCGAAGCCCTCGCCGGCGATAAGGCCCTCGGCGGTGACGGTCTCGCTCTTGAGGTCAGTGCCGTCGTACACCTTGCTGGCGCCCGTCGAGGTGAGGGTGAGGGCGGCGGGGCTGATGGTGACGGTCTTCGTGCCGTCGGCGGATATGGCGTAGTTGCCAGCCGCGGCGCCGCCAAGGGTGTAGGCGATGTTGACCGCGATGCCCTCGCCCGCGTCCTTAGAGGCCGCATGGGCGGTAGCAGTGACGTTGACCTTGTCAATACCCTTGACGCCATGGAGCGCGCCGACGTGGACGGTCACGATGTTGTCGCCATCGTAGTCCTTGTCGTCGAGCGTCGTGCCGTCGACGGTCAAAATGGCAGGATTGATGATGAAGGTGACCGCAGCAGTCTCGATTACGTAGTTGCCACCGTCCTTGTTGGTGACAGTAACAGTGGCAGTGCCAACATTTAAGTTGTTGGAGTAGTCGACGTTGTACTCAGAGTTGCTAATCTCCACACCACCGATGGTTACAGTGAGACTTGGCTCGATGTCGTTGCCAGTGTAGTCGAAGGCATCGGCTTCAAGAGTGACAATCTGGCCAGCAGCAGGAGCGGGATTGACGGTCAGCGTGCCATAGGCCGGCGTGATGACGTAGTTGTCAGCATTAGTGCCCGCAGCCGCCACGTAGTTGAAGGTGTTGGTCACGGAGCCTGCATTGGTGATGCTCGGGAAGTCGGAGCAGATGAAGGACTCGCCTGTGACGAAGCCGTCTTCGGAGACCTTCACGTCGCTGTTGGTCAGAGCCTTGCCGTCGTACTCCTTGGTGGCGGTGGCGGAGGTGAGGGTGACTTTGCGGGGGGTGATGGTGAAGGTGGCAGTGGCGGTATTGGTGAAGGTGTAGTTTTTGCCGCCAGAGGTGACGGTGACGGTGTACGTGCCGGCGTTCTTGAGCTCGCCAGACCAGGT
>CAVFBA010000067.1:0-5528 GCA_963620665.1 bacterium
GGGGTGGGTAGGCGGGTGCGAGGGCTGTGCGGTAGGTTCCTATGCCGATGAGGATGGTGGGGAGTGGGTAGGCTGAGAGTTTGTAGGCGGTGAGGAGTGTGAGTGTGAGGATGAGGAGTGTGAGGAGTGAGGTGGTGATTTGTCGTTGGCGCAGGAGTGTGATGAGGGCGTAGGCTGTGAGGAGGTATGCGGCCGGGCCGGCGATGTAGAGGGTGAGCGGGATGAGTGGTGTGAGGATGGATAGGGCTGTGAGGGCGGGGTGGGTGTTGTTGTGGAGGCGTGAGTGTAGTTGGTGGAAGAGGTGTGAGGCGAGGAGTGCGATGAGGAGGTCGATGTGGTAGGTGAGGAGTAGGTTTTCGTCGCCCATGAGTGTGATGAGTGTGATGGGTGTGATGAAGGAGAGTGGGTAGAGTTGCGCGGGCGCGTTGTTGTGTCGCATGAGTGTCCATGTGAGGAGTTGCGCGGCGGTGGTGATGAGCGCGAGGATTGTGGCGCCGAGGGTGAGTGGGTTGAAGAATTGCGTGAGGAATTCGCCGATGTATGTGGCGGGGCCGCCTGGGTATGTGAGGCGGTCGAGGAGGTATTGTGGTGTGAAGAGGAATAGTTGTAGTTCTTCGGCGCAGGAGAGTGCTTCGGGGTGGATGGCGCGCCAGAAGATGAATGTGGCTAGTGCGAGTGTTGCCGAGGGGAGGATGTGCGCGAGTTGAGGTTGTTGGGTCATAGGGTGTTATTGTCGTGGTAGGAAGTGGGAGTTGAGGAAGTTGGCGAGTGTTGTTCCAGGCATGGAGTTTGCCATTCGGAGTGAGGCGTCGCGGTAGTTGTTGTAGTTGGCGCGTGCTTCGTTTTTGAGTGCGTTGCCGGCGAGGGTGTCGCCAGCGGCGAAGAAGTTGCGGTAGGCTCGTGAGAGTGCTTGTGCGGTGACGCGGTAGTTTTGTGTTCGTTGTTTCCAGGTTTGCAGGGAGTCGTTTTGTGGTGTTCCGGCGCCGGTGCTTATGGAGTCGATGGTGACGGTTATGGTGCCTGGCTCGGTTATGACGAGGAGGTTTTGTGTGCCGAGTCGGGTTCGCCAGCTTAGTCGGATGTCGGCGATGATGGGTTTGTGGGCGGTGAAGTTGAATTTATCGCCGTGGATTATTGTGGAGTCGACTTTGACGCTGTCGGCTTTGTTGATTGGGACGAGGAAGATGTATTGTCCGTCCCATTTGTTGGAGCCGAGTGTGCCGTTGATGTGGCATTCGCTTTGCGTGGTGCTGGGTGTTGTGGCGCAAGAGGCGAGGATTAGGGAGAGGATGATGGGTGTGATATGTTTCATTGTGTTAGTGTTTGATTGTTACTTGTGTTCGTTTGTTGGAGAATATGTTGTTGTAGGTTTTGCGTGGGTTGATGTTGACTTTGGAGGAGGTGAAGTCTGGGGTGTTGAAGGAGTGGAGTGAGAGGGTGTAGAAGTTGAGGGGGTCGCGTTGTGGTAGGAGGAATGGTTTTGTGGCGTTGCCGTTGTTGTCGATATGTGTGAAGTAGACGAGTGAGGTTAGGGAGTCGTGTCGTCGGCTGGAGAAGAGGAGCCAATGGGAGTTGGAGTTCCAGTTGTGGAAGCTTTCGGTGTCGGCGCTGTTGGCTGCGGAGAGGGGTTTGGATTGTTGTGTGTGGAGGTCGTAGATGTAGAGGTCGGCTTCGGGGTGGTTTATGGGGAAGCATCCGTAGTTGGCGAGGCAGTAGACGATGAATCGTCCGTTGTAGGAGGGTCGGGGGAGTGATATGCTGAGGGTGTCGTGGTGGATTATGGTTTTGGTGTTGGTGCCGAAGGAGGCGGAGTCTGGGTTGAAGGTTATGGAGCGGAGGTCGTAGTGTATTTTGTCGGCTTGCGCTGGGAGGGGTTGTGGTTGCGCGGAGCAGTAGAAGAGGGTTTTGCCGTCGGGGGAGAAGGCGGGCCAGGTTTCGAGTTGTTGTGTTTGGAGGTGTGGTGAGAGGATGAGTTGGTTGTTGTCGGTGTCGAGGACGCAGATGTCGGAGGCTTGGTCGAATACTTCGATGAATTTGTCGTGCGCGGTGAGGAAGCATTGGTTGACTTTGTTGAGGGAGTAGGCGCAGAATCGTCCTGAGGGGTGCCAGTAGGGGTACATGCAGTTGCAGAGTGTGGAGTCTGTTGTCGTGGTGAGCCATTGTTGTGATGTTTCGCCGTTGTTGGTTTGTTGTATGAGTGTGGCGGGGTGTGAGCCTCGGAAGTGTATGGTGAGGTTGTCGGGGTTGGCTTGGTTAGGGGTGTGGCAGCACATGCATTGTCCTGGGAGGAGTGTGTGTGTGATGATGGGTTGTTCGCTGAAGGAGTGCAGGTCTCGCTGGTAGATTCCGATGTCGCTGTAGGTTTCGTAGCCTGGTGCTATTTTGCGGTAGGTTATGCCGTAGTCGGCTATGGAGTCGGTGGAGACGTGGATTTGGAAGTTTGGGTGTTGGTACCATTGTCCGTTGAGGAGTGAGAGGACGGAGACGGTTATGTGTTGTCCTATGGAGTTGGCGAGGAGTTTTTGCCATTGGTTGATGTTGAAGTCGGTGGCGTTGCCTTGTGAGGTGAGGGTGTTGCCTGTTGGGGATTGGAGTGTGACGTGTATGGCGTCGGCGTTGAGTGCGGAGATGTTGAGTGGTGCGATGTCGGGTGGGATTGTGACGTCGGCGTAGTCGGGCCAGATGGGTGCCGGGTTTGTGGTGTTTAGGATGTTATGGGGATGGTGTGTGCATGCCGCGAGGAGGAGCGGCAGGGTGAGGAGTGTGGTGCGTGTCATGTTGTGTTTATTGGTGTTTTTCATTGGGGTTGGTGGTTGTTGGGCCGGTCTGGGTGTCGACGGGTTGTTGGATGAGGAGGTAGTGCCAGTAGGTGTTGCGGAATTTGGGGTTGTTGAGGTGAGGGTCGGCGGAGTCGTAGGCGTAGTAGCGTGAGAATTGGTTGAGGTCGTTTATGACTTCGGGGGAGATGTGGAGTGGGAGGTTTTTGAAGGTGTCGTGTGATTGCGCCCAGGCTATGGCTACGGCTTCTTGGATGTGGCGGGGGAGTTGCGGGTAGGCGTCGCGGGCCCAGGCGAGTCCGGCCCATAGGGCTTTGAGGTCGCGTCGGAGTAGGCATTGGGCGAGGTAGTAGTCGAGGGCGAGTTGGTTGTCGTTGTTGTTGTGGTAGAGGAGCGCGAGCATTTTGTCGAGTTCGTAGTAGTTGGAGTAGAAGGTTGTTTTGTAGCGGTATTGTCGGAGTCGTCCCCATGTGGGGTGGTTGTTTATGTTGTTTTCGGATTTGATGGTTTGTAGTGCTTGTTGGGCCCAGGTGGAGTAGAAGAGGGTGTTGGCGAGGCGTGCGAGGTAGTGTCGCGCGGCTTCGTATCGGCCGTTGATGATGAGGAGTTCGGCGATGCGTTTTGATAGTCGCGCGCTTTTGTGGCAGTCGATTATGGCTTCTTGTGTGTCGAAGAAGTATCGTAGTGACATGTTGACGAGTCCGAGCCGGAAGAGTGTTTCGGCGGATGTTATGGCGGAGAATTGGTTGCGCAGGGAGGGCGCGATGAGTGATTGGGGGCCGTTTTGGTGGTAGTGGAACATGGTGTTGAGGAGTTGTCCTTGTTGCGCGAGGGCGAGGTTGAGTGAGACGATTGAGGGGTCGTCGGAGGGTGGGTTTTGTTTGGCGAGTGTGATTATGTCGTTGTATCGTTCGGCTCGGAGTAGTGCGTCGTAGGTTATGGGTTTGTGTTGTGGTGTGTTGTAGTTGGCGAGGGCGAGTGGGAGTCCTATGGCGAGGGTCAGGGTTGAGATGATGTGTGTGGTGAGGTGGTGTCGTGGTTGTGGTGTTATTGAGAGGAGTAGTGGGAGTATGGTTATGGCGAGGGATAGGAGGAGGAGTGAGGCGGGGTGTGTGTTGCGGAGGTTGTGGTAGGCGTGTCCGAGGATGATGTCGGGTGTGGTGTGTTGAGCCATGATGGTTGTGGCGGAGAGGAGGAGTGTGAGGGCGTAGTAGGGGATGGTGGTGTAGATGGGTTTGTGTCGTAGTCGGAGGTCGATGGTGAGTGATATGAGGGTGTGGATGAGTGAGATGGGTCCGGCGAGGAGGTATAGTAGTGGTATGGCTATGAGTTGGAATGTGGCTCGTGTTTTGCGGGTGTTGAGGTGTGTGTATAGGGCGGATGTGGCGAGTGTGAGGATGAGTGAGGTGAGGAGTGTGGGTTTGATGTTTTCGTCGGCCATGAGTGCGAGGGTGAGTAGCGGGGGTATGAGTGAGAATCCGTAGGTGTGTGGTTGTGCGTGGAGTTGTCGGGCGATGTGCCAGGTGAGGAGTTGCAGTGTGAGTAGGAGTAGTGCGATGAGTGTGGCTCCGAGTGCTGGGTAGTAGGCGAATTGTGTGAATAGTTCGGCGAGGTATTCGGCTGGTCCTGTGGCGTAGGTGAGGTGTTGGAGGAGGTATTGTGGTGTGAGTTGGAAGAGTTGGTATTGTTCGTGGAAGGAGAGTGCTTCGGGGATCATGAGTGCCCCGAAGAGTGAGAGGGATATGAGGAGTGTGGCCGATGTGGCGAGTTGGGAGATGGTTTGGTGTGGCATGTGGGGTGGCGCGTAGTTTGGTGCGAAGGTAGTAAAAAAGTATTAATGGTTGGGGTGGGGTGGGGAAAGTTTTTGTGGGGTGTTTTTTGGAGTTTTTCGTGAGTGGTTTTGGTGTGGAGGGGTGTTTTTGGGGTGTTTCAGGTAGGGCGCAGGTTGCTCGCAGGTTGCTCGTAGGTTGCTCGCAGGTTGCTTGATGTGGTGTTTTTGGAGTGAATTAATGGTGGTGTGTTGTTGTTGTGTGTGTGTTTGTTGTTGGTGGGGATTTTGCTTAATTTAGCAGTTATGATACGAGAGCGAAGGAGTATGGTTGTTGTCGTGGTGGCGTTAGGGTTGCTGCTGACGGTGTTTTATTGTGTGTGGTATCGTTATCATTTTTATTTTCGGGAGCAGTATAGTGTGTTTTTGGGTTTTGGGGAGTATGTGAGGGAGATGTTGTCTCAGGGTGTGTATTCGGGCAGGGGTTGGATTTCGGAGGTGGCCGGGGGTTGGTTGACGCAGTTTTATTATTATGTTGGGGTGGGTCCGGTGATAGTGGGTTTGGTGTTGACGTTGTTGGGTTTGGGTGTGAGTTGGATGTTGTGCGGGTTAGGGGTCAGATGGTGGGTGGGTATGGGTTGTGGTGTGTTGGTGATGTTGTGGGAGTGGGGTCGTGAGTGTGTTGGTGTGTATCCGTTGTCGTCGTCGTTGTCGTTGTTGTTTGGGGTGGTTATGGGTTGTTGTTATGGTGTGTGTGGTGGTAGGTTGTGGTTGAGGTGGGTTGTTGGGTTGTTGGTTGTGGGGTTGAGTGTGTGGGGGGTTGGGTATGGCGGGGTTGTGGGTGTTGGGTATGTGGTGGTTAGTGAGGTTGTGCGTCGGGGTTGGTTTTTGGCGTGTGTGGGGTTGTTGGGGGGTGGTTTTGTTGGTTATGGTGGTTTTGTTGGGGGTGTGTGGTGGGGGTTGCCGAGTATGGGTGATGAGGG
>CAVFBA010000068.1:0-5399 GCA_963620665.1 bacterium
CCCACTCCCCAAAACACACAAAAAACACAACAACATGAAACACCTGACCCTCCTCCTAACCCTCCTACTCCCCCTACACCTCTCGGCACAACAAAAACTATTCTATACCCCCGACACCCTCAAATCCATCGACTTCAACAACCCCCAATCCCAATGGTCATGGAGCCACTCCGCACAAACCGAAAACATCGTCTACCTCTGGGAACGCGACTTCGGCTTCGACCCCTACAACGCCCCAAAACTCAACAACCAACCCATGACCTTCGACCTCGGCAACATCCAAATCCGACTCGAACAATTCTACCGCTTCTTCCGCGACTCCCTACAATTCACACTCCCAGGCAGCATCGCCGACAAATACAAAATGATGGTCATGCTCAACTACTCCCTCGAAAGCACCGCCTACGGCGGCACATACGACGACTTCATCGGCGCACTATGGGTCTCACCATGCCGCATACAAGACAAAAAACTCAACTGCCTCGCCCACGAACTCGGACACTGCTTCCAACTACAAATAATAGCCGACAAAACCGGCGAGGCATGGGGAGGCTCCGGCTTCTTCGAAATGACATCACAATGGATGCTTTGGCTCGTAAACCCCGACTGGCCCACCGACGAAAACTACCACCTCGAAGCCTTCAAAAAACTAACACACAAAGGTTTCCTGCACATCGAAAACATCTACCACTCACCCTACGTCCTCCAATGGTGGGCCGAACAACACGGCCTAACCTCCATAGCACAACTCTACCGCGAAGGCAAAACAGGCGAAGACCCGGCCACAACCTACATGCGCCTCTACAACCTCTCACAATCACAATTCTGCGACGACATCTTCCAAGCCTACCAACACCTCCTCAACTTCGACTTCCAACACGCGCACAACAACACCCGGCCCTACGCATGCTCCTTCAACTCCCCCACAACCACCTCACACCAATGGACCACCCCCGACTCCATCCCCGAAAACTACGGCTTCAACGCCATAAAACTCAACACCCCAGCACCAGGACAAACAGTCACAGCTCAATTCAAAAGCCTCGCTCAATCCCTCAAATCCGCCGGATTCCGCTACTCCTTCGTCGCCATAACCACCGACGACCATTGCCTATACCCCAACCCATCCTCCGCACCCTCCTCCAAAATATCCTTCACAGCCCCCACCGACAAACCCCTCAAAGCACTCTACTTCCTCGTCATGGGCGCACCAACATCCCACGACCCCAACCCCGCATCACGACAATTCCCCTACAAAGTCAAATTCTCCACCAAAAACTAACCACCACATGAAACACCACCTAATCCTCTAAACGCGAACGCGTACCCCAAAAAAACGCAACCACGCACCCCTAAATGCGTATGCGCATACACACACAACGCACATGAACACCCTACGCACACTCACCCTCATCCTCGCGCTGACGACAACAACACTCGCCAACGCCGCGCCACGACACATAACAATGGAAAACGGCCTGCCCTCCAACACCGTACGCTCCATAGCCCAAGATGCCGACGGTTTCATCTGGTTCGGCACCGACGCCGGACTATGCCGCTACGACGGCATACACGCACGACTCTTCCATAACCCTCTCTCCAACTCCGACCAATATGTCAGCGCCCTACACGCATGGGGCAGAAACCTCCTCATAGGCAACTCACACGGCGCATTCGTCCTCAACACCAACACCGAATCCTTCTCCCTCCTCGACGACTCCATAACAAGCCTCATCTCCTCCTTCGCCATCGATGCCGACGATAACGTGTGGGTCGCAACAATGGGCAACGGACTATACTGCCACCTCCCGCACTCCTCAACAACAAAACACTTCGACTTCCACGAAGTCAACGGACTCGTCGCGTCAGTCTATGTCGACCGGGGCAACCAAGTATGGGCCATACCACGACAAGGCGGCAACCACATCTTCCGCTACAACCGCGCCATCGACCAATTCGAAGGCATACCTCTCCCAAACGGCCTCAACTCCAACGGCATGTGCATCACGCAAGTACCCGACGGACGCATCTTCATCGGCACATGGGCACAAGGACTAATCGCCCTGTCCAACGACGGCTCCATCCGCCAACTCCTCAACCCAGCGCAATTCGGCATAGGCACACACATCCACTCCCTCCTCCCAACAGACAACAACACCCTCCTCATAGGATGCGACGACGGACTGATCTCCTTCAACATCAACAACAACTCTTGGTCGCACGTCACCAACATCACCAACCACTCCGACGCCACACGACGTTTCGTCTATTGCATCCTCTCCGACAACGAAGGCGGACTATGGACCGGCTCCTTCTACGACGGAGTAAGCTACATATCCCCGGCAAGCCAACGCTTCACACCCATCAACAACCCCAACTTCATAGACTCCGGACGCATCGTAAGCCGCTTCGCCGAAGACGAACAACACCGCATCTGGATAGCATCCGACGACGGAGGACTGAACTGCTACGACCTCCCGCACAACCAATTCCTCAACTTCCCTAACGCCAAAACCTTCGCACGATTCAACGTCCACGCGCTGCTACCCGAAGGCCAAAACCTCTTCGTCGGAACCTACGGCGATGGACTCCTCAAACTCAACACCAAAACCGGAGCATACTCCACCTACCACCTCGACAACAACTCACCCAACTCCAGCTGCTACGCCCTATTCCGCGACTCAAAACATCGACTGTGGGCCACCTCCATGAGCAGCGTCAACCTGTTCAACGACGACGACAACTCATTCCACACCGTCAAACAGCTCAACAGCATGACCATCGACATCAAGGAAGACCAACGCGGCAATGTCTGGTTCGCCACGCAAGGCGGCGGACTATGGCGACTATCCCCCTCCAACGAATGGAAAAACTACACCTCCTCA
Source organism: bacterium (assembly GCA_963620665.1). Lineage (GTDB taxonomy): Bacteria > Bacteroidota > Bacteroidia > Bacteroidales > Marinilabiliaceae > W3P20-009. The sequence goes on from CAVFBA010000068.1 coordinate 2,886, forward strand.
CCCGACTCCTCTTCCATCCCAAGCAACCAAGTCAACTGCCTGCAACGTGGCTCCACAGGACAACTCTATGTCGCCACGCAAAACGGCCTATGCGAATTCCAACCAACCTCCGAATCCTTCCGCCGTATCAATGTCGGCACCGAAAAACAAGACTTCAGCGGCATGGCCGTCTATCAAGACGAACTATGGCTCACCTCACCAGTCGGCGTAGTCCGCTACTCCGCCTCAGGCAACATTCAGGTCTACAACCGCCACGACGGACTGCAAGACCTCCAATTCCAACCAAACGCCTGCCACGTAGCATCAAACGGCAGCATCTGGCTCGGACTGACAAGCGGCATCTGCTCCTTCTTCCCCTACCAAATCAAAACCAATAAAACCGAACCACCCGTATTCCTCACCTCCATCCGCCTCCTCGACAAAACACTCCAGCCAGGCTCCACCAAAATGACCAAACCCCTCCACCAAGACGGAGCCATCTCACTAAACCACGACGACGTAATGTTCACCATCAACTACGCCGCTCTGAGCTACGTCTCACCCGAAAAAAACCAATACTCCTACACCCTCGAGGGCTTCGACCAGACTTGGCACCACGTAGGAGCCAGCACCTCCGCCACATACACCAACATCCCCGCCGGCTCCTACACTTTCCGAGTCCGAGCCACAAACAACGACGGAGTATGGTCCTCACACGAGGCCTCGCTCCACATCCTCGTCAGCCCACCACTCTACTGGTCATGGCCCGCAAAACTCCTCTACCTGATCATAGCCGCCGCACTCGTCTACCTCTACATCCACAACCAAATACGACGCAACGAACAACGACACAAAAAAGAAATCCAACAACTCAACGAATCCAAAGACCAAGAAGTACGCAACGCTCGACTGCGATTCTTCACCACCATATCACACGAAATCCGAACCCCCGTATCCCTCATCATAGGACCACTCGAAAACCTGATGGACGAATGGGACAAAGTAAGCACGCAAATCAAAGACTCCAACACCATATCCTCCACACTCGACGTCATAAACCGTAACGCAAACCGACTCCTCGACCTCATAAACCAACTCCTCGACTTCAACAAAGTACAACGCGAGGCCCAACTCCACTTCCAACCAACCAACATCGCCTCCGTCATGCGCTCCGTAGCCGAACGATTCGAACCAGCAATGACGCTCCGACACATCTCACTCACCACAAACTACCCCTCAGCCAACTTCTCCGCCACAGTCGACCAAGAGGGCATAACCAAAATAATCTCCAACCTCATGGCCAACGCCATGAAATACACCAACTCACAAGTATCTCTCTCATGCCTGCTCCCCGACAACGACCACTTCTCCATCGAGGTGGCCGACAATGGCCCAGGTGTACCTCCCGAAGAACAAAACAAAATATTCGCCCCCTTCTACCAAGCCAACGACAACAAACCAGGCACCGGCATCGGCCTCTCCATAGTCCAAACACTCGTCGACGCGCACCACGGCTCCGTATCCATATCCTCCGCCAACGACCACGGCGCACGCTTCACCGTCACTCTCCCCATCAAGCAAGACACCACCTACGAACCAAACCCCGAACCTCCCATCAACACCCAAAACCACACCCCACAACCCACTCCAACCACCAACAACAACACGCCCAACAAACAAACCCTCCTCATCGTCGACGACGACCAAGACCTGCGCAACTTCCTCGAATCCAACTTCGCTCCGCACTACACCGTCAAAACAGCTGCCGACGGCAACGAAGCACTCGCCACCCTCGCGCAAACCCCAGTCGACCTCATCGTCAGCGACTGGATGATGCCCGAAATGGACGGCGCCGAACTATGCCGGCACATCCGCAAAAACATCAACTTCTGCCACACACCCTTCATCATGCTCACAGCCAAAACCGACAACGACAGCAAAACCAAAAGCATGGACTGCGGAGCCGACACCTACATCGAAAAACCTTTCTCCATAAAATACCTCATGGCCTCCATCCGCAACCTCATCGAGATGCGACGACTACTACAAGAAAAATTCTCCCTCTCACCCTCAACCCCCGTATCTGCCATCGCCACTTCACCCCTCGACGACGAGTTCCTCAACAAAATGAACAAAATCATCGAAGACAACATGGACAACGCCGACCTCAGCGTCCAATTCCTCGCCACCGAAATGGGCGTCAGCCGATCCGCACTATTCCTCAAAATCAAAAGCCTCGCCGGAATGACACCAAACGAGATGATAACTCTCGTCCGTCTCAAAGCCGCAGCACGCATGCTCCGCGAACACCGATACCGAGTCAACGAAATATGCTACCGCGTAGGCTACAACTCCCCAAGCTACTTCTCCAAAAGCTTCCAAAAACAATTCGGCATGAAACCACTCGAATACGCCTCCGCCACCTAACCCAAACCCCGCAAGCGTACCCACCCCATGTAGAGACGTCCGCCCGCGGCGTCTCCCCTAAACGCCGAAGGCGTACCAACCCCACCACCGCCGCACCACCCCATGTAC
>CAVFBA010000069.1:0-5379 GCA_963620665.1 bacterium
AGGGTAGAAGCAGAAATGAGCTATTTACGCCCCTGAGCCGAGGGACGCCGCCGCGACGTTGATACGCATGATGGCCTCGTCTTTGCCTATGAACTCGATGATATGGAAGATGCTTGGGCCCTGGCTTATGCCCCAGATGGCGATGCGGAGAGTGTTCATGAGTTGGCCCATGCTATATGCTTTGGCTTGTATCCACTCGTGGACGTTGGCCTCGGCGGTGGCGGCATTGGTGAGGGGGTCGGCGGCGATGACGTCGCGGAGCTCGATTAGGCGTGCGACATTGTCGGTCTTCCAGAATTTGGCTACTGACTTATCGTCGTAGGTTGCAGGTCGGATGAATAGTTTCTCGGTGAGGTCGACGAGGTCGGCTGGGAACGTGGCGCGTTCTTTAATAAGGGCTATGGCCTCGGCGGCGCGTTGCGTGGAGATGTTTATGCCACGTTGGGAGTAGAGAGGCATGACGAGCTGGGCGAGGCGGTTGTTGTCGGCCATACGGATGTATTGGGCGTTGAACCATTTAGCCTTGTCGGGGTTGAAGCGGGCACCGCTTTTTGAGACCTTGTCGAGAGAGAATGCGCTGATGAGTTCGTCCATGGAGAAAATCTCCTGCTCGGTGCCTGGGTTCCAGCCGAGGAGCGCGAGCATATTGATGAAGGCCTCGGGGAGGTATCCGCTTTCGCGGTAGCCCATGGCTGTGGAGCCGTCGGGTGCGTTCCATTGGAGGGGGAAAACGGGGAAGCCGAACTTGTCGCCGTCGCGTTTGGATAGTTTGCCTTGGCCTTGTGGTTTGAGGAGGAGTGGGAGGTGCGCGAAGTCTGGTCGCTGCCATCCGAAGGCGCGGTAGAGGAGGTAGTGGAGAGGGAGCGAGGGGAGCCACTCTTCGCCGCGGATGACGTGTGAAATTTCCATGAGGTGATCGTCGACGATGTTGGCGAGGTGGTAGGTTGGCAGTTGGTCGGCGCTCTTATATAGCACCTTATCGTCGAGAGTTTTGGTGTTGATGACGATGTGTCCGCGGATAATGTCGTCCATCTCGACGTCCTCGTTTTCGGGCATTTTGAAACGGATGACCCACTTGTCGCCACGTGCTATGCGGGAGTTGACGTCGTCGGGGGGGAGAGCGAGGGATGTTTGGAGGTTATTGCGGACTGTGGCGTCGTAGGCGAACGTTTTGCCGGCGGCTTCGGCTTCTTTGCGCAGATTGTCGAGGGACTCGGCGGAGTCGAAGGCGTAGTAGGCGTTGCCTGACTGGACGAGTTGTTGCGCGAATTTGAGGTAAATCTCCCGTCGTTCGCTTTGTCGGTAGGGTGCGTGAGGGCCACCCTGCTCGACGCCTTCGTCGGTTGTTATGCCGCACCACTTGAGGCTCTCGATGATGTAGGCTTCGGCACCAGGGACGAAGCGTTGGCTGTCGGTGTCCTCGATGCGGAGGATGAAGTCGCCGTTGTGCTGCCGGGCGAAGAGGTAGTTGTAGAGGGCAGTGCGGACGCCGCCTATATGGAGTGCGCCGGTAGGGCTTGGGGCGAAACGGACGCGGACTCTGCGATTATTGTCGGACATTTTAGAGGGTTGGTTGTTAAGGTATTTTTTGCGAGGGGGAGTTACGAAAAGAGCCACCTCGGAGAGGCAGCTCTGTGGTAGCCGATAAGAGAATCGAACTCTTATTGCCAGATTGAGAATCTGATGTCCTAACCGTTAGACGAATCGGCCGTGTGGTCATTGTCTTTCTTAGACGGTGCAAAGTTAGGGTGTAGATTTGAGACTTGCAATAGTGGTGGTGAGATTTTTTAGGGTGTCGGGGGGATGTCAGTGAGTTGGAGTGGTGTTGTTGAGGATAGTGGAGGTTATAGTTTTGAGGGCGTTGTCGGGATGTAGTTGAGAGTAGGCGTGGTCGGCGTTGATCCAGGTTATTTGTTTTTTGGCGTAGTGGCGTGTGTTGCGTTTTATGAGGCGAATGGCTTCGGGGAGTGTGGTTATGCCGTTGAAGGCGTCGAAGAGTTCGCGGTAACCGACGGTGTTGAGGGAAGGGAGGTTGTGCGGGAGGTGGAAGAGGGATTGTGCCTCGTTGATCAGTCCGTCGTGGAGCATGGTGTCGACCCGGGCGTCGATGCGTGCGTATAGTTCGTCGCGTGGTCGGAGGAGGGCGAATTTGAGTATGCGGAAGGGTCGTGGGTGTGGTTGTCCGTGTCGGAGTGCGGATACGGGGCCGTGTGTGACGAGGCATAGCTCGAGGGCGTGGAGGACTCGTCGTGGGTTGTGGAGGTCGGCAGATTGGCAGTAGAGGGGGTCGAGTTGGCGTAGGCGAGCGACCATGTGGTCGAGGCCGTGTGTGTTGAGGTCGTCTTTGAGGGATTGTCGGAGGGTGTCGGGGATGTCGGGCATGGGGTCTATGCCGTGGCAGAGTGCGTTGACGTACATCATGGAGCCGCCAGAGAGGATGGCCAAGCCGTGACCTTTTGGGAAGACGTCGTGGAGTGTGGCGAGTGCTTGTTGCTCGTAGTCGTAGGCGTTGAGGGGGTTGAGGACGGAGCGGCAAGCCACGAGGTGATGTGGGGCACGGGAGAGGTCGTGTGGAGTGGGTGCAGCTGTGCCTATGGGCATTTCGCGGTAGAGTTGTCGGCTATCGGCGGAGACTATATGGCAGTGGAGTGTTTCGGCCAGTTGGATAGCGATCTCGGTTTTACCTACGGCGGTGGGGCCGGTAATGACTAAGAGGGTGTCCATGTGTGATTAGTTGAACCTGATGGCTTTGACGGGGCTGATGCGCGCGATCATGCCGGAGGGGCCGAGCAGGAGGAGAAGGGAGAATAGGGCGGTGCCGATGTTGAGGAGGAGGATGTTGGGGAGGTTGAGGAGGATGGGTACGCGGTCGAGGTAGTAGTTGTGTGGGTCGAGGCCAATAATGCCCGTGTATTGTTGGATGAGGCAGAGACCTACGCCGATGATATTGCCGATTAGGAGGCCACGTCCGACTATGCGTAGGGCCATGAGGATGAAGACATTGCGGAGTGTGGCGTTGGTGGTGCCTATGGCTTTGAGGATGCCTATGGCGTTGGTGTGCTCGAGGATGAGGATGAGTAGTCCGGAGACCATGTTGAGGCCTGCGACGGCTATGATGAGGATGATTATGACGAGGATGTTCTGGTCGAGCAGTGCGAGCCAACCGAATATTTGGGGTTGCAAATCGCGTATATCACGGACACGGATCATGTCGTCCTCGTTTGTCGTGCGGCTTGCGACGATGTCGACGAGGGAGGATGAGACGCGGTCCATCATGTCGAAGTCGGAGATTAGCACTTCGTAGCCGGACACCATGCCAGGTTGCCAGTTATTGAGGGAAGAGAGGTGGCGCATGTCGACATAGGCGAGGCTCTTGTCGAACTCCTCGAAATGAGAGTCGAAGATGCCTGATATATTGAATTTGCGGGCACGCACGCCCTCCTCGTTGACGAAGAACATACGGACTGGGTCGCCGAGTGCGAGGTTGAGCATATCGGCGAGGGAGCGTGAGAGGACTATGTCGTCGGACTTTGTGGAGTCTGTGAGGTTGAGGGTGGCGCCTTCGACGAGGCATGACTGGATGAAGGACCAGGAGAAAGAGGAGTCGACGCCTTTGAGTGCGATACCTTGGAAAGCGTCGTCGGTCTTGATTATGCCTGCCTTGGTGATGAAGGGTTGGATGCCTGAGACGCCTGGGACGGAGCGTGCGGAGAGGACGAGGAGGGAGTCGTAGGGGATGGGAGGGGTCTCGATGGAGCTATTGAGGTTGAGGCTTGTGAGCTGGATGTGGGTGCCGAAGCCTACTATTTTGTCACGGATCTCACGTTTGAAGCCGAGGCCTACGGCGATGGAGATAATCATCACGACCATGCCGAGGGCTACGGCGGCTGTGGCGACACGTATGGCAGGGCCGGAGAATCGTCGACCTTGTGGGCCGCCGTTCATGAGTCGGCGGGCGATATGTAGGCAGATGTTGTGCAAGTGTGGTTATTGGAGGTTGGCGTCGCGTTGTCGTTTCTCGTAGTCGGAGAGAGGGGAGCCGCTCTCTGGGGTACGTCCGGGGTAGAGTTTTAGGGCGCGGGCGAGGAGGTCGAGGGCAATGGCGAGGTCGTCGCAGTTGAGGGTGTAGGCTAAACGGACCTCGTTACGTCCGAGGGTGCGGTTGGAGTAGAATCCGGCTGCTGGTGCGAGCATGAGCGTTTGGTTGTTGTAGCTGAAATCGCTCAGGAGCCATTTGCAGAACTTGTCGGAATCGTCGATGGGTAGCCGTGCGACGGTGTAGAAGGCGCCTCGTGGCATGGGGGAGTATACGCCTGGAATCTTGTTAAGGCCGTCGAGGAGGAAGTTGCGTCGTTTGCAGTACTCTTTATTCATCTGTTGGAAGTACTCCTCGGGGACGTCGAGGGATGCCATGGCGGCTATTTGTCCGAAAGTCGGGGGGCAGAGGCGAGCCTGCGCGAGTTTCATGGCGGAGGCTATCACGGCTTTGTTGCGTGTGGCGAGGAGGCCTATGCGGAGGCCGCACTCGCTGTATCGTTTGGAGACGGAATCGACCATTATGACATTATCGTCGACTCCCTCGAGATACATTGAGGAGTAGTATTTGGCGCCGTCGTAGCAGAACTCGCGGTATACCTCGTCGCAGATCAGGAAGAGGTCGTGGCGTATGATGAGGTCGCGGAGCTGCTGCATCTCTTGTTCGGAGTAGAGGTATCCCGTTGGGTTGTTGGGATTGCAGATCATAATGGCTTTGGTCTTATTGGTAATGACCTTTTCGAACTCCTCGATGCTGGGGAGGGTAAAGCCGTTCTCGATAGTAGAGGTTATAGGGACGACGCATGCTCCGGCGGCTGCGGCGAAGGCTTCGTAGTTGGCGTAGAAAGGTTCGGGGACGATGATCTCGTCGAGCGGGTCAAGGCAGCTCATGAAGGCGAATAGGACGGCTTCGGAGCCTCCGCAGGTGACGAGCATCTGGTCGGGGGTGAGGTTTATGCCGACGGACTGGTAGTATCGGGATAGTTTGCGTCGGTATTCGGGCATGCCGGCGGAGTTGGTGTACTCGACGATGGGAATTTTTGCGTTTTTAATGGCGGCGAGGGCGACATCGGGTGTAAGGATGTCGGGTTGGCCGATATTGAGGTGGAATACGTGTAGGCCACGTGCTTTAGCGTCGTCGGAGTAGGGGACGAGTTTGCGAATTGGGGAGGATGGCATTATTATGCCTCGTTGAGATATTGATGGCATGGTCGTGGTGTTAAAGTTGGGGAGGTGGGATTACAAAGGTAATAAAAAAGCCCCACGTGGGCGAGGAGCTCGTGGGGCGTAGGGTAGAAGCAGAAATGAGCTATTTACGCCCCTGAGCCGAGGGACGCCGCCGCG
>CAVFBA010000070.1:0-5056 GCA_963620665.1 bacterium
AGGATTGAGTCTTTGTATTCGGTCAGCTGTGGGTAGTTCATGCTATGGCAGTGTTAACGTTGGGCGCGTTTGGGGAGCCACATAAAGGCAAGTGAATAGTCGTCGTGCGCCAGTAGGCCTTGCCGTTCGAGGGTCTGGACGTAAGATTTGAACCTGTTCTCCTCTCTGACGTATTTTTTGAGTTTGGCTATGACTTTAGACGTGAAATCGACCTTATCCATAGATAGCGCAGTCCTGATATAGTTCTCGTTCTTAGAGTGATGCGCGAGTGCTTGCTCAATATCGTCGTTGAACTCCTCTTTTCGAGAGACCTCATACATCATCATGATATAATGTGACAGTGCGTCGCTTGCGGCGAAAACAACAGAGTCGTCGTCGACATTGAACGTGCCATTGCGGAATCCCTGCTTGTTGAGTTCATCTTTGCAGTTGATGAGGTATGGCGGGTAGTCGAAGTCGCCCAGCGCGGTGAAGCTATGCTCGAAGAGTTTTGTGCGATAGTTGTAGTGGAAGGCTACGCTGTCGCCGAAGCTTATCCATTGGCATGAGGTGGGGGCGGTGCGCCAAACGGCAACGAGCGTGGCGAAAGAGCCTTCGTCGTAGAATTTCTCGAGCGACATGGCGCCGAGGAGTTTGGCTTTTTCCTCGCAACTGTTGTAGAATTCCTGCCATATTTGGGCGATCCAGTCGTCGAGTTCATCGGCGTTGCAGATAGGTTTTTGTGGCAGATTATCCACGAGATATTGGGACCATAGGTCGGCAAAGAGGCCGCCGCCGCCAGCGCCATCGGAAACGGCGAAGGAGTCGTGGCGCACCATGACAGCGTCCTCGTTGATGCAACCGGGCTCGAACTTGCCGGTAGTGACACCAGTAGTGATATATCTACGCCTCATGGTGCTATTTGGTGATGTTTGTGGGTGTTCCAATATCCATTAGTTTGATGAGGGATGTGGCATCGGCATTGACGCCCATTGCCACATGACGTCCTTGTCGGTCGTCGTTGAGGTTGCGGGCTATGTCGCCGTTGTATCTCAGGGGGAGGAGGCTTGACATGTCGAACAGTGTTTCGGCGTAAGAGTTGCCATTCAGCTCGCTCTTGCTTATGGGGCATACGACCTCCTCGGTAGACTTGCTTTGCGAGAAGTGTATGTTGAAGAGGATGACGTTGCCATCGTTGGTGAACATGGACTTGAGTTCATTGGCCTGTTGCAGCACCTGCTCTGTCGAGGCCCCGTTAAATTGGCCGTCGGTGATGTTGATGATGGTTGGGGGATAGCAGTCTTTGCCGTGATAGTCCTTCATCCAGTTGTCGAGCAAGTCGTATGCCATGCGGAAAGCCTCGTGGACATGAGTCCAGCTGCCGTCGTGACGAGCCTCGACCCACTGCACTTTCTCAACCTCTTTCATCACGGAGCCGTTACGTGTACGTTTCTCTTCGCGCACAGTGATTTTCTTGAGGGGGTTATTTCGGAGTTCTTCGGGGGATACGAACATCCGTCCCTCCAGGCTACCCTTCCATCCGCTATACGCATTCTCGCCATAGCCGATTACGGCGATATCATAGTAGTGTCGCACCTCGTTGGACTTGATGCAGCGCAACACGAGTTCGTTAATCTGCTGGTTGACGATGCGTGCGGCGGCCTCGGACATGGTCATTTGCTCACCGAAGAGAGTGGTCGTCCTGTCCATGCTCACGGAGTGATCGATGAGGAAGATGAAGGCGGTGGGCGTGTTGCGCGTGATTTGCGCAGTGTAGGGGGCTTTGCTTTGGAGGGCTTGTGGCTGGTTGGGTATGGAGATGCCGAAGTTGCCTATGTTGGTGATATACTTGAGGGGGATGTGGTTTTTGACCAGCACTTCGGCCTGGAAAAAGGGGCGTTCATCGTCATTGAGGTTGAAGTGGTTGTCGGCCTTGACGGTGTTGAAATGGATGGCGTTGAAGTCGCTTAAGTCATCGCCCACGTTGGCACCATTCTTTGTGGCGTTGCGGTCGGCATATTGTGTTTTTTGCCAATAGACCACCTGAGGGTCTATCTCGAGGACGACGGGGTTGGAGATGCGTCCATTGTTCATGGCGACGAACATCATAGGATGCTGTGAGACGAAGCTGACACGCACGAAGCTCTGCAAGCCGTCGCGCTGGTCGAGTTGCCTCGACAGGACGTCGCCGCCGGGTTTCTTGATATCGATGGATTTGCTTGCACAGTCGGCCCAGGAGTATAATCCCCCGTTGCGGATGATAGACTCGAGATTGTCGCGGTCGGTGAAGTGGTAGAGCTTGGTGATGCCATGGCGTTCAAGGATGTCCTTGAATTCCTGATAATTGCCTTTGAGCGCTATGTCTTGCATGGTGTGTTATTTTAATTCGTTGTAGTTGAATAACGTTGGTTGTTCGATTTTATTGCCGTCATTGAGCAAATTTTTACCAAAAGGATAGAGACCTTCGGCGAAAGCCTTGACGAGGAAAGCGTGTGAGAGGGGTTTAGTTGGGCTGTCGACATCGGTGCAGGTGTTGTAGTCGAGCAAGACGATGGTCATATTCTTGTTCATGCTTGCGTCGCGGAGCCTCTCGATGATGTCGTAGACTTTGTTTTCCAGCACCCATTGGTATGTGGGGATATAGATTTGGTGTTTTGCGTCGACGTAGCTCAGGATCTCCTTGCCGTTGACACCTTTTCGGTGTCCTAAGACCTTGCCGTGGGTCCTGACCGTGCGCTTGATGTTCTTCATGGTGTCGTTGCGGAACATGCTGAGGTCGATGTCCTCGTTCTCGAAGACTTTGAGGCCTTGCCATATACCCTCGACGCAGGCGGCGGAGTAGTCAGGGCTGAATGGCACGGGTATGTCGCCATGGGGGTAGAAGGGGCTGAGTCGGACGAGGCCGGTTTTAGCCTGGCTTGTTACGTCGGCAATTATGGCGTCGGGGTAGGCTTTAAGGATGTTTTGGGGCTTTTTGCGTTTGGAAGAGATGAGGATCATGGGGGTTGAGGTTGAGTTAGTGGGGAGGAATATAAGCAACAATGAGCTGTTCGACAAGTTAGAGAGCCTGCTACTTGGCTCATTGTTGCAGCATGCGCACCATAGATTTGGCGAGCGTGCCGGTTTCGAAGCCCGTTAGGCACTTCACGATATCCGTCTGTTTATAACCTTCTTTTCTGTCAATTTAGCTATAAGCTGGGGAAGGACCAGACGGAGCCCCAGGTTGTTGTTCCTGTTGTCGGGGTTGTTCCTGTTGCGGTTCGAGACACGGCAGTTCCTGGCGTTGTTGTTCCAGCTACCGCCGCGGTTCACGCGGTTACTTCCAGATGTTCGACGGACACCGATTTTATTTTCTATTAAGATTCATAACACTTTCTCTGAATTTGCCGCTCTCGGCATGCTGCGCGAAAGCCACGAGAGGTAACACGTGCGAGGCCAAGTTATGCTCATCCCATTTTCCAGAGTCGTAGAGGTGCTCATATAGCAACAACTTGGAACGGAAACGGCGCTTGCTTCGCCCCGAGAGCGCAATATAGTAAGGTGTCACTTTATAACCAAGAAAAACCTGACCATTTTTTGATGTTCGATATATGGGAGGTTTTATAGTGAGTTTAAGTTCATCATAGGCATAACGTGTAAGTTCTTTTACTGTTTGTTGCAATGGCGACTTGTCGTGCGACATTATCAAGATGTCGTCCATATATCTTATGTAGATGGGCATTTTCCATTGCTGCTTCACCATGTGGTCGAGATCAGACAGATAGAGATTAGCGAAATATTGACTGACGAGGTTGCCGATGGGTAGGCCTTTGCCGTCGGAGCCGTAGCTGTCGATGATAGTGTCGAAGAGGGACAGCAGCCACTGGTCTTTGAACATTCTTCGGAGCCTCGCCCTCAAGACGCTGTGAGATATGGAGTCGTAATATTTGCGGACATCCAGCTTCACAGTATAGGCGTAGTGCTGCATTCCGTATCGTGCCATGTCTAATGCCGCATAGACACCTTTGCCTTTTCTTGACGCATAGGTGGTATCGATGAGGGTACGGTCGAAAGCGTCGTGGCAAACATTCATTATGGCATGCTGGGCGACACGTTCGGCGAAAGGGGCGGCACAGATAAGCCTCTCCTTGGGGTCGTGGATAGTGAAGAAGCGGTAGTCGCCGAAGGTGAAGTCGCCACTTTCAAGTTGCTCTCTCATCGTCAGGATATTATGGTCGAGGTTAGCGGCGAACTGGATGACCTCATTTTTTGTCTGTTTGCCACGTCGAGCCTTACAGTAGGCGAGATAGAGGTTGTCGAGTTCGAGGATGGGTTCTTTAAAATGGCAGAGTCTTTTCATCGCTTTCAGGTTTTAGTTGATCTTTTGCGTCACAGAAGAGTTTACCGTATTTCTCGACCTTGGCTTTTCCTATGCCCTGTAATGAGGCCATGGACTGGAGCGATAGTTCGGGCAGTTTAGCCATCTCGGCCAACTCTTGGTCTGTGAAGATAACATAGGCAGGCACAGATTCCTTGTCGGCGATTTGCTTGCGCACTTTTCGGAAGAGGGAGAAGATTTCAAAAGTGGGAGGATCGAGCACCTTCATGTAGTCGACCTTACCTTTCAGTCTTGCGGGATCGGCAGTGAAGCCGTTGTTACCCTCGAGATATGTTACGCAGAAACTCCAGCAACTATTGCCATCGATTATCGCGAGTTCTTTCTTGACATCGATAATCTTCTGTGAGCGCAGGAAGTGGTTGAGTTCCTCGACCATATTTTCCGTTGCAGCCACAGGGAGATGAAAAATTCTTATTTGCATTGTTGATTTTTATCGAAGTCACGTTTTGGGCTTCGTGGGTAAAGGTACGAATTTATTCGCGTTAAGGATATGAGGGGAGTTTCGGATGTAGGGACGTTGCGGGCAACGTCTTTACACCAACTATAGGTGCGACCGTGGGGCGGGACGCCTTCGGCGTTGAGGGGTGACTGTGAGTGCTTGGGTGCGCATCAAAAATATGGCGCGGGTGTGGCGTGTATGTCATGTTTCCTTATTATATTTGCCCAGAACGGAATAGTTAGCCCATGGGAAAGTTCATA
>CAVFBA010000071.1:0-5032 GCA_963620665.1 bacterium
GGGTGTGGGCGGGGGGGCATTACGCCTTACGGCGTTAAGGGAGACGCCGCGGGCGGGGGTCTCTACATTACGCCTTACGGCGTTTTTTGGGGGGAGAGGGTGTGGGTGTGGGGGGTTAGAATTTGTAGGTTATGCCGGCGAGGGCGTGGAAGGAGAAGGAGGAGTAGCCGAGGAGTGGTTGTTGGTCGGCGGCGGTGAGGTTGTTGAGTTTGAGGAAGGCGGTCCAGCGGTTGGAGATGTAGTAGTTGGCGCTGATGTTGAGGTCGGGGTAGGCGTTGAGTGTTGTTGTGGTGTTGGTGGCGGGGTTGAGTGCTTTTCGTTGTCCGACGTAGGTGAGTTTGGCTTTGAGCGCGAGTCGGTCGGATGGTTTGGCTTTGCCGGCGAGGGAGAGGGTCAGTGCTGGTCGGTTGTAGGCGTCGGGGAGTGTGTTGAGGGAGTGTTTGTCGTAGTTGACGGTGAGGAGTATGTTGCTGTTTGGTGTTGGGTTGATGTTGAGTTCGGCGTGCACGTTGAAGAGTTTGCCGTCGTCTTGGAGGAGTGCGAAGTGTGGCGCGAGCGCGATGTTGGAGGTGTCGGTTGCGGTGGTGAAGTGTCGGTTGACGAAGAAGACTTCGTCGGTGAGGGATTTGTATGTTATGCCGATTGCGGCTTGTAGTTTATGTGAGAAGGCGCCTCGGAGTTCGAAGTTGAAGGCTATGGGGTTTTGTGAGGGGGCGATGTCGACACGTGAGATGTAGCGGTGGTGTTGTCTGTCGTAGATGTATTTGCGGCTGTCTGGGGATAGGTATTTGCATTGGTTGACGAGGGTGCGGAAGCTGTTTTGGGAGAAGTCGCCAGATAGGCCGGCATTGAGGCATACGGAGCCGTTGCCGATGAAGAAGTTTATTTTGAGGTCGGGCTGGACGAGGAGGTCGTCTTTGCCTAAGAATTTGTCGCCGATGACGCTGATGATTCGAGCGCCGAGTCGGAGTGTCATGTAGTCGTAGTCGAGTCGGAAGTGTGGGTAGATGTTGATGTCGGAGCTTTTGTGTTCGGCGTAGGAGAGGATGAGTGAGGAGTCGCCGGCGTGTGTTTGGAAATGGTTGAAGGCGAGGTCGATGTCGATTGCGGCGATTTTTTTGAATGGGAATCGGAGGTTTCCCCCGAAGTGGATGTCTGTTTGGTGGAGTGCGTTTTTGTTGCCGAAGAGTGAGAATCCGGCGTATGCTTTGAAGGTGAATTTTTGGAGTGGGTTGACGAGTGAGTTGTTGAGAGCGAGGAGGAGGTCGAATGTTGTGTTGCGTTGTTTGTCGAGGGCGAGGATGTCGGTTCCGGGGATGTTGTTGTTGTTGTTGTTGTCGGATGTGTAGATGAGTGAGTCGATGATGTTGTTTTGGCCGTAGTAGCAGAAGGTGTTGTTGGTGAGGTTGGCGTTGGCGTTGAGGCGCAGGTTGCCGGCGAGGTGGTTGTAGTCGATTGAGGCCCAGGTGTTGTTTTGGTGTGCTTTGGTTTTGTTGTCGTTGGAGAGTGTGACTTTGCCGAGTTGCGCGAGGTGCCCGGCGTGGAGTGCGAGGTGGTGGTTGTTGGAGTTGCCGTTGTTGTAGAGTATTTGTCCGTAGAGTGTTGGTAGGGAGCCTATTGCGGCTTCGACGAGTGCGCGGTAGGGGCTGGCATAGGTTGGGAAGTCCATGTATGCGGGTGTGAGGGGTTCGGGGGATGTTGAGACTGGTGCGACTCGGTTGAGGAGTTGGTATTGGTAGTTGTCGGAGTATTTGAGGGTGTCGTCGATGAGTGGGTCGACATTGATTTTTTTAGAGGGTCGGAGTGTTGGTTGGTAGGCGTTGACGACGTCGACGGAGCGGTCGATGGTGTTGATGGTGTCGTTTTGTGCGATGGCGTGTGTGGGGAGTAGTGTGAGTATGAGGAGGTAGATATGTCGGGTATTCATTGTTGTAGGGGTAAGGTGTTAGAGGGCTTGGTTGTTGTTGTCGGAGTTGTAGAGTGCGAGTCGGTCGGCGATGAGTGTGTGTATGTCGTCGTCGGCGGAGTAGCTGTCGTTGAGTGTTTGGAGGTATTGGACGGCTTGGAAGTCGTCGCCTTTGGCGTGGTAGATGTCGGCGAGGAGTACGAAGCTGCGTGCGAGCCAGTATTGGTGTGGTGTGCCTTTTTCGATGTAGTCGAAGATTTCGTTTTCGGCGTTGTCGTTATTGTTGTTGTCGTAGAGGTATTGGGCTATGAGGTATTTGGCTTCGGCTCCTTCGGTTGTTTTGGTGCTTTCGGCGAGTTGTCGGAGTAGTGGCAGGGCGTTGTTTTTTTTATTTTGCGCGAATAGGGATTTGGCTTTGAGGTATTGTGCTTCGCGGAGTATGGCTGGTGATGCTTGTGGCATGGCTATTACTTTGTCGGCGCTTGTGATGCATTGGTCGAGGTCGCCGAGTTTTTGCATGCAGCGCATTTGTCCTATTATGGCTTCTATTTTGTTTGTCTCGACTTCGGCTTCGTTTTCGAGTCGGAGGAAGTAGGATAGTGCGTTGCGGTAGTTGGCGGATTTATAGATGAGTTCTCCGGCGCGGAGTAGGGATTCTTCGGTGAATACGCTTCGTGGTTGTGAGGCTACGGTTTCGTAGAGTGTTTGCGCGGCGTCGAATTCGCGGTTGTTGTAGTAGCAGTCGGCGAGGTAGAAGTTGGCGGGCGTGACGTAACGTCCTGTTGGGAAGGTGTCGAGGTATCGTAGGAGTGCGGTTTTGGCGTCGGGGGTGTTTCCTTTCATGTAGAGGTTGGATGCGCTGACGTAGAGGAGGGAGTCTCGTTCGGACTGGCCGACGTGCGCGAAGGAGCCGAGTGTTGAGGTGTAGGCGATATATCCGTCGTAGTCGCCTCGTTCCATGTATACGTTGCGGAGTCCGTTGAGTGCGTCGGCGGCTTCTGGGGTTGAGGGGTATTCGTTTATGACGCGTTTGTAGAAAGCCATGGAGTTGTCGAGTTCGTTGTTGTTGTAGTAGAGGAGTCCGAGTTGGAGCATGGCTTGTGAGGCGAGGCTGCCTTTTGGGAATTTTTCTTTTACGACTTTGTAGTTGTAGATGGCGTCTTTTATTTGGTTTAGAGCGACGTGCGCTCGTGCTTTTTCGAAGTAGGCGTTGTCGACGTATATGGATGCGGGGTGTTGTTTGATGAGGTTGTCGAGGAGTGTTATTTTGTCGTTGTATTTGGAGAGGAGTCCGAGGCAGATGGCTTTTTGGAGCATGGAGTAGTCGCCTTGTTGTGTTGAGGTTGTCTCGGCTTTGTCGTAGTAGGATATGGCGTTGTTGAAGTCACGGTTGAGGTAGAGGCAGTCGCCGATTCGGTTGTAGGCGTCGGCGAGGAGTGTTGGGTATTGGTTGTTGGCGAGTGAGGTGTATTTGATGAACCATCGTCGTGCGTTGTTGTAGTCTTTTTTGTTGTAGTAGGTGTAGGCGATGTTGTAGTGCGCGGTGGGGAATTCTGGGGTTTCGGCGGATTGGTAGGAGTTGATGAAGGCGAGGAATTTTTCTTGTGCGTTTTGGATGTTGTTTTTGGAGTATAGGCATTCTCCTTGCCAGAACAGGGCTCGGGCTTTGAGGATGGGGTCGTAGTCGGCGTATTTGAGGGAGTAGTTGAGGAAGTCGGCGGCTCCGTTGATGTCGAGGTTGCTGTATAGTTCGGTGGCGTGGTAGAAGGCTATGCGTTGCATGGCTTTGTAGAGGTTGAGGTCTTTGTGTTGTATTTGCTCCATTGTCTCGAGTGCTTTTTTGTAGTTTTTTGTTGAGATGAGAGTTTTTCCCAAGAGGTTGTATGTTTCGTCGCGGTGTATGGAGTTTGGGTAGAGTTGTAGGTATTGGATGAAGGCGGATATGAGGTCGTCGAATGGGGCGAAGTTGAGTTCGCTGGCGAGTTTTAGTTTATTGAAGTGCGCGTCGTCGGCTATTGAGGGGTCGAATTTGGAGCGTGACGCGGCGTCGAATGCTGTGCGTGCGCGTTTTTTGTCTCCGATTTTGAGGCAGCAGGCGGCGAGGTTGTAGTAGGCGTTTTGTGCCATGGCGTCGTTGTCGGCGGTTACTTTGGAGAGGTTGTCGGCGGCTTTGTTGTAGTTTTGTGAGTTGAGGTAGGCGAGTCCTATGTGGTAGTAGTCGGCACGTAGGAGTTTGTTGGGTAGTAGTTTTTCGAGTTGTTGGTAGGCGTTGAGCGCGGCTTTGTATTCGGCGAGCATGAAGTGGGAGTCGGCTACGATGCGTGTCATCTCGGCTGTTTTGTTGTTGGAGTTGTTGGCGAGGGGTTGCGCGTAGCGTAGTGCTTCGGTGTAGTGTCCCTGGATGTACATGATATGTGCGATGTAGTAGGCTGCGGCGTTGTGGAATCCGTTGTCTTTTTCGAGGTTGAGGAAGATGGGCAGCGCGGCGTCGTAGTTGGCGTTTTCGTAGAATACATGTGCGCGGTAGTAGGCTATGGGTTGGGCGTATTGGCCTTCTTGTCCTTGTATTTTGTTGAATTGCGCTATGGCGAGGTTGTGTTGTCCTTGGGTGAAGTAGCAGTAGCCTCGTTTGAAGATGAGTGGCACTCGGTTGGATGGCGAGATGTTGTTTTCGTTGGCTTTTTCGAGGTAGGTGAGAGCTTTTTTGTTTTTGCCTTGTGAGAGTAGGAGGTCGCCGGTGTGGTATTGGGCGTCGGCGATGTGTGAGTTGTCTTGTTGTTGTGTTTGGTAGTTTTGTAGTAGTCGTTGCGCGTCGAGGTTGTCGGCCATTTTGGCGGATAGTGCTTCGAGGTATTGGGCGTCGGCGAGGAGTGTGGCGGGTGCGTGTGTCGCGTGTTTGATGGTGAATTGGTGGAATTCGGTTCGTGCGGCGCCGTAGAGTGCGGCGTCGTAGAGTTCGAGTGCGTGTTGGAAGTGTGTGGCGGGGTCGTCTACGTGGTTGGTAGACTGAGCGTTGGCGTGTTGTGATATGGCGATCGCGAGTGACGCGAGGAGTATGAGGTGTCTCATTTAATGAAAAGTGAAGATTAGGCGGTGTAAAGGTAGTAAAAAGTGGTGAGAAGAAGG
>CAVFBA010000072.1:0-4993 GCA_963620665.1 bacterium
CGTTGTACTTAGCCCACTTGACCGAGAGTCCAAGGTCTACGAAAGCCTCGTCGACGTTTATTGAGGCGGGTTGGGTGGTGAATTGTTTGGTCTCGCCGTAGACGATGCCCGTGCCGAGGTCGAGGAATGCGGCGTAGTAGTAGGTTGTGGCGGGGGTCAGTGAGGAGTGGTTGAGCGTGAGCTGCGAGTTAGCCGCGACGTAGTTGACTGTGGTGGATAAGCGTATGCCGTTGTGTATGTCGTCATCGTCGGCCGAGGCGGAAAGGAGGAATCCGATATGACGGGTCGTGTGGTCTTGGTGAATTTGCGGAGTGTACAGGTCAGGGCTGCTGTGGTTGTTTGTGGTGTGGCGTTGCCTGTCTCGATTTCGTAGTCGAGGAGGTAGTTGGAGAATACAATGCTGTCGGCAGGGGAGTCGTAGATTTTGCAGATAGCATTGCCGTCTTTGTAGACGTAGAATTGGGCGTTCGCTGTAAAGGAGAACACCGTGGCGAGGATGAGGGAGAGGAATAGTGGTCGCAGTAGACTCATGGTAGAACTATTAGGGTTGAACATTAGCGACGTTAAGCAAGAAGGGATTTCCCCTCTATGGTTAACGCGGCAAGCATAGTGAAAAGTAGGAATATTCGGGCAGTTGTGGTGTGTGTTTGTTGGGGATGTTTGTGTGTGCGCTGGTTGTGTGGCTGGTGGTAGTAAAATCAGACCCCGCCGCGGAGTGTGACGGGGTCTGATGGGAGAGGTGTCGGGTGGGGAGTGGAGTGGTGTTAGAAGGGGTATTTGCCTGCTGAGGCGCCTTCCATGATGCCGTCTATGGCGTATTGGTTTTTGGCTTCGCCGGTGGTGCGGTTAATCTCGCCGCCTGTTTCCCAGTAGAATGTGGCGCAGCCGTTGTTTTTGGCGACCATGGTGACGTATTTGTTGTAGTAGGCGCGGCTCTTCTTGTGGAGTTCGGTGTCGAATATTTCGGAGTCGTCGGTGCCGTGTGTTTGGATGCGTGTGGAGTACTCGCCGATAATGACGGGGATGCCGGCGTCGACGAATTTTTCTTTCATCTTGGCGAACTGGGAGTCGACGTGGCTTTCCTCGCCCCATGTTGGGTTGTGGCTGGAGCCGTCTTTGTGGTTGTCTTTGCCCCAGTAGTAGAACACTTTGCCCCATGAGGCGTCGTCTTCCATGAGCGCCCACTGGTAGGGTTCGTAGAAGTGGACTTCGGCGATGAGTCGGTTCTCGACGTTGTCGGAGGGGAGGGTGGTCATGTAGGAGTAGGTGCTGGCGATGTCGGTGCCGAGGCCTTGGAAGACGAGGCATCGTTTGGCGTTGTTGCCGCCTGTGGCGCGTACGGCGTCGATGAATGCTTGCTCGTAGGAGATGAGTCGTTTTATTGCGCTTTCGCCGTCTGAGCCTTCCCATTTTTTGCCGCCGGAGCTTGTCTCGTTCATGCCTGGCTCGTTGGAGCCGGAGAAGATGAGGTGCTCGTCGTAGTTGATGAAGGTGTTGGCTATCTGAGTCCAGATGGCTGTTTGCTCGGCGAGGATAAGTTTGCGTTTGCCGGAGGAGAAGATGTTATCCTCGAGCCAGCCTGTGTCCCAGTGGCTATTGAGGACGACGTACATATCGTTGTTGACGCAGTAGTCTACGACGGTTTTGACACGTTCGAGCCATTTGGGGCTGATGATGTAGTTCTCGGTGTCGGAGAGGTGGCTATGCCAGGCGCAAGGGATGCGGATGGCGTTGAAGCCGAGTGCTTTGAGACCTTTGATGTAGTTCTCGTTGACGAGTGGGTTGCCCCAAGCTGTCTCAGCTTTCTCGTCGTCGGAGCTGTTGCATTCCATGGTGTTGCCGATGTTGATGCCGGCGTAGATTTTGGAGACGAGGGTTTTGGCATCGGAGGGCATAGCCTCGTCGACGGTCAGGACACGGGCTT
Organism: bacterium; assembly: GCA_963620665.1. Taxonomy (GTDB): domain Bacteria; phylum Bacteroidota; class Bacteroidia; order Bacteroidales; family Marinilabiliaceae; genus W3P20-009. The sequence goes on from CAVFBA010000072.1 coordinate 1,925, forward strand.
GTGTGAATGTCACGTCGATGGTCTTGTCCACGTCGTTGGCGGAGAATGTCACTGTGGCAGTGCGCTCGCTGCTTGTGGTGTTGGCGGAGGCTGTTATGGTCCACTTTTGCTCGCCTACCGAGGCGTCACCCTTGGAGGCTGTGAGCCAGTCGGCGGAGGGTTGGGCAGACATTTCGAGAGAGGCCTGCGAGACTGTGAATGTTAAGCTCTGCGAGCCGCCCTCGGCTTTGAAGTTGTAGGCGGAGACGTTGTCGGCGAGTGCGAAGTTGGCGTTGGTGTTGGCTTCGTTGCCGCCATTTGGCTCGTCGTCATTGCCGGAGTCGGAGCATCCGGAGCAGGATGCGAGCGACAGGGCGCATGAGATGAGAGCCGTCAGGAGATTATGCTTCATAAGGTAAATATTGGTTATTCTATTTTGGCGTTGTCGTAGACGCTTTGGAGAGTATAGGAGGGGTCGTCGTTATTGAAGGCGTTGGTCATGATGCGCAGTATTTCCTCGCCGTCGTTGAGGAATTCGCCGGTGGCGTGGTTGATTAGTCCTGACTGTTCTTGCCCTGTGGAGGTGCCGCCGTTGTCCCAGAATATAGCTGGGAGGCCGTAGGTTTTGGCGGCTTTGCAGAAGTACTCGACGTAGTATTTGCGGAAGGCCTCGGAGCGTTCTGTTGCTCGTCGGACGCATCCCATCTCGCCGATGTAGACGGGCGTGCCGGTGTCGATGAATTTGGTTTTGAGGGCTTGGAAGGTGTCGGTTATTGTTTTTTCCTCGTTAGAGCCGTTGGTGGTGTCGCCCTTTGATTTGTCGGCGAGGTGCCCCCAGGCGTTATATTTGTCGTTGAGAGTGTATTCGTAGGGGTCGTAGTCGTGTACGGCAACCATCAGGCGGTTGGCGGGGTCGGAGGGGAGTTCGAGGTATTCGATGGTGAGGTCGGCGTTGGTGCAGTAGCCTGGGATGCCGAGCCATCGAGTGGCGTTGTTGCCTCCTGTGGCGCGTACGGCGTCGACGAAGACTTGTTGCCATTCGTTGAATGTGGCGTATTGCTTGCCGCCGTCGGTGCGGTTGGCGCCCCATCCCCAGCTGCCGTCGTGTATTTCGTTCATGGATTCGAAGATCAGGAAGTCGCCTTTGTCGGAGAACTTGTTGGCGATTTGCGTCCACATGGCACTGAGTTTGGCCTTGATGTCTTTGTTGGTGGCGGAGCTTGTGGCGGCGGTTTTGATGTTGAGCCAGTGTTCGCTGTTGGCTCCGTCGTGGTGGATGTTGATTATGACGTTGAGGCCGACGTTTTCGGCGTATTGGACGGCTTGCGCTACTTCGTTGAGCCAGTCGGCGTCGATGGTGTAGTCTGGGGCGTTGCCGACGTGTCCGAGCCACGTGACGGGGATGCGTATGGTTTTGATGCCGACGGATACGAGTGCGTCCATTGTGGCGGGGGTCACGGCCTTGTTGCCCCAGCATGTTTGGTTGGCGACCCCGTTATTGTAGGCGTCGAATTGGTTGCCGAGGTTCCAGCCCATGCCCAAGCGTTCGACTATTGAGGCGTCGTCTTCGTCGGGGAGTGTTATGCCTTTTTGTGAGATGGGGATGGTGCATGTGGCTGTGCCGGAGGTGATGGATATTGTGGCGTCGCGGTCGGCAGTTGTAGTGTTGGCGGCGGCGGTGGCTGTGAGGTCGTAGTAGCCGTCGCCATTGTCTTTGAGCTCGGTTATGGAGACCCAGTTGGCGGATGTGGTGACGGTGGGTTTGCCGGTTGAGGTGAAAGAGGCCTTGATTTGTTGTGAGCCGTCGGCGAGTGTGATGGAGGAGGAGGTTGTGATGAAGACGGCGTCCTCTTGTGAGGGGGAGTCGTTGCCTCCCTCGTCGTCGCTGCAGGAGGGTAGGAAGGGGATGATGATGAGCGCCAGGGCGATGAGGATACGCTCGATCGCCTTAGGCATCTGGATGGTGTGATTGTTGTGAGTAATCATGCTTGCAAAAGTATTTAGAGTTGAGTTTCAGATGCTGCTTTGATGTTTTGATTATGGGGCGCATTTGTTAAGAGTCCTTATTTATGCGCCTTTTGGGGAGGTTGGGGAGGTGGTATATCGGGTAAAGGTAGGAATTTTTGGGGATTCTTTGGGGGATGGGGTGTAGTTTGCCTTTGGCGCTATGGGAGACGGTGGGGAGAATAGGCTTTATATGCGTAGAATGGGGTGGAAAATATTTGTTGTTATTAACTCGTTGTTTGTCAATAGGTTATAGCGTACATTTCTGTTTGGCTGGTGTTTTTGACAGTTTATTTTTGGGTATTAACATAAAAATCGGGGAATGGGGGTATTCGTCACACTTACGGTCGAGAAATGGGGGATGCGGGAGTGGGTGTGGAGGGTGATATTTGGAGAAAGGGTGTGTAATTGGCGAATATTCATTAAGGAAAATATACATTTGGTTTCTTACGAGGAAGTGGAATTGGAGCGCGGAGCATCTGGGATGCATCTGGGATGCATCTGCGGAGCATCTTTGGAGCATGCATGGAGGATGCATGGAGCATTAAAGTGGGTTTTATGATGATTTGGTGATTGCTTGTTGTGGTTGAGTTGAGAAAAGCCCCCGCCCGACATCAGCGTCGAGCGGGGGCCATATCTAACACTTAAGAGAAATTCCTGTGTTTAGAAGAGAGAGTGGAAGGTGACGGTCATTTCCATCTTGTCGGTGAAGCCGAGCTCCTTGATGGCATCGCCATCGGGTGTGCCGAAGCCGCAGCCGGCAGTCTTGGTAGCGCCGTAGCAGTTCCACAGTTCAAGACGGTAATTGGGGTACTCGTTGGAGTCGATCACCTTGGAAGCATCGTAGGATACGGCAGTGCCGTCGATAGAGATGGCATCGAGTGTGGCGTGGAGGTTGGGGAACAATGCGTAGATGTTGTTGATTTGGAAGAAGGTCATGATTGAGCCACCAGAGTAGTCTACGCCTTCTGCGCCAGTGTAGGTGAACTTGAAGGTCTGAGGCGTGAAGTTGTACTTGTGCGTCTCAGTGTCGAAGCCGACCTTGAGGGTCTGTCCGTCGGTCCAATTCCAGTCGCCGCCCCAACT
>CAVFBA010000073.1:0-4825 GCA_963620665.1 bacterium
TGGGGTGTGTACGCCTTACGGCGTTTAGGGGAGACGCCGCGGGCGGACGTCTCTACATTCGTGGGTGGGTTGGGGGAGTTGGGAGGAATGTAGAGATGATGGGGCATCTATACGCCGGGCGTGGATGCGTACGCCTTACGGCGTTTGGGTGGTACGCCGCGGGCGGACGTCTCTACATTCGTGGGTAGATTGGGGGAGTTGGGAGGTATGTAGAGACGATGGGGGGCAGCGACTTTACGCCGGGCGTGGGTGCGTACGCCTTACGGCGTTTAGGGGAGACGCCGCGGGCGGGCGTCTCTACATTCGTGGGTAGATTGGGGGAGTTGGGAAGTATGTAGAGACGATGGGGCAACGTCTTTACGTCGAGCGTGGATGCGTACGCCTTACGGCGTTTGGGTGAGACGCCGCGGGCGGACGTCTCTACAAGCGTGGGTAGGTTGGGGGAGTTGGGAAGTATGTAGAGACGTTACAGGTTGCGGACGACTCCGAGGATACGTGACATGCTGATGATGTCGTCGCGGTCGATGGTGATGGGAGCGACTTCTGGGTTGTCGCTGCGGCAGAGAAGTTTCTTGGAGTCGGAGGCTTCGTTGTATATGCGTTTAATCATCACGCCTTGCTGACCGTCGATGATGTAGGCGTCGCCATACTCGATCCAGCTGTCGGCCTCGATTTTCTTGCAGGCTACGACATCGCCGCTTTGGAGTGTAGGGGACATGGAGTTGCCCTGTATGCGTGTCATGAATTGTGCGCCTGCGTTTATGAACTCCGGCACGAGGTATTTGGGGTAGTCGGAGGTGGTTTGTGGGTAGTCTTGTCCGCTGGCACGTCCTATGGCGTTCATAGGCATGAGGGGGAGTGCTTCCATCATCATGTCCTTTTGACGTTTGGCTTCTGCGGCTTTCTGGATGGTTGTGCCGATCATGTCGCCGGTGCCGAGGAGGAGCCATTCTGTGGATATGCCGTATACCTTTGACATCATTGCCAAGTTGTCGGTTGAGACATTAGCCTTGTTGCCGAGGAGGAGAGAGAGACGTCCGAGATATAGTCCGAGGCGGTTCATGATCTCGTTCTTGTTGCGAGCGAGTTTGTTTTTGAGCAGGAAGTCGACGGCTTTGCCGAAACGTGCGTTTATCTCTGCCCTGAGGTTAGCGTCTTGATAATTTTCCATGATGTTAGTGTATGTTTTGTGTAATATTTTTCGCAAAAGTAATATTCATTTGCGAAGTTACCAAATTACCAACATCATTTTTTATATGAAAATCAATCCGATACGATAAAATAGTGCGGAAATAACCCATGCGACGCCTGTGGTATACCCTGCGAGGAACAAAGCCCAACGCCAAGAGCCGGTTTCGCCTTTTATTGCCGCGACTGTGGCGAGACAAGGGAAATAGAGGAGGATGAAGAGGAGATAGGCGTAGGCGTTTAGCGGAGTCATGCCGTCGGCTTCCATCTTTTTGCGAAGTATGGTATACTTTGAGTCGTCGGCTGTGTTTTCTTGCGCGGCATCGAGAGAATCGTCGTCGGCGAAGCTGTCGTCGTCGGCATAGAGGACGCCGAGGGTTGACGCTACAATCTCTTTAGCCCCGACACCTGCTATGATGCTGACATCCTGCTTCCAGGTGAAACCTTGTGGGCGGAATATGGGTTCGATGGTTTGTCCTATCTGTCCTATCAGGCTTTGTTCCTGTTGTTGCTGGCGGTCGAGTTCGGGGTGTCGAGGGAAATAGCCCAAAGCCCACACAATCACGCTTGCCACGAGGATTATGCCGCCCATCTTCTTGAGGTATTGTCGGCCTTTCTCCCAGGTGTGCCTGCCGATAGCCTTGGCGGTAGGGAAGCGGTAGGGTGGCAGTTCCATGACGAAGGGAGTATCGTCGTCGCGCATCACGAATTTGCAGAAAATCCTACTCATGAGGACGGCCACTAAGACACCCATGGCGTAGAGTGAAACCACTATTGGAGCTTGCCATTGTGCGGCGAAGAACGTGCCGACGATCATGATATATATGGGCAGTCGAGCGGAGCAGCTCATGAAAGGCACGATAAGCATCGTCACGAGCCTGCTTCGTCTGCTCTCGATGGTGCGTGTGGCCATGATGGCTGGGACGTTGCACCCGAAACCCATGATGAGAGGTATGAATGATTTGCCGTGGAGCCCCATGCGGTGCATGAACTTATCCATGATGAACGCCGCGCGGGCCATATAGCCGGAATCTTCCATCAGAGAGATGAAGAAATAGAGGATCAGGATTTGTGGCAGGAAGACAATCACCGCGCCCACGCCAGCTAATGCGCCGTCGATTATCATGTCGCGCACGGGGCCTTCGGGCAGGAGCGCTCCCAGCGTCTCGCTAAGCCACTCCACACCCATCTCGATCCAGTCCATAGGGAATTGTCCCAATGTGAATGTGGCTTCGAACATCAGGAAGAGAATGAGGAAGAACACGGGGAACCCGAGCCAGCGGTTGGTCACCACGGCATCTATGACGTGCGTTATCTTGTATGCGCCCATCTTGTCGCCCATCTTATAGCCGGCCTCGGCCAGTGCGCCACGAATGAAGCCATATTTGGCGTCCATTATGGCGGTCTCGCTGTCGGTTTGGACGTCGGCTTTGATTTGTGTTTGTGCGTTGACCACGGCCTCGCGGATGTCGGCGGCGTTGGGGAGCGCGTTGGCGATGTCCCAAGTGACCTTATCGTTCTCGAGGAGCTTTATGGCGAGGTAGCGTGTGGAGTATTTGGAGCGTATGCCGAGGTCGGGTTTGAGAGGTTGTTGTACCGTCTCGATGGCCTTCTCGATATATTGTCCGTGGTTGACGTGGATGTGGCGCGCCACATTGCGGAGGGGTCGATTGCCAGAGGCGAAATCCTCGTCGTGGTTTTGCTCGTCGTCCTTGGCCATTTCGCTGTGCCACTGCTGGATATCCTTTGCCACGTCGGGCATTATGTTGCCGTCCTTGTCGATGTAGTCGAGGCCCTCGTACATGTTGATTATGACGTGGAAGAGGGTCTTGACGCCTTTGCCAGTCTTGAAAACGGTTGGCACCATAGGGACGCCGAGCAGGGAGCCGAGGGTCTGCCTGTTGAGGGTGTCGCCGCGTGATTGCATCTCGTCGTACATGTTGAGGGCGCAGACCATTTTGAGGTTCATGTCGATGAGCTGAGTGGTGAGGTAGAGGTTGCGCTCTATGTTGCTGGCGTCGATGACGTTGATGACGATGTCGGGTGTGTTGTCGACGATTTGCCGTCGGACGTACATTTCTTCGGGGCTGTAGGCTGTGAGGGAGTAAGTGCCGGGGAGGTCGACGATATTGAAGTCGTAGCCTTCGAAATGAGCTTTGCCTTCTTTGGCGTCGACGGTTACGCCTGAGTAGTTGCCGACCCTCTCGTGTGCGCCTGAGGCGAAGTTGAAGAGGGAAGTTTTGCCGCAGTTGGGGTTGCCTACGAGGGCTACGTTTATGGTACGGCGTTTGAGAATGGCGGCGCGTTTGAGTTCGTCGTCCTCGTCGTGGACACGTTGGCAGTCGTCGTTGTTGGTTGCGGTGGTGGTGTGGATGTCGGGGTGTGACTGTGTGAGTTGTTTGGCTTCGGCGGTTGTTATGACCTCGATCATCTGTGCTTCGTCGCGTCGGAGAGAGATTTCATAGCCGAGGAGTCTGTATTTTATGGGGTCGCGTAGTGGGGCGCTGAGTAGTGCTTCGACGATGTTGCCCCTGATGAATCCCATCTCGACGATGCGTTTGCGGAATCCGCCGTGTCCTAAGACTTTGACTACCACGGCTTTGTCGCCTGTATGAAGTTCGGAGAGTCTCATCTTGTGTTGTCTTTATATTTACCACGTCAAAGTTATAATAAGGGTTTGAGAATAGGAAAGGGATTTTTAGTGGGGAGATACGCCTTGCGGCGTTAAGTGGAGACGCCGCGTGCGGACGTCTCTACGTGCGTGGGGTGCGACCGTGGGTTAGGAAGTATGTGAGACGGGGTGGGGACGGAGGGGTATAGCGACCGTGGGGTGGTGCGCATTCGGCGTTAAGGGGAGACGCCGCGTGCGGACGTCTCTACATTACGCGTTCGCGTTAAGGGTACGCACTGCGGCATTTGGGGGGCGTGGTGTGCGCCCCCCGGGTATGGGTGTTTGTTATACCGTTTGTTATTTGGTGAGGATGAGGGAGGAGTGGTTGTTGAGGATACGGATGACGGGGGTGTTGGGGAGGGGTTGGGAGAGGGGTCGTCCTTGGAGGTCGTAGTAGAGGGGGGTTGAGGTTGTGGAGTTGGGGGATTGGAGAGAGGAGGAGGGTTTGGGTGTGTCGTCGAAGTTGGCGAAGTAGTGTCGGAGGTTTTCGTCTTGTCCTTCGGCGCCGATGTTGGTGTAGCGCGAGTCGAAGTGGAGGGTTGTGGGTGTGGCTTTGGTTTTTAGATCTTCGGGGAAGATGTCGATGCCGTAGCCTGTCTCCTTTTTGCCAAGGAGGATGACGTGAGGGTTGTCCTCGGAGTAGGTGTTTTCGTCGGAGTTGATGTAGACATCGGTGAGAGAGGAGCAGTTGGAGAAGGCATAGTCGCCGATGTGGTTGAGTGAGGCGGGGAGGGTGAGTTTTGTGAAGTCGGGGGAGGTGCAACCTGCGAAGGCGTAGTCGTCTATGTAGGAGAGTTCAGACTTGTCGTTGAAGGTGATTGTGGTGAGGGATGTGCATCTTTCGAATGCGCTTGCGCCGGTTTTTTCGAGGCTGTTGGGGAGGGTGAGGTTATCGAGGGCTGTGCAATCTCTGAATGCGCAATCGTCTATGATGGAGAGTTTGGAGTTGTCGTTGAAGGTGATTGT
>CAVFBA010000074.1:0-4689 GCA_963620665.1 bacterium
TCTCCCTCTGAACCCCAACCCCCAATACCCCGCCCCTCCCCTTCATTTACCACACCCCCAAAAAAAACTCACCACAAAAACCACTCCTTTCCCATCCCAACACCACACCTTTGCCCTCAAACAAACCATACAACCACAACACCATGCGCCACACAACACCCCCAAACCCCGTCTCCCCCGACACCCTCCACAACCTCGCCGACAGCCTCCGACACTACGGCGCCACATCCTACGTCGGCATCATGGCCCACGACTGGCGTGAATCCCTAGCCCCTCTCCAGGCGCTCCCCGCACAACTCGCCTACACCCTCTCCCTGTCCCCTCCCTCCAACTTCATCCCGGCTAACGTCTACACACTCCGTGTCTCCGACATCATCCACTACCTCCACCTCGCCCGTGTCCGCCCCGCCAACTCCGTCGCCTCCTACCTCGACTTCGCCTCAGGCATCTACCACCTCCTACTCATGCCACGACGCGACAACATCATACTCCGCTCCGGCGTCATCGTCACCTCTCAAGGCATCGACTTCGGTGTCCTCTCGCTCTTCTCCTCCCTCCGCCTCCTAATCCTAAAGTGAATATTGCTGAAGCCCTACACGCCTACAAATATCCACTGCCCTTCAATTACGCCATTCCACTCCCTTAAACCTCCAAAATCACTTCCGATTCAATTCAATACCCTTTTCCTTTGTCATGTCGAAAGACAAATAACCTAAACTTCAACACAATGTTAAACAGAGATTTCTATCAAGAGAACCTCGACCTCCTATGGAAGTCGGTCCTCAAAAGTGGACGAAGCATCGCTGATGACTTCAACAAAAAAATCGAAGAGTCCAAGCGCGTGCTCAACGAGCTCGACAAGAAAATCAACGAGGCCAACAAGGCCAACATCGTCTTCTCGCAAGTCGAGTTCCTCGACACACAGCTCCTCATGTCTACCGCCAAGTCCATCGTCGTCCCAGGCTCCAACGGCGTAGCCGTCCTCCGCGAGAAAGGCGAAGATGGCGCAGCCACAATCCACATGACCAACGTCAAGGATCGTGAGCTCCTGCCCCCCGCCTCCAACCGCTACGCCATAATCAAGGCCGGCGCACTCTCCTCCGACGTCAAATCTCTCTTCGCCGATGGCGAACTCCAAATCCTCAACTAATCCCTAACAACTTCAAAACCTATCAATTATGTTTCAATGGATTATTGATGCCATAAAATCCCTCGGTCGATGGATTATCAATGTCATCCAGGGTGTCATCAACTTCTTCACTCACGTCATCAGCTGGTTCAAGAACCAGAAACTCGACAAAAAGAAGGACACCCCCTTCATCATGAAAGCCACCGACGACATGAAGCAGATGCTCGGCCAGGCCCCCACCAAGAAGGTCGGCCTCTTCGAAGGCATCTACGACAAGAATACCGATAATATCGAGTATCAAGTCCTCGACTCTACCAAGGGCTACGACAAGAAGACCGCCGACATCCTTGGCGACGAGAAACTCGTTGTTCTCCAATAACTTAAATCCTTTCCATCATGAACATCTTTCAACGATTCCTCCAGTGGTACACCTCATTCCTCTCCAGGAGTGCAGAGATCTTAGGCACCCTGCCCCCCATCCCCCACGCTCCGCAAACCGGCTCCCCCGCGCAGCCACATGGGCAACACTCCTCCGAAGATCCCTCCGACCAAAAGAGCATCTTCAATCAGCTCATGGACATCCTCAAGGGAGTCAAGCACGAACTTGCACCAGCCGTCATCGAGGGCAAGTGCAACTTCAACGACTTCATCGCTTGGCTCCGCAAGCAGAAACTCGACAAGGGAAAGCACACACCCTTCATCATGAAGCTCGACAACGAGGTCGTCAAAACCCTCGGCATCGCCCCTCTCACCAAACCATGCGGCATTCTCATCGGCATCCACGACAAAACAACCGACGACATCACCTACTACGCCGTCCAGTGCGATGAACTCGACTACAAGACAGCCGAAATACTCGGCAACGAGAAACTTGTTGTCCTTCAGTAGCCTATGTTCATGATAATACTCAAACTCTGTGGCGCGGCACTCGCCATAGCCATAACAGCGGCTATCATATACGATATCTACAAACTCTGTAAAGAACTACTTTAACCCGATCATCTATGTTAGGCACAATACTCAGAACCATTGGCCTCCTACTCGCGTTAGGTGGCGCGGCGACAATAATAGCCATCACCATCAACAACTACATCACCGCTCGCGAAATCGCCAAGCAAGCCAAGGAACAAGCCCCAAAAAAAGGCTTGCAGGCAATCAAAGCCATGGTGAAATCCAAAAACACCAAAAAGGTGGACATCGGACTATTCAACAGTTCCAACGAAGAAGTTCAACAAATGACCATCGAATCATCTAAAGGCGTTTCCAACGACCTCTACGTCGGACAAGAAATCTATATCTAAAATACCATGCTCACCTACGAAATCAACAAGCAATCACTGACCCCCGACCAGCAAATCTGGATCGACAACTTCCACAAGGGGCTGATCGACATCCTGCAAAGGTCTGTCGACAAAAATGGCGCCAACCTCTCACTCCATAACGACATCTCCGTCACTAAACGAGGCGCCAACTTCATCTCCTACGACTCCAACGCCTGCTTCAGCATCACCGGCAGCCTCGCCGTCGAGTCCGACGCGCAACGCTACGCCGACAACGCTACCGTCTCCGACAAATTCTCGCTCCTCGTCAAACTCAACTTCTCCAAAAAAGAAGAACCACAGCACACAACGAAGAATGACGACGCCTCTCCCATGACCTTCACGCCAACCCCTCCACGCTACACCTTCGACCAAATCATTTTGCCCAACGAAACACGACAGGCCATAATGAACGCTCTCGGCGTAGTCCAACACCGTGAACTCGTCTACGACACTTGGGGCTTCTCCGCCTCCGATCCCACTCCCAACAGCATCCTGAGCCTCTACGGACCCCCAGGCACCGGAAAAACCATGTGCGCACACGCCATAGCCAACTACCTCCACAAACCTCTACTCGCCTTCAACTACGCCGAGATAGAAAGCAAGTACGTCGGCGAGGCCGCCAAAAACCTCAAACGTGCCTTCCAAGAAGCCACTAAGCAAGACGCCGTGATGTTCTTCGACGAGGCCGACTCCTTCCTCGGCAAACGCATCGGCAATGTCGACAGCGGACACGACCAGAGCATAAACTCCCAACGCTCACAAATGCTCATCTTCCTCGAGGAATTCAAAGGCGTAGTCATATTCGCCACTAACCTCCAGTCCAACTACGACAAAGCCTTCGAAAGCCGTATCGTCGCGCACATCAAACTCGACCTCCCAAACCGTGAGGCCCGCGCCGACATCCTCCGACACCTCATCCCCGCACACCTCCCGCTCGAACATCCTCTCTCCGACGACGACCTCCTCCAAATATCCGACAAAATGGACGGCCTCGCCGGACGCGAAATCAAGCAGGGGGTCAAGCAACTACTATTCCGCAAAGCCACAGAAGACGGAGAAATGGCCATATTCAATGCGCAAGACTTCGCCGACGCCATGGCAGCAAAACTCCTCGAGAAAAACAACCTCGACCTCGAGGCCGAGACCAACAAACGCAAGGAGGAAGAAAAAAACCGTAAGCGCACTCTCGACGCCATGAAACGCGACTCCGAACGCCGCCGTCTCTACCTCGACAGCTGCTCCATCGATGCCCTCGAGGCGGCCCTGAAACGCAAAAAAGAGGCCGAAGCCAAAGAGAACGACAGATCGCAACCCGACACAACCGCCGCAGTGGACAACGACCCTGCCGCAACCAACGATAAGCCCTCCGACAACCTTCAAGCCGTGGCTTAACATCAAACACCTGTCCAGCCGAGGGCTCACCCCTCACATCGAGCCCTCGGCCTTCCCCTAAAAACCAATCCCACACACATGAAGACCGTACACACACGTGCCGAACTAATGGAGGCCATGAACGCCAAAGAAAAAACAATTCTCGCACAAGGTCAGGCCGCCATCGAATCCTCGCTCGCCATTCTCCAACACAACAATCAACCCGAACCATACCACAACATCCTCTCACATCTCCCTCTCCTCGGCAACATCGGCGCAATAGTCATGTTCTACTGCGCCGACATCCTCCCACACGAGCTCTCTCTCCTCGTCGGCATATACCTCGCGCTCCTCACCATTCGGGGACTCCTCTCCTTCACCCTCCCCTCCGCCTTCATCATCAAGTCCCTCACCTTCCTAATCGGGTGGCTCGCCTTCGGCTCCTCCTTCTCCTCCTTCCTTCTCGTCTGCTCCCCCATGCTCATCTCCTTCGCCATCTCACCCCTCTGCATCTTCCTCATCCCCTCAACCCTGGCACACTACAAAACCATCAGGCAACCCGACGGCTCCAAAATGCTTGTCATGATATACAAGGAGAACAAAGAAGCTCTCAAAAACGCGCAATAATCAACTCAACCTCATAATCCCTAAACACTTAACCACAATGATAGAGTTATCTCCCAACACCTCTCTCGCCCTCGACGGCGGAGGCTCCGCCACAGTCATCAAAGAACTCGGTGGGGTGGACAGGGCATCGTCTATCTCGTCAACGTCAATGGCGAGAACAAAGCCCTCAAATGGTACCTCAACCCGCCCAACGACAACTTCTACCACAACCTCCAATACAACGCGCACAAAGCCCCCAGG
>CAVFBA010000075.1:0-4667 GCA_963620665.1 bacterium
TTGGGGGGGGGGGGGGGAGAGGGGGGTACGCCTTTGGCGTTTAGGGGGAGAGGTTAAGGGCGGCGGGTTTACATGCGTGGGAGGGGGAGGTGGTAGAGGATAGAGAGGCGGGCGGAGAATGATTTGTAGAGGTTGCCGAGGTCGAGGGCGTAGGAGGTGGAGAGTTGCCAGTTGGGGTTGATGTTGGCGGCGAGGGATAGGCGGGAGTAGGTTTGGTGTTGTGTGGAGGCGAAGAGGTAGTTGGGTTGTGGGTTCCAGCTGCTGGAGGGGTCGCCGCCGATATATTTCTCGCGGTAGTTGCCGTAGTTGTGTGAGGCTGTGAGGCGGAAGTTGTAGAGTATGGGGCCTACCTGACCACGGAAGCCGAAGTTGAAGGCGCGGATGCGGATATTGGGGAAACGTGCTTTGAGGGGCATGGTGCCTTCGGGGGCGTAGCGTGATACGAGTTCGTTGTTGTGGAGGAGGGGTGCGCCCGTGGATAGGCCGGCATGAGTCCACCCTTGTTCGAGGCAGTAGTTCTCGAGGTAGAGGAGTCGTCCGCCATATTCGCAGTTGTGGTTATAGGTGGCTTGGAAGAACTCTTTGAGGTCGTTGTGTGTTTTAATCTCGCCATGTGTGGTTTCCCATGCGGCCACGTCGGAGGAGAGGAGGATGTCTTGCTTCAGGTGTGGGATGTCGTCGGTGTCGTAATCGGAGGGGTAGAGGTAGGTGTAGCCGCCCTTTTGGTTGGGCACGAGAGGGTCGGGGATGCCTTCGCCTCCGCACCATTTGGTTGAGATGAACTCGATGGAGAATTCTTGGAGGGCTTTGAGGCCATGTGGGTGGACGAGGATGCCAGCTTGGAGGTCGGCACGGCTATGACCTATGGGTTTTATGGTTGCGCCATCGACAAAAGGTTGTTGGTAGTAGACCTTGGCGTCGGCGAAGGGGAGGGAGATGTCGACGCCGAGATCCCATAGGCCTTGGTGACCTCCGGCGGCATTAGTTGTCTCGCCGCGGAACTTGCCGTTGCCGAAAATGTCGGGGTCGCCTTTTTTGCCGAAGAAAGAGTTGATGAAGTCGACGGGGATCTTGGTGCCGTTGGAGAGAGAGCCGCCGATGCATACGCTGTGGTATAGTCCTACGTAGGGTTTGAGGAAGTAGCGGCCGATGCGTGCGTAGGCGAACTTCTCGTGCAGGAGGACATTGTCGGTATAGTCGGAGCGTCCTTCATTGTCGACATGTGCGAAAGACAGGCCGCCACGGATTTGGAGGATATTCTCGAGGTGTGAGGCCCAGGAGAAGGGGAGTCGGTCGAGAGGGATGGACCAGTAGCGGAGGATGCCGGCCCATGCGCGGGGGTAGGGTCGGGCGTTGTTGCTCATGAGGAAAGAGCCGATGGCGGTGGACCAGTTAGTCTCGATGGGGGTGTAGTTTTCGAGGCCAAGGCGGATGTCGAACATGAGGAGTTGGAAGTTGGCGTAGAGTTGGGAGAGCATGGTGCGGAGGGAGTCGGTGGAGAGTTGCGCGGAGAAGCCGGCGGAGAATGTTAGGCGAGGGTTGCGGAATGAGTGGCGATAGGATAGTCCAGTGGCGATGAGGGCTTCGGCGTGGTCGAGCTGGGTGTATTCGCCCCATTGGTTAGAGTAGGAGAGGAGTGGGCGTATGTTGTGGTTGGAGGCTATGGAGGCGGAGGATGAGGCGAAGATGTTGAGGGAGTCTCGCTGGGCGTGTGCCGTGATGGATAGGGCGCAGAGGGTGAGGATGATGAGGATGTGTTTCATAGGGGCAAATATATGGTAAAAATGTCAGAGAGGGGAGGTGTGAGTCGTGGTATTTTAGAGAGGTGAAGTGGGGTAGAAATCGGCGAGTGGCGTGAGGGCGGGCGGGATGAGGAGTGGGAGTTGGAAGCGTGCGGAGAGGACGAAAGTGCCGGAGACCTTTCGGGTGAGGTAGAGGTTGGTATGGGCTGGAGGGATGAGTGGGAGGAGGTATTTGGCGGAGCGCAGGAAAGCGTCGAAGAGGTGTCGGGGGATGAAGTGGGAGAAGAGGATGAAGCGTGGGGTGGGGTGGGGGAGTGAGACGGGGAGTGAGGGGTTGAGGATGATGTGTGAGAGAGGGGAGATGAGGGACAGGAGTTGTGGGCCATCGTGGCGTGATATATCGCCGAGGATGACGAAGGTGAGGTCGGGATGTGATTGCGCGAGGGGGATGAGTGAGGTGTAGTCGCGGCGGTTGAAGTCGACCGAGCCGGGTATTATGGCGAGCGAGGTGTCGGGGGGGAGGGGTATGGAGGTGTCGCCCTTGTCGGGCAGTGTGGGGAGGATATGGGTGGGGTGTGAGGTGAGTTGCTGGATATGGGGGAGGAGGTAGGGGGCGAGGATGTAGTAGGCGGAGAGTCGTCGGGAGATAAGACGTTGGCCGAGAGAGGATTGTAGTTTGGAGAGGTTGTGGATAGTGCCGATGAGGGGGATGTGTGAGAAGGAGAGGAGGAGGGAGAGCCATAGGGCGCCACTGCCTTGGGCGGTGTTGAGGTAGAGTTGGTCGGGATGGAGTGAGAGGATGAGACGCATGACGCGTAGGGCTGCGGGGAGTCCACGGCCATGCGAGGGGACGTGTCGGACTTGATGTTGCTCGATGGGGGTGAGGGCGTTGAAGGTGGATGTGGGGCAGATGAGAGTGATGTTGTCGCTATGCGAGGCGAGGAGATGGATCACTGGGGGTAGGCATTCGGCGTGCCAGGTGTTGAACTCGATGATGAGGGTGTTCATAGGATGACTTGTGTGAGGCCGTAGGGAGTGCGTGTGGCGTTGACGC
Source organism: bacterium (assembly GCA_963620665.1). GTDB lineage: Bacteria > Bacteroidota > Bacteroidia > Bacteroidales > Marinilabiliaceae > W3P20-009. The sequence goes on from CAVFBA010000075.1 coordinate 2,797, forward strand.
TGCGTGAGTGGCGGATGATGGAGTTGTTGAAGTTGAGGGATTGCTGAGTGCGGTAGGGGCGTGGGTGGTCGAGGTGTATGGTTATGGCGGAGTAGCGCCGTTGGAGAGGTTGTATGTGGTTGTTGAGTAGGCGTATGCCGAGTTCACGGTCTTGTCCGCCATAGCGCATACGCTCGTCGAAACCGTTCACGGCGATTATGTCGTTGCGCCATGCTGAGGAGTTGCACCCGTTGAATGTGGGGCGTGCCGGGGAGAGGGTGTTGAGGGCGTGCTGGAGGGTGTTATTGTGGAGGAGCCTGGCGAGTTTGATGGAGAGTGGCATACCAATGGAAGTGAGCCAATGTGGGTTGAAGATGCGTTGAGAGGAGATGTCGGCAGGTGAGATGCGTTGTGAGGCGTTGGATGTGAGACGGAGGCATCCGGCGGATATGAAGTGACGGGGGAGTGCTTGTAGGGCGTGCGTCAGGACGAGGTTGGGGTGTGGGATGCAGTCTTGGTCGGAGAAGATGAGGTAGTCGGATGAGGCGTTGGCTATGGCGAGGTTGAGGATACGGCTTTTTTGGAAGCCGTGGTGAGGTTGCCAGATGTGGCGTATGGGGAGAATGTTGTCGTAGAGGGAGATGAGTTGCGCGGTGTCGGTTGAGGAGCCGTCGTCGGCGATGATTATTTCGTTGGGCGGGAGGGATTGGAGGGAGTAGCCTTGGAGTGTTAGTCCGAGGTAGAGGGGGTTGTTGTAGGTGGAGATTATGACGGAGATGGTCATTGTGTTAGTAGAACGCGTGGCAAAGATAGGGGATTTTGGTGTGAGATATGGGTAGGGGAGGTCAGGAGTGGTGGAGGCGGTTTCGTAGGGATATGGCGAGGTTGAGGAGCTGGGTGTGGTTATGGCGGAAGAGGTAGATGTAGGGGATTGGGAGGAGGTCGGATATGGGTTGTCGGTTGAGTTGTTGGTAGAGGTTGGGGAAGAGGGATTGGAGTTGTTGGTCGAGGGGGGTGAGGAGGGAGAGAGGAGCTTTTTGTTTGACGATGATGTCTCGGTAGAGTCGTGAGGTGAGTTTGAGGAGTATTTTGTGGATGAGTTGTTTGTTGTGTGGTGTGGCTGGAGTGATGTTGGCGAGGGCGGCGAGGATGTGTGATTGTACGGTTACCTCGTCGTGGAAGTGTGCGGCGCGTATGGCGGGGTCCATGGATTGTCCTTGCCGGTTGCGTCGGTAGTGGTAGAGTGGGAGAGGGAGGTAGCGAGCGGAGCGGAATGTGGCCATGGGGATGGTGGTCCACTGGAGGTCGGAGTAGAGTACGTGTTCGGTCTGGTGGTAGTTGAGGGATTGGAGGAGTTGGTGGTGGTAGGTGAGAGAGGCGTGGAATATGGGGAGCGCGGATTTGTGGAGGTGGAGGAGATTGGCGGGTGTGAGTTGGGATGTGGGGAGGTGTTGGTTGGTGATGGTTTGTGTGTTGGTGTCGTCGTAGTGGTTGACGTAGGGGGTGATGAGGATGTCGTCGTTGAGAGTGGGGAGTGTTTGGAGGAGTGTTTGGAGTGATGAGTTGTCGAGCCAGTCGTCGGCGTCGAGTATTTTGATGTATTTGCCTTGTGCGATGGGGAGAGCGGTGTTTATGCAGGAGCCGTAGTGAGCGTTGTTTTTGTTGATTAGGGTGATGTTGTTTGGGTGTTGTGAGAGGTAGGATTGTGCGATGGAGTGGGTGTTGTCGGTTGAGCCGTCGTTGACGATTATGATGTCGAGAGTTGAGGTGTCGGGGATTGTGAGGAGTGAGTTGAGGCAACAGGTGAGGTAGTCCTGCATGTTGTAGGCGGGGATGATTATGGAGAGTAGTTTGTTGGGCATTTTTTTTGTGAAGGTAGGAAAGATTGGGGG
>CAVFBA010000076.1:0-4581 GCA_963620665.1 bacterium
GGGGGGAGTACGGGTGAGCGTTTAGGGGGTGGGTGTGGGTGGGGGGAGTACGCGTTCGCGTTTAGGGGTACGCCTTCGGCGTTTTGGGGGGAGAGGTGGGGAAAGTGAATTATGCAACGTCTTCCCCGAATGTGCGCCCCCTCAACATCTTACGAGGGGGAGGGTGTAATTATTGATTATATAGAGTCAGGAGGTTGGAGACGTGAGTGGAGAGCGACCACCTTGATGGTGAGAAAGAATCGTGAATTTGCGAGCGGAGAGAATTGAGATCGGCAGAATTGGCACGGCGTATGGCGTCGGCGAGAGAGTTGACATCGCCTTGTTTGAACAGGAAACCAGTCTTGCCGTCGATGATATTTTCGGCAGGAGCAGTGCCGGCAGGCACTATACACGGGATGCCCCGAGATTGCGCCTCGATGACGACAAGTCCGAAAGTCTCGTTCCAAATAGAAGGCAGCACAAGAGCTTTGGCATCGCGGAGAAGGGCCTCTTTTTCGTTGCCACTCTTCCAACCAGTGAAGGTGACGTGTGTGTATTCGTGACGCAAATCATCCGCGATAGGGCCATCGCCAACCATGATGCCTTGGACGCCAGCCATGGATACCGCCTCACAGAACAAGTCTGCCCCTTTCTCTTTTGAGAGACGGCCCAAGAACATGAAATATGACTTTTGGGAAGGCATAGAAACGTCGGGAGCAGCAATGTCTACGGGGTTGTCAACACGAACAGCGGAGAGGTGGCGAGGGGCGAAATATGGGGCGAGAAGGCGTGTGTTGGACTCAGAGATGACTATTGGATGGAGGTCGTTTTTCCAAAGCAGTAGATTTTGCACCTTGGTGCGCACGAAACGCCAGATTTTCTGAGCATAGTTTCTGGAGTCGCAGTTGCAGAGGGCGCATTGGATGGAGCCTGCTTTCAGGTGGCAGGGTTTCAGGCTTTTATAGTTGAAGAGGCCGCCATTGGGGCAGACAGCGAAATAGTCGTGGTTGGTGAGGAAGACTTTGCCACCCCATTTCTTTGTCGCGCGGAATATAGAGGGGGAGAGAGCCTTCATCCATCCATGAACGTGAACTATGGTGTCGGAGGGCGAGAGGGGTGCGAGTATGTTTTTGAGTTTTTTTGCGCTTTTGGTGTTGTAGATGCCCATCATTGCGGCCTTAAGACGATTAGGCTCGCTGAGGATGTCGTTTTGGTGGGTGCAGACAACATTTACTCCAGCATTGGAGAGGGTGTTATCATTAGGAGGCGTGGCTGTCAGAAGGGTCACATTGACGCCAGCCTTTGCCAGCCCGACTGCGCTGCTTAGCGCGACGAATGCGACACCACCGTTGAGTGTGCCGAAATCATTGACTAACACTACATTCTTTATACTCATGAGATGGCAATAACTAGCAGTTGGCGAAACGGGAGCGCAAGAAGCAGTATAGGCGAGTTGGGAAAAGATTAAAGTTCAGACGCCGCCAATTGCGTATATAGTTTATGCCGATGCACTTGGTTTGGTTGAGGTTGGAAAAGACATCGGCATTGGCAGACTTCAGTTTTTGGTCGATAGACTTAAGAGTGGCGTACTCTTGCCTTGTGGAACTCTTGATGACGAGAATGGTCCAATAGTAGGAGGCCACCAGGAAAGTGAGAACAGCTTTGTCTATCGGTCGGAGGGCGGTGTTTCGGTTTGCCACATAATCGACCATGCGCTCGATTATGATACGCCTGTTGTCGGAATGCTTGCGTGTGGCTTCGAGAGAGACGGTCTGTCCTTCGCGGCCTACACGGTAGTGGTAGAGTTGATGGTTTAGGACGGTGAGGGTGGTGGCATTGACGAGGGGATAAAATACATATTCCATGTCGGTATAGGATATGCCTTCCGTCTGGTGATAGTTGATGTTGCGGAGCATGTCGGCTCGGATCATCAAGGCGTGCATGCAGAAAACGGATTTCGCCTCTTCTTGTGGCAGATTGATGTTAGCGATATTGCCCGAAGTGAATTCCCATTGTGAGACGCGGGTGTTGACGATCTTTTTGTCGGTGTTTATTATCTCGACCACAAAAGGGGTGTAGACGAGGTCGGTGTCGACATATTGCAAATCGTTGACGACATGGCGCAATGCATCGGAGTCGTACCAGTCGTCGGAGTCGAGTATTTTCAGGTATTTGCCGTTGGCTATTTTCAGTGCGGCGTTTATGCAGGAGCCGTAGTTGCCGTTTTGCTTGTCGATGATTGTGATGATGTCGGGGAAGCGAGACTTGTAGTCTGTGGCGATTTGTAGGGAGTGGTCTTTGCTGCCGTCGTTGACGACGATGACTTGGAGCCGGCCGGAGAGGTCGTGGAGGCATACGGAGTCGAGGCATTGAGGGAGCAGAGACTCCATGTTGTAGGTGGGGATGATGATAGAGAGGGTGGACATGGTGATTAGACGCTGAGTATACGAGACGAGTAATGGAGATAATCTCCGACACGTAAATCATTCACGAAAAACGCCACAAAGGCTAAAACAAGAACTATTTGGCATAACACTCTTGTTTCTTTAGACATATTGCCTGCATTTGAGCGGAACACCTCCGCCATCTTAACACACAGTAAAGGGATGAAGAACAGACAGATTCTCGTTGCACTGACGGTGAATCTACCGAAAGAAGTTCCGCAAGCAAGAGCAGCGATAAGCACAAGGCAGACGAAAAATGATTTATGATTAATCATTTTTGTATGTAAAGCAAAGAGAGAGACAGCCATGCACGCAAAAGAGAAAAGGATGTACGACTTGTTGACGACAGGATGTGCCCAACCTGCTTTGACATCGCCCGAGACGTATACCAGGTATTTCTCGAACATTGGTATAATCTGCGCTAAATACTCTATCAGGATTTGCAGAGACAGCGCCCCGGAGATTGCAGCTATTGCCACAATCCAAGACATCCTCTTGAGGTTTTTACAGTAAGAGAAATAGTTTGCTATCCAAATGGTCAATATTGCCACAGCTGACGACTTGTGGAAGCCGAAGGAGAGTACAGCCAATATCCAGAACAACAGTCCGCCACCTCTGCCTTTGTAGCAAGTGTAGGCCAACCAGACAGATGAAACCGCTAAACTTTGCCTTATGAGATTAAAACTTGTGACATAGATGAACAGTAAGAAGAAGGCAAAAGATAGGAATGTTGGGACTTTATCGGATGACCTTATGGCAGCCAACAGAGCCATTCCTGCGGTGAAGAAAGTCAACACGAACATGATGACATGATAGCTATTTGAGAAAGCCGCGGTAGCGTAGACCAATGTAGAGTATGCCCACTCGCCACCGCCAATGCGCTCGATGAAATCTCCCAAGCTATCTATGGATGCAGCCAATTTGAAATGCCAGGCGCAGTAGAAGAAGAAATCATAGCCCACTTCTGGATCTCTCAAACCACTTAAGGTGGAGACGGTAAGCAACGCGACAACAGCGAAAGGGAGAGCAAGGAACTTGTTCTTCTTTCTCATTATGTCCATCACGTAGAGCAGAATGGACACAAAAATAAATGTCACGAAATATATCGTCACGCTACTACGAAGACAACTATTTTTTCCATCCGATCAGTTTCTTCACGATTTTCTTGAGGATGAAGAAACGGTATTTGAGTCGGAAGTGGAGGTTGTTAGGTAATGAGTGTTGTGCTATCTTGAGGGTTTGGGCGTAGAGTGTCGGGGAGGCGAGCCAGGCGTCGGCAATGGCGGCGTAGTGTTCATTGTCTATGGGGTCGGAGTAGTGGATGTGGTGGTGTTTGATGAATTGTTCTTTGCGAGAGAATACGGCGACGCGGGCGAGGAGTTTTGGGACGCTGACGGAGAGGCTGAGTGAGCCTGGGCGATAGGTGACGCAATAGAGGCGGTGTGGGTCGACTGCTATGGAGCGGGCGTGGTGCCCGGCGAGGTAGGTGAATTGTGTGTCTTCGTGTATGGGGGTGGTGTCGAAGCGGATGTTGTTGTGGCGTATGAGCTGTGCGTTGTAGATTTTGGCCCATGGTTCGCCCCATGCGTAGCGTAGGAGTGTCTCGCCAGTGTGTGGTTTGCGGGCGTAGGTGTGGTAGTATTTTTCGATGTGCCGTATGCGTAGGAGTGCGAGTGGTGAGGGGGAGTAGAGTTCGCTGTCGAGCGCGTTGGCGTGGAAGAAGATGATGTCGTGCTGGGAGTTGGCGTATTTGTCGAGGATTTGGGGGAGGCATGGGGTGAAGAAGTCGTCGGCGTCGGCGAAGATGAGCCATTTGCCTTGGGCGGCGTCTATGCCGAGGTTTCGTGCGGCTCCGGCGTATTGTCCTTGTTTGCTGTATATGACGTGGAGGTCGTGCCGGTTTGTGCCGGGGAAGTTTTGGAAGTCTACGATGGAGGGGTCGCTGTTGTCGTCGATGACTATTACCTCGAGGTCGTCGCGCTGGGGGATGGAGGCGAGACACCGCTCAAGCAGGCGGGGTATGTTGTGGTGAGGTATTATGATTGAGTATGTTGGCGTCATTGACGAGACATCTTAGTGCGCGTTGGCAAAGTTAGGTATTTTTTTGATTGGGTGGTGTGGGTGGGTGTGGGTTAGTTTTGTTGGGGGGGGGTTGGGG
>CAVFBA010000077.1:0-4374 GCA_963620665.1 bacterium
GCGGGGGTGTGAGTGGGGGGGGGGGAGTATGTGAGACGCCGCGGGCGGACGTCTCTACATTACGCGTGCGCGTTAAGGGGTACGCCTTGCGGGGTTGGGGAATGTGAGGGTGTTTGATTATCTTCGCGTGTATATCTTTGCGTTAGTATCGTCATACAAGTATCGTTATCAAACATCATAACCATGAACATCCTCCTCATAGGCTCAGGTGGTCGCGAGTCTGCTATTGCCTGGAAGCTCAAGCAAAGTCCACGACTTGGTAAACTCTATATTGCCCCCGGCAATGGCGGGACGGCTTTGCTGGGGCAGAACGTGAAGATTGACACCAGTGATGACGGGGCGGTGCGTGACTTTATTGTCGGCAACGCCATTGACATGGTGGTGGTGGGGCCTGAGGTGCCACTTGTGGGCGGTCTGCATGACGCCATAAAGGCAGACCCCCGCACGGCGAAGGTGCCCGTGATAGGTCCGACGGCCAGAGGTGCGGCGTTGGAGGGGAGCAAGGATTTCGCGAAGGATTTCATGATGCGCCACAACATACCCACCGCCGCCTACAAGTCGTTCACCTCTGACACTATCGGGGAGGCGTATGAATATCTGGAGACGCTCCGTCCGCCCTACGTGCTCAAGGCCGACGGGCTTGCGGCAGGCAAGGGTGTGCTGATTATAGACGATCTTGACGAGGCCAAGGAGCAGCTTCGCGAGATGATAGGCGGCATGTTTGGGGAGTCGTCTGCCAGAGTTGTCATAGAGGAGTTTCTCTCGGGCGTGGAGCTGTCGGTGTTCATCTTGACTGACGGGGAGCATTATATCACGCTTCCTGAGGCTAAAGACTATAAGCGGATATATGATGGGGATCAAGGGCCCAACACGGGTGGCATGGGAGCGATATCGCCCGTACCCTTTGCCACGGAGGAGTTCATGTGCAAAGTGGAGGAGCGTATCACGAGGCCCACGATACGCGGTCTGCAAGAGGACGGCATACCCTACGAGGGGTTTATATTCCTGGGTCTTATAAACTGCGGAGGCGACCCGTATGTGATAGAGTATAACGTGCGCATGGGCGACCCTGAGACGGAGGTGGTGATGCCTCGCCTTGGCAATGACCTTGTGGAGCTTTTCGAGGCTACGGCCAACCACACGCTTGACAAGCACAGCACGATAACGGTTGCGGAGACGGCGGCCACGGTGGTGCTCGTCTCGGGCGGCTATCCGGGCAGTTACAAGAAGGGGTTGCCGATAGGAGGGCTCGACGCGATAGGGGCGCGGACTACGGCGTTTCATGCCGGGACGTCGATGAGCGATGATGGCGGCACTATCGTCACGAGCGGTGGGCGCGTCATAGCCCTCACGTCGCTTGGTGACAGCATAGAGCAGGCCACGGAGAAGTCGTATGCCGCGGCCTCCAAGGTGGCGTTTGAGGGTGTATATTATCGCAAAGACATCGGGCGTGACTTGATCCGGATACGTGACGGGAGATAAGCGATGTACAGACTACTGTCGCGCAACACACCCCTCGCCTACGCGGCGCTACTGTTGCTACTTGTGGCGCTGCGGGGGCGGACTCTCTATGATCCCTCGCGGTTCGTCGTAGCGGACTCGCCCGACCTTTTTCCCCCGCTATGGTTGTCGCTGACGCAGCATATAGCCCCCGCGAGCACACTTGCCGTGATTCTGGCGATAGCCACCACTTATCTCACCGCCCTGATAATAAACAACATAGCTAATCGTTTTGGTCTTGCCCCCGAGAGGTCGGCGTTGGCTGGTTTCTTTTTCATCGTGTTGAGCGGCGGGTTTCGACTGAGCCTTGCCCTGCAACCCGTATACCTTTTCGCCCTTGCCCTGGTGTGGGCGACGGACCGTCTGTTCTCGGCCACCAACAAGGATAGGCCGCAAGCCTCGATAGCGTGGGCTTTTGCTATAGTCACCATAGGTTCGCTCATCTGGCCCAAGGGGCTCACTTATATTCCTCTGCTGCTTGTTCTCATGTCGTTGCTGCGCATAGGCGGTCTTCGCTCGTATGCGGCGGCGTTTGTGGGTGTCACGGCCACCCTCTTCGCCAGCTTCACGCTCTTGATGTTCTCCCCCACCCCGCTGGAGTCGATCCACGCCTATATACGCTCCGCCCTTGCCACACAGCCTTATTGGCGGCTTGGGCCAGTGTCGATAACCTATCTGGCGATAGAATTAGGGATAATATTGGTGGCACTGCTCAACACGCAACGGCGGCTGTTGGAGCTGAGCATATCGACGAGCCGCAAGATACGTTCCGCCGAGTGGGTTTTCTTTTTCTCGCTGCTACTGATATTGCTGCCTGGATTCTCGTGCGAGACGCAGATACTCGTGGCGGTAGGGCCGTCGCTGATCTTGCCGCGCTATATACAGGGCATACGCGGGGAGAGGGTGCGGGAGGCGATATCCCTGATCATGACCGCCGCCACGGCCTATCTCGTTTACGCATGAAAGACTACATAGTGCAGCCCCCGGGGTTGTTGCGCGTACTCTTCCCTCGTTCTTTCTGGAGGTCGGCCGACCATAAGACCAAGCAAGTGTTCATCACCTTTGACGACGGTCCTGTGCCAGAGGAGACTCCGTGGGTTCTTGACATGCTGGAGCGTTATGGCGCTCACGGCACATTTTTCTGCGTGGGCGACAATGTGCGTAAATATCCTGAGATATATGAGGATATATTGCGGCGAGGGCATAGCGTGGGCAACCACACGTATAACCATCTGCCACTGTTTCGTGTGGGGTGGCGCGAGTTTCGAGAGAATATAGAGCGATGTGACGAGGTTGAGGGAGGCATAGCGAAGGTGTTTCGCGCGCCTCATGGTCATATAACGCCGCTGCGCGCCTATCAGCTGACGCGTGAGCGGTTTGCCCGCGTGGTGTTCTGGGACGTGATGCCGAAGGATTATGACCAGCGGCTGACGCCAGAGCAAGTGGTAGAGAATATGGATCGTCATATACGTCCCGGGTCGGTGCTGCTGCTGCATGACTCGATCAAGGCGGGGCCACGGATGCGCGCCGCACTGGAGCATGCCCTTGAGACGCTCACGGCGGAAGGGTATACATTCGCGCCGTTACCGCTATAAAACGACGACGCCCCGCAGGCATATCCCGCAAGGCGCATCAACCATGAACTAAACAGATTTCGTTATTAGAGTTTCATCACGCAGCAGAGGTATCCTATTTTATAGATGCCGAGGATGAACATGGAGGGGTGTTTGCCGAGGAGGTTGGCCTCCATCCTGCCCCTGAAGATGCGGAAGAAGGCGCTGAAGAGTCCTGTGGCGTGGAGACGGTCGAGGCGGTCGTAGATTGAGAGGAGGCGTGAGGAGCCGCGGAGCTTGTCGGCATGCATGACGAGGCTCTGTACGGCGATACGGACTTTGGAGAGGTAGGCTTCTTGTGTGTCGGTGTCGTCGTGGTATACGGGGTTGTCGATGTGCGATATTGAGAAGCCTGACTTTTGGAGGTCGGAGCCGAAGAGTGTGTCTTCGTGGCCGTAGCGGTCGAAGGTTTCGTCGAACCTTACGCTCTGTGCCACGGCTCGCCGGATGAGGAAGGCGGAGGAGAGGAACGCCCGATAGGGTTTCTTGGCTCGTGCTTTGGCTCGTTTGACTTCGTGGCTGATGCCGTAGCGGAGTCGGAGTGGGTTGGCTACGGCTTCTTTGCGACGGCGATAGTCGATTCCCCCGACGACGACATCGGCTTTGGCGGCGGCGGAGACGTAGAGTTTGAGGAAGTCGTTTTTGACGGGGAAGACGTCGGAGTCGAGGAAGAGGAGGATGTCGCCCTGTGCTTCGTCCATGAGTCTGTTGCGTGTGCGCGCTATGCCGCAGTTGTTGGGTGAGACGATGTAGCGGCAATGGTCCATGGCCTCGATGGAGGTGTTTTCGGCGAGGATGCCCATGTCGGTGGAGCCGTCGTCGACTACGACGATTTCGGCGTCGATGCGTGACTCGTCGATCTGGCGGACGAGTTCGTCGACGAGGATGACGCAGTCGTGGTTGTATGTCGGGATCAGGACGCTGAGCATCGCATGGGGTTTTTATCTCGCTAATTTAGGCACTATAAGGATATTAGTCGGCAAAAGAGATTTAATAATTGCTAAAGGGTTTGGAAAAGTGGGGGGAAGGATGGGAGGGGATGGGTTGCCGTGTGTGGGTTTTGGGAAGGATGTGAGACGCCGCGGGCGGACGTCTCTACATTACGCCTTGCGGCGTTAGGGGGGAGGTGTGCCCTGCATACAACAAATGTAGCCTGGTCATATGAAATTGACTAATTGCCAATCTCGACCAGGCTACTTTCTCCCCGCTCTCCAAATAGGACTTGAACCTATGACCCTCTGATTAACAGTCAGATGCTCTA
>CAVFBA010000078.1:0-4317 GCA_963620665.1 bacterium
CAATCGTCTATGATGGAGAGTTTGGAGTTGTCGGAGAAGGTGATTGTGGCGAGGGCTGTGCATCTTTCGAATGCGCTTGCGCCGATTTTTTCGAGGCTGTTGGGGAGTTTGAGGTTGGCGAGGTTGGCGAAGTCAGCGAACGTGTTATCGGGGATTTCCATGACGCTGGTGGTCTCGTTGATGGTGAGGGTTGTGGTGTTGGATTGGAGGTAGGATTTTAACGTGCTGTTGCCTATCTCGGTCCAAGCGTCGGAGGAGGAGATGGTGAGGGTGCTGGAGGCGTCGTCGTACGTCCAACCGTTGCCGGATTGGTCTTCTGCGAGGGTGGGTGAGGAGAGTGCGAGGAGGGAGAGGAGTAGTTGTAGGTATTTGTTGTTCATAGAACTGTTTTTTTTTGTTTATGTTGTGTGGGTTTGTGTGCGTAGTCGACGTTTAGGGCGTGGACGGTGGCACGGTGTACTAAGTTAGGGGAAATTTTGGAGATATGAGTGGTGGTGGTGTTTTTTCTTTGTTCTGGGAGTAGATGGGGGATTGCGCAATGCGGCGGGTTTGAGGGGATGGGGGTGGCGGGGTTTTATATGCGACCGTGGGGAGGTACGCGTTCGGCGTTTAGGGAGTGTGGTTGAGGGGTTGGGGGAAAATAGACGGCCGCCCTTGCGGTAGCAGAGGGCGGCTGTCTGTCGTAGAAAGGAGCCGGCAGTGGTACAAGAGTCACGCCCAGGAGGGGCGTTGAAGGGTCACGCGCAAACAACAACGAAAATAATGCGCCTTTGCGCTTGCCTTCACAGGCTTGTGCCCTACATGACGAGCTTGTAGCCCTTGCCGTGTACGTTTATGATCTCGACGGAGGGGTCGTCTTTGAGATGTTTGCGAAGTTTAGTGATGTAGACGTCCATGCTGCGGGCGTTGAAGTAGTTGTCGTCGACCCAGATGGTTTTGAGCGCTACGTTGCGTTCGAGGACTCTGTTGGCGTTTGTGCAGAGCAGTTTGAGGAGCTCGCTTTCTTTTGTTGTGAGCTTGATGACGCTGTCGCCGTCGATGAGTTGTTGTTTCTGGGTGTCGAATTTGAATCGTCCGAGTTTGTAGACGTCGAGGACTGGGCTTTCGCCGGAGGTGCGTCGGAGAATGGCTTCGATGCGCATTATGAGCTCTTCCATGCTGAAGGGCTTAGTGAGGTAGTCGTCGGCGCCGAGTTTGAAACCTTGTAGGATGTCCTCTTTGACGTTTCGAGCTGTGAGGAACACGATTGGCACGTCGACGTTGGCCATACGTACTTCTTTAGCGAGCGTGAAGCCGTCTTTTTTAGGCATCATGACGTCGAAGATGCAGAGGTCGTACTTGTCGTTGATGAACATGTTGTACGCTTCCTCGCCGTCGTGGGCCAAATCTGCAGCGTAGTCTTTGGCTTGGAGATATTCGCACAGCAAGACACCGAGGTTGCTATCGTCCTCGGCTAAAAGAATCTTGTGCTTTTTCTTGTCATCCATGATTTATTACTTTATTAAAGGCAAATATATATCAAATTTTGTTCCGACGTTCAATTCGCTTTCGACAGAAATTTGTCCGCCATGGTCTTCGACGATTTTTTTGACGTAGGCGAGACCGAGTCCGAAACCTTTAATGTCGTGTCGGTTTCCGGTTGAGACGCGGTAGAATTTCTCGAAGATACGTTTTTGGTCTTCTTTGGAGATACCGAGTCCGTTGTCTTTTACGGAGATTATGATGCCGTTGTTGGCGTTTCGGGTCCAGACGTTGAGCATAGGGGCGTCGCGTCGGTATTTGTAGGCGTTGTCGAGGAGGTTGTAGATAACGTTGGTGAAGTGGACGTTGTCGACCATGGCCTCGGGGTTAGTGGCTTCGAGTCGTAGGTTTATTTCGCCGTTGACGGATTCGACCTTGACTCTGAAGTTGTTTACGACTTTGGCGACGATTTCGTTCACATTTTTTGGTTCAAGTTTAAGGCGAGCTTTGCCACGGTCGAAGCTTGACATTTGCAGGATTTTCTCGACTTGTATGGTGAGTCGTTTACCTTCGTCGATTATGATGCCTGTGTTACGTCGGATGAAGTCGGGTTTGACGTTGTCGGCGAGGTCGCGGAGCATTTGCGCGGCGAGCGACATGGTGGATATTGGGGTTTTGAATTCGTGCGTCATGTTGCTGATGAAGTCGTTTTTGATGGCTTCGAGTTTTTTCTGCCTAAAGATGATGACGAGGGTGTAGGCGGAGAGGATCATGACTATGAATCCGAAGAAGACGGTTGGGATGATTAGAGCTGTGAGTCCGCGGATGACGTTTGGTCGCTCGGTGAAGTATACTCGGACGAAGTGGGCGCGAGCGTGGAGGTCGTTGGGGTAGAGTTTTTTCTCGTATTGCGTGCCGTCGAAGTCGGGGGAGTAGGCGTGGCTGGAGAAAGCCATTTGTCCTGCGGCGTTGTAGACTGCGAATTCGTAGGGGGAGTTTATGCCGTTGTCGGTGAACTGTTGCATGAGCAGTGCGTCGAGGCGTTGTGGGTTGACTCGGACCTCGATGGGTTTGCTTTCGTAGATGCTTTTGTTGGCTTTGGTCTGCATGTATCGGAGTTTTCTCATGAGGACGTTGCTGAGCATCATGTAGGCGTTGCTGACCATGTCGTCGCTGAATACGTTGCGAGCGTCGACCACTCCGGCGTCGGCGGAGATGAGGGTATGGGCTTGTGAGGCTTCGAGTTTGTAGAAGCCGAAGTTGTCGAGTTTGAAGGTTAGGCTGATTTCTTCGGAGGCGTTGTTGGAGCCGTCGACGCGGTGCCGGGTGAGGATTTGCGGGTCGCGCGTTGGGGGGGAGGAGGCGCGGTTGGGGTCCATTATCTCGTCGGCTTCGAGGCGTTGGACGACATAGTCCATGCTGCGGATTACGGCTTGCTGGAATTGGTTGTCTCTGAGCTCGCAGGCGTCGATGATCCATCGGACTTGCATTATGATGAGTCCGACGAAGGCGAGGGGGAGGATGATGCTGACCCACGTTATGATTTTCTTGCTCATAATAACAAAGGTAGTGAAAGTTGTGAAGATAAGCAAAGGGGGGGGGCGGGCGTGGTGTGGGGGTTGAAAAAGAAAAGTCGCGGTGTTGTTGCCGCGACTTGATAGTGATCCGTCTGGGGCTCGAACCCAGGACCCCAACATTAAAAGTGTTGTGCTCTACCAACTGAGCTAACGGATCGCCGGAAATATCGGGAGCGCCTCTTCGGCGTTTCCGAGTGCAAAAGTAGTTGTTTTTTGTGAGGTCGCAAGGGGGTAGTGAGGATTTTTGGTTATAAAATGTAGGGGGCGACTTGGTAGACGTAGTAGTTGAGCCAGTTGGTGAAGAGTAGGTGGCAGTGTGCGCGCCAGTTTTTTTGCGGGGTTCGAGAGGGGTCGTCGTCGGGGAAGTAGTTGTAGGGCATGCGGATAAGCAGGCCTTTGGCTTTGTCGCGCAGGTATTCGTCTTTGAGTGTGTCACGGTCGTATTCGGAGTGTCCCATGACGAATATTTGTCGGCCGTCGGTTGATATGACGATGTAGGGGCCTGCCATTTCGGAGTAGGCGAGGAGTTGGAGGTTGGGGCAGGCGTCGATGTCGGAGCGGAGTGTGCCGGTGTGTCGGGAGTGAGGCGCAGAGAACACGTCGTCGAAGCCACGAAGGAGAGGTATGGTGAGGTCGAGCACGTTGTGTCGGAACACGCCGAACATTTTTTCGGGGAGCGGGTATTTGGGGATGTTGTAGTGGTGGTAGAGTGCGGCTTGCGCGCCCCAGCAGATATGGAGCGTGCTGACGACGTTGGTTAGGGACCAGTCCATGATTTGGCATAGTTCGGGCCAGTAGTCGACATTCTCGAAAGGCAGTTGCTCGACGGGGGCGCCTGTGATTATCATGCCGTCGTATTTGCGGTTTTGGACGTCGTCGAAGGTGAGGTAGAAGGAGCTGAGGTGTTCGGCTGATGTGTTTTTTGAGGTGTGTGATTTGACCATCATGAGGTCGACGGAGGCTTGGAGCGGGGAGTTGGAAAGGGCGCGCAGCAGTTGGGTCTCGGTTTGGACCTTGTTGGGCATGAGGTTGAGGATGAGGATACGGAGGGTTCGTATGTCTTGTGACATGGCACGGCTCTCGTCCATGACGAATACGCGTTCGCTTTCGAGTATTTTTTTGGCAGGGAGGGTGTCGGGGATACGTATTGGCATTTGGTGTGTGTGTTATGTGTGGTGCAATGATACGATAAAAATGTGGGTGAGGCAAGGTTTTGTGGTAAATGTGTGTGTGGATGGGGGAGTATGTGAGGGGGCCGGTATGCCTTCGGCGGTTAGGG
>CAVFBA010000079.1:0-3883 GCA_963620665.1 bacterium
GAGACGGTGGGGGTGGGGGGGGTACATTACGCGTGCGCGTTGGGGGGATGCCTGCGGCGTTAAGGGAGACGCCGCGGGCGGACGTCTCTACATTACGCGCTCGCGTTTGGGGGAGGGTTAGTTGGTTGGTTGTGAGGGGATGGGGATGGAGGCGATGGGGGAGGAGGAGTTGGCGTTTTGTTGCATGGCGAGGAAGAGTGGGGAGCGGTTGACGTGGATGCGGTCGTCGTCGCCGAGGGTGTTGAGGCGTGATGTGATGAGGGCTGGTGTTATTTGTGCGGGGTCGAGTGCTGGGATGAAGGCTCGGTCTTGGTTGTTGGCGTCGGTTTTGAGTTCGGCGAGCAGGCCTGTGCGTATGAGCTGGTCGGTGAGGAAGAAGAATATGGGTTGTGGGATTTGGAGGTCGTTGGCCAAGGATATGGCGGTGGAGCGTCGTTGTTGCTCGAAGTCGGCGACGGTGTGGTACATTATGACGAGAGCGAGTGTTTGCTGGAGGTTGATGCTGATGAGGCGTACGCCGTGTTCGAGTGCGTAGTTGTCGACGTTTTGGATGGAGAAGGCTATTTTGCAGCCGGCGAGGACGATGGTCCATGTGAGTTGTAGCCAGGCGAGGAGGAGGGGTAGGAAGGCGAAGCTGCCGTATATTGCGCCGGCGCTGTTGACGCCAACTTGGAAGGTGATGTAGACCCACTGTACGATTTGGAAGGCAGTGCCGGTTATTACGCCGGCGATTATGGCGGGGAGTGGTTTTACTTTGGCGTTTGGGAGTATGAGGTAGAGGAGAGTGAAGAATATCCAGATCATGAGGTAGGGGGAGAGAGCGATGAGGAAGTCTTGGAGTGGAGAGAGGTCGCCGCTGAGGTATTCGCGGAGCGAGGAGCGGAAGAGGATGTTTGCGCTAAGGGCAGTGAGTAGGAGTATGGGTGTGAAGATCATTATGGCGATGTAGTCTGTGACTTTGCGCATCATGGTTCGAGGGGAGCGGACGCACCACATGAGGTTAAACGCCTCCTCGATGTTGGCGAGGAGTTTAAATACGGAGTAGAGTAGCATTATGACGCCGACTCCTGCGATGATGCCGCTGCGTGTGTTTTCGAGTGCGGAGGAGGCGAAGGAGATGATGTAGGCGGCCACCTCGGGAGATGTGAGGTTGTCGGATATGTAGGATGTGAGGAGGGAGTCGAGGTTGAATCCTTTGGCGATGGCGAAGGCGAGGGCGAGGGCGGGGATTAGGGATAGGAGAGTGTAGTAGGTGAGAGCTGAGGCACGGACGGTGGCTTTTTGTTCGAGGAAGTCACGTACGGTCATGACGACTATTTTGAGTATTTGGCGTGCGTGGCGCGAGAGGCGTCCGAAGTGTGAGTCGTCGTTGTTCCATAGTCCTTTGTCGAGGAAGTCTTTGGTTCGTGATATGAAGTTGCTGCTCATGGGTGTTTTGCGTGTGGGGGGAATTGGGAACCCTCGGCCAAGCGGTGTGGTACCGTAGGTGGCCGAGGGGAAGATTGTGTATGTTGCCTTTAAGCTATTTCTTAGCTGCTGCGGCTGCTGCCTCGGCTGCCTTGGCTGCGCGTGTAGACTTGACGGCTGCTACGACGGCGGTCTTGGCGTTGAGGATTTCGAGGTTGTCGTAGTGGAGTGAGCTGACCTTGATGACTTGTCCGAGGCCGAGTGTAGTGATGTCGACGTTGAGGCGGTCGGGGAGGTTGGCGGGTAGTCCTTTGATGTTGAGCTTGCGCATCTCGATTTGGAGTTTACCGCCGGCTTTTACGCCTTCGCTATGGCCAGTGATGTTGAGGGGGATGGCGATTGTTACAGGCTTGTCGTCGAAGATCTGGAGGAAGTCGACATGGAGGATTTTCTCGGAGATGGGGTGGAACTGGATGTCTTTGAGGACAGCCTTCATCTCGTAGCCGTCGATGGTGAGGTTAACGAGGTAGACGTTTGGGGTGTAGATGAGGCCACGGAAGTCGACCTCGGGTACGGAGAAGGCTATTTCTTTCTCGCCACCGTAGACGATGCAGGGTACGTTGCCCTCACGGCGGAGCTGCTTAGCGGCCTTTTTGCCGCCGCACTCACGCTTGGTTCCTTTGATGTCAAAAGTTTGCATTACGCGTAGTTAAATAGTTGTGTTACTCAAAATTAAGACTGGATGGTGCACTCTCTGCACTGCATGATAAGCTTAATCTCCCATCACACTTTGCATCTTAATGCGAGCGCGAATATAGGGATTATTGATAACTTAGCCAACCAAAAAGGAAAGAAATGGAGATAAGAAGTGATTTGGTGGGTGAGGGTGAAATGCCTGACTATCAAAAGATAGGGCGTGCGGAGAGGCCGTTGCGCGTGTTGTCGTTGTTTTCGGGGTGCGGTGGTATGGATTTGGGTATGGAGGGTGGTTTTATAGCTCCTCGGAGGTCGTTTGGCGAGGGGAGCCGTGCTGTGGCGAGGGTGATTAACGCGGAGTGGGTGTTGGTGCGTAAGACTCGTATGGAGACGGTGTTTGCGAATGACATATTGCCGGAGGCGTATGCGACGTGGTCGGCGTATATGAGCAGGTTTGGGAGGGGTGCCGGGGTGTATAGGCGTGAGTCGGTGGTGGATTTGGTGAAGCGAGCGAAGATGGGGGAGGAGGTATTTCCGGGTGGTGTGGATATTGTGACTGGCGGTTTTCCGTGTCAGGATTTCTCTGTTGCGGGTAAGCGTCTGGGTTTTGAGTCGCGGAGGAGTCATGACGGGAAGGCGCGTGGGGATGATGAGCCTACGGAGGAGACCCGCGGGAAGTTGTATTATTGGATGAAGCAGGTTATAGACTTGACACGTCCGAAGGTGTTCGTGGCGGAGAATGTGAAGGGTTTGGTGAGCCTTGGTGATGTGAAGGAGATTATCCAGCGTGATTTTGCGAGTGCTGACGGCGGTGGTTATATAGTGCTTACTCCGAGGGTGTTGCATGCGGCGGACTATGGTGTGGCGGAGAACAGGGAGCGCGTGATATTTATTGGGCTGAGGCGTGACGCGTTGCGCGGCGAGGCTTTGTCGGCTCTTGAGGGTGGGGAGGTTGGTGGCGATTATGATCCTTACCCACGGGCGACGCACGGGTATACGCGGAGTGGTGCGGGTTTGCTGGAGCCACTGACCACGTGGGATGTGCTGCATGGGTTGCGGGAGCCTGGGGAGAGCGTGGATGCGGCGCAGAATACGTATTCGAGGGCGAAGTATCTGGGTCATGGTCAGGGTCAGACGGAGATCAGGTTGGACGGCATAGGGCCAACGATTCGGTCGGAGCATCATGGGAATATTGAGTATAGGCGGTTGTCGGCGGAGCATGGTGGCCGTCATTCGGGGGAGCTGGCTCGCGGGATGGTGGAGCGCAGGTTGACGCCACGTGAGTGCGGGTTGATACAGACGTTTCCGCCTGATTTTCCGTTGGTTGGTGGTGGTTTGAGTGCGTCGGGGGCGTATAAGGTGGTGGGTAACGCTGTGCCGCCGGTGCTGGCGTATAGGATTGGTGAGAGGTTGGAGGAGGTGTGGGAGAAATGGTTTGAGTAGGAGGTGGGGGATGTGGTTGTTGGGGATTGGGGTGTAGTATAGGGGAGTTGTTTGAGCGATGGGGGCATTGTTTGTAAATTAGGTCTTAGGGCGTTTAGGGATACGCGTTCGGCGTTTAGGAGTACGACTGCGGCGTTTAGGAGTACGACTGCGGCGTTTAGGGAGACGGATGTGGGCGGACGGGTTTACATTACGCCTTACGGCGTTTAGGGTACGCCTTCGGCGTTGGGGGAGACGGTGGGGGTGGACGGGTTTACATTACGCATTACGGCGTGTAGGGTACGCCTTCGGCGTTGGGGGGAGACGGTGGGGGTGGGGGTGTACATTATGCGTTCGC
>CAVFBA010000080.1:0-3832 GCA_963620665.1 bacterium
CATTAAACCCCTGACGGCACCTAACACATATCCACGCCCTCACCCCAAAACCTCCCCCTCTCACCCATAAATATTTGCCATTACCAACTAATACCCATACATTTGCCAACACAGCCCCAAAAAACTAACATGAGCAAGAACGAAAAAGACATCGCCCTCTTCGTAGCCTTCTGTATCGAGGAATACGCTGCCGACAAAAACATGCCGGGCGACAAAGTGTTCGACCTCTTCTCTCACTATGGCGTCATAGACTACCTGACCGACTTCTACGACACCCTCCACACCCAAGGCCGACAGTGGCTGATAAACAACATAACCGACTTCATCGACATAAGGAAAAACAAAGAGGCATGATATTATATCACGGCAGCTTAGATATTGTCGAACGTCCACGAATACTCCAACCCAGCCGACTCCTCGACTACGGCACAGGCTTCTACACCACAACCTCCGAACAACAGTCAAGAGAATGGGTGCTAAGGCGTATGCGCGAACACGACACCCCTTGCGGCTACCTCAACATATACCACTTCGACGACACACAACTACACAAACTCAAATGCCTCCTCTTCGCAGAGCCTAACAAAGAATGGGCAGAGTTCGTCATGGCCAACAGAACACAAAAAGACTTCTCACACGACTATGACATCGTATATGGCCCCGTCGCAAACGACAAAGTCTACCTCCAATTCGGACTCTACGAAAGTGGAGCCATAGGCCTCGACACCCTTATTCGAGAACTGAAAACCTACAAACTGGTCGACCAATACCTCTTCCACACCAACAACGCCCTATCCTCACTCCACTTCACCCAAGCCATCAAAACAGACAAATGACATGTTCCAAATAACACAAAACAACCTCCACCTGCTCCTGCCTGGCAAAATATCATGGCTCGCTGAATACCTCCACGACGACTACGGCCTCTCCCTCCATGAATCACTAAACCGCATCTACCACTCCCAACTCTACAAAAAACTCTCCACCGAACACACACACTACTGGCACCTCGGACCCGTCGACCTCTACAACGAACTCAAATCCGAACTCAAATAACTCCCCCCTCTCCCCTATAACTTCCTAATCCACTCCCTGACCGCCTCAACCGTCGTCTCCCTGTCATTCTGAGCCGTCGTGCCGCGCAACGCAAGCCCCTTCAGCACCGTCGCTCCCGTAGCCTTGCGTATCTTCGACTCCGTGCCAGACAGCCCGCTCCCCTCATGCGTGCAAAAAGGCACAACCACCTTGCCCGCCCAATTATGCCTCTCTATAAACGTGTATACCGCCATCGGGCAGTCCCCCCACCAGTTGGGATAGCCAAGGAATATCACGTCATACCCCTCCACATCCACGTCACCCTTAATCTCCGGGCGCGCCCCAGCCTGCTGCTCACGCTTAGCCACGTCCACACACGTGCGGTAATCCGCCGCATACGCCTCAACAGTCTCAATATGAAACAACGTGCCGCCCGTCTCCTCGGCTATAACCTCGGCCACCTTAGCCGTGTTGCCCACCACAATCCTGCCCACACTGTAGTTCTCGTCTGCTCGCGAGAAATAGGCCACAAGCACTCTCTTGCCTTCCATATCAATACTTCCGTTTTTATCCGTTCTGCCGTCTGCGTTGCCATCCGCTCCAAAGGCGAACGATGCCGCAATGAGCGACACTAATGTCTTAACTATATTCATGCCACATCTCTTTTTATCTTCGCAAAGATAACACCCACACTACCACCTCACCATACCCATATTTCGGCTCCTATAACCCAAAATACATAGTAACTTCGCACCCGTTATATCATTCTCAATGAAACACGACCTTACCGAGTGCCCCATCCTCACGGGCATCACCCAGTTCGCGCTCCCCTACATGTTGGCCTACTTCCTCCAGGTGCTCTATGGCCTGGCCGACCTCTACGTCATAGGCCTCTATTGCGATGCCGACGCCACAGCCTCCGTAGCCAATGGCGTTCAGGTGATGTATATGTTCACCGTCATCATGATAGCCCTCTCCATGGGTGGCACGGTGGGCATAGCCAAAGCCGTAGGAGCACGCGACAGCCGCTCCCTGCTCCGCACCGTCGGCAACACCCTCACACTCTTCCTCATCATCGCCCTCGCATGCTCCCTCGTCATGCTCACACTCCGCGACACCATCATCTCCGCCATCGGCACGCCCCACGAAGCCGTCAACGGAGCTGCCGACTACCTCACCATCTGCTTCGCCGGCATCCCCTTCATCGTGACATACAACATCATAGCCTCCATCTTCCGCGGACTTGGCGACACCCAGCGGCCTATGTACTTCGTGGCCGTGGCATGCGCCGTGAACATCATCCTCGACTTCATCCTCATAGGTCACTTCAACATGGGCCCACGTGGCGCAGCCCTCGGCACGACACTCTCCCAAGCGTTCAGCGTCGCCGTCGCCCTCTTCTATATGCGCCGTCATAGCGAGGTCTCCAAACTGCGCCTTGCCGATATGCGCCCCGACCGCCGCACCATGTCCTCCATCCTCCGCATCGGCATACCCGTCGCGCTCCAAGACGGATTCATCCAACTCTCGTTCATGATTATCATGGTCATAGCCAATGGCCGTGGCATGGTCGACTCCGCCGCCGTGGGCATAGTCGAGAAATTCATCGGCATACTCTTCATCATCCCCTCCGCCATGCTCGCCACAGTCTCCGCCATGGGCGCCCAAAACATAGGAGCCGGCAAACAAGACCGCGCACGAGCCACTCTACGCTCCGCCACCATCATCGCCGTATCCTTCGGCACCATCATCGCCTGCGTCATGCAGCTCATACCCGAGCACGTCGTCGCCCTCTTCACCAACGACCCACAAGTCATCACCATGGGAGCGGGATACCTCCGCGGCTACGTCTGGGACTGCGTCCTGGCGGGCATCCACTTCTGCTTCAGCGGCTACTTCACCGCCTGCGGAATGTCCATAATATCCTTCGCCCACAACTTCACCGCCATCATCATCGCACGAGTCCCCCTCGCATACCTCGCAAGCGCCTACTTCCCCACAACCCTCTACCCCATGGGACTCGCCACATGCACCGGCTCCCTCCTCTCCGCCATCATCTGCGTCATAGTCTACCTCATCCTCCGCCACCGCAACAAAATATAACCCACTTCATCCCTCAACCACCTCATGTAGAGACGTCCGCCCGCGGCGTCTCCCTAAACTTTTTATATCAACGGCACCGACACAAACTCATTGAGCTGCTGTCTGTATTTTCTCCATGATGGCATATACATTGCCAACAATTGTTCAAACATCTTGTTATGAAGACGAACCTTTAGGTGCGTCATTTCGTGCACGATAATATACTCGATGCACTCTATCGGCACACGGGCAAGAGCAAGGTTCATGCGGATTTCCCGCTTATTCTGCATGCAGCTCCCCCATTGTGTTTTCATCGCGAGGATAGTCCATGTAAAGCCATGGATGTTCAGTTTCTCCTCCCAGTGTGGAAACAAGGATGTGAGTCGCTCGTGCAGTTGTTGACGATAGCACTCTTGCAGCACTTGCTTCCGCTTTTCTGTCGTTGCGCCGGGACGTACATGCATGACGATATACTTGTGCTCTACATCGATATGTGGGACTTCGTCCTCCTCAACCACACGCAGGATATAGCGTTTGCCAAAGAGGTAATGGTTTTCGCCCGACACATAGTCGCGGTGCGTCTCCCTCTCTTGCGCCAGCACTTCGCTCTGCTGCTTGCGTATCCAACTCAGCTTGGAGAGCAGGAACGCACGCAGGTCGTCGTCTGTGCAATAGTCGGGAGCCGACACATGCACACGGGCATCGGGTGGATATA
>CAVFBA010000081.1:0-3417 GCA_963620665.1 bacterium
TACTTAAATTCATATATGCAATACTTGAAGAGAAAAATTTTTCATTTTAGCTTAATTGTCTGATTAGTAGGTGTTAGGTGTGGTTGTGGTGTTCGTTTTTTGGTGGGTTTGTGGTGTTTTGGGGCTACGGGGATAATATCGAGGTGGTTATGTGGTGTGTTGTTGGTGTGTTGGTTTGTATTGTTCGGCGTGTGTAATTCTGTTTTTGGTTGTGGTTTTTGCATTGTTAATTTGCAATGTCAATATTCAGTTTAAACTACTAAGTAGTGATGATATTTATATATGAAGGAGTTATTGTGGTTTATTGTTGGGGGTTTTGTTATGTGTGTGCGTTTGTGGATTGTTATTCGTTGTTTTGGATGGCCGTGGTGTTGTTTTTGTGTGGTTAATAGGTTTATGGGTTTTGTTTTGGTGTTTCGAGGTGAGATGATTGTGTGTTTTTGTTGTGTCGTGGTGTGCGGTGGGTGGGTGATGGGGGAAGGAATGGTGTAAAGACGTTCCGGGCAACGTCTTTACATCATGCGTTCGGCGTGTGGGGGTGTGGTGGAGTGGTGTCCCCTACCCTACTGGGTTTTGGGTGGTGAGGAGTTGTAGTGTGAGTTGTAGTGCTGATTGTGTGGCTTGCGCGATTATGGCGTTGCGTGGGCCGAGGAAGTTGTAGCGTTGCGCGATGGATTGTGTGGGTGTGGCGACGGCTATGTAGACTGTGCCGACGGGTTTGCCTGGGAGTGCTCCTGTGGGTCCTGCTATGCCGGTGGTGGCTATGGCGATGTTGGTGTTGAGTGTTTGTCGTGCACCTTGTGCCATTTGGAGTGCTACTTCTTGGCTTACCTCGGTGAGTTGGTGTATGGTTTGTGGTGAGACGTTGAGGAGTTTGATTTTGAGTTCGTTGCAGTAGGATATGATGGATCCTTTGTAGTAGGCGGAGCTGCCAGGGTTGAGTGTTATGAGGTGTGCGATGTTGCCGCCTGTGCAGCTTTCGGCTGTGGAGATGGTGAGGTGGTTTTGGGAGAGGTGTTGGATTAGGGTTTGCAGGGTGTTCATGGGTTTTGGGTTTTGGGGTACGCCTTTCGGCGTTGGGGGGTACGCGTTCGCGGCGTTTGGGGGTGGGGTTAGTGTGGGGATGAGAGTCGTTCGACTTTTCGGACTCCTTTGACGGCTCGTATTTTTTTGACTATGGAGTCGAGGATGGTGGCGTTGTTGACGAGGATGGTTATGGTGCCGTCGAAACCACCTTCGGTGCTGTCGACGTTGATGTTTCGCAGTTTGGCGTCGGACTGGTTGGCGAAGAGTTGTGAGATGTTGGACATTATGCCGATGTCGTCGTTGCCGCTGACGCGGAGCATGGCAGGCATGGCGAGTCCGTCTTGTCCGCTCCATTTGGCTTCTATGATTCGGTAGCCGAATCGTCGTCTCATTTCGGCTTCGTTGTGGCATCCTATGCGGTGTATTTTGACGCCTTGTGTGGATACGAAGGCGAATACGGGGTCGCCGTAGATGGGGTTGCAGCAGTGCGCGAGTGAGAAGTCGATGTCGGTTAGTCCTTTGTCGAGTATGAGGATGCTTGATTGTTTGTCGTGTGTTTTGTCGGGGTCGATTGGTCGGAAGTCTTCGACGGACGCGGGTCGGGGTGTGGAGGGTGTTTCTCGTTCTCGGTTGAGTTGGTCGATATGGTCTTTTATTTCGGCTGCGGATATTTTTTCTTCGCCGAGGGCTGCGAAGAATATGTTGATGTCTTTGTAGCCGAATTCTTTCATGAGTAGTCGTTGTGTGGCGTCGTCGAGTGTTATTTTCCAGTTTTTGAGTCGTCGGTCGAGTAGTTCTTTTCCGATTTCGGCTTGTCGGAAGGTTTGTTCTCTCAGTGCTTGTCGGAGTTTGGATTTGGCACGCGATGTGGCGACGTAGTTGATCCAGTCTTGTTTTGGTTCTTGGTGTGGTGAGGTGAGTATTTCGACGGTGTCGCCGTTTTGGAGTACGTATCGCAGAGAGACGTTTTTGTCGTTGACGATGGCACCGGTGCAGTGTCGTCCGACGTTGGTGTGGATGTCGAAGGCGAAGTCGAGTATGGTGGCGCCTTTGGCGAGTCGTCGGAGGTCGCCTTTTGGTGTGAAGGCGAAGACTTCTTTGTCGTAGAGGTTGAGTTTGAAGTCTTCGATGAAGTCGACGCCGGTGAGTTCGGGGTTTTCGAGCACTTCGCGGATGTTGGCGAGCCAGAGTTCCATGTTTTGCTCGGTTTTTATGCCTTTGTATTTCCAGTGTGCGGCGAAACCTTTTTCGGCTACTTCGTCCATTCTTTTTGTTCGTATTTGGACTTCGACCCATCGGTTGTCGGGTCCGAAGACGGTGATGTGCAGGCTTTCGTAGCCGTTGCTTTTAGGGACTGATATCCAATCTTTTAGTCGTGCGGGGTTTGGTTTGTACATGTCGGTGACGACGGAGTAGGCTCGCCAGCATTCGGCTTTTTCGTCTTTGAGTGGGCAGTTGATGATGATTCGTATGGCGAAGAGGTCGTAGATGGATTCGAGGTCGACGTTTTTCTTTTTTAGTTTGTTGTATATGGAGCTGATGGTTTTTGTTCGTCCTTTGATTTCGAATTTGAGATGTGTGTCGTTGAGTGCTTTTTGGAGTGGTGAGATGAAGTTTTGGATGTATGCTTCACGGTTTTTCTTTGTTTCGTTGAGTTTTCGTGCTATGGAGTCGTAGACTTCTCGGTTGGTGTATTTCATGGAGAGGTCTTCCATTTCGGATTTTATGCCGTAGAGGCCCATTCGGTGCGCGAGTGGGGCGTAGAGGTAGGCTACTTCGGAGCTTATGTTTTTTTGTGCGTCGGGTGGGTATGCTTTCATGTGGCGCATGACGTTGAGTCGGTCGGCGAGTATGATGAGTATGACTCGGACGTCTTTGGCGAATGTGAAGAGTAGTTTTCGGAAGTTGTCGTTTTCGACGGCGGATTGTTTGCCGTAGAGTTGGCATACTTTGACGAGTCCTTGGCAGATGTTGACGGTGTTGTCGCCGAATTTGTCGCGTATGATTTCGGGTGGTATGTGGGCGTTTTGGATGACGTCGTAGAGGAAGGCTGATATGACTGAGGAGCGTCCGAGTCCTATTTCGTCGGCTACGATGGTGGAGACTTGGATGGAGTGTAGGAGTGTGGAGAAGGATGGAGCTTTGTATTGCGCTATGTCGGTGGTGTCGCTGGCGTAGCGGAACAGGTCTCTGATGTTTTTGATGTCAGAGGGTTGGAGGGTGTCGGCGGTGAGTGATAGTAGCCGCCTGTATGCTGTGCAGATTTGTTTTTTTTGTTCTGCGGTAAGTTGTGTTTGAGGTGCCATAGGGAATGTGTTTTGTACAAATGTAGTGTTTTTTGTGATGTGTTGTAGTGGTGGTGTGGGTTAAAAGGTGTTGAGGGGGGGGGGG
>CAVFBA010000082.1:0-3224 GCA_963620665.1 bacterium
CCACAAGCGCCCCGGGGCTCGACTTTTTTACCCGCACACGCCACACCCTCATCCCAGTGACAGCCCGCAACCCACCCATGTAGAGACGTCCGCCCGCGGCGTCTCCCCTGACGCCGAAGGCGTACCCAAATACTCTCGGAACTCCAATGTAAAGACGTTGCCTTGAACGTCTCGCATTATTCCTCCTCCACCTCTCGCATCAAATAACGCCTATTCTGACACGTTCTCACTCACGCTTTTGGTATCTCTTACACTCTCTTTTCGTTCGTTTTCTTTCACAAACACATCACTTTTCTTTACATTTCATCTCTTGTCCACCCTTTGAGAATGATTATCCACCCCTATGACAGCACATGGGTATAATTTTGTTTAAACAAAGAAACAGTTCTTTGCGAACTAAACATACCCACTTCATCATTAATACCACAACTACATGATGCACTTCTCACAATCTTTCAGGGCTCTGGCCTCTGCGGCTATCCTCTCGCTCGCTGCCGTCACTGCGTCGGCAGAGTCAGTCACATTATCGTCCACCACTATCGGCAATACTGATAAGACTTCGGGCTGGTGGACTGCTTTCTCGGATGGTGTGACCATCCCTACTGGCAAGACACTCACCTTCAAGTTCACCAATCATGCGGGTTCTGAGACGTGGAACAACTGGATTCTCGTCGCAGCAAACATGGAGCGCGGAGCCTCTGGTTATTCAGAGTATTTCTTGATTCGTTCCGATAATTATGGGTGGGGCGAATCCTACAATGGAGATGTCTACACGAACAACTTCACAGAGTTGACATCAAATGGGACTGATGTTTGGGCAAATTATCATAACCTGATGGACGGAGCTGAGGTTACGATGAAGATTAACCATTCTTCAACTGGTCTGGTGTTCGTGAATATCACAGCTAAGGCTACTTCTGGAACTGAACTTGTCTCAAGATTCCATGCGCCATGTCCAGACGACGTTGTGGCTTTCCTTTCAGTCGAAAAAAGCTACATCACTGGTCTCTCTGCCGAACTCGAGTCAGAGGATTTGACTGTTACCAATGTCACATTTGCTAATGTTGATGGTGTGACCCACTACTTCGCTCCTGGCGAGTCTACTACACCTTTCATCAAGGCTTCAGTTATTGCAACAGCAGCCATGTCTGATGGCACAACGGCGCAGTTGCCCGAGAGTTATGTGACAACTTCTGCTTCTATCACAAAGGATGGTGAATACACGGCTTCCTATGGAAAGTTTAGTTATAAAGGGAAGGCTAACGTTTCTAACGCAACGTGCACTATTGTGGGAACAACAGCCTACCCTGGATGGGGCACTTTTACTGATAAAGTGCAAGTCAAGAAGGGAGAGACTGTCTCACAAAGTTTTCAAGCTCGTACCAAAATTACCAATTTATACTGTAGCCCTACTGTGTTGATTGCCAATTCTGAAGGCACAGATGCAGCATTCCGTTGTGATAAATATGCTTGGGGAGTTGCTGGCAACAAAAACGATAATCCTGAGAAGTTTGGCACTATTGCGTCATCTTTTATACTTGCTCCTAACTGGGGAAATTACTTTGATGGGTCCATGTTCACTATCTCTGTCACCAACAATGGTTCTACAATCGATCTTAGCATTGAAGCGACTGATGCGGTCGGCAAATGGCGTTCTACAACTTACAAGGGTATCCCCGCAACTACTATTTCTGCTGCTAACGATGATGATGTTTACTTCAAGGTTACGACTGATCAGACCTATTTTCTTATTCCTTCGGCAGAATCAAGTGCCTTGCGTCAGGTTGCAGACGGTGTGGATGTCAAGGTGGAGGGCGGCAATATCGAGGTGTCGGGCGCTGAAAGCTTTGAGGTGTACGACATGAATGGCCGCAAGGTATCATCGACTGGCCTTACTCGCGGTCTCTATATCATACGCGCGGCTGGCGTGGCCAAGAAGATTATTATCAAGTAGTTCATGCTTGCTTTTCATACATCACCGCACGTGTTGAATCGCAGTCAGAAGCAGTCTTAAGTTTTTAGAGGTTCATTCAGATGAAATCGGTGGCAGCGGGTCAATCCTTCTGTCGCCGATTTTCGTGCATACACCCTCAAAAGCAGTGTTTTACCGATTGCGTAGAAGCGTGCTATGCCCTAATTTAGCCATCATAATAAAGATACAGTTATGGCAGATAAGAAAAGAATAGCCGTCGTAGGTTACGGCAACATTGGCAAGGCCGCCGTAGAGGCCCTATCTATCGCTCCCGACCTTGAACTCGCTGGCGTGGTGCGCCGCAATCCTGCGGGAGCTCAACCGGTGGAACTTACTGGAGTCAAGGTCGTGGCAGACATCAAAGAGCTGGGTCATGTGGACTGCGCCCTGCTGTGTACCCCGACACGTGCCGTGCCCGACACAGCCAAGGCTATCCTCGCGCAGGGCATAGCCACTGTGGACAGTTTTGACATCCACACGCTTGTGCCTTCGCTCCGTGACGAGCTTGACGTTGTGGCTAAGGCCAATAACACGGCATCTATCATTTCGGCAGGATGGGATCCGGGTTCTGACTCTATGATACGCGCCATACTTGAGGCTATGGCGCCCAAGGGGCTCACCTATACGAACTTTGGCCCTGGCCGCTCTATGGGTCACACGGTGTGCGTCAAGAGCAAGGAGGGGGTCAAGGATGCCCTCTCTATGACGATACCCCTTGGCACGGGCATTCACCGCCGCATGGTGTATGTGGAGCTAAAGGAGGGCTATAAGCTCGAGGATGTTGCGGCAGTCATCAAGGCCGATGACTATTTCGCACACGACGAGACGCACGTCATAGAGGTGCCAAGTGTTGAGGCGTTGAATAATGTGGGACATGGTGTGAACCTGATACGCAATGGCGTGTCTGGCACCACGGCTAACCAGAATTTCCGCTTCATCATGGAGATCAACAACCCAGCGCTCACGGGTCAGGTGCTGGTAAGCTGCGCGCGTGCAGTGCTGCGTCAGCGTCCAGGTTGCTACACGATGATTGAGATACCTCCCGTAGATTTGCTGCCGGGTGACCGTCGCGACCTCGTCAAGCGGCTTGTATAGGCATAACGACAATAAGAGGGCGGAGCTTCCTGCGATGGGAGGCTCCGCCTTTCGTATGCTATAAAACGAAGAGACACCCAGTTCGCACCAGATGCCTCTATAGCTCTCCAAATAGGACTTGAACCTATGACCCTCTGATTAACAGTCAGATGCTCTA
>CAVFBA010000083.1:0-2787 GCA_963620665.1 bacterium
GGATGGGTGGGTGCGGGTGTGGTTTGGGGTGGGGTGGGTTTTGGAGTGGGAAGTTGTTCTGGGAGAGTGGGTTTCGTGATATAGTTAAATATTTTAGAATGTCGTTTAGGGTCAGTACCTTTGTAGGTGATAAGAATGTATTAAGAATTTATTAAGACGTAAGAAGAATGGAAAGACCAACGCCTACCGAGAAGGTCATCGAACTCGGCGACGGCAGGACTATCACCATCGAGACTGGGAAATTGGCTAAGCAGGCTGACGGCTCGGTGATGATTAAATGTGGCGGTACTTATCTTTTGGCGGCTGTGACGAGCGCGACTGAGGCTAAGCCTGACACTGATTTCATGCCATTGACAGTGGAGTATAAGGAGAAGTTCGCATCGGCTGGCCGCTTCCCGGGCGGTTTCACACGTCGCGAGGGCAGGGCATCGGATTATGAGATTTTGATAGCCCGTCTTGTGGATCGTGCGTTGCGGCCGTTGTTTCCTGATGATTATCATGCGGACACGTTTGTGAATATCACGTTGTTCTCGGCAGATGAGGATGTTATGCCTGATTCGCTTGCGGGTTTGGCGGCGTCGGCGGCCATGACGATAAGCGATATTCCGTTTAACGGTCCTATCTCGGAGGTGCGCGTGGCACGCATTGACGGTAAGCTGTGCATTAATCCGTCGGCTAAGGAGCTTGAGCGTGCGGATCTTGACATCATGGTTGCGGCGTCGATGAACGACATCAACATGGTGGAGGGAGAGATGAAGGAGGTGTCGGAGGACGACATGCTTGAGGCGTTGAAGTTTGCTCATGAGGCTATCAAGAAGCAGTGCCAGGCTCAGATTGAGTTGCGTGAGCTTGTGGGCAAGCCGAAGCGAGAGTATTGCCATGAGGACAATGACGAGGAGCTTAGGGCAAAGGTTCGCGAGCAGTGCTACGAGAAGGCTAAGCAGGTGGCACGGAGCCGTATAGCGAACAAGGCGGAGCGTGGCAAGCAGTTTGACGCCATCAGGGAGGAGTTCATTGCGAATAATTATCCTGAGGGTTATGAGGGTGAGGTGCCTGTGGCGCTTATTGGCCGTTATTATCATGACGTGGAGCGTGACGCGGTGCGCCGTGTGTTGCTTGACGAGCAGATTAGGCTTGATGGGCGCAGGACTGACGAGATTCGCCCGATATGGTGTGAGGCTGGGTATCTGCCTGGACCTCATGGGTCGGCGATATTCACACGTGGTGAGACGCAGAGCCTCTCGACGGTGACTCTTGGCACTAAGCTTGATGAGAAGTTGATAGATGAGGCTACGGTGCGGGGGACTGACAGGTTCTTGTTGCACTATAACTTCCCGCCATATTCGACTAATGATCCTAAGGCTCCGCGTGGCGTGGGTCGGAGGGAGATTGGTCATGGGCATCTTGCGATGCGCGCGTTGAAGAATATGATACCGGAGGATATTCCGTATACGGTTCGCGTGGTGTCGGATATTCTGGAGAGTAATGGTTCGTCGTCGATGGCGACGGTGTGTGCCGGTTGCTTGGCGTTGATGGACGCTGGTGTCCAGATTAAGAAGCCTGTGGCTGGTATTGCGATGGGTCTTATCACAGATACGGAGAGCGACAAGTATTGTGTGCTGTCGGATATCTTGGGTGATGAGGATCACTTGGGTGATATGGACTTCAAGGTTACCGGCACTCGTGATGGCATCACTGCCACGCAGATGGATATCAAGGTTGACGGTTTGAAGTATGAGGTGTTGGCGAAGGCGTTGAGCCAGGCTCGTGAGGGTCGTATGCATATCCTTGACTGCATGCTTGAGGAGTTGCCGGCACCACGTGCGGACTATAAGCCTCATGCTCCTCGTATTGTGACGATGGATATACCGAAGGATATGATAGGCGCGGTTATTGGCCCGGGCGGTAAGATTATCCAGGATATTCAGGCTACTACTGGTACGACGATTAACATTGACGAGGACGACAAGAGGGGAATCGTCAGCATCGCGGCGGCTAATAAGGCTAATATAGACGCTGCATTGGAGCGTATCAATCAAATTGTTGCTATACCAGAGGTGGGCAAGACGTATAAGGGCAAGGTCAAGACGATCACGACGTTTGGTGCGTTCATTGAGATTTTGCCTGGTAAGGATGGCTTGTTGCACGTCAGTGAGATGGACTGGAAGCGCATTGAGGATCCGAATGACTTCTGCAAGGAGGGTGATGAGATTGAGGTGCTCCTCAAGGAGATTGACCCGAAGACTGGGAAGATGCGTTTGAGTCGTAAGGATTTGGTGCCAAAGCCCGAGGGGTATGTGGAGCGTCCGGAGCGTCCACGCCGTGAGGGTGGCGAGCATCCTCGTGGTCCACGCCGTGAGGGTGGTGAGCGTGGTCCACGTCGTGATTAGGATGTAGAGGTTCGGTTGCGAGCCGATACGCAGATAGCGGCCCTGGCATCGATTTGGTGCCGGGGCTTTTTTGTTTTTTGGGGTGGTGCGCCTTCGGCGTTTAGGTGGTACGCCTTCGGCGTTTGGTGAGACGCCGCGGGCGGGGGTCTCTACATGGGAGGGGTGAGATGCCGCGGGCGGGGGGCTTTACATGCTGTGGGGAAGAAGGCCAATTTAAGTGGTGGTTAAAAATAGTTTTGTTGTGGTGATTGTGTGAGGTGGGGAGACAAATGGATTTTGGGGATGAGTAAGTATTTGGAGTTCTACGAGGAAATGGTTATGGGTCGCGGAGCATCTGTGATGCATCATTTATGCATCGGTGGAGGATGCAGGGAGCATGCATGGAGCATGCATGGAG
>CAVFBA010000084.1:0-2787 GCA_963620665.1 bacterium
GGTGTGGGGAGTGAGGGTTAGTTGGTGAGGGTGGTGCGGGAGGGGGAGAGGAGTCGTCGTGCGGCGGATTTGGTGTCGAGGTTGACTTGGGATGTGGAGAAGTCGGGGATGTTGTAGGAGAGGTTGAGGTTCAGGTAGAAGGATTTGGGGTTTAGCTGTGGGAGGAGGAATGGTTTGGAGGTGTTGCCGTGGTTGTCGATGTGTGCGAGGTAGAGTCGGGTGAAGAGTCCGTCGGAGCGTCGGCTGGAGAAGATGATCCAGTGGGAGTCGGGGCTCCAGTTGTGGAAGCTTTCGGCTTCGGTGCTGTTGAGGGTGTTGAGGGGGTGTGGTGTGGAGGAGTTGAGAGGGAGTAGCCACAGGTCGGCTTCGGAGTGCCAGATGGGGAATGTGCCGTAGTCGGATGTGGTGAAGAGGATGAATTGTCCGGAGGGGGATATGCGCGGGAAGGCTACGCTGAGGTGTTGCGGGGCGAGGTTGATGATGGTGTCGATGGGAGAGGAGAGTTCTCCTGTGGCGGGGTTGAAGGGGGCTCGGCAGAGGACGTAGTGGACGTGGCTGACGTTTTTTGGGACGGAGGTGGAGCGTGCGGAGCAGAAGTAGAGGGAGTCGCCGGCAGGGTTGAAGTTTGGGAATGTCTCCCAGCAGGAGTCGGTTTTGTTGAAGAGTGGCGATGTTATTATGCGGTGGTTGCGTGAGTCGTAGATGACGAGGTCGGAGGCGGTGTCGAATACTTCGAGTCGTTTTGATTTGAGTTGGTGGAATGATTGTCGTGTGGTGTTGACGGAGAAGGCGATGAATCGTCCGTCGGGGTGCCAAGCGGGGTAGGTGAAGGTGCCGATGGTTTGTTGGGAGTGTGTGTCGAGGATGTCGATGTTGCCGTTGTGTGAGATGAGTGTGGCTCCGTGGTCGCCGCGGATGTGGAAGAGGAAGTCGGCGGGGTTGGACTGTCGTGGGGTGTGGCAGTTGACGCAGGCGTTTGGGACTTCGGTGTTTTCGAATATTGGGTTTTGTGAGAATGAGGAGAGGTCGCGTTGGTATAGGCCCATGCGGCTGTAGACTTCATAGCCGGGTTGGATGAGTCGGTAGGTGATGTGTGAGGCGGCGAGGGAGTCGGGGGATACGTAGATGGTGAAGGGAGTGTATTGTCGCCATCCGTCGGGGAAGAGGGCGGCGACGGAGAGGGTGAGTGAGTCGGGGTGTGATTGGAGTAGGTTGTGCCACTGTTGGATGTTGAAGTTGGCTTCGTGGCCGTTGGCGTGGATTGAGGTGCCGTTGGCGGAGATTGTGACATCGATGAGTGTGGCGGAGTCGGATTGCATGGCGAAGTTGAGTGGGGCTATGGTGGCGGGTATGGTCACGCCGACATAGTCGGGGAAGATGTGTGGGGTATGGTTGACGGGTGTTGTGTTGGTTGGGGTTGTGTTGGAGCAGGCGTGGAGGATGAGGGGGAGGAGGAGAGTGAGTATGTGTGTGTGGGTTTTCATGGGTGTGGGGTTTGAGGGCAAATATAGGGAAAAGAAATGAGTTTTTTTGTTTGGCGGTGGTGGGGGTGGTACGGGTTTGGCGTTTTTGGGGGTGGGGTGGTGGAAAAGGAAAGGCGGGGAGTTGTGCTCCCCGCCGGTTAATGATAAGCTTATCTTCAGTAATTAGGGATGTTGCTATGGGCAACGTATAGATATTATCTTTTTCATTGCTTGGTTAGGTTAGATTACCGAGTAATTGGTGATTGAGGTAATATCTGATGTAGACGCGAATGTGTACGCGTGTATTTCGCCTTCTTTGGCTTTGAGGTTGGCGCATGAGGCGTTGCCCTCGTTGGCAGAGGAGGCGAAAGAATGGAGAGCTACTCGCCCGTTTGCGGGGTTGTAGAGTACGAGATGGACGTCGGCGCCATAGAGGAGATCGTTGGCGTTTGGGGTTGTCCAAGAGGCAGTGATGATGTCGCCGTTTCGTTCGAGGTTGACATCGAAGATAATGGAGCCATTAGTCAAGGTGATATCCTCGGTTGGCAGTTCGTAGTTGCTGCCGTCGGCACTGGCTACGAGCTTGGGATAGTTGTCCTTGACGGCAAGGTTCCATTCTGTCCGTACGTCATTGGTTATGTAACCTTTTCGTATGGCGAACTTGAATGGTCGCAGGATTTTGTTTATCGCGGCCATCTTTTTCCTACATTCCGCTTGTGCGGGAGTAGGAGTCCAGTTGTCCTTGTCTGTTACAGTTTTTATGACGTATATGCCACGGTATGTGGCTCCGACAAGATTTCCGGCTCTACCGGAGAAGCCTCCGAAAAGGCCTTTGCGTAATATTGCCATTCAATATAATTTTTTTGGGCCTTCTGCGACAGTTGTGTTTTTCGTCGCGCTTGGCGTTTCAATGAATTATCACAGCGCAAGGTGTCTTCGGGAGCTGTGGGGAGGCGTGGCGTTGGCCTTACGCCGTGCGACCTTTGGCTTGATGCCGTTAGGGCTTGACACATAGCCTTTGCGGTGAAGTGTGCCTTGCGAACAGGCTGCGGAAGAGAGTTGAGTTGTACGGGTTCAAGACTCGTCGTTGGCCTGTGTGCCTTGTGCGTGCGGTGTGTCGGGCCTTAGCACATGGCGGTTTTGTTCAGCATGCGGAGAACGTTTGGCGGAGTGTTGGCGTTTTGAGACGCGGCTATTCCGCCAATGGGGTGTATAGCAAGGAGCGTGCCAAAGTGAGGAATGTGACATTTTGGCGGGTTTTGGGGTGGTTGGTGTGACAGGGTGTCAGAGGGGGGGGTGGGGGGAGGGGTGTGTGCGGGGGTGG
>CAVFBA010000085.1:0-2704 GCA_963620665.1 bacterium
GCTGTAAACCCACCGCCGCAACATCCCCCCCTCCCAATGAAATCCCATCAAAAACCAATACTATTAATAAAAATTACACCACATCCCTTGCACATTCAAAACAACTCTTTACATTTGCACTGTCAGGCGTACAGAACGAACAGTTCACTACCACGCACGAACACAAACCATTCGGTCGCCAAAGCCACATCGCCACGACGACCACATCCCGATAACCTTTAAAACAATTTAAACATGAAGAAACTTCTACTACTTTCCTCCCTCGCCCTCTGCCTCAGCGCGGCACAGGCGCAGAACACCAAGAACGTGAGCGACTTGTTCACCTCGTCAACCAGTTGGGGCGACGCTACCATAAGCGGCACAACCATCACATTCACTGGCAACTACAAAGGCATTGGCTATGCCAACTGGTCGTCAATCGATGTGAGCAAATATGCCTCCGTCACCGCCGTTCTCGACAACCCCACAGGCGAAATCACCCAAGCACAGGTCTTCGTCCAATATGTCGAGGACGCAACAGTCCAGGGTGACAAAGTAACAGCCAACGACGAGTCCGGATATGTAAACTTAAACACTACTGGCGAGACCACCATCACTGTCAACCTCAAAAACACCAATGGCTGGAAAGCCTGGCAGGTGATGATCCAAAACAACGGACTAGGATCTGTCAATCTCAAGAAATTCTACCTCACCGAGGCGTTGCCCTACGAGCCAGCGCAGACTCTCAACATCGCCGACAACAAGATTGACGGAACGCAATTCGATGGTTTCCCCGACAACTCCAAAATCGAGTTCACTTTCGAAGTCACGGGCGACTATGCCGACTTCAAAGGCTGGGGTATCGGCTCCATCTGTGACGCCAGCTGGAAGTCTGTAAAGTCCATTACTTGTGATGGCACTGCTGAGCTCGTCGTCACCACAACAGTAGCCGAAATCAAGTCTGCTATCAATAGCGGTGCTGTCATCTTTAACCTCTATGGTCATAATGATAATGGTAAGAAAGTCTCAATCACAGCTAAGTCTGCCACTATCGCCGCCCCCACTGCCCTCCGCCCCATAACCTCCAACGCCCAGGTCATCTCAACCGACTACTACAACCTCGCCGGCGTCAAATCCTCAACCCCCCAGAAAGGCCTCAACGTAGCCGTACGCACACTCTCCGACGGCTCCAAGATCACCGAGAAACTCCTCGTCAAATAACCAACCACACAAAACTCCCCGACCAGAAACCAACCTGATTCATAATCAGCGACTGTTTATACCCGCCTCGGCACCACCCCTCCCGGTGATGCCGAGGCCCCTTTTTACACCCCCATCCCCCAACGCCGTAAGGCGTAATGTAGAGACGCCCGCCCGCGGCGTCTCACACCCTTCCCACCCCACGCAACCCTCATGTACAACCCTCCCCCAAAACACACACACCCCAAAAACCCCCATTCGTCTAAAACCACGCCCCATACATCGACTACACCCACACCCTCACACAATTTATACTACCTTTGCAAACATTACACACACTTACACAACATCCCCGCAACATCTCCCCGCGGCTTCCGTACACCAACACAACCATGGAACTCAACTTAGAACTATACACACACGTCAACCTCATAGAGATTGGCCTGCTCATCGCGCTCATCGGTGTGCTCCTCCTCAAGCGCACCAACAAAAACAACGCCCTCAAACGATACCGACGAGCACGCAACTGCCTCATCGGCGTATTCGCGCTCATCACTGCCGACCTCATCTTCTCCCTCCTCGCCAACAACCTCCTCGCCTCCGACTTCGTCACAACCGCCATCGACGTACTCTTCTACACCCCAGTCGCCATACTCTTCACTTGGATGTGCAGCTGGCTCGTCGACCCAAACGAAGACTACCGACTACGACTCGCCCGAGACATCGCCGTATGGCTCACCACACTCGGCACCCTCCTCATCACCATGCAACTCGACATCGAACTCGCGCACCTCATCCTCTGGACCATACTCGCCTTCTGGCTCGCATTCATCATCTACTTCGCCGTCTCCATCATCCGCTGCTTCCGACGAACACGCGAACGCATCAACAACTTCTACTCCGACGACGTCATAAACGGCTTCAACCAACTAAGCCAGGGCGTCATCCCATTCGTCATATTCGGACTCACAGCGCCCATCGCAGCCGTCATGCCCCCATCCTACAACACCATCTACATGTTCATCGGAGGATGCGTCTACATCCACACCTGCACCACCATCATCAACTACTACGACTACTTCGAACTCATCGACCGTGTCGTACACCTCGACACCCCACTCGCCGGCGGCCAAATATCACAAGCCGACATCTCGCAAATCCATTGGCTCATCAAAAACTGGGAAGACAAACTCCACTTCACACACAAAGGCATAACCATCGAACACCTCGCTGCCGACATACACCGCGACGTCTCCGAAGTAGCCATCGCAATATGCGACTCCGACGACCACTCCTTCAACAACTACATCAACCGACTACGTGTCAGCTACGCGCAAACCCTCCTCATCCGCTACCCAAAAGAAACACTCACACAAATCGCCGACCGCGTAGGCTACAAATCCCCAACCGAACTCTCCGCGCACTTCAAAACCCTCTCCTTCATCTCCCCCGACGACTGGCGCGACCGAGCCCTCAAACTCATGAACTAAACCCCACCCCCCCCACGCCGCAGGCGTACCCATCC
>CAVFBA010000086.1:0-2664 GCA_963620665.1 bacterium
CTCTCCCCCCTCTCCCCCAAAACCCGCCAAACACACACCACCCTCCGCCATTTTGTCACCCTCCCCTTCCTGACATAATGTCAAAAACCACCCCCGCCACCACTAAAACATGACAAAATAGCACGTTCCCAAGTTTGGCACGACCTTTGACTATATGCAGATGTCCGCGCCTAAAAAGGCAAGCGGACATAATATTTTTTTAAGTACACTTAGAACTTAAAATATAACATCAATATGTCTAAGATTATTGGAATCGACCTTGGCACGACAAACTCTTGCGTGGCAGTCATGGAAGGCGGCGAGCCCGTTGTCATAACCAACAGCGAGGGCAAGCGCACCACACCTTCAGTAGTAGCGTTCGTAGACGGTGGTGAGCGTAAGGTAGGAGACCCTGCCAAACGTCAGGCCGTCACCAACCCTCATAAAACAATCTACTCTATCAAACGTTTCATGGGCGAAACCTACGACCGCCTCACAAAAGAGATAGAGCGTGTCCCCTATACCGTCAAGCGCGGCGACAACAACACCCCTCGCGTCGACATCGACGGTCGCCTCTACTCCCCCCAGGAGATTTCGGCAATGATCCTTCAGAAAATGAAGAAGACAGCCGAAGACCACCTCGGCGAAGAAGTCACAGAGGCCGTCATCACCGTCCCTGCCTATTTCAACGACTCTCAGCGTCAGGCCACTAAAGAGGCTGGCGAGATCGCAGGTCTCAAAGTGCGCCGTATCGTCAACGAGCCTACCGCTGCCGCACTGGCCTACGGCCTCGACAAGAAAAACGCCGACTCTAAGATCGTCGTATTCGACTGCGGCGGTGGCACGCACGATGTCTCCGTCCTCGAGCTTGGCGATGGCGTATTCGAGGTCAAGGCTACCGATGGCGACACTCACCTCGGCGGCGACGACTTCGACCATCGTATCATCGACTGGCTCGCCGATGAGTTCAAAAACGAGGAGGGCATAGACCTGCGCCAAGACCCCATGGCATTGCAACGTCTCAAAGAGGCTGCCGAGAAAGCTAAGATTGAACTCTCAAGCACCGCCTCCACCGAAATCAATCTGCCATATATCACTGCCCAAGGTGGCGTGCCCAAGCACTTGGTCAAGACCTTGACGAGGGCTAAATTCGAACAACTCATCGACGACCTCATCCAGCGCACCATCGCACCATGCCGTAGCGCATTGGAGAATGCCGGCTTGACAGTCAAAGATATCGACGAGGTCATCCTCGTAGGTGGCTCCACACGTATCCCCGCCATCCAAGAGGCCGTGAAGAGCTTCTTCGGCAAAGAGCCTTCCAAGGGCGTGAACCCCGATGAGGTCGTGGCTATCGGAGCCGCCATACAGGGTGCCGTCCTGACTGGCGAGGTTAAGGATGTCCTCCTGCTCGACGTCACCCCTCTGTCACTCGGCATCGAGACCATGGGCGGTGTCATGACCAAGCTCATCGACGCCAACACCACCATCCCGACACGCAAGAGCCAAGTATTCTCTACCGCGTCCGACAACCAACCCTCAGTCGACATCCATGTGCTTCAGGGCGAGCGTCCTATGGCTAAGGACAACAAGACCATCGGACAGTTCATCCTCGATAATATCCCACCCGCACCACGTGGCGTGCCTCAGATTGAGGTGACTTTCGACATCGACGCCAACGGCATCCTGAATGTCACAGCCAAGGATAAAGCCACTGGCAAGGAGCAGAGCATCCGCATCGAGGCATCGTCTGGACTCTCCGACGCTGAGATTAAGCGCATGAAGGCCGAAGCCGAGGCTAACCAGGCGGCAGATAACGCCGCTAAGGAGAAGGTCGAGAAGGTCAATGGCGCCGACAGCCTAATATTCCAAACCGAGAAGAGCCTGAAAGAGTATGGCGACAAGATCCCTGCCGATAAGAAGGCTCCTATCGAGGAGGCTCTCAAGGAACTCAAAGAGGCTCACAAGAACCAGGATATAGCCGCCATCGACGCTGCATCGGCTAAACTCAACTCCGCCTTCCAAGCCGCTTCACAAGACATGTACTCACAGAGCGGCGGCCAGCAGCAGCAACAGCAGCAAAGCTCACAGAGCAACTCACAGCAGAACAGCTCACAGCAGAACAGCAAGGCTGGTGATGACGTCACCGACGTAGATTTTGAAGAGGTCAAATAACCCTCAACAACATCAATAGTTTAAATCCCGCATAGCTTCGGCTGTGCGGGATTTTTTTGTGTATAGCTCAAAAAGAGTGAGAGGAGAACTGATAGAATGGTGGTCAGAATGATGGTCAGAAAAGATGTCTTTACTGCTGACTGTGGCTTGCGGGCATCGCTTTGTGGTGTGTTGAGGGAGCGATTTTAATGCGTTTTGCGGCGGAAATCTGTGGACTTCCACAGATTTCCGCCGCAAGCAGGGGGCTATTGGTTAGGGAAGAGGGGTGAGGTGCGGGTGTTTTACGTCCTTTTCTGGGGTTTAGCGGACAGTAATATCTTTATATATTGAATCCATCTTGAAATCCTTATCCCCGTTGACCGTTGGCAGGACGCTTTTGTCACGCCCTGCCAGGCCAAAGGTCTTAGGGATTAATGTACTACTCAATGGTTATCTTGACAACGCCAGTGATGACAGGGTTGCCGTCGGCGTCGTAGTCGAACTCGCACAAGTTGTGAGCGTCGGTGTAGT